>JAYZBV010000053.1:0-59965 GCA_036338595.1 Planctomycetota bacterium | reverse complement strand
GATCCGATCTTCAGTCTCGCCTATCTGTTCAACCAGGGAACGATCCCACCGTGCATGGAGGCTGCCGATGCCAACGGCGATCTCGGGATCGATCTGGCCGATGCCCTGTACCTGCTCAACTACATCAATGGTATGGGGCCTGCACCTCCTGCGCCCTTCCCCGATTGTGGCAATGACCCCGGGACCCCGGTGCTCGGCTGCGCCAGTTTCACCGCCTGTCCCTGAGCAGATCTCTACAATCAGCGAACTCAATTCCTTGCATGGAGCTCTCCGCTGCAACATCAATTATTTTTCGATCTGGAAGATGCTCTGTTTCCAATTAATAAAAGGGCCTGACCGCCGCTGCGGTCAGACCCCCTTTCTCAAGCGAACTGAATATCAAGTAAAAGCTCAATCCATCCTGTTCAGGATTTCTTCCGATGAGCTACGAACGCCATGAAGCCGAAAGCACAGCCGAGGACCAATGGCATCGACCTTCGCGACTTTTTCATGGCCTCGGATTTTTCCCTGTCTCGCCGATCAGAAACAGGGGGAAGTTCTACCAATGCAATTGATTCCTCCGGTGTGCCAACGTCTTCGGTATCCATGCTTTTATCTAGAACCGCACCCTCGTTCTTCTGACAACATTCAGGGATCTCTGCATCGACCTGGGCCATCAATGCCTCTACAGACTCCATCTTTGAGGCTCTGCGGCTTTCCGCCTTCAAGAATTCGATCACACTAGAAACTTCATGATCGTTGAGTTCCAGGTTCGGCATCTGGACCTTTTTGTATGCTGTGAACAGCGACAAGGCGATCGGATCCTCTTCCTGGATCATCACATCGGGTTGCTGGATCCAGCGTCTGAGCCACTCTGGTTTCCTTCTTTCAGTGACTTCCAGCAGGTTCGGGCCCGTTCGTTTCAAGCCATCACCCTGACCAATGTTGTGGCAGGCCGAACATCGTGCACGAAATAGGGCCTCTCCCTGAGTCAATGTCCTAAGCTCGGGGAGTTCTCCGTCATAGCTGTTGAGATTCTGGTTCTCGTTCTTCTTCTTGAAGTCATGCAACCAGGACCCTATTTCATTGGCGAGAATGTAGGGGTTCTCGAAAGGGGATCTTTTCATCCAACGACCGGATCTCTGATTCCCGATGATCATGCTCAGATTGTGGTCCTTGGGATCCTTATTGATCTCATCGATGTACAGTCCGAGTTTGCGACGTAGCAGTTCAATCTCTTCGCTCACACCGGTCAGGAATAACCAACCTGGACCGGTTTGATAGCGATTTGCATAGTCTGCAAGAACCTCTGGAGTATCTGTCTCCGGGTCGATGCTGATCGAATAGAAGAACACATCGTCTCCCACTCGATTTCCAAGAATCTCATATACCTCTGTCAGCCGTGCCGTCTCCAGTGGGCAAGCATCCGGGCACTCGGTGTAGATGAAGTTGATCACCACGACCTTGTCCTTGATGAGATCGTCAAAGAATCTCACCGTCTCGCCCGTATGAGTTTTCAACTCCACATTTGGAAAGTACTGAGATCCCCATCGGTTCCCGCCAAGCCGGGGATCACTCGATGGGTCTACTTGCGCGAAAACCGCCGGGGCTGCAAAGAGCACAAATAAGGCCATAAAGCCGAGCAACAGGGCGTTGAGGCCCCCTTGAGTTTGGTAATTTTCCTTAGTTTTAGTTGTCATCGTCTTCCTCATCGTCGTCGTCGTCGTCATCGTCATCGTCATCGTCATCGTCGTCGTCGTCGTCGTCATCGTCGTCGTCGTCGTCGTCGTCATCGTCGTCGTCGTCGTCATCATTGTCATCGTCATCATCGTTGTCATCGTCATCATTGTCATCGTCATCATCGTCGTCATCGTCATCGATGGGAGATGGACCGCCTCCGACACCGACACCGGGCCCATGACCGCTGATGTCTCCCGAGTCGTTACCAGAGCCGAGATTCTCAGCACCGACGCCGGTGAATCCGAGTACCTGTGGGCCGAATCCATCTCCAGTCCGGAAAGTGGAAAGTGCTACCGTGTCGACGTACTCCACACCCTCGTAGGTGGGCAATGGAGTGGGCATCAGTAACACCTGACCTGGATGTTCGATGTCCCACCTGAGTAGCATCGCGTGGTCCTCATGCTGCGTGTTATGGCAATGTTCCATGTAGCTGCCTGCGAACTCACGGAATCGTAGTGCGATCTCCACGCTACTTGTGCTATCAGGCATGCGGCCAATTCGGTAAACATCTTTCCTGGCCCAGCGTTCCCACTCGGGCGGTGCTTCTCCACCCCGGCTGAGAATGATGCCTTCTTCGAAGTGAATGTGAACTGGATGGCTCCAGCCATTTCCACCATTTTCGATGTGCCAGATTTCGAGTTGGCCCTGGCTTGCAGCGGCACTCAATCGCCGTGCATCTGCCGTCAGCCCTGCTCCACCATCGGTCTTGACTGTCCACGGGGCACCATCGGTACCTGAACTTCTTCCGAATGTGAAGGTACGGTGGATCGCATTGTCAATCTCCTCCTGAGTCGGCTGCCTCAGTGGGATCATCTTCTTGCCACCAACGACATAGTCCTGGGGATTCATACTCAGGTCTTCGCCATCATAGCTCTTTACGCGGAACTCAAGGAACTTACCGACACAAGGATCTCCGTCGATCCACCGATCGCCATCATCGATCGCTTGATAGGCTCCTGAGATGACATCCTCGAGAGGAATCGCCTGCTCTGGCCTTCTTCCTCCCTTGTGTTCGAGCACGTTCACGAAGTGAAGCACATCTCCTTCAACGAAATTGCTGAAATCAATGACGATGTCATAACGCTCTGCAATCGACTGGGTGGGCAGGATCCCCACTTCAGTTCCAAGCGTGCCGTCGAAGGCCACGGCGTGCTCCATGACGTTTCCATCATTACAGATCATGTGGAAAGGAACTGGTGTTCCGTCCTGCTTGACCAGAGCGATCTTCATGTAACGCGAGACGGATCCATTCAGAATTCTGAAGCGATACTTTCTGGCTCGGACATCCATGTATGGCTTGTACTGCCAGTTGGTGAGAATCCTGTCGCCCATGAAGCCATCGACGTTGAATGGGTTGAACCAGAGCTGGCCTTCATCGTCCCATGCCTTGTCGGCGAGTACCAGGTTCACATCGTAGTCGCGGTTTCCCCAGTCCAATGCTGTGCCACTGGGGAACCTGAGATTCACTTCATCAATCAGGCCTTCATTGCCACGATCGAGTGAACTGTAATAGTTCATCATCGCAGCGTTGCCCTTGTAAACGTTTTGAGCCGTGTAATCTATCATGTGATCGTGGAACCAGTGGGTGCTCATGATTTCCCGGTAGTCGCCAGGAATCATGTTGATTCCACCGTTGCCATCGGGAGAACCGCATCGTGGATCCGTCGCTTCGGTATTGATGGTGTCGTGGCCGGCAACCACCATCGGCCAGCGGTAATCGTAGAACTGGCCCGGAAAGAAGAAGGCATTCATATAGCCATCGCTCTCTGCAGGATTGTGGCCGTTGTGCTCATGAATGGAGATGGTGTGAAGCCCAAATCCACGATTTGCGGCCGGATCGATCGGAAGCGCATTGTGGATTCTCATCACCACAGGCTCTCCGTAACGGGCTTTCAATAGCTTCGGAGGAAAGGTGCCGTCAAATGTCCAGAGTGCGGATTCAACTTGCGCGGGTAATGCAGGGTGGAATCGACACTCGGTACCAACCGCCTGGCCATCAAAACCGAGCAATCCAGTAGTGTTGTAGTACAGTCCATCGGGTCCGAATTCACTGCCATTGGTGGCCAGTTCCGGTACCGGAATCAGGACAGGAACGGGAATCGGTAAGCCGTCTGCATCGAGAACCAGCAGACCATCCTGGTCCACTTCAAATATCGGCTCCCCGAGAGCATTGAGCTCGTACAAGTGGTTTCCGAATTCATCGGTCTCACAAAGGTAATTGCCATCCTCATCCGTCTCGTAAACGACCTCGCCAAAGTCGTCTGTCTGGTAGATCACATTCCCGAGGCCGTCGAGCGCCGGGAGGGCATTTCCTAATTCATCTTCCATCTCACCATAGCCATAGCCATGCCCCTGAAGAGCATCTCGAGTTCCACCGTTATTACGCGCTCCGGTCATCGATGTCTGGAAGAATTGCTTGGGGGGAAACTCATCCCAGCGCTGGTGCGACCACCCTTCTCCGGGAGGTCTTCCTTCACAGGGCATCTCCGGGCATGTGCGTCCAATGAAGCTCTCGATTTGTGTTTTCCACTGGTTCTGGGCATGAGTATTGGAGGCTCGAGTGGGCATCGGGTTCATCGGTTGAGCAATAAAATCAACCAGTGCCTGTTCATCAGGACAGGATTGAGCATCGATCCCGGTTGGCAACGGAAGGAAAGTTGCAGGAACAGGAATGGGAAGTCCATCGGCATCCAGCACCAGCAACCCATCTGCATCCATCTCGAAAACCACATTCCCGGCCTCGTCGAGGGCGAACTGGGGAGTATCCACCAGGGGAGAAGAACCAAACTCCTCGAAACGGAGTAACTTCTGATCGAACTCCTGTGCTCCAAAGAGCGGGCTAGGCATTCCACCCGTTGGGATATCAAAGCCACCGCCTTGAAGGTCATCCGGCTGGAGCACATTGTTGGCATACACTGCTGCCACTGAACTACCATCGAAGGCGCCATGATTGGTATGTTCCAGGCCTTCGGGCAAGTCCCCGATGATCAGCGGACCATAGTGAGATGGGTCAGACTCTGGTGGATCTCCCACGACCATTGAAGTGACAACACACAGGGCGGCAATGGTCATGAATAGATGGGACCATTGAAATCGAAGTTCCATAACTCCTCCTCCTCGAAAAACAATAAAAACAAACACACCAGTAATATTGGCAACCCGGTCTTCGCACCCGATAAGAGTGGTTCTCTACTCCTGCACCCCTAACAAGAGCCTCATGAATCAGTGCTTCTGACCCCAAGATCAAGATTGAACAATACTCATTAGATCACCTATGTACAGCAATGACACGATTGACCGTATGCCACAAATGAAGGTCAGACAGATCTTCATGCAAAGTCAGGTAAGTTCCAAAATCCAATAATTCACACTCATTCGTGCAGGAGCACACGAATACTGGACTTCAAGAATTTCCCAGTAAACTGTCATTCCTGACAATACTACAACTCAGGACTCTCTTGACAGTGGGGTCAAGGAGCCTCCTTCCTCGACTTCTCGATAGCAGAACAGTTGTCATTCACTAACAGATTGAACATCGATGAGCACTGCCACATCTGGCGCCGGCAGGATCGGAACGGATCATTTCCGGACGGGGCAGACCCGTCCAGTGGTCGGGATCTGGAGGACCTCCCGAGCCATATCGGTGTTCGGTGGATCCACGGAGATGGGTACCCGTTTCCAGCTCCCCATCGCAGCCATCCAGAAGCAACACTGGAACTGAAATGGAGAGGTCTGTGCCGCTCTTGCCGATCAGTCGCGTCGACTCTCTCGCCGGTGAACCACCCTCTTCTCGGCTTCTTCGTAGCGGCGCTTCTCGTCATCGGTACCGGGGGTCACTTCGGGAACCTCGGCGGGTCTCTTACGGTCGTCGAGGCCCACAAAGGTGAGGTAGGCACTCGATGTGTGGATGATGTCTCCGGTTCTCGGGTCTTCACCCTCGACACGCACGCCGATCTCCATCGATGTGCGGCCGGTGTGGTTGACCATCGCCTTGAGGATCATGAAGTGGCCGCCGGGGATCGGCGCCAGAAACTCTACATTGTCCATCGCTGCGGTGACCACGGGCCGCCGGCAGTGGCGCATCGCCACCATCGCACAGGCCAGATCCATCAGGTGCAGCACCTTGCCACCGAGCACATTGCCATGGCTGTTGGTGTCGTTGGGCAACACCAGTTCTCGCATCTCGACGGCACTCTCTGATGGCGTCTTTTTCTGTCGCTCACTCATTACTTCCCCCCGCTAACCAGGTGCCTCGCTATGCCTTCTGGCGATGTACCGCCAGCCGCTGGACGTACTGCTCGGGTTCCCAGGTATTGGTGACCTGGCTCGCCGTCAGCCCCATCTTACGCGCGATTCCGACACCATGCTCTATGTCGTCGAGGCCAGCAACCGAGTGTGCATCCGGGTGGATGCCGATGTCGATCCCCAGCTCCTGCACACGACCCCCCCAGCGCCAGTCGATATCGAGCCTGTGCGGATTGGCGTTCAACTCGACGATCACCTGCTCCCTGGCAGCCACTTCCAGCAGGTGTGCCATGTCCATCTCGTAAGCATCTCGCTGTAGTAGTAGTCGTCCCGTTGGGTGGCCCCACACCGTCGTGTACGGGTTGCGCAGCGCCTTCTCTATGCGGTCGGTCTGCTGCTGCTTGGCCAGCGAGAAGTTGGAATGAACGCTGGCGACGACATAGTCGAGTTCGGCGAGCACATCGTCGGGGTAATCGAGCGACCCATCGGCGAGGATGTCGCTCTCGATGCCGTGAAGGATGATCAGGTCTGGGAACTCTTGCCGCAGTTGTTCGATCTCGGCTCGCTGCTGGCGCAACTGATCGATGGAGAGCCCTCCCGCATAGGATGCCGTGCGCGAGTGATCGGCGGTGCCGTAGTATTTCCAGCCACGATCCGCTGCTGACTGCACCATCTCGCGCAGCGAAGCCTTGCCATCCGACCAGGTCGAGTGGCAGTGCAGTGTGCCGCGAATCTGCTCGAACTCGACCAGTTCGGGCCACTCCTCCTGCTGCTGGAACAACTGATCGGCTCGCTCTACCTCGCCCAGATCCTCGCGCATCTCGGGCGGGATCCACGCCAGTTCGAGGTGTTCGAAGATCGACTCCTCGTCGGGGGTCTCGAGGGCGTTATCTGCTGCATCCCAGAGCCCGTATTCATTGAGCTTCCAGCTGCGCTCGCGGGCGCGCTGGCGCAGGTGGGTGTTGTGCTCTCGACTGCCGGTGAAGTGATGCAGCGCGGTGGCAAATTGCTCGGGAGTGACGATTCTCAGGTCGACTCCGATCCCCTCCTCGGAGAGCACCCTCGTCTTTGTTTCTCCCTCCGACTCCACCTCACGGATCCCCGTTGTGGCAAGAAACGCCTGGCGCAAGGTCTCTGGATCGTCGGTAGAGGCAAGGATGTCGATGTCGCCGATCGTCTCGCGACTGCGGCGAAGACTACCGGCGATCTGCGCTTCATCGACCGCCTTCGAGTTTTTCACCGCTGCCAGGAACCGGTCCGAGACGTGGATTGCCTTCGCAGTCAGGTTTCGTCCGGCAAATCGGCGCAGGTTCTTGATGCCCTTCATGATGGCGTGCTCGGTGCGCTCGGCGAATCCTGCCAGTTCGCGTATCTTCTGCTCGATGCATGCCGTTTCCAGTTCTGCGATGGTCAGGATCCCGAGGTGATCGTGCAGGGAACGTACCTTCTTGGGACCGAGTCCCGGGATGCGCAACAGTTCCAGCAACGATTCGGGAACCAGCGCACGGATCTGCGCCTCTTCATCGCTGACGCCGGATGCGACCAGATCCTCGATGATGGAGGCGAGTCCCTTGCCGATACCACGAATCGAGGTCAGTTCGCCCTGCCCCACCAGGGATTCGAGGTCACCCTGCCAGGAATCGAGCGCTCGGGCTCCGTTGTTGAAGGCTCGAACCCGGAAGCCATCTGCGCCGGAGATCTCGAGGATCTCACCGCATTCGGAAAGAACCTGGCTGATCTCAGACTTGTTCACGAGCCCTCCCATCGGGCCTTCCGGAAGCAGATCGCTCTCGCACCACCGATTCCAGCGCATCGATCCAGCGGCCAGCGACATTCACTCCGGTGACGCTGGAGATCCCCTCCAGCCCAGGAGAACCGTTCACTTCCAGCACCTGCAACTGGTCGCCGCTGTCCACGATGTCCACCCCCGCACATCGTAGCCCGACATGGTGTGCCGCCTCCAGAGCCAGCGACTTCATATCATCGGAAGGTTCGATGGATCTTGCGCTTCCGCCCCTGTGCAGGTTCGAACGAAAGTCGCCTTCCGGGGCGTTTCGCTGCATCGCTGCAACCACCTCGCCATCAATGATCACCACCCTGGTATCCTGACCACCACATTCGATGTACCGCTGCAAGATGAACTCACGCGATTGAAACAACACACTCTGCATCATCGAAATTGCCGTCGATTTTCGCTCGGCCAGGATCACCCCACGACCTTGAGATCCGTGCAGAGGTTTGAGGACAACGGGTACACCCCCGACTCGATCCACCGCTGCCTCGAGCTGGTCGAGATCGCGCACCAGTTCCGTCTCTGGCACCGCGATGCCCGCTGCAGACAGTCTTTGCAGGGTGGCCATCTTGTCATTGGCTGCCAGCAGCGCATCGACACCATCGAGAAGTGCGGCACCCTGCTGCTCGAGCGCTCTACCTGAAGCCGAAACCAATCCCGGTAACATCGCACCGAGCCGGACGATGGCCGCATCGAGCGGAGCCACCTCGACGCCCCCAATGATCAGATACGGGGCAGAACTTCGAACCGACAGTCTCAGCAGCTCGAGAGGAACCCACTCATGGCCACGTGAAGTGGCCTCTTCGGCGAGTTGGCGGCACGATTCCAGCTGGGGATCCGATGTGATGATTCCGATGCGCATCTGCTGAGCCTCCCGGTGCAGTGATGTTCTGTCGACAGGGAGATGGAATCCGCAACAGAGCACCGAAGCAAGCATCAGCGGAGGCAGAATTTACAGATGGTCGATTTCGAGGCAGATGGTCGCAGCTTAGGGAAGGGCTCCTTCGAGGATGGTATCGAATTCGCTCACCGCCTCGCGGCGCTGCCCCGTCTCGGCGTTGTAGATGTAGTACTCCTTCACCAGGCAACCGTAGGCGTGCAAGGTGATGGCAATCTCATCTTTCGAGCAGTTGTCCATACGGTGCAGATCCATCGCAGGCGGGTAGACGGTTCCAACCGAGCCTGCGGTGCCGATGAAGGTCTCGACCGGAATCAGGCAGTGCTGGCCATCGACCTCGTCGGGGGCGTAATTGGTGAACCGCATCTTACCGCGCAGCACTCCCAGCACCCCCCACTCCGGGTGATCGTGAATTGGCGTACCCTGGCCAGGCTTCCACACCAGACACAGCAATGAAAAGCGATCCTCTGCATCTGCGTGGAGCAGATGCCGCGAGTAGTGCTGTGTACCCTTTTCAAACTGGGCCAGGAACTCATCCGGGACTCCAGCGGCAAAACGCTCGACAAGACGCACCACGGCGTTCAATCGAGACCGTTCATGACTCTCGGTGGCGATCGCCTGATCGATTTCCTGGATCAGAACTTCAAGGCTTGCGATGGACTCCACGGTTCCCCTTGCCTGTCTCATGATGTGATTTCCTAGATGATCCGCACACATCCCTCAGGATCCTGCTCGCTGATGGTCCCCACCGCCAACGATCACGGTCGATTTCCGTCGATCCCGAAGGTCTTTTCTACCTTGATCTTACCGACCCGAATCGGTCCCGGCAATGTGATCAGGCCCGTTTGGAGAGTCAGAATGCCACTGGATGGGCGGATTTCCCGTCGGATCCTGTCCCTCACGACATCCATGGCCTTATCCTGTCTCTCCACCGGGAAACACCCCGGCAGAAATGAGGCCTGGTGCCCTTCAGTGTCGAGATTCCGATCCGGTTCGCCGATGTCGATGCGGCGGGGATCGTCTACTACCCGCGACTGCTCGACATTTGCCACCAGGCATTCGAGGAGTTGTTCCAACAGCGCGGCCCCACCCCGTACCACCTGTGGACAGGCGATCTTGGACTCGGCTTTCCCACGCGGGAGTTAGAGGCAGAGTTCATGGCACCGGTGATGTACGCCGATCCGATTCAGGTGGATGTGGCGACCTCGGATCTCGGTCGAACATCGGTATGTTTCCACTTCGTCGGTCAACAAGCAGGCACGGACGGTGAATCTCGCATCTGCTTCGAGGCCAGCGTGACCAAGGTCTGTTGCAAAATCGATGGATTGCGCCCGGTCGAGATCCCCGATGATGTGCGGGAAGTGTTGACCTCCATCGAGGTGTCCCGGTGATGACCCTGCGCGTGATCGAGATCTATCCATCCATCCAGGGCGAGAGTACGCGTGCGGGATTGCCGTGTACCTTCGTGCGACTGGCGGGTTGCCCGTTGCGCTGCCGCTGGTGCGATACAGTTTATTCCTTCAGTGGTGGCGAGCCGATGACCTTCGATCAAATCACAGATGAGATCGACGGCCACGGTATCGGCCTCATCGAGTTGACCGGTGGCGAGCCACTGGCCCAACCCGGCGCTCCGGAATTACTGAAGGTGCTCTGCGATCGCTACAGCGAGGTCTTGCTCGAGACATCCGGTTCCTTCCCGATCGAAGACCTGGACCCGAGGGTCGGCGTGATCATGGATGTGAAAGCTCCCGGAAGCGGTGAAGAGAGCCGCAACCTGTGGCAGAATCTTGAGCACCTCAAGGCTGGCGATGAGTTGAAGATCGTCATCTCGGATCGTACCGATTACGACTGGGCCAGAGAGGTCGTCGAAAAACACCAACCAGAAGTGCCCGTTCTCTTCTCACCGGTGTTTGGTGAACTGGAGCCTTCGCAACTGTCGGAATGGTTACTGGCCGACCGATTGGCAGTGAGGATGCAGTTGCAACAGCACAAGTACATCTGGGATCCGGAGGCCAGGAGAACATGAACGCGAACATGAGTGACAACAGCGATGAGATCGTCGAGCTGAACCACCGCTTCTCCTTCGAATCTGCCCATCACCTGCCCGAGGTTCCTGAGGATCACAAATGCCGACGACTCCATGGCCACTCTTTTCAGGTCGAGGTCACCGTCAGCGGATCCATCGGTCATCAAACTGGCTGGGTGATGGACTTTGCCGATCTGAAAGCAAAAGTGCGTCCTGTGATCGAGGCCCTCGATCATCGTTATCTCAACGAGATCGACGGCCTGGAAAACCCCACCTCGGAACACATCTCCATCTGGATCTGGAATCGCCTCGCCAAGGAGCTGTCGGGGCTTACAGCCGTCTCGGTCAATGAGACCTGCAATAACGGCTGCACTTACCATGGAAAATCGACAGACAGGAGTTGACCGATGTGTGGAATATTCGGTATCGCATCATCGCATGAGATCTCTGCAACCCTGTTGAAGTCGCTGGAACGTCTCGAGTATCGCGGTTACGACTCGTGCGGGCTTTCCATCATCGATGACACCGGCACACTGCAGGTACGAAAAGGCGCGGGCCCTGTCAAGAGAGTCGCCGACGAGGAGAACTTTGCACTCGCCTCGGGCAATACCGGTCTGGGTCATGTTCGCTGGGCCACTCATGGTCGGGTGAGCCGCCTCAACGCACACCCATTGACCGATTCCTTTGGCGATATCGCCATCGTTCACAACGGAATCCTTCAGGACTACCAGCCGTTGCGCGATCAATTGATCGGTGAAGGGCACACCTTTCTGTCAGAAACCGACTCGGAAGTGATCGCCCACCTGATCGAGAAGGGAATCCGCGATGGGCTCTCGCTGGAGGACTCGATCTTGCATTGCGCTCGCCAGTTGAGCGGCACATTTGCAATCGGCGTCGTCAGCAGCCAGCAACCCGAGGTTCTCTACGCGCTACGGCAAGAGAGCCCCCTGCTGGTCGGGATCGGCAGCGATTTCCACTGCTTCTCATCCGATCCACTGGCCCTCGCTGGTCTCACCGATCGCGTGCTGTGGTTAGAAGACGGAGAGATGGTGCGTATCGATCGGAACTCCTGCCAGATCCGGACGATCACCGATGGCAAGCTGGTCGAACGAACTCCCGAGACCATCTCCATCTCGGAGCGTGCAGCGGAACTGGATGGTCACGTCGACTTCATGTCGAAAGAAATCTCCGAGAATGGTCAGGTAGTTCGAACCGCTCTGGCCATCCCTGAAGCAGACATCGATCAGATGGTAGAGGCGATCGACGGATCCGAGCGAACGGTGCTGACTGGAGTGGGCACCAGTTATTACGTGGCCCTGATGGGCCAGTACATGATGAGCGGCCTGGCGAACGAGTTTCTGCCAGCGATGTCATCCGATGAGATGCCCCACATGGTGAGCTTGCGAAAGGGTGATCATGTACTCTCGATCAGCCAGTCAGGAGAAACCTACGACACATTACGTGCACTGCGCATATCTCGTCAGCGCGGCGCCACACTGTCTTCGATCCTGAATGTCACAGCGTCATCGATGGCCAGAGAGGTCGATCACTTCATCGACCAGGGTGCCGGTCCTGAAATCTGCGTTCTGTCGACCAAGTCAACAGTGTCCCAGCTGGTAATTCTGCTGCGGATTGCCATACGGCTGGCTCACCTCAAGGGACAGCAGAGTGCCGAGCAGATCAGCGCCCTGGAGCAAGACCTTGCGGCTCTGCCCGACAGACTCGATTCCATCTTCACCGGAGACCATGGCCAGATCCGGGATCTGGCCCGCCATCACAGCGTCATGCGCAACTGGTTCTTCCTCGGTAGAGGCATCCATCACGGGCTGGCACTGGAAGCGGCTCTCAAGTTCAAGGAAGTGACCTACTGTCATGCCGAGGGGATGTCTGCCGGTGCCCTCAAGCACGGCACCATCTCATTGATCGACGATGCGATGCACACGGTGATGTTCCTGCCAGGAACCGATAGCCCGCAACTGCGGCAGCACTCGCTCGGCGCCATGGCAGAGATCTCTGCACGCAACGGAAAACTGGTCGCGTTCCAGCCGCAGGATTGTCCTCAACCGGAGCCGCGACCCGAAACTCTCATCGAGTGCCCCAGTGCTGGAAGATGGACACTGCCGATCCTGCAACTGATGCAGGCACAGTTGTTCGCCTACTACACGGCGCGAGCGCTAGGTCGCGATGTCGACAAGCCAAGATCGCTGGCCAAATCAGTGACGGTGAGTTGATAGGTTTCAGCGTGGCGATTAGAGCCCGCAGACTTCGATCATGGATTCCAGGTAACCACTGAAGAAGTTCAGGACTTCCATCTCATCCACGTCAAAACCGATGGTGATGAAGGTCTCTTCGAGAGCCTCATTCTTCCTGACCCCCAGCACCCAGGTCTTGTTCAGAAACAAGTGTGCCCCGTAGATCAATCCCGTGTTGGAACTGGAGCCGCAATCAACGTGATAATCACCGAATTGATCCAGATTAAAATCGGGGTCGTAGAAAGAGTGGAAATCGGAGCGGTCCGCGTAACTCCATCCACCGTAAAGACCGATTCGCTCCTTGAACAGGTAGGTCAAACCGAGGCCCACAGCTGTGGTTTCCCGGTGAATACCGCGGGTCTCGCTGCCAGGAAACCCATCACAGGAAATAGTGTTCGATGAATACCGGGTTCCACGCAGGCCAGAATCATACGTATCATCAAAGGTGAGGAATGGGGCCACGCCACCTTGCTTGTAGCTCATGAGCCCGATCGTTCCTGACCTCTTACTCGCACCCAGATCGACGACCCCCCTGGCATCGAAAAGGGCACCGCAGCCAGAACCGCAGAGACATATCGCAGCCACAGCAAGGATCAGAACTCTTCGGTTTGTCAATTTATCTCCCTCAACGCTGGTGACCGGTGAAGCGAAACCTCTACATCGACTCCAGTTCATGGGGCAGGTAGTCCATCGGGGAGCGGAAGTAATGGCTCGGTGGGTAAAAGAGCAAGTTGGTGGCGCGGCTGGTGTAGGTGCAGGCGTAATCCTCCAGTTGTCGACCGTAGTGGGTCAACTCGCTGCCGGCTCGGAAAAGACTTCCCCAGTGCGAGTTGGTCGCGGTACTCAACTTGGATCGGAGGGTCTCGCGCTGGCGGATGAAGTCCTTGAGCGTGTCGGTCGACTGCTTGCGGGCCACGGCACACTCATGTCGCAGTTTTTTCAGGCCCTTGAGATCCCTCTCGACCACATCTTCGATGCTGAGCAAGCACGCCTCGACCGCTTTCCAGTGCATCACCTCGCGCTCTGTACCTGTACGGCGCTCATCCACCTCACGCAATTGTCGGACGATGCCCGGCATCCCCGATTGCACCATCAGTTCTTCTTCCAGCTCTGGCACCACCAGCATCGTTCTCCAGTAGACATTCTTCTTCGATGAGATCAGATCGGCATAGATATGATCGCCGACATACAGCACCTCGTTGCCGGTGGAGCCGATGTGGCCCTCGATCTCGTCGAGATTCCCGCACAGTAACACCTTATCCTGGGGACCTGGCTTCGATGGTTTGCCCCGCGTGGCATCGAAGTACTTTGGCTTTCGAGCCTCCACCACGACCAGATCGAACAGATCGAGCCAGCCCTCGCCCGACTCCTCGTCTCGACCGAGAACCGTGTTCATCATGGCCGCGGTATACTCCCACTCGCTGTTGGTGAGCAGAAATACCTTCTTTCCGGTGGCTCTCAGATGCACCAGTAACGCCTCTGTTCTCGGATCAGGAATGATGAACTTGGCCGGATCAGCGGTGATCACCTTCTTGAGCGAACCATCCCTGTGAATGGTGTCGGTGTGATGACGTATCCGTTGCCACACCTTCCTCCGCTCTCCAGCCTCGGTGTGATCGACCAGAGCAGACCAGAGCAAGATCTCGGGCCGACTGAACGCATGATCGACCTGGATGAATCGATCTCGATCGGTGACATGCGGGATGATGTCTCGATCTCCATACAGTTTTCGCTTCTGTCCCACTGTCAACTTGTTGCGCCCGCGAAATGCACGCAACACATGACCGTAACGATCGGTCTTGAGTAACACGCCCTCATCCAGATCGAGGATCAGTCCCTTGCGCGCAAAACTTGGAGATGGAATCTCATCGAGCCACTGGCGTGGAATCCCCTCGTGCTCAACGAGTCGATCGGCAACCAACTTGCCCGCCAGATCATCGAGAGCAGGGCAGTTGTAGATGGCAAGAGTGTGATCGAAATCAAAGCCGACCGCGGAGACCTGACCGAACCGAAGTGTTCGATTGGTGTAGATGGCCCGCTGATGATCAAAGACCGGCGTCCGGATCGCCATCGCGATCATCTCGAGCCAGCTGGCGCTACCCAGGTTGGCGTTGCCTGGCTCTTTAATTCGTTTCTTCTTCTTCTTTCGCTGCTTGTCGCTCAAGAGGTCCCCTTCCGGGTGTTGTCGCGACAACTCGATTCCAGATCGGCTTCGATTCCCTGAAGGAATCGAATCGACTGGTCTATCAGTTCCGGCGCCCGATGCGAGTCCCGTGAGAGTTCCACCAGTGCCAGGCCACTGTACCCGTGCTCGATGAGCACTCGCAACAGTGATGCAAAATCTAGTTCCCCGGTGCCCAGAGGCAGGTGCTCGTGCACTCCTCGAGCGCAATCATCGACATGGACATGAACCACATCAGAAACCACCTGGCGAAGCGCCGCTTCCAGTGGGGAAGCCTCGGTGACCGCCAGATGGCCCAGATCGACGGTCAATCGAAGCGTCTCGTCAGCGATCTGATGTCGCAACCAGTGCCACTGATCGAGGGTCTCGATCAACATCCCTGGCTCCGGCTCGAAACCGATGGTGACCCCGCACTCCCTGGCGATGGGAAGCAACTGCCCCAACGCTTCCACCAGGAATCGCTCGCCATCCGGCTGCGTTGACCCCGGCTCGGCCACGCCACTCCATAGACTCACCACTCGAGCACCGAGGGCATCGGCAATTTGAATGGCGCGTCGGTAGTAATCGATCCGGCGCTTCCGATCATCGGCATCTGCGCTGACCATCGATGGCCAATGCTTGCGCTTCGGATCGAGTGCGAAACGGGCACCGGTCTCGATCACAGGCTCGAGATCAGAAGATCTCAGCAGCGCACCGATCTCCGCGAGGCGCTGGTCATTGACAGATGATGGGTCGAGATGCTGGTGATCGAGCGTGATACCGATCCCCTGGTAGCCGGCTGTGGCAAGCATCTCGACAGCCTGTTCGAGGGTGTGATCCGCGAGCCCATTGGTGATGTAACCGTAGCGAAGCAACTCACCCCTGCCCTTCGAGCCGAGCCTTGACCCAGGCGACCGCCTCATCGCGGTCAGATACGATGCTCTCTCGACGAGCGTCTTCGAGTTGTTCCAGCATCGTGCCGATCTCGGGACCTGGCTTCATGCCCAGTCCCATCAGGTCGCGGCCCTGCAGCAGCGGCTCGGTCGATGGGGCCCGTTCCCTCCACTGATTCCAGAGTGCCAGGCAATCGTCGTACAGGCTCATGTCCTGGTGACTGCCCAGGCAGTCGGCGCGACACAGTTCCAGCAATTGCTCGAAGCCATCCTCCTCGAATACGCGATATCGCCTGGCGAGACGCATCTGGAGGATGTTCATGAAAACGAGGTGGCGCCGCACCAGATACACGATGCGCTCCGTCTGTCGCCTCGACAGTCGCAGCCTTTCGCAGATCGTTTCCGACATATCGGCACCCAGTTCATCGTGACCATGAAAGCGAATGCGATCGGGGGCTTCCTCGAAGGTTCCTGGCTTGCCGACATCGTGCAGCAACGCGCCCATCGCCAGCTCGAAGGAGGGCTCTTCTAGATGCGAGAGCACCAGGCCAGTGTGAACGAAGACATCGCCCTCCGGATGAAACTGTGGTGGCTGGCGCACTCCCTTCATCTGTTCAATCTCGGGAAGGATGTGCTGCATCAGGCCGCTATCGGAGAGCAAGTGGTAGCCAGCCAGACGATGGGTACTGACCAGCATCTGTTCCAGTTCGTCACGGATGCGTTCACCGCTGACATCACCGATGAACTCCGCCTCTGCCACTACCGCCTGCCAGGTTTTTTCCTCGATGGGAAAATCGAGCACCGTGGCGAATCGAACCGCACGCATCATGCGCAGGCGGTCCTCCTTGAATCGTTCGGAAGGATCTCCGATGGCACGAATCGTGCCCGCTGCCAGATCTTCACGGCCACCGACATGATCGACCACCTGCTCGGTATCGATGTCCCAGAAGAGACCGTTGATGGTGAAATCGCGGCGCAGCGCATCTTCACGCTCGTCGGTGAATCGGACCGCTTCGGGTCGTCGGCCATCCGCACTGCCGATGTCGGCCCGAAAGGTGGCCACTTCCACTTCCCCTTCCGGCTCCACAACCCGCACCACTCCGAACTGGGCACCGACCAGGACCGTCTTCTCGAACAGTTGATCGACGGCATCCGGGATCGCCGAGGTCGCGAGGTCGAAGTCCTTGGCCGCACGCCCCAGCAGGTGATCCCTCACCGCACCTCCGGCCAGCAGTGAGCGATGGCCCGCATCGACGAGACACCGATGGACTCGCAACACATGATCGGGGATCACGAGCGGCTCGATGGGGGCCCCGTTGGGGGTTGATCCGGACATCTTCGTGCGTTCTCCTCCAGCAGACCTCCCCACTCCGGGGAGGTGTTCAGAGGATAACCGACGGGGCCCGGTACGGGTGCCGAAAGGTGCCATCCGATCGATGCCGGTCGCCACAGGAGTTCGATGAGCAGCGAGAACGACGATCTTCGGCGAATCCGCGCTCTCTCGGCGCAGTTGCACCAGCACAACTTTCGCTACTACATCCTCGATGATCCTCAGGTCTCTGATGCAGAGTACGACCGACTGCTTCGCCAGTTGCAGTCCCTTGAAAAACGCTATCCCGCTGCTGTCAGCGGCGATTCTCCGACACGGAAGGTCGGTGCCAGCTGGACTCCGGAGGACTTCGTCGCCGATCGGCTACCGCCTGTAGAGCACGATGTTCCGATGCTTTCACTCGAGAATGCGATGGGGCCGGATGAGGCTGTGCAGTGGCTCGACCGTGTTCGAAGAGGCCTGGAACTGAAGGAAGGCGATTCCGATCCACCGATGACGGTCGAGTACAAGTTCGACGGAGTTGCGGTGTCGATCCTCTACGAAGATGGAGTACTGATCAGAGCTGCAACCAGAGGGGACGGGTTCACCGGAGAGGAGGTCACCGGCAATGTGCGCACCATCCGTTCGGTGCCTCAGCAATTGGAAGACAAAAATCCGCCAGCAAGGATCGAGCTGCGCGGCGAGGCGATGCTCCCCCATGCAGAATTCGATGCACTCAACCAGTCTCGCAGTGCCGAAGAGGGTCTCTTCGCCAACCCCAGAAACGCCGCCGCGGGCACCTTGCGCCAGCTCGATCCTCGCATCGCGGCCCAGCGGGCCCTCGATGTCTACATCTATGGGATCGGTGTGCAGGAGGGGATCGATCTCTCATCGCAGCAGCGACTGGTGGATCAATTGCCTCGCTGGGGATTCAACGCCAGTCCCTTCCTGCGTCAGGTCGACGGCATCGATTCGCTGCTCGAGATCTACCAGCAGGTCCTCGATGAGCGCGAGCAGCTTCCCTTTGACATCGACGGCCTCGTCATCAAGGTCGAGGGGGCCGACCTGAGAGATCAACTGGGAATGCGTGCTCGCTCGCCACGCTGGGCGATCGCGCTCAAGTTCCCGCCGCGTCAGGAGACGACCCGGTTGCTCGACATCCAGGTTCAGGTGGGAAGAACCGGCGCACTGACTCCTGTCGCCCACCTCGAGCCGGTCCAGGTCGGGGGTGTCACCGTGTCGCGGGCAGGCCTGCACAATCCGAAGGAGATCGAACGCAAGGGGCTGAAGATCGGCGATCAGGTGGTGATCCAGCGAGCGGGAGATGTGATCCCTCAGGTCGTGAAACCGGTCGAGTCGCTGCGCGATGGAACCGAAAAGGATTTCCACTTTCCCGATCAGTGCCCGGCCTGCTCTCAAGTGGTGTGGTGCCCCGAGGGCGAGGTGATCCCCCACTGCCAGAACCTGCAGTGTCCGGCGCAGATTCGCGGGCGCATCGAACACTTCGCATCTCGCAGGGCACTCGACATCGATGGACTCGGCGAAAAACTGATCGATCAACTGGTCTCCGAGGGACTGGTGAAGACTCCTTCCGATCTGTACCGGCTCGAACTCGAAGCAGTGGCTGCACTGGAGCGAATGGCCCAGAAATCGGCAGAGAATCTGATCGCAGCTCTGGAGCAAACCAAGCAGCGTTCCTTTTCGCGCCTGCTTCATGCCCTGGGCATCCGTCATGTCGGCGAGCGGGTCGCCGAACTGATCGTCGATTCGCAGCGTGACATCGACACCCTGATGGCGGCCAGCGGTGAAACGCTGGAGAAGATCGACGAGGTGGGCCCTGCCATCGCAGCGTCAGTGGCCGATTTCTTTTCTCGTGACTCGGTGCGCCAGGAGATCGAATCGCTTCGCGAATCGGGACTGAAGATGAAGGCGGACGGTTCTTCAGCGAGCCAGGAACCGGACGGGCCGCTGTCGGGTCTTACCGTCGTGATCACAGGAACCTTGCCGAATCTGAGCCGTGACGAGGCCAAGGCTCTCGTCAGTACCGCAGGGGGCAAGGTGACCACTTCGGTATCGAAGAGCACCGACCTGCTGCTGGCCGGTGAAAAAGCAGGGTCAAAACTGGAGAAGGCGCGAAAACTCGAGGTAGAGGTGATCGACGAGGCGGAACTTCTGCGACGAATCGATGGGGCGACGACATCCTGACCTGAGGCCTGGCTTGATGTAGGATCTCCGCCACCAAACCGAACCGATACGAGGGAGGCCACCTGTGAGTGATGGAGTCGACACCACCGGGAAACGAGGTCAGTGGAGCGGGAGATGGGGATTCATCCTCGCCTCATCCGGATGCGCCATCGGGCTGGGGAACATCTGGAAGTTTCCCTACATCACCGGTGAAAATGGTGGCGGGCTGTTTGTCCTCATCTACCTGGCATGTATCGCGCTGATCGGTCTTCCCATCATGCTCGCCGAGGTGCTGCTGGGGAGGGCAACTCAGAAGAGTCCGGTCGGCGCATACCGCGACTTCTCGGCCAAGGGTAGCCCGTGGGTGATCCCCGGCTGGATCGGTGTCCTGGCAGGTTTCGTGATCCTCTCCTACTACTCGGTGGTCGCCGGCTGGGCTCTCCATTACACATGGTTATCACTTCAGGGTGGCTTTGCCGGTATGGATGCAGAAACGATCAGCAACACCTTCGGCTCGGTATTTGCGGATGGCAATTTGAATCTCGGCTGGCATACCGCTTTCATGATGCTGACGATCGCCATCGTCCTCGGTGGTGTACGCCATGGTGTCGAACGCATCGCACGAATCCTGATGCCCTTGCTGTTCGTGATGTTGCTGGTACTGCTGGGGCTGGCGATGCAATCGGATGGATTCGCTGAAGCCTTCTCCTTCGTCTTCTCTCCCGACGCTAGCAAGCTGACGCGGGCAGGTGTACTGGAGGCACTGGGGCACTCCTTCTTCACCCTGTCTCTGGGTATGGGAGCGATGATCACCTACGGCTCGTATCTGAAGAAGAAGGAGGACATCGTCAGCGCATCGGTGGTCATCTCGATCCTCGATACCGTCATCGCACTGGTCGCCTGCATGGTGCTATTTCCGATCATCTTTTCCTATGGCATGGAACCGGGGGCGGGGCCAGGGCTGGTCTTTGTCAGCCTTCCCATCGCTTTCTCGCAGATGGCCGGCGGAGCCATCTGGGCAACAGTGTTCTTTGCACTGCTGGTCTTTGCAGCGCTCACCAGTGCCATCTCGATGCTGGAAGTGGTGGTCTCGACCGTCATCGACGAGACTCGTCTCCGCCGCACGGCAGCGACCCTGATCTGCGGAACGGCCATCTTCTTGTTCGGGATTCCATCGGCCCTGTCGGGAACGGATGGGTTTGCGGGCAAGGGATTCCAGGACCTCACCGCGGGTATCTTTGGCGAAGGAGAAGGGAAGAACTGGTTCGACACCTTCGACTATCTGGCTTCGAACTGGTTACTGCCACTTGGCGGATTGCTGATTGCGCTGTTTGTCGCCTGGAGAGCGGGAGCTGCTGCACGCGAGAAGGGTTTCCACGAAGGTACGCGCTTCCAGAACCTCTACGTTGCGTGGCTGATGCTGCTTCGCTACCTGGTTCCCATCGGTGTCGTGGCCGTACTACTGCATGCCCTCGAGGTCATCTAGGCCCCCATCAGGAGAAGAGCATGGAAGGTTCCGAAGCACGGGTATGCGGTCTCGCGATCCGTCCCGACAAACGCGCAGCACTGGAAGAACGGTCGTCATTGCAGGTGACGCCTACCTCTGGAGTCGTGGATGACCATGGCAACCGCCCACGACGACATCTGACGATTCTATCTCAGTCCCAGTGGCAGACCGTATGCAAGCAACTGGGACACGATCTTCCGTGGACCATCCGGCGTGCCAACATGCTGGTTTCCGGATTCGAGTTCGATGCCGAATGGAACGGGAAGACGATGGCGATCGGCAACGTGACGTTGCTCGTTCACGGCGAGTTGACTCCCTGCTTCCGCATGGAAGAGCAGATCACCGGCCTGCACGATCTGTTACTTCCCGACTGGCGCGGTGGAGTCCACTGTGAGGTGCTCGATGCGGGAGAGATCAAGATCGGCGACACGCTGGAGATCCAAGACGGCAACTAGTGATCCAGCATCCGGATGAAGGCAGCGATGATGGTGGGGTCGAGCGCCCCATGCTCCGAGATGATGAACTCTCGCAGTACATCGAAGGCTCGCTGTCTCGGCCTGCCCCCATCTCCGGATGTTCTCTGGTCGAAGGCGATGGCGACGCAGGCGATGCGCACCCCGATCGTCATCCGCTCCGGTCCCCAGCCGAGCTGGCCTGCCCCATCGAGGCGCTCCTTCCACCCCTCGATGATGGCGATGGATCCGTCTGTGAGGGCGGAGCCGAGCGGGCTGGCTACATCGTCGCTGGACACCTCGTGTAGCAGCAATCCGCTGATCACATCCTGGAGCAATCGAGGTTGGGCCACTCCCATTCCATTCGCGAGCCGAACCCCGTAGTGAGCGATTCTCCAGTTCCGATCATGGGCGTCTGGATCGGCGCTCCGGATCGATTCCATCCGATCGAGAAGCATCGGAAGTAGTCCCTCGCCAGTATCCTGACTCGACTCGATGCCTACACCGCTGTCCTGGCAATGCTGCCAGTGACACAGCACTGCATCGCTCATGTAGCGCTGATAGCAACGCCGATCGGCACGGCGGATCCAGACCAGATCGCTGCCCGCCTCGAACAGTTGCCGACAGAGTTCGAGATCGAGCAGTTCACCAGCCCGGCGACACAGTACCGACTCGGAATCGAGACGAAGGTACAACGCCATCGGTGACGCGATGCCGGCTGCAAGAGTTGCCAGCGGGATGGGCTGCAAGTCGTGTGCGGACACGATGCGATCGGGAGTATCGACGAAAACTGGATCTTCATGCCGATGAGTTTCATGGATGTCGAGACGATGCGGCGGGCACTCCACAGATCCTCCTCCTGGATCCCCAGCAGGGATCAGGCGGATGACCCGACCGAGATTCACATGGCTAATGGTCGTGGAAAGTGATCAGGTCTTCCGGAGAAGAATACCATCGTCTGAAAGACTAGGCCCAGATGACGCCCTGGAGGGCGTCTCGCGACTCCTTCGCGGCTTCCTGCACCACCTCTTGCCACGGTCGATCCGGCTGTTTCTCGAACGCCTGCACGATGCCTCGACTCGAGTTGACGAGTGCGCCCAGACCCTGTCCGTCAAACGCTCCGGCGAGATCATCGATGCTACCGCCCTGGGCGCCGATTCCAGGGATCAACAGGAACGAACCCGGAGCCGCTTCGCGTACCTGGATGATCTCCTCGGGATAGGTCGCCCCCACCACAAGGCCGACCCCATGATAGCCACAATCTCCTCGTGACCCTTCGCCCCAACCATCTGCTGCCCGCGCGACCTGCTCGAAGATGGGAATCTCATCTCCCGCTCGTTTTTGAAATTCGCCGCCACCAGGATTCGATGTGCGTGCCAGCACGAAGACTCCTCGCCCACCATCGCGAACGCAGGATAAAAATGGCTCCAGCGAGTCAGAACCCAGATATGGATTGACGGTCAGGGCATCCACGAAGGGACCCGGCGTACCGGGTTCATCGCCGAGAAGCGCCTCGGCGTAGGCGACTGCTGTCGACCCGATATCCCCTCGCTTGGCATCGAGGATGACCGGAACTCCATGCTCCGATGCGCTGCGACAGACGCTCTCCAGCGCCTTCCAGCCGCGCCAACCCCATCGCTCGAAGAAGGCGATCTGAGGCTTGACTGCAGCAGCCAATCCCGCCACCGCTTCGATCACACCGACGCCGAGATGCGTCAGCGCCTGCTCGGGGTCATCCGCCTCGATCCCATCGGGCAAGCGATCGAGCCGGGGATCGATCCCGACGACCAACCGACTCTCGATGCTCTGGATGCGCGCCGTCATGCGGTCTGAAAAGCGGCCTTCCTTGCTCATCCTGCCTCCCCCGCTCCATCGCCCTGATCATCGATGCTGGACGATTCCAGCACCGTCTCGGCCCTGGACCGGCTCGATTGGAATCGAACAGCAATCTCTTCCCGAAGCGACGAGTCCAACCCCGAATCCCCGAGGCTACCTTCACCATCGTTGTAGGCACCGATCGCCTGGGATGCGAAGCCAGAAGCGAGGAACGAATCTCCGACCACCAGGTAACCCTCCCACAGATTCTCTGGTCCGTACATCAAGCGGTAGAAATGATCGAGCCCATCTTCATTCGCCTGCGCAACAAATCTGTCCCGATGAAGGTACAGCGAACGGATCAACACCGGATCTGCCTTCCAGCGATGTAGCAATGCTTCCAGTGCCGTGGTCGCAACATCGTAGAGGTGTGCGATGCGGTGTACTTTTTGCGGAAACATATTGTGCACCTCGTCGAGCACTGCCTTCTGTTCCAGCAACAAGTCACGGCCAGGAACGGTACCCCTTATCGAATCGGTACCGTAGGTCAGGACATTGTAGTGCTCTTCCTTGAGGATGCTCAGCTCGTGATAGATGTCATTGACGAGGCGATCGATGAAATCGGTGCTGTCTTCGGTGCGAAACAGTCGATGGCAAACTTCCTTGAGCGGCACGAGATATTCATCGCGCAACACCTCGAGATCCTGATTCGAAAGGAGTTCGACCAGTTCACGCGGAGACAGGCGGATCTCTTCACGAGGTTGATCCAGTTTTTCGACATAACCCTGGACCACTTCCTCATAGCGATCATGGAGGGAAAAGAAGGCTCTTCGCGAGCGATAAAATCGCTCGATGACCCTCCACACCAGAGATCCTTGTGTATCAGCGAGCACCGCTTTGTGTCCTTTCCTGACCGGGGACCGACTTCTCAGCCATCTCTCGACAACGGACCCCCGAGATGAAGGCTTCCAGGATGAGGTCCCCATGCTCCGTGAGAAAGGACTCCGGATGGAATTGGACTCCCCAGGTCGCCTCTCCCGGCACACCCAACCCCATCACCATGTCGCTGCCACTCCAGGCAGTCACACGCAAATCGTCCGGCAGGCTGTCCCTGACCACCGCCAACGAGTGATAGCGGGCAGCCGAGAAAGGCATCGGAAGTGCCGAGAAGATGCCGCAGCCGTCGTGATAGACCGGCTCGGGCTTGCCGTGCGCAGGAACACCGGTCTGCTCGACACGGGCCCCGAAGTGTTCGGCGATCACCTGGTGACCGAGACAGACACCCAGTACCGGAATTCGGCGATGGAAGTACTCGAGCGCCTGGCGAGCCAGGGTCGCATCCGCCGGTGCACCGGGCCCTGGAGACAGCAACAGGCGGTCCGGTTGGAGATCCTGGAGTTGCTCCAGGGAGAGTTGATCGGACAGCCTGACGGAGATCTGTACGCCCGGTCTGGCCAGCGCCTGGACCAGGTTGTAGGTGAAGGAATCGTGATGATCGATCACCACGACATGGCTGCCCTCGCCGCGGACACTCCATTCCCCGGGAAGATCTTCACTGGCATTCGTGAATCGATTGTCCACTCCGATGACAACCCCTCCCTTTCTCGGACCTGTTTGGACGATGGTAAGGGCACCGGAAGTTCGCCACCATTCCATCGGCCATAATCATAAGCCATTATTCTGGCGATAGTTACATATTGGTCACCGATTCCGTCACGAATCGGGTCCGATCCTTGCTACTGTTCTGCTGGATTTGGATTGGAGCCCAATACAGATGCGTAACCCTCACCTTACCCTCCTGCTGACACTGATCGTCGTCGGCCTCGCCGGATGCGCCCCCATACGCACCCAGGTGGAATCGGTCAGCCCAGCAGCAAACTCCGTCGTGACCCTGGAGGGACTCTCCACTGTCACCACCATCGAAGTGGTTTTCGATCACCGCATGGATCTGACATCGATCACTGCGGACAGTTTCATCGTCACAGGAAGCGTGAGCGGAGTGATTTTCGGTGCCTTCACGGGCGTCGGAGAAAATCGCACGGTCACCTTCACTCCTCTGCTGCCACTGCTTGTTGACGAGTCGATTCAAGTTCAATTGTTGAGTTCGATCCGCTCCCAGTCCGGTAAGTCACTCGAGCCATACTCCTGGTCCTTCACCATCGAGGGCGGCATCATTGCTCCGGAAACTGATTTCGTCTTGCAATCGATGACTCCCTCCATCGAGAGTGTCACCGCAGCTCCTGGCACCTTGCTGCAGCCAAAATTCTCCAGTCCATACAACCCGTTCCAGGCAACTGGAGCCACCGTGATCGTCGATGGTTCTCGCTCGGGAGCCCACCAGGTCAACCTGCAAAATGTATTGACCGGCGTCGACACCCTGAGCATCGCCACGGATAGAAACTTCCTTGCCGGTGAGCGTGTCACCGTCTCTCTCCTCGATGGTCTGTTTGCCCTCGACGCTACACAATTGGACCCGACGATTCTGGGAGTGACGATCCGAAACCTCGGGTCTCAATGGCCTGGTGTCGTGCTCGATTCAGGAGCTGGTCTCGGCGCAGGAACCGTCGTGTTCCTCGATAACGATGCCGATGGCATCGACGAATGGGCCAGTGTTTCAGGCGATGGCACCGTGGTGCTTCAAGATGCAACCCCCCTGGGACTGGGCACTAGCAACAGCTGGACCCTGACGGAGGGCCTGATCGATGCTGCCATCGGTGACTTTGACGGCGATGGCAGGGTAGATCTGGCCTGCCTCGGGGCCTCCGGAGAACGAATCCATCTTCTCAGAGGGTCCTACAGCATCGCCATACCACTGGAAGATCCTGTCGAGATCACGCTCGCTTCTGCCGCCACTCGTCTCACCGCTGCTCATGCGGATGTCGATGGCGTCATCGACCTGATCGCCACGGGTCCGCTTGGCCTCTTCGTGGCATGGGGCTCCTCAAGTTCTCCCTTGTCACAGCAAGTTCAACTCGACACTGCAGAAGTTGTCGGCACACCTGCTGCCGCAGATCTCGATGGTGACGATGTCATCGACCTTGCTGCAGTTCAGACGGACGGGACCATCTTGATTCTCGCCGGTAGCGGAGATGGCAACTTCACGTCCGCAGGGACCATCAGTGGTTACTCTGCGGCGGTCAGTGTTATCGCCGGCAACCTCGATGGAGATGGATTGCGAGATCTACTCGTGATCCCTGGAGGCTTCGATACGCCATCGACTCTGCTCTCCGACGGCGATATGAATTTTTCTCTTCGCGTGCTTTTCAACGGAGTGGCTTACCCCGGTGCGCAACTTGTCGACTGGGACGGCGATGGAATGCTCGACTGTCTCGCCCCGGTCCCGGGTAGTCCCACTCTCAACTTCTCAGCTGGCATCGGCGATGGTAACTTCTCACAGCCGATCGCACTGAGTCACACGGTTGCGATTCGCTCGCTGAGCCTGGGCGATGCTGACGGAGACGGAGCGCTCGACATCGGGCTCGAATCCGCCACAGGAGCCTGGGAGATCACACGCGCTGAACCGATTCATCTGCCCCCCGCCAATCGGATCCGGGTGCCAGATCTGACCGTCTCTCCGGGCGATACTGGCGTCTCGATTCCCATCCTCGCGGACTGTGAAACCGATATAGAGGCCTGGACCGCAGTGGTCATATGGGAGCCGTCCCTGATGACGATGACTTCGCTGAGCGCAACTGGAACCGCACTCGAGGGAGTGATCGATTTCCAGGTGGCCAGTATCGACGACGACGATGGAGTTGTGATCTACGCCGTGATCATCGACATGATGCCACCCTTCGACGGAGAGGTTCTCGTCTCGGGCACTGGCCACGAACTCGGATTCGCCACATGCAACATCCAGAACACAGCAACAGAAGGCGCTCACGTCTACGGACCTGCAGATGGATATAGCGCCAACGCACTTCCCGTCACCGACAACTCATTCGTCTCGGCAGGGCAATCCATCAGTACCGAACTGGTCACCGGTATCATCACCGTCGACGCAGCTCCGGCTACAGAGGATCCCCCGCCCACCGAAGACCCTCCGCCCGCCGAGGGCCCCGTATTCATCCGCGGTGACGTGAACGGTGATGGCAGCATCGACCTGACCGACGGCAGCCAGCTACAACTCTGGGTGACCGGCGCTGGTGTCATGCCATCGTGTCTTGACGCAGCCGATGTAAATGACGATGGAATCGTGAACCTTTCCGATCCGATCGAGTTGTTTGACTTTCTCTACCAAGGCTCCAATCCCCCGCCTGCTCCCTATCCAGCTGCCGGTCCTGATCCGACCGCAGATGGACTGGACTGCAACCAGTAGTCCGCCGGGAGCAAGCACCCCCAATAACCCGACCAGGACCCAGACCTCCCCCGCAACGAGGCAACTTCTTGAGTCCCTCCGGATCCTGGTCGGGTCCGCTTCTTCCTGGCACCTTCCGACTCCCAGAAACAGCCCATCGGTTGTCCCCATTTTTTTCACATCGGGGCGATAAATCGGCGTTGGCTGCGGTCTGGGTGCCATCCTCAAGATGACCACAAGTTGGGTGTTGATGGACGCCGCACCCCTAGATATGGTGCGGCCCACGTGCGGAACAAATCCTTCCCCTCGCCGGGGACAGGGTGCTCCGGACGAGGGCTTGAGAGAGAGGGCAATCCAGGGTTGAGCAGGTGGATCGACGGTTTCGCTACGGCAAACTGAACGCCATCTGGTCGGGAATCGCGAGCAGAAATGGGCTCACCCGGCACCGCTGTGACCTGGACCAGCTCCCGTCTCTGGATTCGGTTTCATCGGAACGCACCATCACCGATGATGGGTGATGGACAAGAAGGGGATCCTCAACAGAATCGTCGGTCGGTGGAATCGAACGGCGATGCAGATTGAGGACCAGGGGATTTGACTCCACTTCACTGATCGTGTTGAAGGGGAAGTGGTCGAGAGAGGGGCGTGCTACTGGCACGCAGGACGCTTGGCAGATCGTCATCAGGCGAGGAGCTCCCGGGCAGTCATCGTGAACTCAGTATCTGTCGAGACAGGATCAGTTCAGAGAGTGATGGTTCAGACAGCGCTTCGTCAGAGATAGAATCGACAGGCAGTGATTCGAATGGAGACTTCGATCGTCTGCGGGAGAACAACACTCCCATGAACGACCGGGGTCGACGAGAACGGATTTGATCTTCTAGGTGCCAGTTGAAAGCTGTCACCTTTGAACCTCGGAGAATGAGGTCCGACCGACCAGTGAGTTCCTGCCATCGAGATGGCGGTCCCCACACCAGATCGGTCAGGACCGCGATGGTTTTTTTTACCGCTCGGTCGGTGGAATCAACAGTCGGACAGTTCCTGGTTCTGGAGTCATGGTTTCGGGCACTCCTTGCCTCACTTCTGGTCCCTCGTGGGTCACAGAAAGTCAAGCAAGGGGGGTCAGGACATCGCTCCTTTCATCGGAAGATGAAATCCACCTCGAATCTCTGCTCTGTTTTCGATGTCTCTTGTGATGTCGATGCAATGGTCAGGATCACGACGCGGCCGGTGGCCCGCCGTGAGTTTTTGCGGAAGTGTCGCCGTGAAGAGTCTGCTCGTCAGGATGAAATCCAGACGATGAACACTTGACGCAGTGACACGAAGACTGAGAAACAGACAAGGGGTAGAAACCAGCAGTTCACTGCTGTCGCGAAAGCGCCAGATGAGACCGACTGGTTGTCAGCACCGTTGCATGGGGAAAGAGGATTACCGTTGAAGATTGACCGCCGTTACACGACCAAAGATGAAAGCCCATACGCCAGTTTTCAGATGTCCCGTAGGGAATCAGAGATCCGAAATCCTGACGGTACGGTGGTCTTTCATCAGGATGACATCTCTGTTCCCGAAAACTGGTCCCAGGTGGCATCGGATGTCCTGGCGCAGAAGTACTTCCGAAAGGCGGGAGTGCCGCAGCTCGACGAGAAGGGTGAGCCACTGCTCGACGAAGAGGGCAACCCGGTACTCGGCGGTGAAAACGATTGCCGACAGATCTTCGGTAGGCTGGCCGGATGCTGGACTCACTGGGGATACGAAAACGGTTACTTCGATTCATCCGAAGATGCTCGCGGGTTCCACGATGAGATCTGCTACATGCTTGCCGCACAGATGTGCGCCCCCAACTCACCGCAATGGTTCAACACCGGCTTGCACTGGGCCTACGGTATCGATGGGCCTCCGCAGGGACACCAGTTCGTCGACCCTGGCACCGGCGAGGTCACCAGTGCCAACAGCGCCTATCAGCGCCCTCAGCCACACGCCTGTTTCATCCAGAGCATCAAGGACGATCTGGTCGGCGAGGGTGGGATCATGGATCTCTGGACACGAGAAGCACGACTCTTCAAGTATGGATCCGGTACCGGATCCAACTTCTCCGCACTGCGCGGAGAGGGCGAATCGCTCTCTGGAGGAGGAAAATCCTCGGGATTGATGTCCTTCCTCAAGATCGGAGACGCCGCCGCCGGAGCGATCAAGTCCGGGGGGACTACTCGTCGGGCAGCCAAGATGGTTTGCCTCGATCTGGATCATCCGGACATCGAGGAGTTCGTCACCTGGAAGATGCGCGAGGAGCAAAAGGTCGCGGCGCTGGTCGCCGGGTCAAGGATCTGCGCCAAGCATCTCCAGAAGGTACTCGGTAGCTGCCACCTCGGAACTGGATCGACCCGAACCACGGACGTGAACCCGTCCACCAACTCGCAACTGTCCTCTGCCATCTCGATGGCACGTGCGTACGCCGTGCCTGAGCCTTCGATACAAAGGATTCTCCAGCTCGCCAGTCAGGGTGTCACCGCCGTCGAGTTCGAGCAGTTCGATACCGGCTGGGAGAGCAAGGCCTATCAGACTGTCAGCGGCCAGAATGCAAACAACAGTGTTCGCGTGCCGAACTCCTTCTTCGAAGCTCTGGATAACGACGAGGACTGGGAACTGATCAGACGGACCGACGGCGAGGTGCACAAGCGAGTCCCGGCCAAGCAACTCTGGGATAGCATCTCGCAATCTGCCTGGTCATGCGCAGACCCGGGGGTCCAGTACGACACGACCATCAACGAATGGCACACGTGTCCCCAGGACGGACGCATCAATGCCTCGAATCCTTGCTCCGAATACATGTTCCTCGATGACACCGCCTGCAACCTTGCATCTTTCAACCTGGTGAAGTTCCTCGATGCTGAAGGAAATTTTGACATCGAGTCCTTCCGCCACGCCACCAGGATCTGGACCGTGGTGCTCGAAATCAGCGTCCTCATGGCGTCGTTCCCCAGCGAGGAGATCGCACGCCGATCCTACGAGTACCGGACCCTGGGGCTTGGTTACGCCAACCTGGGCACGGTTCTGATGCGAATGGGCATCCCGTACGACAGTGAGAAGGGACGCAGTATCTGTGGCGCCATCACTGCAATCTTGACGGGAGAGTCCTATACCACCAGCGCCGAGATGGCCAAAGAACTGGGAACTTTCCCCGCATATGAGCGAAATCGCGATGGGATGCTACGAGTCATCCGAAATCACAAGTGCGCCGCATTCAATGCTCCCATCGAACGCTACGAAGGCCTGTCGGTATTTCCTGTAGGACTCGATCCCAAGTTGTGCCCGAGCAACCTCACAGATGCAGCACAACAGTGCTGGACGCGCGCACTCGAAGCGGGAGAGAAGCACGGGTTCCGGAACGCCCAGGCAACGGTGATCGCACCTACGGGCACCATCGGTCTGGTGATGGATTGTGATACGACCGGAATCGAGCCGGACTTCGCCCTGGTGAAGTTCAAGAAACTGGCCGGTGGTGGTTATTTCAAGATCATCAACCAGAGCCTCCCCCCCGCTCTCAAGATGCTGGGATATACCGAGCAACAGATCGAGGACATCGCACACTTCGCAGTGGGTCACGGCACTCTTAGAGGAGCTCCTGCAATCGATCATGAAGCGTTGAGGTCGGTCGGCTTCGACGAGGCTTCGATCGCCAAGGTAGAGACTTCCCTCGAGAGCGCATTCGACCTTCAGTACGCATTCAATGACTACCTGCTCGGCGAGGGGTATGCCGAGAAAACCCTCGGGCTGAGCGAAGACCGCTTGAAGCTCTGGGCATCCCATCCGCTTCAAGCGTTGGGTTTCACCCCGGAACAGATCAGCAAGGCCAATGAATACGTGTGCGGGACGATGACCATCGAGGGTGCTCCACATCTGGACCAGGAGCACCTCGCCATCTTCGATTGTGCAAACCGCTGCGGTCGCCTTGGGAAGCGGTTTATCCGCTCCGATGCACACATATTGATGATGGCCACGGCCCAGCCATTCATCTCGGGGGCCATCTCCAAGACGATCAACATGCCGATGGAAGCAACCATCAAGGAAGTCACGGATGCCTACAAGCTTGGCTGGAAATCGATGTTGAAGGCCGTCGCATTGTACAGAGACGGCAGCAAACTGTCGCAACCGCTCTCCTCCTGGGGCGAGGAACTGGACGAGGAAGAACTGCCCGATGTTCCGAACTCGATGCCTGCGAATGTCGAAAAAGTTGTCTACCGATACCTGGCTCGAAGAAGGAGACTTCCGGATCGTCGTAGCGGCTATACCCAGAAGGCGATCGTTGGTGGTCACAAGGTCTATCTCCGCACAGGAGATTATGATGATGGGTCCCTCGGTGAGATCTTCCTCGACATGCACAAGGAAGGGGCTGCGTTCCGCAGCCTGATGAATAATTTTGCCATCTGCATCTCACTGGGTCTCCAGCATGGAGTCCCGCTCGAGGAGTTTGTCGAGGCATTCACCTTCACCCGCTTCGAACCCAATGGCGTTGTCGGTGGCAATGGCAAGATCAAGATGTCGACGAGCGTGCTCGATTACATCTTCCGGGATCTGGCCATCAACTACCTTGGACGCAACGACCTGGCGCAAGTCTCGGAGGACGATCTCCGGTTCAGCGCCATCGGTTCCTCGACTACACCAGAGTTCACCGATGAGGAAGAAGTTGAGCTTTCAAAGGATGACTCTGGCTCGTTCCATGTCGGAAATGCTGCGGCCCCACCGCCAAGACAGTTCACGAGAGCCGAGGAAGCTCAATCACCCACTGTGACCATTTCACAGCGAGAGCAATCTCGCGCGAAGGGCTACACCGGGGATCCCTGCGAAGAGTGTGGGGCACTGGCGATGCTTCGAAGCGGCACCTGTCAGCGATGTGATAGTTGCGGAGCCACTACAGGCTGTTCCTGATAACGGTTGAAATACGAAGACGATGACAGGCCACACGGACTCGATGGACCACTTCAGGCGTGCTACCTGCTCTCTTCGTCGACATGAATATTATTCAAGGTGAATGCTGGGAGGTGAACGATGTCCGTGAAGTCTGACCGTTGGATTCGAAGGATGGCAGTGGAGCACGGCATGATCGACCCCTTCTCTCCTACTCAGGTGAGAGAGCGCACCGATGAAAACGGTCGAGAAGTAAGAGTCATTTCTTATGGTATCTCTTCCTACGGTTACGACCTTCGCGTCTCGAACGAGTTCAAGGTCTTTACGAATGTGCACTGCTCGGTTGTCGATCCGAAGCAGTTTGATAGTCGTTCCTTTGTAGACATCACCACCGATTGCTGCGTCATTCCGCCCAACTCGTTCGCGCTCGCCCGAAGTGTCGAGTACTTCAAGATTCCTCGAAACGCCATCACCGTGTGCCTGGGGAAATCCACATACGCTCGGTGCGGAATCATCGTCAATGTGACCCCCTTCGAGCCGGAGTGGGAAGGCCACGTGACCCTCGAGATCTCGAACACCACCCCACTCCCTGCCAAGGTGTATGCCAACGAGGGGCTCGCTCAGGTACTTTTCTTCGAGAGCGATGAGGAGTGTGAGACTTCGTACAGCGATCGCGGCGGTAAGTACCAGGGGCAGACTGGAATCAACCCTCCCAGGATGTGATCAGGACCGGTGGCATGAGCCCATCGCTGACCTTACGATCCTCACAGGAGGGTGGAACTCGATGAGTTCTCTCTCACAAGCAGCGGAGGAAGGAGTGTCGGTGAGCCAGGATTCACACCCAACAGCCGGCGAAGAAGTGGCTGCCTCCTGCTGTGACACGAAATCGTGCGAGAGGATCCTCTCGGCGGCTCGCTCCGGAGATCGAATATCGTCTGCAGACGCCCTGGCTCTTGCGCTTCACGCGGATGCCGATTCGCTGTTCAGCACTGCGGATTCGATCCGACAGAAGTTTCACCCTGACTCGGTCGTGACCTATGTCGTCGACAGAAACATCAACTACAGCAATATCTGCACATCCGTGTGCTCCTTCTGTGCGTTCTTCAGGAAACCAGGCGATCCTGAGGGGTATCTGCTGTCGATCGACGAGATCCTCGAGAAGGTCGATGAAACCCTTGAACTGGGCGGCAGTGGCACCCTGATGCAAGGTGGACTTCACCCCGACCTGCCTCTGTCCTGGTACACAGATATGCTGCGCAGCATCAAGCAAAGGCATGGCGAGTTTTACCTGCATTGCTTCTCCCCCACCGAGATTCACGGCCTCTGCTCGGTCACCGGTCTCGATTGCGAAACCATCCTGGCCGAGTTGAAGGCCGCAGGCCTCGACTCGATCCCGGGCGGTGGCGGAGAGATTCTCGTCGATGCCATTCGCAAGAGACGCAGATCATCCTGCAGCACCGACGAGTGGCTGGAAGTGAGTGCCACCGCACACCGGTTGGGAATCCCCACCACTGCGACGATGATGATCGGCCTCGGGGAACAGGAGTGGATGCGCGCAAAGCACCTCGAACGAGTAAGAAACGTCCAGGATCAAACTGGGGGATTCATCTCCTTCATCCCCTGGACTTTTCAGCCTGACAACACTGCTCTGGGGAGAAAAATCAGCGAGCGTGTTCCTGCGATCGAATATGCTCGATGGCTGGCAGTTTCGCGCATCTACCTCGACAACATACAAAATTTGCAGGTTTCCTGGCTCACTGTCGGACTGGAAGAAGGCCGCCTCGGACTGTGTCGCGGTGCCAATGACCTCGGCTCGGTGATGATCGAGGAAAATGTCATCTCCGTCGCTGGAGCCAACCATACTGCCACCGAAAAGCTGCTCAGGGACACGATCGAAGCCGCTGGATTCAAAGCGGGGCTCAGAAATGCCGGTTACAAGCGACTTGCAGATCGCCCGATACCGATCTGCAGCAGAAGCGAGGTTCAGTGACGGGTCCAGCAACTGATCCCACGCGGGGACGCGATGAGGTGGCGAGTGCCACCGAGGCTCTGGTTGCCAACTGGATCGTACCCGAGGTGATCCCCCAGGGTATTTGTACTGCCGTCGTGCCAGGGACCGAGTGTCTCGATGGGGCAAGGCTGCTGGCCAGAACATTGCACACGTTGGTCCTCCGCTCACGACCTCGCACCCTGGTTCTGGCTGCCAGTGGTCCCGGGCAGGTTGCGAGGATTCGTGCGATGGGAAGCCTCTCCACAACTCTGGGGGATGTACCCATCGATGAAAGACTCGCCGCGCGTATCGCTTCCTTCTGGCCCGACGAGATCGACATCATTCCCGATGGGGAGGATGAGGATTCGCTACCCACTCTCCACCGGATCGGGCCATTGCTCGCCCAGGTGCTGGTACCGGGGTGCAGGATCGTCCCACTTCAGATTCCTGCTGCACCGGAACAAATGTTCGACCCCGTCCTGGTTGGGCGAGAGATGGGCAAACAATTGAAGTTCGAGGTTGGCTGTTGTCTGATTGCCTCGGGCACCTTGTTCCCCAGAGATACCCAGGAGCCCAACCCCGCCAGCACTCCCACGACGGCACAGGAAGTGAGCGAGGACGCATCCATCCTCAAGCACCTCCTCGAACCCGAGGCCGACGAACTGGCGGGCAGGTTGTCACAAACAGGATTGCAAAACACTTCCGCGCTGCTGCTGGCCACCGCCTACGCGATCGAGTGCGACCGGAAGCGTGGACACCTGCTAGAACACGGAGTCGTGGAAACTGACGGTCACCACTTCGGTGCAGCCGCTGTCGTACTCTAGAAGGGCCTCTCGATGACCTCTATCGCCACCGGCACTGGAGATGAGGGAGACACCGGAATCCTGGGATCCGGCAGGCTGGAAAAATGCCACCCGCGTATAGAGGCCTATGGCTGTGTCGATGAACTCAACTCCGAACTCGGTGTGTGCATCTCGACAAGTTCCACCGACAACTCACCCTTCATCGACAGGACCCGCCAGGAACTGGTACAGATCCAGTCGTTGCTCTTCTCTCTCGGGGCCGATCTTGCTCAACTCGGGTGTGGACTCGAAGGAGGAGAAACCGCTCGAGTAGAGTTGCAACAGATCGAGATGATCACGGGTTGGATTCATGCATGGGAGTCAGATCTGCCCCCTCTCAAGGAGTTCATCCTACCGGGTGGAGATCCACTCAGTGCTCGCTTGCATCGAGCGCGGACCACTTGCCGTAGAGCAGAGCGAAGAACGGTGGAGTTCTCACGATCGACCGGTGAGGCCAAGAGCGCCATCGTGTTCCTCAACAGGATCTCCGATCTGCTCTTCTTGCAGGCTCGAGCTGCAAACCTGGCGAGCGGTATTGACGACTGCCCATGGCGTCCTGAAGAGACATCTTGACCGGTCACAACCAGTCTCATCATGAGGCCTGAATGCGTGCCAGTTGCTGAGCCTTCGAGACCAGCTGCGATTCCAGAGCCACTCCCGCATCTCGCGCAATTTTTTCAAGATACTTGCGAGCCTGTTGTGGCTGATCGCCTTCCACCTCGACCTCCCACCTCAGTTGAGATCCTGGAAACTCCGTCTCATCGACCTCGATCAGACATCCAGGGCTGACCCTGTAACAACGGCGCAGATTTCGAATCCTGCCCCACTCGATCAGACTGTCCAGAGCTTGCCCACTGCGACTCCTTGCCTCATCGATGACTGTAGATTCGATCGACAGGTGCGCTGGTGCAGACTGTTCGATACTGATGGCGATCTCCTGATCGATGGGTTTCTCGTACTCCTGCGAGTCAAACACTCCCTGCTCCATCGAATTCTTCAACTTGAGAGTGAGATATGCGCTGGTCTGCTCGATACGAAGACGGAGTAACATATCCCTGGAAGAGAGCAGTTGTCTCTGATCGAAATAGATATTTCTCTGGATGAGTTCGCCCTCAAAACCGGGGAGAGCATTACAGAATCGGCGATGAGAATCGCGATCAGCGAGCGACAACTTCAATTCCAGTTCCCTGGAACTCACTCGTCGTCCTCGGTCACACCGAATTCCTTGAGCCAGTGATCAATTTGATTCTTGCTGCGCGGGGGAGGAGGCTTGTCCGATCCTGAATCTCCACCTGCCTGGCTGCGGCCGCTTCCCGCCTTCATGACGCTCTGGCGGAATTCGGTACAAGTGACCCAATCGAGATCAATGCCACCGAGGCGCGCACCTATATCTGAATGATCATCCGTGACCACTCGCACATCTCCTTGAGCACTCTTCTGTCGCGCAAGCGAGAGGATGCGGTCATCTGCTGAATGCCCATGTTGTGCGATCGAGGTCTGCACTGCGCCCTGATTTCGGCTTGAACTTCCACCGTCGTATACGACATGAAATTGCTCGTCTGCAGTCCTGATCCGAACCAACTCGTGATCGAGCAGATTCTTGGCGGACTCCATGCCGCTTTCCGTCATCGTCTGACGAAGCCTGGGATCGGAGTGGATCAGGTTATTGCCGTCGATGATCCAGATGATCACGGGTCCCCCTAGTCGAAGTCGAAGATAGACGGAGGCTTCTTGTTCGGATCTTCTTCCGCCTTCTTGAGACCATCCTCGAACAGGTCATCCAGGCGTTCTTCCTTGCCTTCCTCTGCTGCGAGAACATCCTTGAACTTCTCTGCAGCTCGATCAGCACCTCCGGTGGCGTCCTTCACCGCTTCCTCGAAGGACTTTGAAGCGCCATCTGCCCCTTTCGTGACAACATGAAAAATCCGCCGAGCTCGAGGGTCTATCGTCAGACGAGTCTCGCAGCAGGGACAATCCACATCGAACAGTCCATCGGGCCTTCCGGTCATTTACTTCCCCCTCCCGAAGATGAGGCCGAGAACCTCGTTACGAGTGGCAAGGTTTTCTCTGATCAAACCTCTCATCGCAGAGGTGGTCATGACGCTACCAGGTTTCTTTACACCACGCATCGTCATGCAGGTATGGGTCGCTTCCAGGACCACTGCAACGCCCTTCGGTTCCAGCGTCTTGCTGATCAGATCCGCGATCTGTGCAGTCAGGCGCTCCTGAACCTGAGGCCTCTTGGCGAAGTGTTCCACTGCTCTGGCGAGTTTAGATAGCCCCACGATCTTGCCGTCGGGAAGGTATGCGACATGAGCGATTCCAGTGAATGGCATCAGATGATGCTCACATACCGAATTGAACTCGATGTCCCGCAACAGGACGACTTCGTCGTAGTCCTCGTGAAAAACGGTGTCGAGGACCTCTGAACTCGACTCGCTCATTCCTGAGAAGAGTTCCTCGTACATCCGGGCAACTCGATCGGGCGTGTTGATGAGGCCCTCACGGAGTGGGTCTTCCCCGACGCCCTCGAGGATCATCTTCACACCCTCGCGAATCTTCTCCTGATCAAACTCATGTGCCGAATCCACAGGATCACTCCCACCCTGGCTGAAGGTCAACGCGACCGGAAAGCGAATAGAAGCCTATCGGGTTATCCCAGACGATTTTTCGGATCACATCCTCGGCGAAACCCTCTCGTCTCATCCGCCATACTGTCCGCGGAACACTGAGCGGGTCGGATGGTCCCCAGTCGCAGGAGGAATTCACCATCATCCGATCGGGCCCATGCTTCTCGAAGATGGCCGCTGCACGCTCTGGACTCAATTTCGTCACCGGATAGACGGTATGGCCACACCAGAATCCATTGTCCAGACTCGCCTCGATCGTCTCCTCGGTGTTGTGGTCCATCAAGATGCGGGAAGGATCGAGATCCATCTCTTGCACAACCTTGATGGTACGCAAAGTGCCCTCGAGTTTATTCCTGTGAGGTGTGTGGATCATCACGGGGAGACCAGCACTGAAGGCCATTTCAAGTTGCCTTCGTAGAATCGTCTCCTCCTCATCGGTGATCAGATCAAAACCAAGTTCTCCCACCGCCACCACAGATGGGCGTTCGAACCAATCCTCCATCCTCGTCAACACCTCGTTCGCGAGGTCGATATTGTTCGCCTCACGCGGATTGACTCCAATGGTGCAGTAGTGCTTGATCCCGTATTCAGCGGCACGCTCCGCCTCGAATGTGGTGATGTGGTCGAAGTAGTCGTAAAAGGTACCTGCATGTTTTCGAGGTTCTCCGAGCCAGAACGAGGGCTCCGTGATGGCTACCACGCCAGCAACTGCCATCTTCTCGTAGTCATCCGTGATCCGCGAAATCATGTGGCTATGTGGGTCGAAGATCCTCATCCAACTACCTTTCCGTCGGCCCCTTCGTGAGGAGCCGAGATTGATCCATCATGGTACCGGATGGGGTCGGACTTTGGGAAGTGGTCCCCGTGACGACTTGAGCCCGAATTCCGGCTCTCAGCTGGCGTTATGCTCGATCCAGCGTTCGGCATCCAGGGCCGCCATACAGCCGCTCCCGGCAGCTGTGACCGCCTGCCTGTAAGTGAAGTCTTGCACATCTCCACAGGCGAAGACGCCCTCGATGCTGGTCCTGGAGCCGTCTCCACAGCGGATATAACCATTATCGTGCAGTTCCAGCTTGCCCTCGAACAACTGTGTATTCGGGGTATGCCCGATGGCTATGAATAATCCTGAAAGTTCTACTTTCGACTTCTCCTTCGATTTCAGGTTCTCGACCTCGATTCCGCTGACCTTGCCGTCCTGCTCGAAAATCTCGGTGACGGCTGAATCGAAGAGGAACTCGACCTTTGGATTGTCGAAGGCTTTTTGCTGCATGATCTTGGAAGCACGAAGTGAGTCTCGTCGGTGAATCACCGTGACCTTGTCAGCAAAACGGGTCAGGAAGTTGGCCTCTTCCATCGCTGAATCTCCGCCTCCGACGATCGCGATCTCCTGGCCACGGAAGAAAAACCCATCACATGTGGCACAAGTGCTCACGCCGTGCCCCATCAGTTTTCCCTCTGACTCCAGTCCAAGCATCTTGGCGCTGGCACCGGTAGAGATGATGACTGTCTTCGCTTCGATCTCCTGTGCAGTGCTCTTCACCTTGTAAGGGTGGCTTGAGAAATCGACCTCAATGACATCTTCGTAGGCCACTTCGGCACCGAAACGCTCTGCTTGCTTTCTGAAATTCTCCATCAATTCCGGGCCCATGATACCTTCAGGAAAGCCGGGGTAGTTCTCGACATCCGTGGTGAGCATCAACTGTCCACCGCTGAGCGAACCTGCGAATACCAGCGGGTCCAACTGTGCTCGGCTGGTGTAGACAGCTGCGGTATATCCGGCAGGCCCCGAGCCAATGATCACAACTTCACGAACCATCTCTTCCTCATCTCGAATCATCGCTGACCAGTGAAATCTCCCCGCAGGGCGCCTCGACTGCCCTCGCCGGGAGCGAAAGCGGGCCGATTATCGCCTGAATCCGGGCTCATTCCCTCGAATCCTCTCACAATTTTGGACCTTTCAGGGAAATCGGGCAGCCGATAGCGGGGTTCAGATGCTGTGTATCCGTGCTTCGTGCGCAGGTACGCATCGTGCCAGGATGGTACGAAACGCTTCGTATGCTTCAACCGTCCTTCCTGAAAGGGATCCGCCGTCTCCACCAGGGGCCAGCGATGGGCTCGATTTGCCTGGATGTCCACCAGGCATGCAACTGTACTGAAGCACAGCCAGAGATGATCAGATCATCGAGACGAGATCTGGGAATCCCGGGCGAGTGAAAAGGAGTACCGATGAGAGACAATTCGGAGTTCCGACCTCTCCTGAAGTTTGTCGCCGTGCTGATGATTTCGTGCATCGCATCTGGCTCGCCTGCGCTATCGCAGGTGGATGAGTCCGAATCCATCATCGAGGAAGAGGCAAAGACTGAACTGGGGCCCGTTCCTAAAATTGATCTGGGAGATGAGAAGCTCAACGAGGACCTGGATCGCTTTCACGAGTACCTGGAGAATCGCGAGTTTTCGAGGGCACGATCGATCATCAAACGCCTCAAGACCAAGTTGAGAAAGCCAGAACCTTCCATCGCTTCGGTACTCGATCGGTGTTCCAAGGAAGCAGAAGCAGGAGTGGTTCTTGAGAAGGCGCAGAAGTACTTCGACAAGAAGCGGATGAAACAAGCACTCGCTGTCATCGTGAAAGAAGATCCAGACGGAACCTCCTTTGAAGGATCACTGACAGGAGAAGAACTGTCCGAGTTGCGCAAGGCTGCGTTTGAAGAGGTCTACCTGGTACTGGCAGATTACGAGAAGGAGACGGTCTCACCCGAGGAGCAGCCAGAGGAAGAGCAGGACCAGGGCAGAGGCGGTCGCGGCGAGCAACAAACTGGTCGGTCCAAGGTGATCGGTGGAAGCCGAGAGGACGGAGATGTCCGAACTGGAAAGTTTGCACTGCACTGGCAAACCGGCGATCGGATCAGCTGGATCACCATCGGGTCCGAGGTGTTTCAGAAGATGATCGATGAGGGTCTGAGCATGACAGACTACCGCTACTTGAATCTCTCGATCCGCTGCGAGGACCCCAAGGCGAGGCCGCAGTTGCTGGTCCTGTTCGATGCAAATGGAGGCCAGGTGAACGCCCCGAGGGGAGGCGGCAGGCGTGGTGGTACTCGAGCATTCCAGAGAGATGGGTACAACTCTGCCATGGTCCCCCAGGGGCGCTGGCAGGATCTCCGCCTGGACCTGAAAAAATTCACCCGTAAAGGGGAAGTGGAGTGGGACATGATCGAGACCCTCCGGATCGTCTACACCGGAGGGCCAGATAGCTTGATCATGATCGACGACGTCAGGCTGGAGAAGCCTTAGGGTTTCCGCTTGTTCAGGATTCCATCTCCGGGATGATCTCTCCGGGGGGAGGGGATCTTGAGTACCCCAGCGCGAGAGCCTGAGACTCCGACGACTGCGCCACTACTTCACAGGCGCTTCCAGGTTCCACCGATATCCAGGCAACAGTTTCAATCGCTGATGCGGCTTTCTCTCGTGCTGCTCTGGATGCAACCGATGGCCTACACACAGGACCCCTTCGATATCCCCTTCGAGGAGTCCACCCTTGATTCTCAAGATCGTGACTCACCACCACCACTCGCTGACGACCCGGGAGCGATTACGCTCGGGCACGCAGGCAGGATCACGGTGATCGGACCCGACGATGTGCCTCATCTGGAGATGGTCGGAACGCTTCGTTTCGAATCCAGGATCATCTCAGAACAGGCTACCGATCAGGAGCCATCCTTCCATCTTGGCGATAGTGATCTGCGAATCGAGGGAAGCGCACTCGAGGACAATCACTTTCGCTTCCGGCTCGATCTGGACGGCAAGGATTCCACCGGCCTCTGCTCGGAAGCATGGATCGACAGAAGGATCCGAAATCGACTGCACATGAGTTTCGGCAGGATCCCCAGCGGGTCCGGGCTTGCGGCTGGCATTCCTCTTGAAGATCGCCTCACGATCTCTGAAGGACTGATCGACTGGCTCTCTGAAGGATCGAGCTGGGCGATCAGGACAGGAGGCCGCTGGCTAGACAACGCCATCGTCACGGATCTGCAAGGCAGATTAGGTGGAGCTGCAGATCCGTCAGGAGAATTCTACGGGGGCCGAGGGCTCTCTGGCCGTCTGAGTATTCAGCCCTTCAGTAAACTCATCTTTGGGGGCCCCGATGCAGTGGATACTCCCACTCGTAGATTTTCCATGTTCATTTCAGGACGCTGGGACCACGATGCTAGTGGTCGAATACAGGTGCGATCTGCAGGTGAGACGACCTTGATTCGTACGCAACGACTGCATGTCAGAAGCTCTCGTTGGGTGCGTGCTGGGTGGCGCTGGCCACTGCTCGATTGGCTACATGTCGAAAACGAATGGATGCAGCTCGGCTTCCACGGAATCGAGACCGGTTTGACTTCTAGCGACATGCCGGGGGAATTCTCCGGTTGGCAGGTCGGCGTGCGTGCCCTGCTGTCGGGACAGCAAGCGCTGGTCACACGCGCAGGCCCGGATCTTCCACCTGCCTTCTTCGATGAACCCGGTGCATTCGACCAGTCGGAACTGGAAGTGCTGCTTCGATACGAGAGGGTCCACATCGGCGATCAGTTGCAGGTCGCAGGGCTGCTCGAGGCGGGATCCATGGCGGGGTCGGCGCAGGTGGTCAAACTGGCGCTCGGGTCCCGCACTCACTCCTGGCTGCGCTGGATCCTGGAAGGTGCATGGACCTCGACCGACGAAGCGATGACCCGCTTCGGGGACGATCAGGGTACCAGCCTTCGTCTGATGCTGGAGATCGGCGGCTAGCCGCCCATCCGGACAATTCGCCCGGTACTCGCTCCTTCCCCGGACAGCCCGGATCCAGGCTGCCGCGACGCCGATTTGCGCCTGAAGGGGATCCCGTCGTACTCTTCTCGGAACCCCGGTATCACCACATCACACCCGATGCAGCCGGAGTCTTCCCCACTTGGAACGGGATCTGCGATGAAACCCTGTCTCGATTCGAACTGCCGCCAGGAGGGCTTCACCCTGCTGGAGGTGATGATTGCCATGTCCCTGCTGGCCGTGGTGAGCCTCACGGCATCACTGTTGCTGCTTCCGATTCTCGATGAACAGCACCACACCCGCGAGGTGACTCGTGCCACCGGGCATACACGTGCAGTGCTGGAAGAACTCTACTCCCGCACTCTGGAAGATCTGACCAATGATCAAGACGGTTACTTGCTCGCCTCGAACTGGCCCATGAAGGGTCGGCAGGTGTTTGGTGAATCCCCGACCTTGCTCGAGATGGCTGACCTATCGATTCCCACTCTCGATGTCACGGTATCTGACCTCGAAGCGGATCCTCTGGAGATCTTGTTGACGGTCACCTGGGAGGGCCGGGACGTGGGCGCGACTGAACATCAATTCTGGGTCGTCCGCACCCGTTAGGAACCACTCCATGACACCAAATTCATCCAGGCATGAAGAAGGCTCCACACTGCTTGAGATCATCATCGCGACGGTGGTGTTCCTCGTGGTACTCGGATTGAGCCTCGCAATCGCCGCGTCCTTTACCAAATTCGGCGGAGAAGCGGATGCGGACTCTGCAGCACAACTCGATACTCACCGGAACTTTGCTCGAATCGAATCGGTGCTGAGACAGGGATGGACCCAACCTGTCATCGCTGCGGATGGTGAGTCTCTCCAGCTCGATGTGCTCGGGTACTCCTGGAATGCCACCAGCCAGAGTTGGGATCGCGTTGACCCTGCAACATGGCGAAGAGAATACGACCTCACCGAGGGGGCCTATTACTTCGTCGACGGAAGCGGCTTCGTCCTGCCAGTAGCCACCTGCACCCTGGCGTGGGAGAGGCTCTCCACCGATCCCGGCAACGAGGATTACCACTTCGGAGAAATCACCTGCACTCTGTCGGACACCAGCGGCAACTCCACAACCAAGACGATGGCTTCACGGATCGGGACCTTCGAGATGGATGAGGCAGGGACCTCAAGACTGCCTGGATTGTCGTTTACCAGCCAGGGTCAGTCGGTGCTCGTCGAGATGCATCTACAGCGAGATTCTGACGCCATCCCGTACTCCATCCGGAGTTCGGTCAAACGAAGAAACTACCTGGAGGACGCCCAGTGATGCGGATCCAACCCTTGAACAGACTCATCTCCAAAAACAGAAACGACCAGATCGGACATCCTACCGTGAACCGACCAGTTCAGACGACAACCCCCCCTCCTTCGCATGAGGTTGAGCGTGGCTCCCAACTGGGATCTGCAATGCTTGTCACCCTTTTCATGACACTCGTCATCGGCATGATCTCTGCAGCGACCGTTGCCAGCACATTGACCAGGAGCAAGGACTCTCGATTTCAGCTGGAGAGGTTGAAAGCGAGAACCATCGCCGAGGCGATCCTCGATGCTGCACAAAAGGACATCCTGGTCCGAACCGCAAATTTCGATGATCCGTTTTCTGCGTCGACCATCGCAACAGGAACAGTCCTGATCGGAGGAACACTATATGACTGGAACGCTGTCGACCTGACACCCGTAGTCTACTCCGATGTCATCGACTCCACAGGATGGCGCCCCATAGAGGTACTCTATGACTCCACCGACACGGGAGGTCCCACACAAACCCTCTACACCCGGGTGGTTCAGCTCTTTCCAGGTACCACGCCCGATTCGGGGATAGAGGTCGGGACTGCGATGAGCCACCTTCGAAGAACCATCGAGGTGCAACGGAATCCACTGTTTGATTTCGCCATATTCTTCGACGACGATCTGGAATTACTTCCTGGCCCCAGCATGACCTTTGCTGGCAAGGTTCACGCAAACGGCGATATCTATGTCGGAGTCGGCGGAACCCTGACCATCGATTCCGATTACTTCCGCTGCACCGGAGAGATCTTCCGGGAGAGAAAGAACAATGGCAGCACCACCTACGGAACGGTGAGCATCCAGGACTCCGATGGTAACTTTCAGAACCTGGACAATAATCAGGACTTTGCTGCGTGGTCAGATCCGCAGGAGTGGATCGACTTCGCTGATAATCAATGGGGTGGCACTGTACAGACTGGAAGCCATGGTGTCCTGACTCAGAACGCTCCTGACATCGGCTCGATCGCCAACAATGGACATTACCGTAACAGCGCTGATCTCGTGATCCGAAACGATAGCATCTACCACGTCCAGAACGGTGTCGAGGTTGATGTCACCCTCCAGATGCCCGGTGCCATCAGCGAAAGCACCACTGACATGTACGATGCCCGCGAAGAGACGTATGTCCCCCTCACAGAAATCGACCTCTCGGACGCTGCGTTCCAGAACTATGTCACCAGCATCAATTCGGATGCCGACCCTACCAACGACATTCACCAGGTGTACGCCTATCGCTCACCCGATCCCGAACCTGCGAACTGGGATCCAGGTGCAGCAAACAACTGGCTCGAGGGAATTCGCCTCACCAATGGATCTGAACTCCCTGACGATCTGCTATTTGTCAGTGAAGACCCGATCTATGTCCAGGGTGACTTCAACACCACGAACAAGAAAACCTCCGCAGTGATCAGCGATGCCGTGAATCTTCTCTCTAACAACTGGAACGACGACCGTGAACCTGGAGATAGTTACTCTGACATCGACAGCGCAACAGAGACGACCTACAACATGGCGATGATCACAGGAAATGTGAGGACCCCGGATGGCGGCGGAAACTACTCTGGAGGACTGGAAAATTTGCCACGCTTCCACGAGAAGTGGTCCAACAAGAAGGCCAATATCAATGGTGCCTTCATCAACCTGTTCCAGAGCCGGGTCGCCGCCGAGGGATGGGGGAAATCTGGAGTCTACAGGCCGCCGATAAGAAACTGGCTCTTTGACCCGGACCTGCTCAATTCCAGTACCCTGCGCAATCTGTTCCCGCAGGCGGTCGGCATCGATCGATTGGTCTGGGATGAAGGTGAACCGCTGATGCCCGGAGTCCAGTAGGAGACCGACCTCCTGAGAGTTATCCTGCCGGAAGTTCGCTGCAGCGGCTAACACCGACGGGATCGACAAGGATGACCGAACCACAACCTCCTTCTGACGCACCGCCAAATCGCCCATCGATGAGGCTTCCGGTGCGCCGAACCAGACCCGGTCGCTCGCCGAGAGGTCTCGACGAGATCGCGGTCGAGGAGCCTCTTGAAATCAGGGTTCGCTGGGACGATGCCGGCTCCACCCACGACGAACTCGTCACCACCACGATGCGAACCCCGGGAGACGATTTCGATCTGGCTGTCGGGTTCCTGGTCGCCGAGGGTTTGCTGGCTGCGACCGAATCTCCAGCAGGAGTGACACACTGCACCGACGGAAGTGCAGAAGAGCCACTCAATGTGGTCACGGTCATCCTGAAGGATGGGTCGAATCCTGACCTGGAATCGTTGAGCCAATCAGGTTTCGGAACCAGTGCCTGTGGAATCTGCGGGCGAACTCGAATCCAGGATGTCATCGCACGAGTTCCTGCATCCTCAGGAACGCAGGAATACGACCCGGATTGGCTCGCATCGCTGCCGGCAAAGTTGCGTGTTGCCCAGGGCTTGTTCGAGAGCACCGGAGGTGTCCATGCTGCCGGGGCGTGGGCACCCGGAAAAGAAGCGGTCGTGGTTCGGGAGGATGTCGGACGGCACAATGCTCTCGACAAACTGGTCGGTGCACTCAGCGCACGGAGCCGATTGCCCGCTACCGGAATGGTATGTGCTGTCAGCGGACGCGCCAGTTTCGAACTGGTCCAGAAGGCGGCGGTGTCTGGATTTGACGCATTGATCGCAGTCGGGGCGCCATCGAGCCTGGCAGTGGAAACAGCACGAGAAGCTGGCATGATTCTGTGTGGTTTTGCCGGAGAATCGGGCATCAACTGCTACAGCGAGGCATCGAGGTTGGGGCTCTGATCGAGGTTGGGGCTCTGTTCCGTGTCTCTGACAATCCTTCAGGCTATTTTGCGACGATCTTGCCGTCGATCTGCTCGACAGATGTACAGGCGGTCACGGGATCATGCTCCAGCACCAGCAAGGCATCTTCTTCCAGGGCTGCAGCGAGCATCCTCTCCTTCTCCTCGAGAACCGTGAGGGGACTGATGTCATAGCCCATCGTCCAGGTGGCCCTGAGATGATGGCGAGTAGGAGCCAGATCCGCCAGATATCGCATCACCTGCCCTCCACCTTCGATACGAACCGTCTGCATGCCGATGGTGTGTCCATCGACTCTCTCGACCGAGATTCCGGGGAGGATTTCGCCATCCCCATCGAGTTTCTGCAGGGGTGTCGCCTCCAGCGGCTCGATGTTGGAGCGCAGGTATGAGGCTCGTTCCCTCTTGTTGGGTGACAACCCGGTCTCCCAGTTGGCAGCCTGGACCCAGTGGGTTGCTGCCGGAAACACGGGTTGAGACTCCCCGGAGTCATCGAGCGCTGTGGCGCCGCCTGCATGATCGAAGTGGAGGTGTGTCAGGATCAGGTCCGTGACCGTGGAAGGGTCGATTCCTGCCTTGCGGATGGCTCGGCAAAGTGGCGGCTCATCGGATCCCTCAGGCAGGCTCAGGGCGAATCGTTTGCGGAATGAGGCCTCTTCCTTGTCCCCCACTCCCGCATCGATGACGACGATGCGTTCAGACTCGGAATCCTCCAGCAGCAGTAAACGAGTCGCCAGCGGAATCCGGTGTTGATCGTCCGGTTCAATGCAGCGCTCCCAGACGACCCTCGGAACGGACCCGAACATGGCACCCCCGTCGAGGGATAGTCCGCCCGCATCGACGAACCTCGCCCTCCATCGTCCCAGCGTCACCGCCATGTCCATCCTGCCGCCCCCCATGCAAGGAGATTTTGCCCTGGAATTACCACATTACCTAGGAGATCGGGAACACTAAAAAGGGTCGCTTCGTTGCACCCTGAGAGTGCGCTGACTACTATGAGTCCAGGGCAATCGCTCGGACGCTGGAAGCTGGGCACGGAAGTAGATCAGGATCCCGGTCGCACATCCTGCTCATCGAGTAGGTGGCACTGCCTGATAGCGATGGCAATGGGGCTGCGAGAAAGTATCAATATGTCAGACCTTTCCACCGACAGTCCGCCGCAAATGAAACTCGAGCAGATCGAGGCTCGGCTGCCGTTGTTGCAGCGTATCGCTGCAGATCTGATGCAATTGGTCGAGAAGAAGCATCAATTGATCAAGAATGGCCAGAAATCAGGTCGCGGATCTGGATCTGGAGATTCTTCCGAGCAGTTAGTTTTTCGAGATGAACTTCGGCTACTGGAAACCCGACTTGGATCACTGAAGGAAGAACTCGCGGCACTCGGAGGCAAACTGGTTGATCTGGACTCTGCCACCATCGAATTCCTCGGCACTGTGGATTCACACATCGCCTGGATCTCATGGCGTGCAGGAGACGATGCTGTCCGGGCCTGGAGACCGGTAGATGGGGAACCTGGCGAGCGATTTGCGCTCCCCGGCTGCCACCTGGAAGAAGAGGATCTCGAGACCAGAGCGGATGAGAATCGCAATACAGTCGAATAGAATGGTTACCGCACTTTTGTCGGAACATCGTTCCGATGCGAAATTGATGAAGGAGAATTCATGGCGGGCAATTTGCTGACAATTGATGACAACAACTTCGAATCGGAAATCGCCAGCGGAGGAGTGGCCATGCTGGACTTCTACGCCACCTGGTGTGGACCCTGCAAGACGATCGCTCCTGTGGTAGAGCAGCTCGCAGATGAATTCGCCGACAAGGGCGTGAAGGTGGGCAAGGTTGACATCGATCAGGCTCCCCAGCTGGCAGTCAAATTTGCCATCCAGGGCGTACCCACGCTTCTGTTCTTCAAGGATGGCGAGGTTGTTGACAAATTGTCCGGTGCCCATCCGAAACCGTCCATCGAAGAGAAGTTGTCCTCCATCAACGGATAGAACCTCAATGGAATCAGTCGGAAACCAGCTATTTCGATGGTCGAAGTCGCCAGAGGCCTCGGCCATCGAGCGACAGCCTCGGTTCCATGAGATGGTCCTGCTCTCCTTGCTGGCCTTCATGCTGTGTTCGTGCACGGGAAGTTCTCAGGCGAATCATGCATATGATGATGTGAGGGTGATCGAGGAGGCGGTCCATCCGCTTCTTCCAGGAGCCACGCATTCTCAACGGTTTGGCCGTCAGCGTTCAGGGGGCTCAACACCGGAGCCTGCATCGGCTCCAGCGCTCGCCTACGATCTTCCTGAAGGATGGGTGGATGCTCCGCCGACCGCCATGCGTCGTGTCAATGTGCTGATCGCTGGTCATCCAGATGGCGAGTGCTTCCTCACCGTCATTCCCGGTGGCGGGAGTCTTCGTCAAAACATCGATCGTTGGTGCCAGCAAATGGGTCAGAACCCCATCTCGGATGATGCTCTGCAAGCATTGCCGCCAGTTGCCATCCTTGGCGCCGAGGGAGTTCGTTTCGAGATCGATGGTACCTTCACAGATGGGTTCTCCGGGAAGGTTGTCGAGGATGCGAGGATGGCCGTTCATGTACTTCCCATTGGCGATAGCACCTTGTTCGTGAAGGCGATCGGTCCCAGAACACTACTGCAATCCGAGGCGGAGAACCTGGCGCGCTTCGTCACATCGCTTCGGCTCGAACGCGATTCACAGCCCCAGCAGCCGCCCCCTCCATCACTTCGTTGGGACACCCCGGAGGGCTGGACTGTCGATGGACCACGGCCGATGCGTGAAGTCACCTTCCTGATCGATGAAGAAACCAGTTGCTGGATCACGGTTCTCGGTGGAGACGCCGGAGGCGCTCTCGCCAACGCCAATCGCTGGCTTGCCGAGTTGAGTCTCGATCCGATCGGCCCCGAACAACTCTCTACCCTCCCGACAGCACAGATGCTCGGCGGCGAGGCCATCATCATCGAAGGGACCGGTCCCTATTCCAGCATGGGCAGCCCCCCAGAGAGCGACTGGGGAATGATCGGTCTGATCCGACAACTGAGTGATCGCTCCGTCTTCGTGAAAATGGTTGGCCCCACCGCAGATGTAACTGCTGCACGTGAATCGATGATGAAACTCGTATCCTCGCTGGAGGTTTCACAGTGAGGGGCACTCACGCGAAACAAGCGCTCGAGTTTCTGGGCTCTCAGAAACTGGCAACTGTCATGATGACATTCCTGCTGATTCTCACCTTCCTGGGCACTCTCGAACAGGCAGAACATGGACTCTATCAGGTGCAGAAGATGTACTTCGAGTCGTGGGGGCTGGTTCACTTCTTTGACCTGAGCTTCATGCAGTTCCCTCTCCCCCTTCCTGGAGGTCTGCTGTGCATGATCATCTTCACCATCAATCTGCTGATCGGTGGAATCCTGCGCCTGAAGGTCAACAAGAAGAACTATGGCATTTTCATCATCCATGTCGGTATCGCCGTGATGATGTCAGCTGGACTGGTCAAGCTGGTCGCTTCGGAAGATGGCTTTCTGCGCCTATGGGAATCGCAAGTTTCCTCCGAATTCATCAGTCATCATGAGTGGGAAGTGGCCGTCTTCGAAACCGGGCAGTCTCAGGTCGAAGAGCACCGGATTGCACAGGACCGCTGGCAATCAGCAGCAAGGGTGAAAATCGATGCGGTTCCGGGGCTGCCCTTCGAACTCGAGATCAGCGGCGCACTTGACAATTGCAGTGCGCTCCCGATCGGACCCAACTGGAAGCCATCCTCTCCCGCCATCGAAGGCTGGGGACTGCTGGAACAGCCCCGGGCGGCCGAAAACGAGCAGAACCGGCCCGGTCTCGTGATCGAAATGACTCCTGCAGACTCCTCATCTGATCGACCTCAACAGGCGCTACTCTGGGGCGGACAGAACTACCCCTGGACTTTCACCGTCGCAGACAGGATTTTTGCAGTGGCTCTTCGCAAGGTTCGTCATTCGATGCCCTTCTCGATCCGGCTCGATAATTTCGAGAAAGTCGATCACGCGGGAATCGCCACGGCAAAGGAATATCGAAGCGATGTGACGCAGCGAACGGGCCAGGAGGATCGGCGTGTACGAATCGAGATGAACGACCCCCTCAGAGACCAGGGACTGATCCTCTTCCAGTCGAGCTGGGGGCCTCAGAACGCAGCACCTGGCGATGAATTGTTCAGTGTCTTCTCTGTGGTCAGAAATCCCTCGGATCACTGGCCCCTCTATTCCTGCATCGTGATTGCGATCGGGATGGCGGCGACATTCATTCAGAAATTTCTTGCCTACAGCAAGCGACAGTCGAAAAAGTTGAAGGAGTATGCATGATGAACCAGCGACTCCGCATGCTGATCCCTCTGCTGTTGTTGCATTCAGTGCTCGCCTGGGGCCAAACAGATCCCGCTGTAGAGGGCACTCCAGCGGTCGATCTTGCGGTGCAGAATCCTTCCGAGTCGCCCCTCACCGCGCGAACTCCGTGGTCCAGCGAGACGCTGGACGCCATCGCTCACTGGCCTCTCCAGCATGGAGGGCGAGTCAAACCATTCGATACCTATGCCGGCTTCACGATGCTGAAAATAAACGGCAAACGAACACTGAGGGTCGGGGACGAAACGCTAGGCCCCGTGGCATGGGCGCTCGATTGCATGATCTACCCCGAGATCGCTCGCAGATACGAGTGTATCCGGGTGATCAATGCGCAGGTCCTGACCAGTGCAGGTATAGATGTGTCGGATCGAAAACGAAGTTCTCGGTGGAGCTTTGAGGAGCTACTTCCTGCTCTCGATCAGATCTTCAGATCCGCAGGCCAGATCACCGAAACCAAGGAACCATCGAACTGGGAACTGGTCGAGCGTCAGACGGTACAGCTGGCGCAGAATATCCGTGCCCTCGAGGAGTTGTTTCACGCCTTCGATAGCGCCCGACACACCTTTCCACTCGACACGATCCCTGAGTTGAGAGCCATCTACGGCGAAAGCCAGGACCATACCGGGTTCAGCCCCATCATCGAAGGAGTCGATGGTCTGGAACAACTGGCCAACAGGGAATCGATCTTGCAACTGCCCCCCGAGCGTCAGACCGAGGTGGTCAATGCCTTGCAAGAACTTCAGACCCAGTTACTTCAGCAACTTCAGATTGCCGGGATGGGCATCGCCTGGTTCCCTCCGGAACCTCTCAATGATGAGCCACCAGAGGGACAGGATGTACTGCCGGTGGTCTGGGGCCGCGCCGACACAGTCATCGAGGATGCGCTCCTCAAGGAACCCGTCGCATTGCGAGCAGAGGCACTGAAACAGATGGAAGCGATGGTTGCGGCGAGGGACATCAGTAGAGACACATTCCAAGCCAAGGCTGCCATGGTCCGAGATGGTCTGACTACTCTCGCATCACACCACGGGCAGAACAGCACCATCTCGATGGAAGTTTCTTTCTACAAGATGGATTACTTCTATCGTGCGTTGATCTGCTTCCTGCTCGCATTCGTGATCGCCTGCATCGGATGGTTGCGACCGACCTCGATTCTGCCCACAAGAGCCACATGGGGCTTCAGTTTACTGGGAATCACTCTACTGGTCACAGGAGTCACTCTTCGATGCATCATCCAGGGTCGCCCGCCGGTCACCACGCTCTACGAGACGATCCTCTTCATCACGGGATGCTGTGTGATCACGGCGCTCTTCATCGAAAGATTCGACCGTAGAAAAATTGCGTTGACGATGGCTGCTCTGCTCGGCTCTTTCGGCTGCTTCCTCTCGATAAAATACGAACTGAAGGAAGCGATCACTGCCGGGGACACGATGCCGAGCCTGGTCGCGGTGCTCGATACGAATTTTTGGCTCTCCACCCATGTGACTTCCGTCACGCTCGGATATTCAGCGGGTTTGCTGGCCGCTGCGATCGCCCATGTCTGGCTCATCGGCAAGCTGTTTGGAATCCGCAAGAACGACAAGGACTTCTACCGCAGCATCACGCGAATGGTCTACGGAACCATCTGCTTCGGTCTGTTCTTCAGCATCGTCGGAACCATCCTCGGTGGCATCTGGGCCAATTACTCGTGGGGACGATTCTGGGGCTGGGATCCGAAGGAGAATGGTGCACTGTTGATCTGCCTGGCAGAGTTGATCATCCTCCATGCCCGCATGAGCGGCCTGGTTCGAGAACATGGCCTTCACATCCTGGTCGTGATCAACGGAATGATCGTCGCCTTCTCCTGGTGGGGAGTGAACCTGCTCGGAGTGGGGTTACATTCCTATGGATTCACCGATGGAATCCTCAAGTTGCTGCTGCTCTTCTACTCGATCGAAGCGGGCGTCGTGTTGATCTCGCTGATCCACCGGGGATTTCAGCGACATCTCTACCGGCGCGGCTCCAGCGGTTCCGCAGCCTAGACATGAGCAGCCTTCTGTCGCAAGCATCCGGTTGCGTCATATTTGATCTCGATGGAACCCTGATCGACTCCATCGGAGATATCACTGACTGCGTGAATACCATACGGCGCCAGCGCGGCGCATCCGATTGCTCTGCCGAGATCGTTCGAGCTGCAGTGGGTCACGGCGCAAGGGTGCTGTGCGAGAAGATCTTGCCCGACATCCTGCGACCCGATGAATCCATCGACGATCTCTTTCTGGAATTCCGGAGCGTCTATATCGAGATCGCCAACGATCATTCCCGTGACATCCACTGGTTGCCTGGATCTCTGGGCCTGCTCGACCACCTGCGGGGTCTGAACATCCCGCGGGCGATCTTGACCAACAAGCCCCGAAGCGTCACCGAAGCACTGATGCCCCGGCTGGACCAGCAGGGGCCCTGGGCGGCAGTGGTCTGCCCTGAAGATGCGGGAGCGCCCAAGCCAGATCCCAGCGGCCTGCTCTCGATCCTGAAAAAACTGAACTGCCCGGTGGAGCAAACACTTCTGGTCGGCGATTCTGCAGTCGATTTCATGACCGGAATCAACGCTGGCGTCCCGACCGTCGGACTCCGAGGGGGCTATGGCACTGCCACTCCCCCCGAACCCGATCTGTGGGTCGACGATCTGGCGCATTTGATACCGATGTGAGTTGGAGAGAGGAGGTCCGATGGCAGCCACTGCCACCGGCCAGCGAAAGATGAAACGAAGTTTCCCCGATGCGGCGTCACGGCTGTGCCTGGGCAGCCATCTATCGGTCTCGGGAGGGTCCTGGAAAGCGGTCGAAGAAGCACAGTTGCTGGGGCTCCGCTCACTCCAGATCTTCACCAAGAACGCCAGCCGCTGGATTCAGCGACCCATCCATGATCACGAGGCGATACGATTTCGAGAGGCGGTACAGGAGTGGGGCCCCTACCCCGTGACCAGCCACGATTCCTACCTGATCAATCTCGCATCCCCGAAGGAGGAACTGTTCCAGAAGTCGATCGATGCCTTCGCCGATGAAATTGAGCGAGCCGAACTACTGGGACTCGATTTTCTGGTGATGCATCCTGGAGCCCATGTCGGAAGCGGCGTCGATGCCGCCATCACCAGAATCGCCACGGGAATGCGGGAGTGCTTTCGCAGGATCCCCCACGTGAAGACCCGTATCTTGCTGGAGAATACCGCTGGCGGAGGATCGACGATGGGGCGTTCCTTCGAGGAACTGAGAGACCTGCTGGCAGAAATCGATGCCCCCGAACGCACCGGGACCTGCCTAGACACCTGCCATATGTTCGCTGCAGGATACGAATTGCGAACCGAAGAGGGTTACCAGAAAACGATGAAGCAACTCGACCAGACGGTCGGTGCCCGCCGCGTCTTTGCCCTTCACCTCAATGACAGCAAGGGCGACCTCGGCAGTCATCTCGATCGTCACATGCACATCGGCGAGGGCCTCATCGGAACAAGTGGATTCGAGATGGTCATCCAGGATTCTCGATTCGATGGAATCCCCAAGATCCTCGAAACACCCAAGGAGGACGACATGGATCGCAAGAACCTGGCACTGCTGAAGCGCCTCGCCAGCAAGAACCTCGGAAAAAAGAGCCCGTCAGCATGAATGAAGCTGCAGACCCAGCCGAAATCGAGTGGGTGCCACTTCTCCAGGGTGGAACGGACGGCATCCGAGATGCCGCTCGGTTGCTGGAATCTGCCGGGATCACGCCCAGCATCTCAGCGGTTCCCGGTGGCTGAGGAACGAAACTGATCCTCGCGGTCGCGAAGAAAGATTCCCCGAATGCAGCGGCAATATTGGAAAAGAAGGCCGCACAGGAGTGGGAATCCACGACGGGCACCTCCGACGACAACGCCGCCGAAGATGCCTGCCCCGCCTGCGGAACGGCTGCGGGTGAATCGGAGACCTGCCCCGACTGCGGACTTCGACTACAGTGACCCCTCCGTGGAATGGAAACCGATGACCTCAATCCTACTTGCGCTGACGATGCTCTGTACGAATCCAGCAGTGGCAGTCGCTGCCATCCCTACGTCTGAAGCAATGTCCGGGGTCCAGGATCCGGAGCCGGACACAAAACTGCGCAAGCGACAGTTGCGTGGCGAGTACGGACGCTATCGCGCCAACAATGATCTCACCTATTACCACCTCGACATCCGCGTGTCGCCCGAGACCAAGACGATTCGCGGCAAGGTGACCATTGGTTTTCGAATGTTGTCAGACGACAACCGTATCCAGCTCGATCTGAACAGCGACCTCTCGGTCGACAAGATCGTGCTCGATTCCGAGGAGCTTCCCTTCGAGCGCGAGTTCAACGCGGTATTCGTCGACAACCCCGACGGCTTCAAAGCCGGAGAAAAATACAGTCTCGACTTCCATTACTCGGGTGCCCCGAAGAGCAGCAGTCGTTTTGGTGGCATCAGTTTCGATGAGGATCCGGCCGGTCGACCGTGGATTTACACGGCGTGCGAAGGGCCTGGATCGAGTTACTGGTGGCCCTGTAAGGACCAGTGGCGTGACGAGGTCGAGAGCATGGACATCAGTGTGGCGGTTCCCAACGGGTTGACCGATGTTTCCAATGGCCGGTACATGGGCAAGGAAGATCTGGGAGACGGGTTCACGCGCTGGAAGTGGCGTGTCCACTATCCGATCAACTCCTACAACGTTTCGATCAACGTTGCGGCCTATGAGCACTTTTCTGATCGGCTCGGTGAATTGACTCTCGACTACTACGCCTTGCCGGAAGACCTGAAGAAGGCCAAGAAACAATTCGCCCAGGCAAAACCGATGCTGGAGGCATTTCAGCACTACTTTGGCGAATACCCATTCGTGAAGGATGGCTACAAGCTGGTGCAGGTTCCGTATTCGGGGATGGAGCACCAATCAGCTGTGACTTACGGCAACCGATTCACCAACGGTTATCTCGGTAAAGACTGGACCGGCGTCGGCGTGAGCATGAAGTTCGACTTCATCATCATTCACGAGAGTGGTCACGAGTGGTTCGGCAACGCCATCACGGCAGCGGATGTGTGCGACATGTGGATTCACGAGGGGTGGACCACATACCTCGAGTGTATGTATGTCGAAAAGCTATTCGGGTACGCAGACGCCTTGAAGTACATCAACGGTTACCAGGAAAAGGTTTCCAATCGGCGACCGATCATCACGCAGAAGGGCACGCATCGAGAACCTCCGGGCGACCAGTACTTCAAGGGGGCGTTGTTTCTCCACACTCTGCGCAACGTGCTAGGAGACGATGACAAGTGGTGGGCTCTGGTGCGCGAGGTCTACGATACGTTCAAGTACCAGAGCATCGAGACCAAGGACATCCTGAAACTCTTCAACAAGAGGTTCGGGAAAGACCTCCAACCGGTGTTCGATCAGTATCTGCGCCACGCACAAATACCGCTTCTCGAACTGATCTTCGATGACGCCAAACACAGCGTGTCCTACCGCTGGAAGACGGACGAACCGGGTTTCGACATGCCGATCCGGGTCGGAGATAGAGATGCCTGGCAGCAGATCTCGCCGACCACCGAATGGCAAACCCTATCGACCGAGCTGGGCCAGGAGCACTTCGAAGTGGCGACCGACCTGTACTACGTCAAAGTGACCCAGCAGCCTCGTGAGAGCGATTGAGGACTGACCGGCATCTCCGGCGGCATATCTCCAACGGCATATCGCCGCCGGAGATGCCGGCCTGACTACCGACTCCGACTCAGGTGATCCCTCCAATGAAGGGACATCTCCTCGGAGAGAAGTCGCGAGTTTGGATCGTGGTGCTCTCCATCACCGGGACTTCAGCGAGCCGATCCGCGAGCGCTCAGTAAGGAAGCCGCGATTTCTGCGGTGCGCTGATCGACATCGCTGGTCTGGATCAATCTCTGGAAGCCAGCCGCATCGCCGGTCGGCCAGCTCATGGCACAGATGCGCAATGCGGTTCCCCGCACCGATCGGGCGGGATCGGTCTCGGCGACCCATTTCAGGGTCTGTGCCCAGTTGGGTGGGAAACGATCTCCCCTGCCGAGAGCTCCCTGGCTACCAAAGAGCACCAGGTTGCGGTACGACTCCGAGTCGGTCGATTCACCGCGCTGATAGATCAACTGCTGAAGATCGAGATCGGTGGCCCGGGAGAAGCCGGACAGCAGCGCAGAACCGTGATACTCCTGTTGCAGCAGCGTATCCCCGGTCCCATCGAGGAAGCGAGGCAGATGCTCACCTGAGATCCTGTTCAGCACCGCTTCGATCAGCGGCACCTGCACCGACGCATCGGCTCGATCGATCCAATCCACGGCACCGTCCGGGTCATCCGCCAGCGCAGAAACGACGGTTCGCTGAGCCACTTCTCGGAGTTCTGGCATCGTCGACTCGAGCCATTCTCCGGCAATCGCCACTGCTTGCTGATTGGCACTCGCCAGGCTCAGTTCGATCATCTTGAACAAACGAGTACGTGGCTGCCCCACCATTTCTTGCTGTGCCTGCGCTGATTCCATCATGGCGGCCAGCTCGATGGCATGCCACGGCTCCAGCACAGCGTCCATCTGCAAGAAGCGAGGGAAGTATCTCGCCCGATCCTCGCCGGAAATCCACAGATCGGCCATCGCCAGGATGGTCCCATCCCGATCGAACCACAGCGAGGCCAGCTCCCCGCTGCCCCCTTCCGTCGCCAGGGTTGTGTCGATGGAGAGCGCCATCGCCAGCGCCACCAGCAATGCGTCCTGCTCGTCCTGCCCCCCCTGAGACTCCAGCAGCAGCGCCAGTAGTTGATCCCCCATGCCCGGCTGTGCAGCCAACAGCGCCGCGATGGCAGCTCCTGGATCGGCATCGGCTCGACCCGCAGCGATCAATGCATCGAGCGGACCTCGCCAGGGGGGTGTCGATGATCCGGTGGAAGGAGTCGCCTCGGAAGGGATCGCTGGCGTGTCGTCTCGAAACAGATCCGATGATGGCCGTGGCGTCGGCTCGCTCTCCATCGCAGGCCCTGCCACCGCATCGGTTCGCGGCGCCACACCTGGCTCCACTCCTGGCTCCCCTCCTGGATCTTCCGGGACTGAAAAGCGCGACCCCATCAGAATCGCCACGAACACCGCCATCGCCACCACGGTCCACCTGTTTGCCACGCGGGCAAGAAATCGATTTTTCGGTATCTTCATCTTCTGGATCCTCTCTGGAAAACTGCGATCAATTACGTCTCTGAGTACAGGGCAATGCAGCGCTGCCCCCCGCACACGGTGAAGCAGTCCAACTCTCCTGGACTGCAATTTGCGTTGGCTGCCCTTCCGGTAGGCAATCATGATCCCAGCAGATGATGAATCTGCGAGTGCACTGACAGCGAAGCGTTTGTCGCATCACCGGAAGGTCCGTCAGGGAAATCAGGCAGCAGCCTTCGATCACCGTGGGGACTCCATGGGCGGGCTCGATGATCACCCAGATGGGACACTGATTCGGCTGCAAGAAGATCTCGACTTCGAGTCGATTGAGCAGCAACTGCAGCGCGGTACCGGTGCAATCGTTGGTGACGGGCGAGACGATCTGCTTCCAGCCCACAATCGAGGTGCCGACGCCTGGGCAATCTCCATCACAATTGAGAGTGCCGGGAATCGGGCCTTCGGTGCCCTGTGCACAAACTTGCTGATCGGTCGCGGCCAAACCTGCCAGGCACATCAGCACCACCATCAGCCAGCGGTGAATTTTTTGAGATCCGCTGTTGCTGGATCCTGTCGACTTCTGCCTCGATACGCTCTCGTTCATCGGGTTTCCCTTTCTCTGGAATCGCCTCGCCAGAAGGATGATCGAGCACATCGATCACAAATCGAAGCGAGGATCTTTCCCGATGGACTGCATCCGGTCGGGGGAGGAGGGAGGAATACCTGTGGCAGGATCGAGTCAGCGGCTGGCTAACTCGGTGAGGAGGCCTCGATCTGGAGTGCTAACTTGATCGGCAGTGAGAAGGTGCGGATGCGTTCATCTCCTCGGTAGAGCCCACCGACGAATCGCACACGGATGATGTACTCACCCTCCTCCAGATGCTCCCCGACGCGAAAGGTGGTGGATGCGGCAAAGCGTGTGCCGAGTTGATCCACTGCCGCTTGCCGATAGGTGGCGGCTTCTTGCCCCTCATGAAGCCACGGTTGTTCGCGCGTGAGCACCGTGACCGTCTTGCCAGCCTCGACGATGGAGATTCCATCGAACTGAAGACGGCTCTCGAAGGCGGGACGATCTTGCAGTCCTTCACCGAGGAACTCTGCAAACTCATCGCCACTATTGGTGAAAGAACCGCGTGTCACCTCCAGATGATCGGCACTGTCGAGCACGATGTAGGTCGGATTGGCGTAGTAACCCGAGTATTCGATCTGATGGGCACGGTACTTCGCCTCCACCTCACTGTTGGCGTCATCGGTGAAGATCTCGAACAATTCGAACTGGCCGAGCAACTGCTCGACTTCTGGCTCCAGGAAAATGCCATTTTCCATCAGCCTGCAGTTCTGTCAGGTGTGGCCGGTGAAGTTGACGAAGATGGGCCGTGGGGACCGGGTTCCCGCAGCGATCTGCTGTTGCAACTGCTGCAACTGGTCGGGGAAATCGAGCGGCTGATCCCGATCCAGAACCACCCAGGGAAGGTGTTGTTTTGCATGGATACTCGGTACCAGCAGTTGCGCTTCCAGGTTCTCGTTGAGGCGCCAGCCGGTCGTGGCATAGAAGCAACTGACGGCACCGGTGACGGTCAACGCCAGCAGCAA
>JAYZBV010000052.1:0-11107 GCA_036338595.1 Planctomycetota bacterium | reverse complement strand
CGATATCTCTCTCTGCCCTGGTACCGGCAACGGTGCCATGGCCTTTGACGGCTGGTGGGAATATGAGGCCACCGAAACTGCCGATTACTGGATTCATACCTGTGATCCAGGAGCCGTCGGATGGAATGACACCGACCTGCTCGTTTACGATTTCACCGCTGCCGGGGAGGACTGCGCAAACCTGGCGGGCAACGAGATCGCCTGCAACGGCGACTCCTTTATCCTTCCTGGTCCCTGCCAGAACTGGTATTCCCTGGTTGAACTTCCGTTGGTCGCCGGGAATAAATACATGATACGAATCGGTACCTACAGTTCATTCCTGGGCACCGGATCTCTGACCATCCAGTCGCTCACCTGTCCTCCGATGACCGGGCTCACCGTCGCCACTGATTGTAATACTGGTGAAGCAACCTTGAGCTGGGACGCTAACGCTTACGACACCATCGACCTGACAAGGGATGGGGTACTGGTGGCTACCGTACCTGGCAGCGACACCAGTTATGTCGATCCGGGTCTAGCGGATGGCAGTTACACCTACGAAGTACAGGGTGTCTGCGCTGGCATCTTCGGCGGTTCCGAAACCGTGGTGGCGAGCGTCGCCACCTACGGAGGTGAATCGGATGTCATCTTCGGCCTCGAAGGCGTGGACCAGATCGACAGCGTCGCGGCACTTCAAGCCGCCCTCGATGCCAACGGCATCACTCATGTCACCACCACACTGGGACCAGCGGAATGGGGCTGCTTCGGCAGTGGAACCATCACCCGCGCCTGGATGATGACCGGGACCTGGCCCAACGATTACCGTATTACCGATGCAGATGGGGCGGCCCTGGCTACGGTGGTCGAGAACGGTACCAACGTCTACTTCGAAGCGGGAGACCACTGGGGATTCGTCCACCTCATCACCGCATACGATAACTACGACGGAGTCGATCAAGGGGTCCCCCCTATCGATGGAGATGACTCTTTCCTCAGCATGAACGGTGCCGATAGCGGATTCGGACTCGATACCTCTGACCTGAGCCCAACTGCCTACAACCAGGCTGCTGCAGGCATTGACTACACCGACCAGATCAACCCTCTTGCCGGGGCCGCAGGACCCAACGTCGCACAGATCTGGACCGATGCGGTTCAGGCTTACGGTACCGGGGTCTTCTACGCCACCGATGCTCCCAATGGCAATACCATCTCCCAGTCGTGGGAGTTTGGTGGTTTCGGCGGCGACCAGATCGACCTGGCGGCGCGATACATCGCCGCTCTTGGCGGTGGTGGCGGTCCTTCAGGACCGGAGTTCCAGCGAGGCGATTGCAACGGCGATGGTGCGTTCAATATCGCTGACCTGATCTTCTTGCTGGCAGCGCTCTTCTCGAATGGACCGGGTGGGGACTGCAGCGACGCCAATGACGTCAACGATGACGGCAGTATCAACATTGCCGATGCCATCAACGGCCTCGCTGCACTGTTTAGCGGTGGTCCTACTCCGCCCGACCCGAGTCCGGGTGCGTGCGGTACCGATCCCAGCGACGACGCGCTCGACTGTGCTTCTTACACTGCCTGCCCCTGATCGGGTGGGCACCGGGCAGTCTGTGGTGGATTGGTGACGCACGGACTGGATCCACCTGTACTGGCTGCACACCCAGTCCATGGATCCACTGATGATCGCACCAAGATCATTGCTTCACGCCGCACCACTGAAACTGACCGGGAGTGCCGACGATTCTCGATGCTTCTCGACATCTCGCTATTTGACAGCGGTCTCTCGTGACATTGCTGGCGCGAACTCACCTGCCATTCGCAAAAAAGAGTCGTACGGGTTATCCTCCTGTCAGTGCATGGCCACACACTTACTTATTATCCGGGCAGCCATTCACCAACTGACGAGTACGACTATCAGGCTCTGACACGGTGACGATTTATTGAACGAATCCGCAGGAAACTGGCTATCCATGACCACTGCCACCCTTCGCCCCCATCTTTGCAATTTCGCAGTTGTTCTGATGAGCCTGTCCCTCGCCTCGAATGCATGCTGGTCGCAGGGGATTCCCAGATCGTATCTGACCGGCCCCATCGGTAACGGTGGCACCTCTACGCTGACTCCTGCTGATCTGCTGGCGGGACCTGTGCCGCTTCAGGGTTCATCTGCTCTGGGTATCACTCTTGTCGCCGCACCCAATCCGTGGGGCGTAGACGCCGTGATCGTGGTCGACATCTTCTCGCCCCAGAACTGGGTCTACGACGCAGTGACGCTGGCTCCGCTGGCCACGGTACCGAACCCTTCTGCTGCTGGATCGACGACAACGGGAATCACCACCGACGGAGACTATCTCTACTGGGGAGTCTTCTCTCCCGCCGGAAATAGCCAGCTCTGGCGCAGCGAAATCGACGGAAGTGCGCCTTCCCTGATCGGCTCGATGGGCCTTCAGGGCGGCGGCTTCGTCGGCGGACTCGCATGGGATGGCTCGATCGGGATCTGGGCGGTCGACATCACCGGGGATCGGTACGACCTGATCTCGCTGCTCGATGCCAGTTACCTGGGGGTGAGTGTCTTTCACCCGGATGGAGGGGGTTCCGGAAACGGCATCGCCTGGCGAGCAGACTGTGGCCGCCTGGAGGTTCCTCATGGACCCGAAAGCGCCGGACGAGTCACCTCCATCTCGACGGTCGATCCCCTGTCAGGGGTGGCGCTGGCTCCGATGGAAATTGCTGCAGCCGGTTTCTTCATCAATGGCATCGAATCGTCCAGATCACCAGCGGCACAGGTTCTCGATCCTTTCGGAGTCTATTCGATCTGGATCGTCGACAACTCCACTAACACGCTATCTGTAGTTGAAGGCAGGCAACAGTGTCCGCAGCAACTGCCTGGCATCATCGGACTGGAGTGCCAGGCGTCGCCGGATACAGAAATCTCAGTGAGTTGGCAGGCGGATCCCTCCCTCGATGGTCTCGAGGTTCGAATCGATGGATTACTGGTGGCGATGCTGACTGGTTCGGACAGTCAATGGAGTGGCTATCCGACAACGACACCGGGGGTCGTGACGGTTCAGATTTGCGGCAACAGCTCGGATTCATGGACACCGACAGAGAGTTGCGAACTGGTGACCCCAGGCTGCTCGACGGGATCGATCCACCTGTCCCATCTGGCTCAACCGGATCTGTTCGAACCGGGGACGCCACTCTGTGGCAATGGAGCAGGACACGAGGCTCAGTCTTACTGGCGCATCTACGAAGCGTGCGAATCCCCCTTCTCGCTCGATGACGGAATGGGGATCGAATCGGTCCGTGTGGCCGTCGAAAACTCGGACCCAGGACCCGGCTTCATGGCGCAGCCGGTGGTACTTCGGCTCTACTCCGATCCCGATGGCGGATCGATCAGTCCGATCAGCTCGCTGGACTTGATTCATGAACAGGAATATCTGATTCCCAGATTGGTACAGCGTCACTTCTGCCTCAATTTCGAGACACCGATCGACCTCACCTGTGATATCCGACTGGTCGTGGAACTCGCTTTGCCCGACGGCACCCTCGATGGGCACCTGTTCCTGCTCGGCTCCAACTCCTCTTCCGAATCGGAAGCGAGCTGGATCTCCGCTGCTGCTTGCGGCAACGCGGAGCCGATTCCCTTTTCAGACCTCGGGTTTCCGGATGCCCACATCGGCATCGATCTGATCGGAGATCCTCGCTCGTACCCCTTCATCCGGGGTGATATCAACACGGATGGGCTCCGAAATTTGACCGATCCGATCGCACTGCTCGATAACCTGTTCGTCCCCGGGACGGCAGCGATATTGTGCCAGGATGCCGCAGATTGTAACGATGACGGGTCGGTGAACCTGGCAGATGCGATATTTCTGCTGTCCTACCTGTTTATACCCGGATCCCCTCAACCGGCCGATCCTGATACCTGCGGCACCGATCCGACTCCTGCCGACCTGTTGAACTGTGAATCTTTTGCCGGGTGCCCTTGAATTGGCCGGGATCTCTGCTGACCTGCTTCCAATGCACGATCACGGTCCTTGACCCGGCCCAAACCGCCAGTAAATTTGTACTATTGGGCTGGATCAGTCCGTTCTGTGATTTGTGAGTGGTATTTGCGCAATATTGCACGAACCGCTTCAAGGCTCTTTCAGAGCGGATGATTTCCTGAATTGTTCCGATTTTTCGTTTCTTGATCACGAGTATTCGCGAAGCCGTCAATTTAATAGGGATGAACCTCATCCCGGGCTTCGCAAGGAAGGGAATGGGCCGATGCGTCTTCTTCTTGTTCTGGGCTTGGTGGCCACCTTTGCGATGCCCACCGTTGTATTTTCACAGCCTGCCAATGATGAGTGTGCCGGTGCGGAGGTCATCCCCTTCAATACGGGTGTCACCCTGCAAGCGATCGACACCACTACCGCAACAACGAGTGCTAATCCTGTCACAGGAGCTCCATGCGCAGGGAGTGCCATCGGCACCTGCGAGTTCGATGTCTGGTATAGCTGGACGCCTGGGGTGGACGGGCTGCTCGAAGCATCTCTCTGTGATCTGGTCAACTTCGACTCCGACCTGCTGATCTACTCGGGAGGCTGTGGAATTCTTGACGAAGTCGCCTGCAATGGTGACGGTGCCGGATGTGGCGGCTTTACATCCTTCGTCGCAGGTTTCGAGGTGTTCGCAGGTATCGAGTACACCATTCGCATCGGAGGCTGGGATGGTGCCTCCAGCGGAACCGGCGATCTACAACTGACCTTCAGTGAATTGCTCCCCGTCTCGAACCTGCTCTGCACTCCCGATCAATCAACGGGTGTCAATGAAGTGCTGGTGACCTGGGACGAAAACGTTTTCTACGACAACGTAAACCTCTATCTCGATGTCGTGGATCCGGCCAACCTGATCGCAACGCAGCCTGGAGGAGGATCCGGTTCTGCTGGATCGTTCCTCTACAGCCCTGCAGCCGATGGGGGTCACACCGTCATCGCCGAGGGGGAATCGGGTGGCAACGTCGCACCGACCGTGTCCTGTTCCTACTTCTTCTCGACGCCATGCCCGGCGACTACCGGAGCCACTCTTGTTCCGGTCGCTGCCAACCTCCCCTTCGGAGGAGCGGTCTCCTGCAATGCCGGGGGACTCCATGCGGATAACAGCTACTACCGCGCATTTGACCTCTGCAACAACTACGCAGTCACCGACAACATCGATGTCAAGTGCATCACCACCGTCTTCAGTTCCAATCCTGCAGCGGGGGGAACTCAGCCGGTAAGAATCCGTCTGAGCATCGACATCAACGGTGGTACGGTTGGACCACTCTCGGCACTGAACATGGTATACGAGGAAGAGTTCCAGGTTCCGACGGTCCCCAATGAAATGTTCAACTTCGTGCTCGGAACCGGTCTTGTCGATCCTGACGGTACCCTCGCCGGGTCCGCATCGACGCTGATCGGCTGCCTCGATGGGGAGACCCTCGTCGTCGAGATCTTCACCCCGGACGGACAGGCCGCGGGGCACAGCCTCTTCATGGGGATTCCCGATCCTGCCCAGACCAATCCTGCAACCGATCAGATCGGCGGCAGTTTCATCTCCGCACCTGCGTGTGGACTGACCGAACCTCTGGACATGGTCAACCTCGGTTTCCCGACCAACATGTGGGTCATGGATATCGCCTGGGATGACGCTGGAGATTGCATCTGCGGCGGCGGAGTCTCCAACCTGATCTGCCAGCAGACCCCTGGTTCAACCCAGTGGGATATGACCTGGGAAAATGTAGGCCCCATCGGGTCCTTCGAGATCGAAGTCGATGGCAACATCGAGGCGACCCTCGATGGTACCGAGACCAGTTACCAGACCCCTGCGTTGACCGCCTACGAGGTGCAAGCGGTTTACATCACCGCATACGAGGGTCCCAACGCGACCGGTGCCATCATCAACTACGCCGGTTGTGACACCAACACGGCACCAGGGAACAGCTGGTTCGAAGGGGCGGAGGCGATTGCCATCGGGAATACTGATTTCAGCATCACCAATGCCGTTCTCACCACCGGTCCCGATCTGGATGCGGCCGTGTGTGCCATGAATATCGGTAATGATGGCATCTTCAACGACCTTTACTTCTGCTTCACAGCAGGATCCACCGGTGAAGTGCTGGTCAGCACCTGCGGTGGAAACACCTTTGATACGAGGCTTGCCATCTACACCGGCTGTGGCAGTGACGATCCTGCCGGCGTGATCATGTGTAATGATGACGCTGCGACTGGCGCCACAACTCCCGGCGGAACCGCTCCTGGAAGCGGAAATCTGGCCTGCACCAACTTTGCCGCCGAGTTGACCTTCGAAGCGACCCAGGGTCAGCAATACCTGGTCCGAGTGGGCACGTTCAATCAGGCTGGCCTCGGTGACGGTACGCTGACCATCAATGACTGCATTCCTCCCGGAAATGCGGGCAGTAGCGTCGACTGCAATGCCGGCGATGTCACTCTTTCCTGGACACCGAACCCGAACTTCGTCTCGATGGAAATCTTGCGAGATGGTGTTTCGATCGGTAACCCCGATCCAGCTGATTCTTCCTTCGTCGATGTCGGAGTCGCTGACGGCACCTATGTCTACGAGGTCAGCGGAGATTGTGGCAGTGGAGGAAACTCTGCGGTCCTGGATGTTTCGGTGCTCAACTACACCGATCAGACAGACATCATCCTGGCGATGGAAGGACTCCAGTCCAACGGCAATCTCGGCAATATCGACAGTGGAGCGGCGTTGCTTGCAGCTCTCTCTTCAAACGGTGCCAATGCCGGTCTGGTGAGGGGCTCCATCCTGGACTACCCCTGCGCCTCGAATGCCCTGGTCGAGAGAATCTGGACGATGACAGGAACTGTCCCGTTCGATTACCGCATCACTGCGGCCGAGGGTGACGCCCTGGGTCAGGCCAACATCGATGGTAAGCATGTCTACTTCGAGGGCGGAGATCACTTCGGCTTCCTTCATGTGGCGTCTCTCTTTGATTCTCGTGACGGAGTCGATGACTCGACCTACGACACAGGAGACGGAGATGACTCCTTCACCGAGATGAACGGACTCGATAGCGGTCAGGGTCTCGACCTCAGCGGCTACCAGGCAGTGGGCTACAACCAGGACCTTCCGCTGGATAACGAGTGGACTGACCAGTTGACTCCTGCCACCGGTGATGGCAGCGGCCCTAATGCTGCTGCGATCTGGATCAACAGTGACGATGGCTTGCTGGGTGGAAATGTGCCCAGCCCCGGTCCAGAGGGCTCCTACACGACGGCCGTCTTCTACAACACCGATGATGGTGGAAAGACCATCAGCAGTGGCTGGGAATTCGGAGGTTTCGGTGGAGACCAGGCGATCCTCGCCCAGGACTACCTCGCCGCATTCAGCGGCAGTGGAGTCACCTTCAAGCGTGGAGATGCGAACCAGGATGGCGGTCACAACATTGCTGACTACATCTACCTGCTCGCCGCCCTCTTCTCCGGTGGCGATCCATGCGCATGTCCCGATTCTTGCGATGCCAATGACGATGGGAGCGTCAACATTGCAGACGCCATCTTCGGCCTTGCCACGCTCTTCTCGGGTGGTGATGCCCCTCCGGCGCCAGGTGCGGACAGTTGTGGTGAAGACCCGACTGATGATGGGCTTGCGGACTGCGTCTACGACGGTTCTTGCTAGCGTAGTCGGGTGCGAATCAGCAGTGTGTCAACCGACAGGGTAGACCACTGAAACACGCCGAGGGGCGGTGGGAGATAAACTCTCGCCGCCCCTCGGCCCTTTCAGGTCGCTGCAAGTTCAGGTCGCTGCAAGTTCAGGTCGCTGCAATGATCATCCGAAGATGAGAATCCGAGGGGTGGCATCCCTGGCAGATCCAGTGCCGGAAACCACCAGCAAGAAGTCGATCTGGCGAATTTTCCGACCATGTCTCCGTTGCGAGGACCAACCGATCGCCTTACGATGGAGTACTGGATGTGTGTGCATTCCCCACAGTTCCTCAACAACCATCGGGACCGCGATCCAGCACCGTCTCTCAGGAGGTCAATGTCATGAAATCCCTGTTACCGGCCATGGTTATCCTGGCTGCCATCTTCTCGACACCCTGTTTGCTCCAGGGTCAGATCGTGATCAACGAAGTTCGGATTGACCAGGGAGGCACCGACACCGACGAGTACTTCGAACTCGCAGGCCCCCCGGGCACTCCCCTGGCAGGCCTCATGTACATCGTGATCGGCGACAGTTCTGCTGGAAGTGGCTCGGTAGAAGCGGCCATCAATCTGTTCGGGCTGACGATGCCCGCCAGCGGCTATTTCGTTGCTGCCGAGGCAACCTTCACCATCGGCTTTGCAGACTTCACCACCGATCTCAATTTCGAGAACAGTGACAATGTCACCCATATGCTGGTCGAAGGTTTCACGGGCGCCGTAGGAGATGACCTCGACACCGACGACGATGGAGTGCTCGATTCGACGCCATGGAATGCCATTGCCGACGACTTCGCTCTGCTGGAAAATCCCATCGACCCCGCCACCGGCAACACATCTGCCGGAGAGCTGGTCTACAGCTTGAACACCATCGGTCCGGACGGAACATTCACCCCGGCTCATGTGGTGCGATGCCCCGATGTTTCTGGAGATTGGGAGATCCTGCCCTTCGCCGACCTCGGTGTCCCCTTCGATACTCCAGGTGCCAACAACACCTGCCCTGAAGATTGTGACAACGGCACCGACGACGACGGCGATGGGGATGTCGATTGCGCCGACGCTGATTGCACCGGAGACCCCAACTGCGCTCCCCCGCCTCCCAACGATGATTGTGCAAACGCAGCGGTCCTGATCGAGGGAACCTACAGCTTCAGCACGCTCGGATCGACGACAGATGGGCCAACCAACTGTGGAGGTAGTCTGCTCAACGATGTGTGGTTCCTCTACGATGCTTCCTGTAGCGGCATCGTCACATTCACCACCTGCAACAGTGCTGACTTCAACCCGCAGATGGCCATCTATCCGGGCACAAGCGCTTGTTCACCTGCTACTGGTTCAGAAATCGCCTGTGATGCAGGTAGTTGCACCGGCTCGGGTGAACCGGAGATCTTCCTCGATGTCATCGCAGGCGAGACCTACCTGGTTCAGATCGGTGGCTTCAACGGCGAACGCGGAGACGCAGTTCTGACCATCAGTTGCCCACCTGATGACTGCCATCAGTTCCCCAATCCGAATGTCGCACACCAGGGCTTCGTCGGCACACTGGCGAGCAGTGCCCCGGCGGCACCGATCACCGATGCGGTACCCACCTTCGATCTGATCGATGTCACCAATGGCGGGCTCATCTCAGACCTCGATGTGTCGGTAGAGATCAGCCACGCCTTCATCGGCAACCTCGATGTCGATGTGGTCGCTCCCACACAGACCCAGATACGTCTCTACCAGAGCGAGACCAATTCCGATGACGACATGTCGCTCATTTTTGATGACGAAGGTGTGGCCTACGGCAGTGACACGACCTGGAGTGGTGTTCGGATGCAACCGTACGACCTTTCTCAGGGAATCGGTTCGCTCGCTGATTTTGATGGAGAACCCGCCAATGGCACCTGGGGACTGATCGTTGTCGATATCTTCACCGGCTCCGCGGGAGGCACTCTCGATGAGTGGGCACTCTTCATCAGCCAGCCTCTGGAGATTCCTGATGGCACCTCCTTCACGGATAATGTGATCTCCGTCGATCCCACAGATACCACGGGGATTCTCGACATCGATATCGACATCGACATCACCCACGCTTCGACCTCCGACCTCGAGGTCGACCTGGTTTCGCCGCAGGGAACCACGATCCGGCTGCATGACCACGCTGCTGGTTCCGACCTGCTGGGCCGTTACGACGACGCCAGCGGCGTCAACGATGGCTTTGGCAACCTGATCCCCTCAGGCCCAGGATCGCTGTCAGACTTCGATGGAGAGACCCTCGGAGGCGACTGGACCCTGACCGTTGCGGATACAGTGGCCACCACGGCCGGCACCCTCAACGGCTGGATGATGCAGGTCTGTCCTGCAGTGTGCCTGGCACCCACTGACCTGCTGATCACCAGCGATTGCGCCAACAGCGAGGTCGTCCTCAGCTGGACCAACGCCGGCACCTTTGACAGCATCGAGATCGACCGGGATGGAGTGCCTTTCGCCACCCTCGCAGGAACCGAGACTACACTGGTCGATGCCACCGCCACCGATGGATTTCACAGTTACACCGTTCGCGGATTGTGCCCCGTAGGCGCAGCCTCCGTCGAGGGCTCTGTCGACCACTACTCATACGATGGTGAAGACACCATCGTGGTCGCCATGGAAGGTCTCTTCAGTGGCGGTGACACGGGCAGCAACGATTCAGGTCAGGCGATTCTCGACAGTTTGCTGGCGGCTGGCGCCAATGCAAAACTGGTTCGCACCCAGATCGATCAGTTTGCCTGTCTCGATCCGGCAACGGTGAATCAGGTGTGGATCGCCTGTGGAACCTATCCGACCAACTTCTTGCTCAACTCGGATGAAGCAAACCTGATCGCAGATCTCGCGGCTGCTGGCGTCGCCATCTACTTCGAGAGCACCGATCACTGGAGTTTCAACCACCCCATCTCCACATTCGATGATCGTGATGGAGTGGCGACCCCCTACAGCCAGGACGACAACGACCTGCTGACAGCCCTCGATGGATTCGATTCAGGTGTTGGACTCGACATGTCTGCTCTGCAGGGAATCGCCTACAATCAGGACAACCAGGCGAGCACCGGCAACGCCAACGACTTCAACGATGTGCTGAATCCCGCCACGGCAGAAGCTGCTGGAGGCTCGGCAGGACTGGTTTGGCGTGCAGATGACGCGCTCGGAGTCGACTATGGCACCACCACCGCCTACTTGCCGGGTAACGGTGGTCCCGTGATCTGCTCCTCCTTCGAACTGGGTGGATTTGGCAGCGATGCCGAGCGCGATGCGCTCATCCTGGCGTACTTCAACTTCCTCGGAGGTGCTCCTCCCCCTGGAGGTGGATTCCAGCGAGCAGACTGCAATACCGATGGCAGTTTCAACATCGCAGATGGGATCTTCCTGCTCGGCAACCTCTTCTCGGGAGGACCTGCCAGCAGCTGTACAGA
>JAYZBV010000051.1:0-10973 GCA_036338595.1 Planctomycetota bacterium | reverse complement strand
GCTCGACCTGTTTTTTCGACAGCCATGAGGGAGAGCGTCGCAGCGGAGTGGGTTGTCGGTCCCCACCAGCACGCAGTTTTTGGCGCTTGTCGCGGGTATTGGGGATGCCTTCGAGCACGATCTCTTTCGCTGCCGGGCTCGCTTTCAAGCGCAGCGTGACGGTATCTGCCGGCTCATGGCCCAGCAGAGCCATCGCTTCCATCAAATCCTCGGCGAATCGTTTCTGAAGCTGGCCGGGCCACTGCTTGCGGCATTTCGCGAGGATCTTTTCAACCTGGACACCGTCGATTTCCACGGGGATATACCACTTCCCCCCGATCTGTACCTGTGGTTGCTGCTCGAGCCAGCGGATCGCATCGAAGGGAGATGCTTTGGTCGGATGCCCCTGGGCAAGGATCGAGGGCGCTGGGAAGAGGTTGAAAAGTAGCAGCAACAATAGCGTCGAACGAAACATCAGCGTCCTTCGGTTGCGTCAGTGGGCAGTGCCGAGAGATCGACTCGGCGGAACTCGACAGGAGCCCCTTCGGCCTGGATGGCGATCTGTCCACTACTGGCGCTGCAGTTGAAGCCAAAGTTGACCAGTTCTCCGTTGACCCATACGTGGATGGTGTCCGCCCGGCACTGGATCACCATGCGGTTCCATTCCCCGGCCGGGTTCTCCGAACCATCGGTGAGATTGAGGATGCGCCGGCTCTTGCCCTCGTCGACGCCCCACTTTTCGACGGGGCCGCGGCGGGCGACCATGTCGTCAACGTGGATGTCCTCACCGATGCACCAGAAGTCGCCAGCATTGCCGGCATACAGCTGGCACTCGATCGACTGCGGGAACATCTTGTAGAGACGACGCGGTGTCGAGGCATGAACCAGGATGCCACAGTTACCCGGTGTTCCGGCCCAGCGGTATTCCACCACCAACTGGTAATTGCTGTAGGACTGTTCGGTGATCAGGTGGCCTTGTGGGTTGCCCATGCTGACCAGCATGCCGTCTCGAGCCACAAACGATGGGGCGACCTCCTTGCCACCATCGGCGGCAGGGACATCGGCGTACCAGCCGCCGAGATCCGTTCCATTGAACAGCGGGGTCGGTGATGGTTGTCCGGAATTGCGAGCGGTGAGAGATTCACACGAACAAAGCAGCAGGCACGCACAGGTGGCCAGCCACACGAGGATTGGGGAGTGGTTGTTCATGACCTCATGGTAGACGAGGGCTCCGGGTCTACCAACGATTATGCAGGCAGCGGCATCGTCTGTTCGAGGGCGAGGAATTGTTTCCAGGCACGCCTGAAGGCGCGCCTCGCCAGACGCACGGAACGCAACAAGGATGCACTGACTTGCCCATCTCGACACGCCCGATGGTATTCGCGCAGTTTCTGGGACCAGCGGGTCAGATTCTTGTCGACCTGCAATCGGGCAGACTCGATGCGCTGGCTCCAGTCCTCGTTGGTTTCGGGAACAATCTGCGACAGTGATGTTTCGTATCTCTCCGTCAGCCGTTCGAACTTCTTGCGCCATTGAATCGGAGCTTCGGTTCTCTTCAGGTTACTGGTCAAGCCAAGATGGTTTCCTGTCCAGATGGCCCACTTGGCGGGATCGAAGTGGTACCAGCGCAGACCATTGCGGTAATCCGCAGGAAAGGTGTGATGGAAGTTGTGATATCCCTCACCGAAGGTGAGATAAGCGCAAATCCATGAATCTTTTGAAGTGTTGTTCTTCGACCAGGGCTGAGTTCCCAGGATGTGGCACAAACTGTTGATGCAGAAGGTCGCCTGGTGAGTGAAGACGACGCGAGCCAGACCGGCAAACAGCAACATTCCCCACGGGTGGCCGATGAGAAGGCCCAGTCCCAGAGGTAGACCGACGTTGACGACCAGTGCGATGGCCCAGTACCACTTCTGCTGCCAGACAACCAGTGGGTCGGCCTTCAGATCGGGCACGTTACTCAAATCGTCGGCCCGGTCGTTGTCGTGGAAGATCCATTTCATGTGAGCCCACCAGAAGCCTCGAGTGGCATCGTATGGATCACCTTCGTGGTCGGTGTGTTGATGATGGCGACGGTGGGCGGCAGCCCAAACGATGGCGGAGTTCTGCAGCGCGGATGCTCCCGCTATCAGGGACAGGAAACGCCACAACGGGGAGCCTTCGTAGGACCTGTGGGCAAACAACCGATGGTAGCCGATGGTGATTCCCAGTCCGGAGAAGATCCACAGCGTGAATGCCGCGGCCCACAACGCCCAGTGGCTGCCCGAGTACCACAGGTAGAGCGGGATCAACGCCGCCGCCACAAATGGACTGAGGCTCAAAAAGAGGGTGTTGACCCACAGGATCGGTCCGTCATCACGATCGCGGGGTGCTGCATGGTCAGTCATTGGGCTCCGTGTTCGGTGTCCTGGGCGTGCCCCTATTTGGCCCTGTCCGGGCCGGGAATACAAGCCTTGTTGGTGTTGTTTCCGGTTTTGGCGACTGCCAGGGGCTCATAACCACCCCTTCACCCCAGTAGCGCCTCGATCACCTTGCCGTGGACATCGGTGAGGCGGTAGCGGCGGCCCTGGAACTTGTAGGTCAGTCGCTCGTGGTCAATTCCGAGGATATGCAGGATCGTCGCCTGGAGATCGTGCACGTCCATCGCGTTCTCGCTGATGTTGTAGCCGAGATCATCGGTGGCTCCGTAGGTGAGCCCCTCTTTCACGCCTCCGCCGGCCATCCACATGGTGAAGCAACGAGGATGGTGATCGCGACCGAATCCCTGGGGAGTCAGTTTGCCCTGGCAATAACTGGTTCGACCGAACTCGCCTCCCCAGATGACGAGGGTGTCATCGAGCAGACCCCTGCGTTCCAGATCGACCACCAGTGCCGCAGAAGCCTGATCCGTTTCGCGACACTGGGTACGCAGGGCGCCAGGTAAGTTGCCGTGTTGATCCCAGCCCTGATGGAATAGTTGGGTGAAGCGAACACCTCGCTCGGCGAGCCGACGCGCCAGGATACAGTTATTGGCGTAGGTTCCCGGGGTTCTGGAATCGGGTCCGTACAGTTCGAAAGTCTCTTCCGGTTCGTCGGATAGATCCGCCACCTCGGGGACCGAGGTCTGCATGCGCCAGGCGAGTTCGTTCCGGGTATTGGCAGAGATAATTTCGGGATTGTTTTCTTCATCTTGAAACCGGTGCAACTCGAGCAGGGCATCGAGCATCCGACGACGCATCGGGCGAGAGAGCCCATCGGGGTCCTTCAAAAACAAGACCGGGTTCTTGCCGGGGCGGAACTGGATGCCCTGGTGTTCAGAAGGAAGAAATCCGGCGCCCCAGAGGCGTGCGTAGAGCGGTTGTCCCGACTTGTTCTGCGTGACCATGGCGATGCTCGCCGGTAGATCTGGATTGCCTGCCCCCAGTCCATATGAGAGCCAGGCACCGATGGAGGGTCTGCCGGCAATCTCCGAACCGGTCTGGACGAAAGTGATGGCCGGATCGTGATTGATGGCCTGGGTGTGAAGCGATCGAACGATGCAGAGCTTGTCAGCGATGGTGGCAGTGTGAGGTAACAGTTCACTGATCTGAGCTTCGCTTTGTCCGTGTGCAGAGAACTTGAACGGACTTCCGACCAGCGGCAGTGACGACTGGTTGCCTGACATCGCGGTCAGTCTTTGCCCCATCCGGATCGATGCGGGCAGTTCCTCGCCGTGCCTTTGTTGCAGAAGTGGTTTCGGATCGAACAGATCGATCTGCGATGGGCCTCCGCTCTGAAAGAGCCAGATCACTCTCTTGGCGCGAGGACGAAAGTGCGGCTTGAGATCACCCATCGCTTGCCCGGTCGTGGGCATCCAGCCCCACATCGCACTACCAGCGGCAAGACCGGCGGTTTGCGCCAGAAACTGGCGGCGATTGAGGTCACTACTGCTGTGGGATGGGCAGGTCATCGCATCACCTCAGTCTCGTCGTTTCATCGTGATTGAAGAGGGTCGAGCAGACCGCTGCCATGGCAGCCCAGTTGGCGGCATCCAGGCTCTCATCGATGGCGCTATCTCCAATAGCGAGCCAGTGGACAACAGCCTCCGCATCGACACTGAAATCCGCGTACAACTGGTCACGAAGTGCCAGCAGGGTGTCGAGTTCTGCAGTTTGTATCGGTCGACCCAGCAGCAGACGAAAGGCGTACGAGATGGCACCGGCCAGGTCGTCTCCGTTGGTCAGCAAGGCACGTCGTGCCAGCATTCGCGCCGCCTCGACGAACTGAGGATCGTTCATCAGCACCAGGGATTGCATCGGTGTGCTGGTTCGATGTCGTCGGGTCACGCAGACATCTCGTTTTGATGCGTCGAAGATCATCATCGTTGGAGGAGGAGAAGTTCGCTTCCAGAAGGTGTAGAGACTGCGTCGATACAGTCCCTCTCCTTTCGAGGCGGTATATGTGTGTCCACTCTTTTCTTGCCACAGTCCCGGCGGTTGGTAAGGCAACACGCTCGGGCCCCCGATCTTGCCGACCAGCAGTCCACTGGCCTGGAGCGCGTGATCGCGCACCATCTCCGCAGACATCCGGACGGATGGTCCGCGCGCCAGCAGGCGATTGGCCGGATCCTTCTCCCACAGGGTGGCACTGCAAGTCGATGACTGCATCCAGGTACTGGAGGTGAGAATCTTGCGAAACATCCTCTTCACATCCCAGCCGCTGTCGATGAAGTCCAGCGCCAGATGATCGAGCAGTTGTGGATGAGAAGGACGGGTTCCCTGGGTGCCGAAATCCTCCGAGGTGGGGACGATTCCCGCACCGAAGCCGATTTGCCACAGTCGATTGACCGCCACCCGGGCAGTCAGGGGGTGTTCGGGCGAGACGAGCCAGCGAGCCAGAGCCAGACGATCTTTCGAGGCACCGATGGGCATCGGTGGCAAGACAGCCGGAACATCAGGCTCGACCACCTCGCCAGGAGCATCGTATCTACCCCGGCGTAACATGTGCGTGGTTCTTTTTTGCGCCATCTCCGACATTACCATGATCTTCGCCTTCGAATCGGTGAATCCGCTCAGCGCCTTGCGTGCTGCCGTCAACCCGGCACGAGCTGTTCTGCATTCCTCGTCAACCGCCAGCAGCCACCAGTTGAGAAGTTCGTTTTCGTTACTGGAGAACTCGGCTTGCGGATCATCAACATCGGAAAACAACTTGCGTACTTCGATCTCCGAGATGGACCGATTCAAGATGTGCATCTCATCGACTTGCCCATATTTGAAACCGTTGTCACGAAAACGCTCTCCGATGGCGAAGTAGGGGCCCCCGCCGGTGATGGGGGAGCGTAGATGATCACGGACAATTTCGACCTCTGCTGGAACACCATCAAGCCACAACTGGATGCCTGCTGCGCGACTCGATCCATCGTAGGAGAAGACCACATGGGTCCACTGACCGACTTCGATGCGATCAGTGGTAGAAACTGCTATCGCATCGCCAGGCCAGAAGTGGATCAAGGCAGCACTGAGACGGCCATTCTCGATGAGCAGTTGATACCCCTGGCTGCCGGCATCGGTCCACGCTCTCGAACGATGAAGAATCACCGCTCGTTCCAGTTCCTGTTCGGTACGAATCCACAAGGAGATGGTGAAGGGATCGTTGCGGCTGTAGGCGCCGAGACCATCGAAGCCCAGTGCATCGTCTCCGGTCAACTGGATCGCTTTACCGGAGACCCCTTCGCTGAGCGAGAGACTTCCGGGCACCTTGGCGGGGTGTTCTGGATCGACCTGGTTCGGGCTCTTGGCGTCGATGACCTCGTCGAAGGCGAAGTGGCCCGCAACATCGGTGAGGAAGGGAGGTGGCTGGGTGTCTTTTTGTTGTTGTTGCCACAATTCAAACGCTTCGAGTCGCGTTCCCATCACCTCGTTGAGGTGTTGCTCGGCACGATTCACCTCGGTCGTCAGTTCGACGACGCGATCCTTGGCTTGCTGATCGAACAGTGTCAGTGCTGGAGTGGGTACTGCCGCCGTGAAGTGAGAGTAGAGACCGCTTTCATCGATGTTGGAGAAGAATGCGGACAGCGCATAGTACTCGCGCTGCTGAATCGGATCGAACTTGTGATTGTGGCAACGTGCACACTCAAAGGTGAGGCCGAGAAACGCGGTGGAAAAAGTCTGGGTTCGATCGGCGATATACTCGATGCGATATTCTTCCTCGACACTCCCTCCTTCGTTGGTCTGGCGATGAAGCCTTTGAAAGGCGGTGGCGAGTTTCTGTTGAGAAGTTGCATCCGCGAGCAGGTCTCCCGCGACCTGTTGAGTGATGAACTGGTCGTGGGTGAGATTCGAGTTGAATGCATCGATGACCCAGTCGCGCCATTGCCACATCTGACGGTGCACATCTGATTGGTAACCGTAACTGTCGGCATATCGGGCGATATCGAGCCAGTGGGTGGCCATCTGTTCACCGAAGGTGGGGGATGCCAGTAGTGAGTCGATCCACTTGTGCCATGCATCAGGCGAATCGTCGGCGAGGAAACTCTCGAGAGCTTCCAGTTCGGGTGCCAGGCCAGTCAGGACGAAGGAAGCGCGACGCGCCAGGGTCGTCCGATCTGCTTCGGTGGCGGCAGCGATGCCTTCATCTTCCAGTCGTGACAGGATGAAACGGTCCAATGGCTGCTTCGACCAGGATTCATCGGAGACCTCGGGCAGCGCGGGTGGTTCGGGAGCGACGAACGCCCAGTGTCTGTCGAATGGGGCGCCCTGCTCGATCCATCGCTCCAGCAACGCGATCTCGGCAGGGGAGACCTCGAGTTTCGATTCGGGGGGAGGCATCTGATCTTCTGGATCGTCGAGGTGTAATCGTTCGATCATCAGGCTTGCAGAGGGATCGCCGGGAACGATCGGCGAACCTTCAGTTCGTGCTGCCAGGGCATCTTCACGTCGATCCAGCCGTAACTTGGCCTTTCTCGCCTGACCATCGGGACCATGACAGGGATAGCAGCGATCCGCGAGGAGTGGCCGGATGGAACGGTTGTAGTCGATTTCATCTTGTAACGGGAGCGCCAGGAGGGCAGAGGGCAGCAGCCAGCCGAGTTGGATAACTACCAGCAGTCTCGAGATCGACGAGAGAAAGATACTCTTCTTCATCTTCTTCATGGAGGGATCGTAGCATGGTCTCCGAGCAGAGGCATCGAGCGAGTCATTGCCCCGGACCAGAGCCATTTGCCCTTTTTTGCAGAGTTGAGGATTGCTGAGTCGCTGCTTACCATCGAGTGTGTTTTCGATCTGATCTGGGGGCAGGGATTTACGACTCGTTGTGTAGGAAGTTGATCCTGAAAGAACAACAGTGATGAGTGAAGAAATGAAGTTGCGATGCATCGATGGGGCGACCGGTTCCGAACTGGAACGGCGCGGCATCAATCTGTCTTTGCCGCTGTGGTCGAGCCGTGCACTGCTCGATGCTCCCGAGGTACTGGCCGATGTTCATCGCGATTATCTAACCGCCGGTGCCGAAGCGATCACGACTGCCACCTTTCGCACTCATCGCAGATCGCTGGAGAAGGCTGGGCTGGGCGAACGCGCTGCAGAATTGACCCGACAGGCGGTGGAGATCGCCATGCGGGTTCGCGATGAGGAGCGTTCGGATGCTCTGGTGTTCGGTTCCGTCGCTCCGCTCGAGGATTGCTACCGGCCGGACCTGGTGCCGGATGAAGAGACCTGTCTGCGCGAACATACCGAGTTGATGGAGCACCTAGTCGCTGCAGGGGCGGACCTGATCTTGATCGAGACGATGAACCATCTGGGCGAGGCGCGCGCTGCGGTGCAAGCCGCGCGTCGGGTGGCTCCCGGCAAGTGGATGATCAGTTTCTGTACCCGCAGTGACGGGCCGCCAGGGGTGCTGCTCAGTGGCGAGGAACTGGCGCCCTTGCTGTCTCAACTGGGGGATGCACGGGCGGTCGGTGTCAACTGTGTCGCTGCCAACGCGATCGTCGATCAGGTCGGGTTGTTACGGGGAGCGCTACCGGAGACTCCCATCCTCGCCTACGGCAACATTGGCCATGCAGATGAAGATGGAAACTGGATCTCTTCGGACGCCATCCACCCCGACGATTATGTCGCACATGTCGCCTCCTGGATCGATGCGGGGGCCAGCCTCGTCGGAGGCTGTTGTGGGACCACTCCTGAACACATTCGGGTGATCAAAGACAAGATTTCTTTTTGATGAGAGTTCGATCTCGAGGGGATTTTGGCGACCAGATATCCGCTGTAGGATCGTATCGGTCTGGAAGATCCTGGTGGGTTTTCCAGGATTATCGTGCAATAGAAACTGGAGCCCGCTGATGTTCCTACCGCTAATCCTTGCCCTTACCATCTCTCCTGTGGATGAACCTGCTCTTCCTGAAGTTGTAGCACCACCTCCGATGATCCTGGAGCGACTCGGTGAACATCGTCGTCCGGTAGCCACCGATTCGGCGCAAGCACGCCAGTGGTTTGATCAGGGTCTCGCCCTGATGTACGGCTTCAACTTCGATGGGGCGATCGCATCGTTTCTGCAGGCGACCACCATCGATCCTGATTTCGCCATGGCCTGGTGGGCGATCGCCTACTCGTCCGGTCCGAACCAGAACAATCCGACCATCGTTGAGCCCAAGGACCAGTGGTCCTACGCCGCCGCCCAGCGGGCGTTCGAGTTGAAGGGCCGCGAGAGCGGCGCCAATCGCGCCTTGATCGAGGCGTTAGTGCATCGATACCAGTATCCCGCACCGGAGGATCTGACCGATCAGAACCAGGCCTACCTCGATGCGATGGTGAAGGTCCGAGATCAGTTCCCGATGGATCCCGATGTGGCGACCTGGACCGCAGAAGCGATGATGGTGACTCAGCCGTGGGAATACTGGTCGCTCGATGGAGAGCCGCTCGACCTTACGCCCCAGTTTCGAGCCATCCTGGAGGGCGTGATGAGACGTCATCCCGACCATCCTGCGGCAAACCATCTCTACATCCATGTCATGGAATCGTCTCCCTGGCCCGAGATCGCCGAACCCGCGGCCGATCGCCTGATCGACTTGATTCCAGCGGCAGGTCACCTGGTGCACATGCCATCTCATATCTGGATGCAGACCGGGCGTTACGATGATGCTGCCGATTGCAACCGCCGCGCTGCGGCGCTCGATGACGCATGGTTCGAAGGGGATCCGAACGCCGGTGAATATCGGTTCTACATGGCCCACAACCGCCACTTCCTGGCCTTCGCAGCCACGATGCAGGGTCGCCGTCGTGAAGCGGTGGCCTCTGCGCGTGCGATCACCGAGGAAGTCCCGGCGCCGGTGATGGAGGCACTCGGGTTCATCAGCGATGGAGTCGCCTCCTGCAAGTGGCACGTGCTGGTCCGATTTGGCATGTGGGAAGCGATTCTGACCGAACCGACTCCGCCGGAATGGGCGGTGATTGGACGATCCTTGCGTCATTACGCTCGCGGCATCGCCTATGCCAACACCGGGCGCATTGAACAGGCACGTACGGAAATGGCTGCTTTTGATGAAGCGGTCAAGGCGATTCCCGCCGAGGACTGGGACCTCGGTGGTCAGCCGGCTGTCGAGGTGATGGTGTTGGCGCGGCTGGTGCTTTCCGGTGAGATTGAATTCAAGGCCGGAAATCGTGACCAGGGACTCGGGTTGCTGGCCCAGGCGATCGAGGTGGAGGAACGCCTCGAGTATACCGAGCCAGCGGCCTGGATGATGCCAGCTCGACATGCCTACGGAGCGCTACTCATCGTGGCAGGGCGGTACAAGGATGCCGAGAAGGTTTATCTGAGAGATCTCGACTTCTTTCCCGCCAACGGTTGGGCGCTGCTTGGCCTTCGCGATGCACTGCGCGGTCAGAGGCGAGCCGATGAAGCGGCTCGAATCGACCAGGCGTTTCGGAAAGCGTGGCGAAGTGCCGATGTGATGCCACCGGCATCGTGTTATTGCGGTGAGCCGGTAGCCAAGTAGATGCAATCTGGGCAGGACCTGATCCACGGTAACGATGGTACGTCCTCTGCTTCCAGGATGGTTCTCAGAGAGGCCACCGAGCAGGATCGTCAGGCGATCTACCGATCCCGCCATGATGTCTATGCCATCGAACTCGGCCAGCATGGTATCCATCCAGAAGGTGTGCTGAAGAATCATCTGGACGACTTCAATCGCTACTTCGTGGCGGTCGTCGATGGCCAGTTAGCCGGATACATCAGCATCACTCCGCCCGAAGGGGGGGAGTATTCCCTCGACAGTTACATCCCTCGTTCGCAGTGGCCCTTCGACGAGTCGGATGCCCTCTACGAGGTCCGATTGCTGACGGTGGTCTCCGGTCATCGAGGATCGTTGCTGGCCCCGGCACTGATGTATGCCGCCTTCCGGGCGGTGGAGGCCGCTGGCGGGCAACGGATGATGGTGATCGGTCGCACCGAGATCGCCTCCATCTATCAAAGCAGTGGATTCCAGGACCATGGCATCGAGTTGACCCGGGGCGCTGTGAACTTCCAGCTGATGAGTGCCACCGTGCAACAGGTAAGGCAGGTGGTCGATGACAGCCCACGATTGCTGTCGCGGATCGAACGGATGGTCGACTGGCAATTGACGGTGCCCTTGCGAAGACCGGCTGCTTGTTTTCATGGTGGCGGCTTCTTCCGCGACGTGGGCGAGGATTTTCAGACCCTGTCCCGTCGCCGGGAGATCATCAATGCAGATGTGCTCGATGCGTGGTTCGCTCCTGCTCCCGGAGTCCTTTCGACCCTCGGCGAACACCTCGACTGGCTACTTCGCACATCTCCTCCGACCGGCTGTGAGGGTCTGGTCGAGGCGATCGCTGCTGCTCGCGCAGTGCCCGCGGCCCATATCCTTCCGGGTGCCGGTTCATCCAGTTTGATCTTTCTTGCATTTTGTCAGTGGCTTACAGCAGAGAGCCGTGTATTGCTGCTCGATCCAACTTATGGCGAGTATTTCCATGTCTGCGAGCAGGTGATCCGCTGTCAGGTCGAGCGCCTTGCACTCGAACGAGCAA
>JAYZBV010000050.1:0-13627 GCA_036338595.1 Planctomycetota bacterium | reverse complement strand
TGAGGGCGACATGAATCGGCTCTTCCGAGCGTCTTCTTTCGCCAGGGATTGCACTGAGATCCTCTACGAGCAGCAGGGAATCAACCTGTTTGCCTGCTGCCAGCGATGACCCCCGCTGAGGGTCCGTGGGGCTTGCCAGGTGCCATTATTGAAGACGATGGGTCTGGACCGGCCTGCATCGCTTGTCAGGGTATTTTGTCAGAAGTAGAATCCGGGACTGGGGTTGGATTCGAACTGGCTGCTCTGGCGCTCCGCTGATCCCCGATACCGGGGGGTAATGAGGTAGCGACCCCGTCCTCTGGGCAGGATCATCGGGGGCGAGAGACCGTAAGGCGGCCGGATCGATACGCCAGCGTGGGAGATCGGGGAATCAGGGTTTCGAGAAGGAGAGACACCACATGACAGCCCGCACCATCGGAGTTCCGAAGGAGATCAAGCAGCAGGAGCAGCGAGTCTCGCTCGTCCCTTCCGGTGCTTTCCTGCTGAGTCAGGCAGGGCATACGGTACTGATCGAGCAGGGGGCCGGCATCGGGAGTGGCATCTCCGACGATGAATACGCCGCCTCTGGCTGCACGATCGTCGACAGTGCCCAGCAGGTCTGGGATGAGTCCGAGATCGTCGTCAAGGTCAAGGAGCCCTTGCCCACCGAGTATCAGTTCCTTCGCCCCGACCTCACCGTCTTCACCTTTTTCCACTTTGCCGCATCGAAGGAGTTGACCGATGCTTGTCTGGACTCCGGGGTTGCAGCGGTCGCTTACGAGACGATCGAGGGGCCCAACGGTACGCTTCCGCTGTTGACTCCGATGAGTGAGGTGGCCGGGAGAATGTCGGTACTGGCCGGCGCCAGAAATCTGCAATGCCAAAACGGTGGCAGAGGTGTGCTTCTTCCGGGCGTACCGGGTGTCGAGCCTGGCCGGGTTGTGGTTCTCGGTGGTGGAGTGGTGGGAGCAAACGCTGCTCGCATGGCGGCTGGACTCGGTGCAAGGGTCAAGATCTTCGACATCGATCTCGATCGACTGCGCTATCTCGATGAGACGATGCCGGCCAATGTGAATACCTGTTTCTCGACGCACTTCAGCATCCGAGAGGCTGTTCAGCAGGCAGATCTGGTCATCGGAGCGGTACTGGTGGCGGGCGATCGCGCACCGGTGCTGGTGCCTCGTGAATGGCTCAAGGAGATGCCGAACGGTTCGGTGATCGTGGATGTCGCCGTGGATCAGGGTGGTTGTGTGGAGACCTGTAGACCGACAACCCACGCTGACCCGACCTATATCGTCGACGGGGTGGTCCATTACTGCGTTGCGAACATGCCAGGTGCCGTATCGAGAACCTCGACATTTGCGCTCACCAACGCGACGCAGCCATATCTGCTCAAGTTGGCATCGGGTGGCCTGAAGGAATTCGTGAGGCGCAATCCGATGAGGGCACAGGGGCTCAATGTGTGTGGTGGAAAGGTGTTCCACCGTGGTGTGAGCATGGCATTCCAGCTTCCGTTGCATCCCATCGATGATCTTCCTGCTATCGGAGGATCGGTACGGTGACCTCCGGTAGCGGTGGAGCCGTCGAAGAGAGTCCCATCGAGCGATCCGAGTGGCTTGCGAGTCTCTACGAACCGATTGACGATGATCTGAGTGCACTCCGTGAGTTCCTTCATGATGAATTTGCATCGAGCGAGCCATTCGTGCATGAACTGCTGGAGCACCTCTCTAGTTTTCGAGGCAAGCAGGTTCGACCTGCCTGTTTGTTTCTCTCTGCACGCTGTTTTGGAAACACTGGATCAGATCACATCCGGTGCGGTGCAGTTGTGGAGTTGATCCATACGGCAACACTTGTTCATGACGACTTACTGGATCAGGCCCAGATCCGTCGCAGGGTCGAGACGATTCACCAGCGCTATGGAGATCGCGCAGCGATCCTGCTCGGTGACATCATCTATGCGCGTGGCTTCGTGATCTCTACCGAGGTGACCGGGGCTGCCCGTTTGCTTGCAGATTGCACACGAGACATCTGCATCGGCGAGATGATGCAGGTAGGTAACGCAGGCAATCTGAATCTGACTGAACAGGAGTACTTCCAGATCATCCATCGGAAGACTGCGATCCTGTACGGTCTCTCCTGCAGGTTGGGAGCGATGCTTTCAGGAGCCACAGCAACGCAGGCAGATGCGATGGAAAGATATGGCAACTTGCTGGGAACAGCCTTCCAGATCGCTGATGATGCTCTCGATGTGATCGGCGATCCCGCCCAGGTCGGGAAATCACTGGGTACGGATCTGGCCAATCAGAAACTGACCTTGCCGCTGATCTTGCTACGCGACGGTCTGGAGCAGCAGGAAAAAGCAGCGCTGCTCTCGATGTTGGCCACCGCAGATGAGTTTGAATTCGGTTCGGAATCTCATCGGCAGTTGCAAGGGATGCTCGACCAGCATCAGATCCTGAAACAGGTGCTCGAGCGTGCCGAAGATCTGACAAGGGAGGCGATCGAAGTGCTGCACGGAGCGGCATCCAGGAGCCAGGCTCGAGATTCTCTCGAAAAACTGGCCGAATTTGTGGTTCAAAGAAAACTGTAGGAGTTCCGGAATGCCCCCCGAAGGAGACCTTCATCTCTCACACACCGACTCGGAAGGGAAGGCCCGGATGGTCGATGTGGGAGACAAGCCCGTGACCGACCGAAGAGCCACCGCAGAAGGCTACATCCGGATGAAGCCACAAACTCTACGCCTGATCCTCGATGGAGAGGTGGAGAAGGGGGATGTGCTAGCAGTTGCCAGGGTCGCTGCAATCCAGGGCGCCAAGCTCACTTCCCAGATGGTCCCACTCTGTCATCCCCTGCCCCTCGACAATGTGCTGGTGGAGATTGAAGATGGCGAGGACGATGGAGTGGCATCGATACGGATGTCGGTATCGACCCGCGTGATGGCGAGAACCGGCGTCGAGATGGAGGCGATGTCTGCCGTGGTTGTCGGGCTGATCACCATCTATGACATGTGCAAGGCGGTCGACCGTGGCATGGAAATCACAGGTGTGCGATTGCTCGAGAAATCGGGTGGCGGTAGCGGACACTGGACCCGTGGATGAAACTCGCTGAATTGACCAACCGGGAGGATATCGAGTGATGGCACAGATCATCGATGGCAAGGCGCGCGCAAAGCAACTTCGAAAGGACCTCAAGGTTCGGGTCAGTGCCTTCGAGGAGCGTGCTGGGCGACCTCCGGGACTCGGTGTCATCCTGGTCGGGAATGATCCTGCCAGCGCGGTTTATGTCCGCAACAAGGAACGGGCCTGCAAGAAGACGGGGATCCGGTCCTTTCACCACCAGCTGCCCGAAGATGTGACGCAGCAGCATCTCGAGGAGCTCATCGATCAACTCAATCAAGATCCAGAGGTTCACGGAATACTCCTCCAATTGCCCTTGCCGGGGCACCTGGATGCGCAACCTCTGTTGCTCCGGATCTCACCTTCCAAGGACGCCGATGGCTTTCATCCGGTCAATGTCGGTCAACTGGCTGTCGGACAGCCGGGATTTGTTCCCTGCACGCCTCTCGGATGTATCGACCTGCTGCGTTCTTCCGGAGTCAAACTGCAAGGCGCAGACGCCGTGGTGGTGGGGAGATCCAACATCGTTGGCAAGCCGGTGGCGCAACTGCTGCTTGCGGAGGGTGCTACGGTGACGATCTGCCATTCAAAGACGCAGGATCTCGCAGGCCATGTCGGCCGCGCAGATGTGGTCGTTGCTGCAGTCGGAAGAGCAGAGATGATCCGCGGAGATTGGATCAAGCCGGGTGCGGCGGTGATTGATGTCGGGATCAACAGGCTCGATGATGGGTCGATCGTCGGTGATGTGGAATTCGAGGCCGCCAGTGAGAGAGCCGGATACATCACGCCGGTGCCCGGTGGCGTCGGACCGATGACGGTGGCGAAACTGCTCGAGAACACGCTCGAGGGGGCGCTCAGGATAGAGCAGTACAAGTTACAGGACTGACGGGATGGGAATGCCTCAGCCAGCCAATCAGATCATCAAGTTGCCAGCGCTGCTGGTTGACCAGATCGCTGCGGGGGAGGTCATCGAAAGACCCTCTTCCGTGGTGAAGGAACTGCTCGAAAACTCCCTCGACGCGGGCTCCTCTCAGATCGATGTCGAACTCGAAGATGGTGGGAAGCGTCTGATCCAGGTCACGGATGACGGCCAGGGGATCGAGCCCGATCAGTTGCCGATGGCGCTGGAAAGCCATGCCACCTCGAAGTTGAAAGATGCATCGGATCTTCACAGGATTCTCACGCTCGGATTCCGGGGAGAAGCGCTGGCGAGCATCGCTTCTGTGTCGACGGTCGAACTGTCCTCTCGAACTGCTGGCGATGAAATGGCTCACAGGATTCGCGGCAGTGAGGGATCGCTGGAAGCACTCTCACCGATGGCGATGAGGCACGGTACAAGGGTGTCGGTGAAGGATCTGTTCTCTGCAGTTCCGGCTCGTCGACGCTTCCTCAAGGCCAGTTCTGCTGAGGTGGCTCGCTGCTCTTCGTCTCTCAAGGGAGCCGCATTGGCCCATCCGACCGTCGGATTCTCGCTCACCCATGATGGCAGAACCGTGCTGAGATTCCCTGCCGATCAATCACTGCACGAGCGCATTGCAGAGGTGCTCGGGTCCGAAGTCTCTGCTCGGATGATCGAGGTTCACGACGAGGAAGGGGTGACAGGCTGGATCGCCAGACCGGATCTGCAGCGCCGCAACTCCGATGGGATCTGGACCTTTCTCAATGGTCGTCCGGTCCGTGACAAGGTGATGCAGCACGCAGTTCGCGAGGGATTCAAGGGTTTCCAGATCCCGGGTCAATATCCGATGGCAGTGATCGGGATCGAGGTCGATCCCGATCTCGTCGACGTGAATGTCCATCCATCGAAATTGGAGGTGCGCTTCCGGGATCGAGAGGACGTGCACCGACGGATTCGTCGTGCGATCAGGAAGACCCTCGAGGCTGCAGGTTCGGTTCCGGAACTGGTACTGGAAGATGTGATCCCGCCTGATCCGGGTTCTTTTCCTGGCAGCGACGAAGCGCCAGTGGTGGCATCGCTTCCGCGTGACGCTTCCGGAGCGGAGCCAGGCGCCGTGTTCGACAGGGTGTTCGACAGGGTGATCGATCCAGGATCAACATATGGCCACCAGGAACCCCTGACAGGAGATCCAACCCTCGTTTCCGGGTCGGTGCGGGTATTTCAGGTCCGAAATTCATTTCTGATTCTCGAGGAAGAGGATGGTCTCCGCGTCATCGATCAGCATGCCCTTCACGAGAAAATCCTCTACGAGAAGATCCTTGCCGCCAGAGAGAAGGGAACACTGTGCCAGGGGTTGCTGGTCCCGGAACCGGTGCCACTCGACCCCCTGCAGTGGTCGTTATTCGTCGAGTACAGATCCGCGCTCGCCGAACTGGGCCTCGAGGCGGAGGAGTTCGGTGACGGCGTGGCACTGGTCAGAGCGGTTCCCCAGGGCTTCGAATCTCGCAATCCTCCGGAACTCTTGCGAGAGGTGCTGGTTCGCTTCGAACCGATCCGAAGTAGCGGCGCTGCGGCTCCCGATCTTCGCGAACGGTTGCTGCAGACGATGGCGTGCAAGGCAGCAGTGAAGGCGGGAGATCCACTCTCACCGGAAGCGCAGGAGGACCTCATCCGGGGACGTGACCAGGCTTTTCAGCCCTGGAACTGTCCTCACGGAAGGCCCTCGGAACTGTTCATCTCGTGGCAAGAACTGGGTCGTCGCTTTGATCGCAAATGACTCCGGTTGGCTTCCGGGCCGGGGTCCTGCATGGTACTTCTATACCCTGGCATTGATTCGACCGCTTCAGTCTCTTGCTGCCAGCTGACAAGTTGTGAGGAGCCGATGGAATCCACTGATGCTGATCCAGAAATGATCGTTGTACTCCGTTCGGGGCTCGAGGCTCCGCTGAGGCGAAAGATCCGCCAACGGCTTGAATCTCATGGCGCCATCATTTCTCAGATCGAGGCTACCAGCCGCTATTATTTTGAACTTCGAGGAGAGATCGCAGCCATCGGAACGCTGGCAGTCGATAGCTGGCCAGGAGTTGAAAAAGTAGTGGTGGTCGGCGACCAGTCGACACACTGGGCCATCGATGTATCCAGGTCTGTTCAGCCGATTCAGGTCGGTTCTACGCCGATCGGAGGAGGATCATTCTGCATCATCGCTGGCCCCTGCGCTGTCGAAGATGAGCAGCGAACACTGCGGATTGCAGCGAGTGTTGCTGCGGCCGGCGCAGACCTGTTCAGAGGCGGTGCCTTCAAGCCCCGAACCTCTCCGTATGCCTTTCAGGGACTGGGAGAACTGGCATTACCGATTCTCGAAAGTGCCAGGGATCAGACGGGTCTCGGGATTGTCACGGAAGTTCTCGATCCTCGAGAGGTCGAATCGATCAGTGGCGTCGCCGATATGCTCCAGGTGGGAAGCCGTAACATGCACAACTACTCACTGCTCAAGGAGCTGGGTCAGACGAGTGTGCCCGTGCTGCTGAAGCGAGGTTTTGCCTCGACCACCGATGAACTTCTTCTGGCTGCGGAGTACATCCTCAGCGCCGGAAATCCCAATGTGATCCTGTGTGAGCGCGGGATCCGCTGCGGTGCTGCGAGTCGTAAGGTCGTTCTTGACCTGGGCGCGGTTCCAGAACTGCAGCAACGGACTCACCTTCCAGTTCTCGTCGATCCATCCCATGGCAGTGGAGAGGCGTATCGGGTCGGTGCTCTGGCAAGAGCGGCGGTCGCGGCCGGCGCGGATGGGGTGCTGATCGAGGTGCACGACCAACCGGAGGCAGCGCTTTCCGACGGTCGTCAGGCGCTGTCGCCAGAGCAGTTTGCCGAGCTGGTTCCGGTGCTCCGTCAGATCCGGACGCTGACGCAACCAGACAGCGAATTGATCCCCGAGCCGATTGTCAGTGTTTCAGGTGGGGAGGATCGTTGATCCGATTGTTCTCGGGAGAGGTTGCTGGGTTCGATACCCGGGAGTCCGCTCCTGGCACCACCCTCCACATTCGTCGCGAGCCGTGGAGGAAGACCAGTTCCCTGCGAGTCTCCTGGATCACTGATCTCGGAGAGGGTGCTGCGCTTCGATGCCTGGTCCCCGCCTGCCTGTTGCGGGGGTCCGATGCTCACCCTTCTCTCAGGGAGATCAGCCGAAGAAGTGAGGAACTGTGGGGTCTGGTCCTCAGTGCTTCAGTCGATCGAGCAGGGCAGCGCCATATCTTCTCGCTCAAGGCGGAGTTTCCCGAGGATTCGCGTCTTCCTGGAGATGCCGCCGTTCTCGCAGATGCTGTCGATTTCATCCGGGAAGTGATTCAACAGCCGCTTCTTTCCGAAGGACAATTTATCAGCCAGACGGTCAAGACCGAGATGGCCCAGCATCGAAGGGCCATCGAGGGACGCTTCGATGATAAGCGTTCCTGGGCGATGCAACGCTGCGTGGAGGAGACCTGCTCGGACGAGCCGTGGCGCTTCCACGAATACGGCACCATCGAGGAACTGGGACTCGCCACTCCTCAGTCGGTCACTTCAGCCTGGCGACAGGCGATCGAGAAGGACCCGATGTATATCCATTTCAGCGGTGAGGTGGATCCAGATGAGGTGGCAGCGGTGCTACTGCCCTTGACCGCTGGACGCAGTCGAGACGTCACTCCTCTGTCGCCGAAGCATCCAAGGAGGGGCGCAGAAAATCTGACAGATGTGGAGGAGCAGTTCGAGGGGAATCAGGCCAATCTTGTCATCTCCTTGAGGACCAATACAGGTCATGGTGACCCCCTTCATGAGGCGATGATGATCGCCAATGGCGTTCTTGGCGGTTTCTCGCATTCGCGACTCTTCACCCAGGTGAGGGAGAAGCAGAGCCTCTGCTACTCGATCAATTCTCATATCGACGGTAGCGCAGGGCTGATGCTGGTGAGTGCAGGAATCGATGGAGATGCGGCTTCGAGAACCAGAGAGAGCATCTTCGAACAGATCGATGTCGTGAAGATGGGCAAATTCACGGACGAGGAATTCCAGATGACCATCGATTCGTGGGACTCCCGTCTGAGAATGGCGACCGACTCTCCCGCCGCGATGGCAGAGTTTGACCTGGTCTCCCGACTGGTCGGACGCGATCCAGACATCGATCAGCTGCGCCAGCGAGTGGCTCAGGTGACCAGAGAAGCGGTCGTCGAGGCTGCCGGGTACCTGCAACCTGATCTGGTCTATCTGCTCTCACCGCAGCAACGCAATGATCCGGACGAGGAGGCCTCGTGACCTGGACAGGTCAGGAAAAGATCCTCGAGAATCATACACTCGGGGAGCGAGTCATAGAGCGAACTCATGTCAGCGGTGCGACCGTTGCGTTCTGTCGGAAACCGGGCTACCTGCGTCGCTACGCCTGCTTCGCCACGCGTTTCGGTAGTGTTGACAACCGCTATCGCATCGGTGATGGACCTGAGCAGGAACTGCCCGATGGCATTGCGCACTTCCTGGAGCACAAGATGTTCGAGGGGCCAGAAGAAGACGCATTCACGCAGTTCAGCAGGCTCGGTGCCAGCGCAAATGCATTCACGAGCTTCGTTGGAACCACCTACCTCTTCTCATGTGTGGATCAGTTCTTTCCGTGCCTGGAGCATCTGGTGCGATTCGTGCAGCAGCCCCACTTCACGGATGAGAATGTTGAGAAGGAGAAGGGGATCATCGGCCAGGAGATTCGCATGTACGCCGACAACCCAGGCTGGAGAGTGTACTTCAACCTGCTCGGCGGATTGTATCGAGATCACCCTGTTGCGAAGGACATCGCAGGAACCGAGCAAACCATCGCAGGGATCACTCCGGAGATCCTCGATCGGTGCTGGTCTGCATTTTATCACCCATCGAACATGATCCTGCTGGCGGTTGCCGATGAGGACGAGGAATCCTACTTCGAACACGCTGGGCGACTACTGTCCGAGACCGACCTCGGTCCCACCCCTGAGATCGAGAAGATTCTCACTCCGGAGTCGGCGGGTCCCGCCCAGGCCGAGGTTCGTCAACAGATGCAGGTGGGGCGCTCGAAGGTGTTGTTTGGCTGGAAGGACATCCATTCCGGTTTGTTTGGCAGCGAATTGATGCGTAAGGAACTGGTCACGGAACTGATGCTCGAGTGTGTATTCGGTCAAAGTGGCCCGCTGTTCGAGCAGTTGTATGCCAGGGAACTGATCGATGACTCCTTCGGCACTTCATACCAGATTCATTCCGATGTGGGGCACTCGGTCAGTGGCGGTGACTCTGCCGATCCTGATCAACTGGTCACCACGATTCGCGAGCAGGTGGGGCAGATACGCAGTTGCGGCATCGATCCTGCTGATATCGAACGTCAGCGACGTTCCGCAATCGGATACCTGTTGCGAGCCTTCAATTCACTGGAGCATATAGCCAGCAGCTACTGTGGTACTCGATTTCTGGGGGCGGATCCCTTTGAGGTGGTTGACCTGCTTTCCGAGATCCGTCATGAGGAAGTCGAGGCGCGATTGCAGGAGCACCTGATTCCGGAACAGATGTCCTGTTCCATCATCACTTCACGATCCTGAGCAAGAGGAGCGAGATGAAACAGCACTGGAAGATCATGGTCTGGCTCGTCGCTGGAGTGCTGGTTGGTTTCGGGCTTCAGCAGTTCACCGAGGCCCCCGGAACCATCGGCGCAAACTTTGCCCAGCAAGTGGTTGAAGTGGATGGGCAGGTCGTCGGAATCCGGGTTGATGGTATTTCCCAGCAGTTACTCCCCAAGGGAAGAAGCACGACCGAGAGCATCCAGATCGGTGATGTTGTGAGTCGGATCTCGATCAACGCAGGCATGACGGATGAATCGATGATCGTCACCACATCGCCACAGGTGCTGGCGGAGTTTCTGGCCCAGAAAGGCTCGGGAGGTGTGGCGACCATCGAGCTGGTCTCTGGCGAAAAGCGAAGTGCGCTGGTCGCTCTCGATCCAGAATCAGCACGTGCCAGATGGTTGGCTCCCTTCATATTTGTCGCAGACATCTTCATGCGATTGCTGAAGATGCTGATCATGCCTCTTGTCGTGACTTCCATCGTCACCGGCGTGGCTGGCATCGGTGGCGGCAGCGATTTTGGCCGCATGGGTGGAAGAACATTCGGTTATTACGCCACCACGTCGTTCCTGGCGGTGGGCCTGGGAATGCTGCTGGTCAATATTCTTCAACCTGGCGTCGGGGCTCGCCTGGGGATCTCCCCCGATGCAGACTTCGGCCAGAGAAGTGAGAACTGGCTCGATATCCTGCGCAGGATGGTGCCAGAAAATGCGTTCAACGCATTCACAGGTAACGGCAACATGCTGCAGGTGATCTTCTTCTCGCTGCTGTTCGGGTTCTTCATCACGAAGGCCTCCGACAAGCCGAAACGCTTCATGCTGGACCTCTTCGAATCCGCTTTCGATGTGGTGATGCGAATGGCGTCCTGGGTGATGCTTCTGGTCCCCTACGGTGTCTTCTGTCTATTGGTCAAGGTGGTGGGGGAAACCGGGTTCGACATCTTCCGACCTCTGGGTGCCTACATGATGACGGTGATGCTGGCATTGATCATCCACAGTTGCGTGGTCCTGCCACTGCTCCTCAAGGTGGTGGGAGGGGTGTCACCTCTGAAGTGGGTCCGGGCGATGAGTCCGGCCCTGATGACCGCATTTTCTACCTCGTCCTCAGCGATGACCTTGCCAACGACCCTCAACACACTCAAGAGGCGTGGCCGTGTGTCCAACCGCACCTCATCCTTCGTGGCTCCACTCGGAGCGACGGTGAACATGGATGGAACGGCGCTGTATGAGTGCATCGGTGTGGTTTTTCTGGCTCAGTACTACGCCTCTGCAGGAGACTTCGAACTGACTTTCAGCGCCCAGGTCACGGTCGTCATGGCTGCATTTCTCGCTTCCATCGGGGCTGCAGGAATCCCGTCTGCTGGACTGGTGATGATGCTGACGATCCTCAGTGCCTTGAAGTTGCCCCTCGAGGGGGCCGCCTTGCTGCTGGCAGTCGATCGGCCGCTGGACATGTGTCGTACCGTGGTCAATGTCTGGAGCGATACCGTCGGTAGCGCCATCGTCGCTTCGAAAGAGGGCGAGACGGGACTGGGCGATCCAGAACCAGTGGAGCCATAACACTCTGGTGGCTACGGATACGAATTCGACATCGCCCGTGGTATGCTTCCACGCAGAATCAGCAACTTGACGTCCGTGCTTGACGCACCATGAGAGGAGAGGGATCGATGGCGGTTCCAGCGACCCAGTTGAGGGTAGGACAGGTGATCAACTACGAGAATGACCTGTGGGTCTGTGTGAAGCTGGAGCAGAAGAAACTCTCCAAGGGTGGCGGCGCAGTACAGGCAAAATTGAAGAACCTTCGGCGAGGCGATCACATCACTCATCGCTTCCGTTCAGCAGACAAGGTAGAAACCGCATACCTGGACAAGAAGGATTGCGAGTACCTGTACCCCGATGGTGAGTTCTTCGTGTTCATGGATACGGAAGACTTCGAGCAGTATCAGCTTCACGCTGATTTCGTTGGCGACCTGATGCCCTATGTGAAGCATAACGAGAAGGTGGTTGTCACCTTTCACGAGGGGAAATCGGTGTCGGTGGATCTTCCGTCGGCAGTGATACTCCAGATCACCGAGACGGAGCCGGGATTCAAGGGCGACTCGGTCAACAATGTCTTCAAGCCAGCGACACTCGAAACCGGTCTTCAGGTGAAGATTCCCAACCATGTCGCCGAGGGGGATCTGGTCAAGATATCAACCGAGACCGGGGACTTCATCGAGCGGGTGAAGCAGACCTGAGTCTTTTTCGCAACTGACGGACACCCTCTCGGAATTTATTGTGCCCACCCATCGATGGGTGGCGGATGTAACCCGCCTCGATTCCGAGCCTGGCGAGCACCTCCTGTGACACCCTTCCAATGGCGACCGGCTCCGCCTGACCGAACAGTTGCAGGTATTGCATCAGGATCGCCTTGCCCGCTTCCTGCTCCGGTCGAGTTGGCTTGCGATTGGTCAGTGGTTCACCGGCTCGATGCGGATGCCACGGCACGGCGTTCCACAGCACGATATTTCGATCGCCTGCGATCTCTCCCCAGACGACGGTCGCCGACCGCTCCTTGTAGGGGGTCTCTTTCCTCGAGGATCGCTTCAGCGCCAGTCCGTTGGTCCACTCCAGCTGATCGGAACCATCGAACAGGTTCTCGCCGGTGAAGGGAATCCCCGTGAAACGGCACCCAGCCCACCCCGCCGCTTCTCCGACCAGGATGGCACGGGCGTTTTCATGGGCACGAAGGTAGAGCGCCAGATTGTCGGAGCGGATCCTGGCTGCGCGAGGCTGATCGAGTTCTTCATCGACATCTCGCCACGGATGAAAGATGCCAGTGGGGGCGGGTTTTCGCAGGAGCCGGATGAACATGTCGACTCGGTGATCAAATTCAGACCGATTCACGGATCTCCTGTCTCATGCAAAACACACTGCCTCCCGACTTGAGGAACTCTGCCGTGTCGATTTCTACCACATCCAGTTGCTGCTGGATGAGGCGTTCTCTGGTGACAGGAGCCTTCGACGGCATCAAGACGTGCTGACCATCGGGGCACCAGAGATTGCCCGCCAGTTGCTCCATTGCCTCCGACTCATCGACCTCGATCAGCTGCTCAAACGCTTCCTCGAGCAGCGCCATGCCATCGTCGTCAAAGGCTCGTCTGACCACGGCGGCGCGCTTCCGATCGATGATAGCCAGCGCCGTATCGAGGTGATAGAAGCAAGGATCGGTGAGAGTCAGCAGGGCCACATCATGCCCGAGGATGACACCTGCCTGTCGGTGGCACGCGGCAGAACTCCTCGACCCGACTCCGCACCAGATCAGCGCACGCCCAGGATGCTTGAGGGTATCGCCGTTTCCCTCCCAGCAACCCTCGCACCCCGGAGGCAAATCTTCACAGCGAACTCCGATTTCTTCGAGAGCGGTTCGATGAAGCGCGTTTTCCTCGGTGCGGTTCGGGTGGCTCATGCGTCCGATGATCGCACAGGGATTTCCCCCGGAGTCATTGGTGACGAGTGAAGGGTTGGCAGTGAATACTGCATCGACCAGATGTGGCCTGGCAGGCAGCAGATGGATCGACAAGCCGAGCGATTCGATGGCATCGACCAGCGCGGTCCATTGAGAGTGAGCCAGTTGCTTGTCGATGCTTCCAATCTGACCTTCCATGTGAGCATTGCGGATGTCGACCACATCGAAATGGTCTGGAGGACACATCAGTGCCCCGGTCACGGCAGCCTCGGCAGGCATCGATCGAGGAGTGTGTTCTCGCCATTGTCTGGCTGTCGTGATACAGCGCGTCATCACCTTGGCTCCTCGAGAAGTAGTTTCTGTGCTGCGGCCAGTGCTTTGCGATACAGCGCCGGTAGGCGACTGCCTTCCTCGATGGGGATCGTGGTCGCTGCTTCCGGGATCTCTCCGGTGAATTGATAGACGAGCGGATAGATCTGCAGCCGTCGGTGTGTGATGGCGTGACGGAATCGATCACCGTGCCCGAGCAGGGTCGCCCCCTCGATGCCGATTCTCCGCAGTTCCCTGGCGGCCATCTTCTC
>JAYZBV010000049.1:0-31759 GCA_036338595.1 Planctomycetota bacterium | reverse complement strand
GGAACACCTGTGCCCAGGGATGCTCGATCTGAAAGCTGAATACTGGTAGCCTCCCTGCTTCGGTCATCGCAAATCTCCATCGGATTGCGGTGAACCCGAAAGTGGACCGTAACGAAGGACACCCGGCGATCTCCGGCAAGCATGAGTGCTCCCCGGAAACCCGCACATGACGCCATGCTCGTCAGATGACGGTGGCGAAAAAGGATGGTGGACGACATGTCACCTGCATCCGACCGATCTCAACACAGTACAGCTGAATCTCCTGGAAAGTCTCACGGGATCCCTTCGGGCGCAACTGCACCACTCCCCGCATCGAGGCAGGAGTGTGTCGATCGAGGTTGGTTGCCTGCAGATTCGATGGATCATGACGACCAGAGGCATGGAGTCGATTTCGTACTCGTCAGCGGTGACGCCTATGTCGATCACCCGTCCTTTGCCAATGCAGTGATCGGCAGGTTGATGGAGGCGCGCGGTTACCGTGTGGCGATCCTCGCACAGCCAGAATGGCGATCGATCGATGCCTTCCGCACCTTTGGAGCGCCGCGAATCGCATGGCTGGTCTCAGCTGGCAATCTCGATTCGCATCTCAACCATTACACGGCCCACAAACGACCTCGCTCCGACGATCAGTATTCGCCCGGGGGAAAGGCAGGATTGCGTCCGGATGGCGCGACCATCGTCTATTCCCAGCGTTGCCGAGAGGCGTACAAGGACGTTCCCATCATCGCTGGTGGCGTTGAGGTCTCGATGAGAAGGCTTGCCCATGTCGATTACTGGGCGGAGAAGGTCAAGAGATCCCTGCTGCTCGATTCACGTTGCGATATTGCAGTGTACGGGATGGGTGAAAAGGCGCTCGTCGAGATTGCAGAGAGACTGGCACAGGGACAAGCGATCTCGGAGATTCACGATGTGCCAGGCACCGCCTATGCCATCGGGAAATTCGGTCGCCCGCACTTCATCGAGGAGTCTGATTGGGAACAGGGAGTTTCATGGTCGGATCAGCATCGCTGCGATCCGAAGGATGTGCTGGAGTTGCCATCCTTCGACCTGATCCGCGGCGAAGATGACGAGAGCAAGCAACTGTTTGCCAGAGCGCAACATCTGTTTCATCGGGAACAGAATCCTGATTCAGCTCCCATACTGGTACAGAAGCATGCAGATCACACCGTGGTGGTGAACCGCCCCATGATCGCGCTCACGACCGAGGAACTCGATGCAGTTTTCTCGCTCCCCTACACCAAGGCTCCGCATCCGATCTACGGTGAGCAGAAGATCCCGGCGTATGAAACGGTCAAGTTTTCCATCAACATCATGCGGGGTTGTTTCGGAGGTTGCACCTTCTGCGCCATCACCGAGCACCAGGGGCGAGCGGTTTCTTCCAGGAGTGAAGAGAGCGTTCTCCGCGAGGTCGAACAGTTGAAGGAACTCGATGGGTACAAGGGTGTCATCAGTGATCTGGGAGGCCCTACAGCCAATATGTACAGGATGCGTTGTACACGACCGGAAATCGAGGCTCGCTGTCGAAGACCATCCTGTGTGCATCCCACTGTTTGCAAGCTACTTGGCACCGATCACGGACCTGTAAAAAAACTGATGAAAAAGGTCAGGGAGTCAGACGGCGTCAAGATGGTCCATGTCGCTTCCGGGGTGAGGATGGATCTGGCAAATCTGGACCAGGAGTACATCGACGATCTGGCAGCGCATCATGTAGGAGGTCATCTGAAGGTGGCCCCGGAACACATCGATGAAGAAACCTTGCGCCTGATGAAGAAGCCTGGAATGGCCAGTTACACCGAATTCGAGAAGCGATTCGAAAAAGCGAGTGAGCGTGCCGGCAAGGAGCAATACCTGGTGCCCTATTTTGTCTCGAGCCATCCTGGCTGCGAACAGGACGCAGCAGTACGGATCGCCGAGTTTCTGGAAGCGCGCCATCTCAAACCTCAACAGGTTCAGGACTTCATTCCCACTCCGGGAACCCCGGCGACATGCATGTGGTGGACGGGAATTGATCCGACCAGGATGAAAAATGTCTTTGTCGAGAAAAAGATGCGAAACAAGCGCAAGCAGCGAGCGATGCTTCAGTGGTGGAAGCCCGAGAACCGGCTACTGGTCAGGGAGATGTTGAGGGAAAGTGGTCGAAGCGATCTGATCGGAGATCATGAAGGTGCTCTGGTTAGCGCATCCGAGCCAGGCAAGGAGAGAAACGCAGGCAGTCGACTCGGTCGTCGGAAGCGTCATCGTCGAACTCCTCGCTAGTCTTCTTCCGGCGCTTCCAGTTCACTGCGATATTCCTCAAGTGCACCCTTGAGCCAGCGATCATCGGGGTGCATCAAGAGCGCTGCTTGCAGGGTCTCAATCGCAAGTTGTGTTTCTCCGGAATCCTTCAGTGCGACCGCATAGACAAGCGCATAGCGAGGTGACTCCGGGGAGAGTTGTACCGCCTGTTTCAGCGACAGCAGCGCCTTTCCTTTCTCGCCTACTCGCACCAGAGCAAGACCCAATGCGTGATGCAATCCTGCATCCTCTGCAACCCTTTCGATCGCTTTCTGTAGCACCACGATCCCTTCTGCATCTCTATCAAGGGTTCGCAGAGCATCGGCTAGATTGACAGAAGCGGGCCCAAAGGATGGAGTCCTGCGAAGTGCTTCCTTGAAACACTTCACGGCCTCATCGATCTTTCCTCTTCGCGTTGCCAGTGATCCCAGGTTGACATGTGATTCGGGACGATCCGAGTTGATGTGTTGGATCGATATGTATTCGGAGAGTGCCTTGCTGAACAATCGTCCGGCCCCATTCGGATCGGATGCGATCTGGGACTCGATGGGCGACAGCAATTCTGCCGCAACGGTGCGAACGATCAGGCTCGAATCACTGAGCATGTCGATCAGGATCAGGTAGGTGTCCTGCAGTCCGATTCCATCGAGTGCCAGGGTTGCCTGACGACGAACCATCGGATCCGGATCGAAAAAACCGCTCTGTAGTAGATCGACGTTGGATCTGTCGAGAAAGGGTGGCAACGCCGCCATGACGGTGGCGCGTACGATGGCGGGGGTCTTCTCATCTTCGAGAACCATCCGGATCAATTCCGGTGCGACGGGAGCTCCTCTTCTTGCGGCATGCAGAGCCTCACCCCAGTGGAAGTCATCGGATCGACCATCTGGGAACCACTCGACAACCTTCAGGGCCGCCCAGATGGAATCCTGATCTTCATGGCAACCAGTACATGCATTCGGGGTACCAATTCGCACCGATAGATCAGGGCGAGGTACACGAAAGGAATGGTCTCGGCGAGGATCCACCCCCATGTAGGTTCGAGAGACCATGTGGCATTCGATACAGGAGGCACCCGGGGTGCCGGTTTCATGGTGGTGGTGCGCTGGAAGATCGTACCTTCCTGGATCGTGGCAGCCGATGCAGAGAGAGTTGCCTTCGATGTGCAACTCGCCGCTGTGGGGCTCGTGACAGTCAGAGCAGGTTACGCCTTCGGCATGCATTCTGCTCTGAAGAAAGGATCCGTAGACATAGACCTCATCCAGGATCTGGCCATCGTCGTGATAGAGACCTGCTTCGATGAGGCTCAGCAGGTGGGTCTCCGAGAAGGGTGAGCCGGGTGTGGAACCGTCTACAAGAGTGGTTCTTCTGGAATGACAGCGAGCGCAAGTTTCCGTTTCATCGCTATCAGAAACGGGCGGGCTTCTGCGCGCCACTTTTTCGCCCTCGGGTCGAATCCAGGTGGCCAATCCCCGAGACAGATTTGCAGGAAACCCGGAATGCTTCGGAGCCGCAGGCTTTTTGCCGTCCTCTTGCTTCGAACTGGTTGCCCAGGAGACATGCGCGCTTCCAGGGCCGTGGCAAGCCTCGCAAGAGACATCGATTTCTTGCCAGCGCGTGCGAAAGGTGTCGGTGGCCAGATCGTAGTTCTTGACGACACCGGTGGAGTGGCACTCGGCGCACATATGATTCCAGTTATTGAGAATCCCCGAGTAGTGAAGCGGATCTCCTGGAGGGGTTTTTTCATCGGGAAACAGGGTGTACCAGCGTGCGCCCCCTTGCGCCTCGGGTGTTGCCCATGCCACGGGATAGGACTGAAGTCTTCCGTTGGCACCCTCGATCAGCACTTGTTGGCAGGGACTGGTGCCAAAGAAGTAGCGAACAGGGAGAGATTTCTTGCCATCGGCATCTTCGACCTCGATCACGGGCGAGTTGTCGACAAGCATGAACCTGGAGAGCACACCTCCCGATGAGACCTCGGTGCCATCGAAGGGGGCACGACACGCCTCGTCACCGAGTTCCATCATGGCGAGATCGTGATGGGAGCCGGTCCAGAGGGAGTGTTCTTCTCGATGGCAGGTAACGCAGGTTGCCCTGCCGACATGAGACGGTTGTTCCTGTGCAAGGCAGGCGCTGGTCACCAGCAGAAGTGTCAAGGCACAGATACGCGAGAAGATGCTGCCAGATAGGTTCATTTACACTCCCAACGCTGGCAGATCATGAGGGATTCTCCTCAGTGAGTCGAGTGTATCGCCTTCGATCAGAAACAAGCGCTGGTCGGGTCACACGCCTGAGTGTCATCAGTGGGATCCAGCCCACATGCATCGCTACCAGGATCAGGCAGAGGGCCAGCTCCTGAGAAGAGAGTCGCAAGGCCAGTGATGGCATCTGCGATGTTGTTGGAACCATCGTCATTCATGTCACAGGCATCTGGACAATCACTGGTTGGACCCCCACTGAAGAGGGTCGCCAGCAGATAGACACAATCGGCGATGTTGAAGGAGTTATCCCAGTTGCAATCGCCGCGACGGAATGCGGTTCCAGCCGGTGGAGGGGGCGGAACTGCGGAGTACTCGCCCGCGGTGATCGAGACATTGTCGACAGCCCACCACCATTGATTGCCGGAACTCGTGTACTTGAAGAGGAAAGCGACTTCCGACTGCCCCGCTGCTCGAGGTTCTTCGAATACGAAACGCCCATACAGCGGTTCTTCACCGGGCTGTGGTGCTGTGGAAGTTGGAGCAGCAAATATCGCGGGACGGATGAACGAGTTGCCAGCGTCGATACTCAATAACACTTCTACAGTTTCTGATCCGTAAGGGAGCATCTCTGAATCGAAGTGCAGGTAGACATGCTCCTCAGCTGAGCAATCGATAACAGGTGTGATCAACCGCTCATCTTCGGTGGGGTCCGGATTACAGTCGGAATCCAGGATCGCAAAGTAATCTCCCAGGCGGTTCACTGCTCTTCCTCCCTGGTACGGAAAAGTACCTCCGTTGTTGAGCGTGATGGAGCGATTGCAGGGATCATCGGTGTTCCAGGTATTAAGTGGCGAGTTTGTGTTGAGACCGTCGATCTGCCAATCTGCAGGAATACCCGCGGAGAAGTCCTCTGATTCGAGCAGTATCGTGTCTCCACCTGGAGATACGAGGATGTCATCGACCAGCACATCGTCGATGGCGATCCACCAGTCCCAGTTCGGCTCGAAATGACGGAATCGAATCCGCACAGAAGACTGCCCCGCAGCATATGAAGACAGGTCTACTTCCAGAAGCTGGTAAACGCCATCTGCATCTTCCACGGTGACTACTGGCGCAGATGTGACACGAGTTGGGGCGACTCTCCGGAAAGCATTTTCCCAGGTGGTTCCTCCGTTGGTGCTGACATCGATGTCGAAGATGGCGTTACCGTTGTCATTGAGCTGTGCACACACCGACGCATGTAATGCCACCTGGCCCATTGCGGAGCAGTTCATCGTTGGGGTCCAGATGTCGTGAGACATCCCCGAGCCGATCGGGTTGGTGTTGGTTGCACCACCGTAGTCACTATCGGAGATGACGAAGGCACCTCGTGTCGGATGGCCATCGATTCCCGGTGGGTGTTGCCTTCCCAGGGGGTTCGTCAGGGTCCAGGTGGAGTTCTCCACCGGGTTGTTTTCATCGACGATGGACCAGCCTCCGGCACTTTCCATCTCGATATCAGATGAATAATTTTCAAAGTCCTCGAACAGGGCGATGACACCCGTGGAATAGTAATCACGAGCGGTGAGATCGAGGCAGGGTGCCGCAGTTCCTACAGTGACCAGTACGTAGTCGAGAACATGGTGGCGACTTGCGGCCAAGGAGGAGACATCATCGGTGGCGGTTGCAATATCGCCATCGACCGTTGCGATCAACTGGCCGTTTCTGAAGAGCTGGTACTCGGTTGCACCTGGACCTGCGATGGGCAGGTTCCACTCGATGATCATCTGATCCTGACCATAATCTGGAAATGCCTGCAGCGTATCCGGGCAGGATTGCGCGTGGATCAATGTTGTGGCAGGCCAGAGAATCACCAGGAACAGGGCTGTAGTGGCCCTTGAGAATCGCGAAAACCTCATGGATCACCTCCTCCAATTGGTACCGCTGGATGATACCACGGCCCTTGCTTCAGAATCACCCACGACCGGCTGTTGAGCGGGTGTGGTAGACCGGGGCCGATTCATGGTGTAACAGGTCTATAGCGTTCTCATTGAACAGCACAGGGAGTTTCATGAGCCATCGAAGACTCGATCACCATCTCGAAGGGCTACTGGAGGATGAGAGGTTTGCTCTCTACCAGTCCATCGCTCGTTATGCCGACGACGAACTGGCGCCCCAGCTTCTCGGCTGGGAACGCAGCAAGGTGCTGGTTCCTGACCAGGTCATCCGCCAGCTGGGCGACATGGGAGTCTTCGGATTGCCGATTCCAGAGCAGCATGGTGGGCAAGGTGGGGGACTGACAGATCTGTTGCTGGCCGGATTGGCGCTCTCGTACCAGAGTCAGTCGATTGCCATCACTCCTGGTGCAGCGGTCTCGCTGGGGGCGAATCCTCTATATAAATTTGGAACCGACAGTCAGAAGAAGCAGCACTTATCTGACCTTGCCGCAGGAAATCGGATGTTTGCATTCGGTTTGTCGGAGCCGGGGCGAGGATCGGATGCAGCAAATCCGGAAGTGGTGGCCACTCGAGACGGAGAGAAATTCATCCTGAGGGGTGAAAAGTGCTGGAGCACGAATGCAGCATGGGCCAGCCACATCGTGGTTCATGCACTCACCGATCCGGATGGGCGAAACGGCCATCGCAGTACTTGCTTCATCATCCCGCGTGATCGGGAGGGAGTGCACTACCAGGAGATGGAGGGAAAGACAGTCTGGCCGCTCTCATCTACCGGTTCGATCGCCCTCGATGGAGTAGAAGCGGATGAGGGGGACATCCTCGGCAGTCTCGATGAGGGCTTCGAGGTGATGGTCACGACACTCAATGGTGGAAGACTGTTTGTTGCTTCCCTGGCGCTGGGGTCACTCGCTTTTGCACTCGACAAGACCAGGAGGTATGTCCAGGAGCGAGAGCAGTTCGGCGGACCGATCGGGCGTTTTCAGCGAGTCCAGGATGTGGTCCTGGAGATGGAGATTGCTCTTGAGCGTAACCTGACATGGTTGGTCCACATCGGTAGGCGCTATGACGAGGGGACGATGGAGCGCGAGCAGGCCTCCAAACTGAAAATCGATTGTAGCCGCGTGGCATCCAGATTGTTGCTCGACGCCATGGAGGTCTGTGGAGGAGTCGCTGGCCTGGACGAGTTCGGGCTCTCTAGGCACTCAGCGGACCTTTTCGTGACCCGCGTGGGCGAGGGTTCCAACCGGGCCCTGATGACTCAAGCCGTTCGTCCTCTGCTTTCTGATATTGCAGATCAACTGCAATGAGTAGCGACAACTATTATCGCTTCTCCCCGGGCATCGGATAACAGTACTGGGTATAGGGTGTATCCGACTTGCTCTGCAACTCCAGGTGTTTGACCAGCAACGATGGGCTGATCGTTGAGACAGGAACAAAGCCACTCTCTGCTCCGCACCACGCGTTGTCGAGTCCGGGGCGATTCCCCGCCGCGATGATTCCGTGGATGGCATTGAGCGGGGTTCCGATGAAGTTCACACCCCGAACCAGTTCCTCTCTGCCATCGGGGAATACTCGCGATGCCAGATTCACTTCGCCAAGAAACGCCTGAAAATCGTAGGCATCGGTCGCAGTTTCACCGCCAGTGGCATCCAGGATACGAATTCCGTACGGCAGGCCTTGTTGCTTGACCAGATCGATCAGTTGCCGCCGCATCGATTTCTCATCCTGGGCATTCGAGGCCTCGAGTATCGTCACACCCATGCGGCTCATCGATCGTTCATGCCTTCTCGATCGTGAATGCCCGTTTGATCGGTGCTTTTTCGCCACCGGAACTCTGCCGGTGAGGAATCCAGTCAATTGACCCTGCTCGATCAGCCGAGCGTCGGAAGCGGGGGTGCCTTCATCATCAAATCTGTAATGCCCGACCAGGCCATGATGCTGCCCATCCGGATCGATCCAGGATTCCTGAGTCGGGTCATCATGCAGCGTGAGAAAATCGGGAAGTACCTTGTCTCCCAGGGAGTCCGCAAAGGTCTTGGCCTCTCCCGTGGCACGGAGGCGATTCCCTTCGAGTCGATGGCCGAGAGCCTCGTGGATCAGTAATCCGGCTGAAACCGGTTCCAGAAGCACGGGACCCGAATAGGAGTGGATCTGCGGTGCGGCTGCGATTTTTTCAAGGAGCCGGGCGGCGTTGCGGATCTCGCGGCGAAAGGAGTTGAGATCGGGAAGTTGCTCGGGATCAGGGGTGAAATGGCTCACCGTCCAGGGGATTCCATCCCCTTTCTTGCTGAGGAACCAGAGATAGGCTTCCAGTTGCCAGAAGGAATGACTCTCGATGGCGATGGAACCATCCGTGTTCACGAAGAGGTTGGTCTGGTGCCTGACCTTGAGTTCGACATGGCTGTTGCGAACCCTGGGGAATTCGAGCATCGCTGCGCTTGCTTTCTCGACATAAGCAGACCAGTAGTCGCTATCGATGGAGGGGAGATCTACTCCCCCTCGATCATCGATGGTCGGACACTTCTGCCATGCACCGAGGTGATCACTGGTGTCGAGGTAGGTCAGTTCATGAGCGCATTTCCTCATGTACGCCTCTTCAGCTTCCCGGTACTTGGCATCGGTGAGTCGCCAGAGGCCGATCTTCATCGGCTCGGAGCGGTTGGATATCGGTAAATCCACATACTCGTGCGACTCGTCTTCCTTGGAGTTGTCGAAGAGGCCTCCATCGGTGACCTGGTCACGGCGATAGTTACCTACTCGAGCATCGGCAAGGCAGTTTCTGTTCTGGTAGCGCTCATCTCGGTAGAGCGACCCGTAGCGCGCCTCTACCTCGTAGAGATCGAGATCGCGTATCAGATAGGAAAGATAATAAAGCCTGGGGAAACCAGGCTTGCGCAAGCCTCTGGTGGCGCGTTTTGCCTCAGCAGTGGCAACGCGCGCCAGTCGAAGAGCAGTACTCCGATTCAATCCGTTTCCTCCAGAAGATGAATCACGCGCGAATCGGGTAGCTTTTCTCGTCCACCGAGAAAGGTCAGTTCCATCAGAAATGCGCAGCCAATGACGACCCCGCCCATCTTTTCCACCAGTTGACAGCAAGCTGCCATGGTTCCTCCGGTTGCCAGGACATCGTCGACCATGAGAACTTTTTGACCCGGTTGAACTGCATCCGCATGCATCTCTACAGAATCGGTTCCGTACTCGAGCGAGTATTCGATCGTATGGGTTTCATGTGGCAACTTGCCAGGTTTTCGGATGGGCAGGAAGCCGACCTTCATGCGAAGTGCCAGCGGTACGCCAAATAGAAAACCCCTAGCCTCTGGTGCAGCGATGATCTCGACTCCGAGATCTTTCACCTTGTCCGCGAGCAGGTCGATGGAAACGGGAAATGCCTTCGGGCACGCCAGAAGCGGAGTGATGTCCTTGAACTGAATCCCGGGCTCGGGAAAATCGGCGACGGTACGGATCCTGCTCCTGAGAAAATCGATACGATCATCGGTGCTATCGCCCAAATGATCCCCCTTCCTGTGGCCGGCGGTTCGAATCTGCCTCCGAGCAGGAATGCTATCCGAACCCTGGATGGGGGGGAAGAGTTGCGGGATTAACCCATCGACTCCTCGAGTTGCTCGTCGTAGATCTCTGGCTGCTCGATCTGGCCTTCGGCAACCAACTCTTGCAGTTTGCCAAGCGCATCGTTCTCGATCTGACGGACTCGTTCGCGAGAGAGGTTCACACGTTGTCCGATCTCCTTGAGGGTCATCGGCTCGCCATTATCGAGCCCGTACCTCATGCGAAGGATCTTTGTCTCGCGTTCGTCCAGATGGCTGAGCAGATTCTGGATCATCTCGACCTGGATCTTTTTCTCAAGAGACACGTGAGGTTGCGCCTGTGAAGGGTCCACGATGATGTCGGATATGGTCCATGAGTTCTCAATGGAGATGGTCTGACTGACTGAGTCTGCGACATTGAGAGCGTTCTGGATGATCTCTGTCTTCTCCATCGGGATTTCCATCCGCTCGGCAATCTCATGAAATTGCGCGGGGCGGCCAAGTTCGATGGCCAGGTCAGCAGCAGCTTTCTTCCACTTCGTGATGGTCTCGACCATGTAGGAAGGAATGCGAACTGATTTCACGGTGTCGATCAGTGCTCGTTTGATGGATTGTTTGATCCACCAGGTGCCGTATGTGCTGAACCGGCACTCAGCAGCAGGATCGAAGCGCTCCACCGCCTTCAGTAGTCCGAGGTTTCCTTCCTCGATCAGATCGAGGAGCGGCAGGCCGCGCTCGACATAGTGCTTGGCGATGCTCACGACGAGGCGGAGATTTGAAAGAACCATCTTGTTCCGTGCCTCAGGATCGCCCTGACGTACGAGAATCGATAGCGCTATCTCTTCCTCTTTGGTGAGGAGGGGGTGGCGGTTAATATCAAGAAAGTAAGCTTCGAGGCCAACCTCACGAGCACCCATTGTATTTGTCCCTTCCTGGGAGAACTGGGCGGTCGACCATTTGCTGGTCGAGTCCACCAGGGCGTGTTCCGCCCATGGAAGGGTCATCGGTCGCGAGGAGGGTTCAACTTTACAGGATCCTGGGATCTTTCCCTGGTTCTTTGCCACCACGTGTTCCAGCGCTCTGAAATCTCTTCCTGAGCCTGAAGTCTTTCCTGTGTATTTGTGATGGAAAATGTGTTCCACCAGCCCATATCCTGGCCAGTTAGCCTTCTCAGGAGCGGAATCGAAGTCCCTCGAAGTTGCTGAGTGTCACAACGTTGGACAAGTGCTCCGATCAGTCGATCCCTGGGAATATCTGCCGGATCTTGCTGCTTGGAAATCCATGATTCGATCGACCGCATCGCAATGGGGAGCTGGTTTTCCAGAATCCGAGTCCGATTCGTTGGGGGTCGCTCTAACCAGGAGAGGACCAGTTCCATCGTCTCGAGGTCCCCGTGAAGCAGCAATTGCTCCATCGCCTGCTGTGCATCACGAGTGGCTCTCCTCTCCAGTTCCTTGAGACTGTCGAAGAGCATGAATCTGCCACGGGTATCTCCCAGCACCAGAAGTGCGCGGGCGATCGATGGTGTCGGGTCATCGATCCAGAGCTTGATCAGTGGCTCCCTGGCGGATTCGAGTTTCAGGGTGGTCACGATGTCGATGGTCGAGCGCCTTGTTGTCTGTTCAGCAGAGTCGAGTCCATCCAGTAGCCGCGCTTCGAGATCGTCCCAGCCACCGGCGCCGTCCAGACCTTGGCCTTGCTGTGCTTGAGTCGCATCGATCGGCTCCATCAAGGCCAACGTCTGGTAAGTCACCAGTGACCTTGCCTGGGCACTTTCGGGGCCCAGACGCGCAGAACTGACCCGGTGGATCCAGCGTCGCCAGCGTGGCCTCAATCTTGCCAGCACAGGTCGATTTTCGACCACCAGGATCGACCCCGACAGGCGATAGGTATTGCCCCGAGTCGAGACGATCAGGATCGATTCATCCTCTCCATTGTCACCGATGGCGAGGAATCGGTGGCCAACCTGGAGCACTATGCGCTGCAGTCGCAGAGGATCCGTGGTCCCTTCGGGGTCGATTCTGTAGTCAGCAAGTGTCAGTCGAACCCACTCGCCCTCTTCCTTCGCCGGATAGAGCTGGTCGTCAGGGAGATCTTCCAGCTTCTTCTTCCACAGTTTCGCTCGGCTGTTCCAGTAGGTCGGATCGCGGGTTCTGATCGGTTTTGTCGTGGCATCTCCCAGGCTCTTTATGAGCAACTGGTCCGCGGATGAGCGCTGGCTCGCTCCCTCTTCGATCGTATCGACAAGCACTTCCAGCAGGATTCGCCTCATCCCCGGCGAGAGAAAGGTGCAATCGATCAGGCGTGCGACGGAGTTTCTGACACGGAAGCTGGAGGTGGTATCGGTGCTGGCCAGCCCCTTTCTTATCTCTCCACAGACGATGGTCCAGACCTCATCGGAGACTCCATGCTCTTGCTGCTGGGAAGCGAGAACGCCGAGGGCAATCTCCGAGTGCCGGGTTCCGATCAATTCTGCGACAGAGTGTTGCCACTCCTGCGGAAGCAATTCTGAACGGTTCGAGAGGAACGCCATCGTTCCCAGTATCAGCGGAATCCGACCACTCGACTGGTTCATGTCCTGACCCAGAGCATCCTTGACGCGCCCCTGCAGCACTTCCATCCACTGATCTGTGGGGACATGCCGTTGCAGGGCGCTCCAGAGAGATGCGAGGCGGGAGTTGGTCCAGCGTAGTACGGGTAAAGTTTCTGGCGCCAGAATCGCCTGGAGCACAGTTTTGCCGTGAGCTGCAACAAACTGAGGGTCGCCCAGGTTTCGTTCGAGGGCGTGCCAGCTCAGATGCTGGCGCCAGGGAGAGAGATCACCGCAATGACGAGACAGGAGTTCGACAGATCGATCGATCTTTGCCTCCAGAAGGGAGGGGGTGAGTGCATCGATTCGATCGGTGCTGATCGATTCGATCCCATCGAGATGCCTGGCGACCATCGAGGTCAATTCCCGCGCTGCTGCTGCGTCCTGGCGGCTCAACAAGCTCACCAGGCGCGCATCGCGAACCCGGGGCGTGGCCCCGTCGGGAGCGTCGGGAAGTGGACCCAACTGTGGCCAGACTCCAGCCAGCAGCCACAGATGATGATCATCACTTCGAGGAAGGTGATTCCGGATCGCCTGGGCGACCCTCTGCACAGGGTCGAGTTTTTCCAGCGCTGGATCAGGATCGTGATGGAGGACGGCGACCCAACTCGCAAGTTCGCCACTGGTGCTGGTTTTTCCCTGCGCCTGTTCCATCGTGACGCGCTCCTCGGAGAGGATGACCCAGGGGATACCGGGATCGAGACCTCTTGCAGGTGGCCCGCTGACGATGGTGCTATTGACCCCGGGAAACAGGATTTCGACCGAGTAAGGAGCTTCGCTGCCTCGCACCTCGACCTGGATGCGCCGCTCCTCGTTGGAGGAAGTGACGCTGGTCTGGATCAGATCACTTCTCGTGAAGCGAACAGCGGTGGCTTCGACCTCCTGGCGCTGTGATAGCTGGGATGAATCCGATATGTTGCCGACACGCACGACGTCCACGATGAGAGTCGGCGGAGAGAGCAGCGCCAGCATCTCCTTCACCCTTGCCCGCACCTCCGGATCAGGATCCTGGAGTGAGGATTGCAGGGCATCTATTGCGGCAGGACCGGCATCCAGCAATTTTCTGGCGGCTTCTTCCCTGAGTGACCAGTCATCGGCGCCCAGATTTTCGATCCAGGTCGAGATGTCAGATGCCTGAGGGTCATCCACATCGACTGGAGTAGCGACAGGGACGATCAGTAGTGCGAGAGACAGAATTGTCGGAAGCATGGCCACGGCTATTTCCCGGTCCATTGCGTACTGGCCGGGTATCTCCTAATCTTCCGCCAGGGGCGAATCTACGAAAAAAACACTTCAGAGAGATCGGTCCTGGAGCCGATATTTCAATTGGAGCCTCAGTCTCGCCGTACCCTGCGGAACTTCGCAGGGAATCAGGGCGTTCGATCAGGGCGCCGCTGAAGGATACCCCGAATCGGATTCTCGTGCAGGAGCGCCAGGGGGTATCGAGACCGGAACCTGAGCCAGGAGGAAAGAGCGTGGCACAGCATTCTCTTGAAATCGAACTTCGTGAAGGCCTCCAGGGCCTCGATGAAGTGCACCAGACGCGTCGATTCGAGGTTCTCGCTTCGACGCTGCTGGGCGTGCTATTGAAGCAATTCGATGCTCGATGTGCCGTATCGCTCAAACTCGGCTGTGTCAACCGCGATGGAACCCGCCTGTTCGAAGAGGTCGCTACCAGAACAGCTGGCGGCCTGAGACCTTCGGAATGTATCGATCAGCAGTTGATTCAACACCTCGGATCGATCGAGGGTCCACACCATTTGTGCGAGCCGATTCAAGGTACGCCTGTCTCGCTGATCTCTTTTTCGATGCCTACACCAGCAGATGGACGAGTCATGTTCCTGGTAGAGGTAGATTCGGCGGTTGAACTCGATGAAGCCGACGCCAGTTCCCTGGCAGCGATGATCACATTGGTTGAAGACGAGATTCTCGACTCGATCTTGATCAGCGATCAGGCTCGGAAAATAGAACAACTTGAAGGCTGTCTCGAGAGAGCCGAGCAGGCTCTTGCAGAGAATGAAATAGAACTGTCGCAACTGGATCCAGTCGGCTTGAACGATGGTGAAACGCCCCCTGCTACGATCAAGACGCTGGGAGATGTTGCCAGTGCCGACCCCCAGATGTGTGAGGTCCTTTCTCAACTGGAGCGACTGCAGGATTCAGACCTGAGCGTATTGATCTGCGGAGAAACCGGCACCGGAAAGAGCCTGCTTGCCAGAACCATGCATCAAGGGACTGCTCGGGAAGGCCATCCGTTCGAGGTGGTTTCCTGTGGAGCTCTGGCACCGACTCTCGTCGAGGGAGAACTGTTCGGCTGGCGAAAGGGCGCTTTCAGTGGTGCTGACTCCGATAGAGCGGGTGTCTTCGAGAGAGCCGCAGGCGGTGTCGTATTCCTCGATGAGGTGGGGGACTTACCTCTCGGCATTCAGCAGAAACTGCTCCGAGTGCTTCAGGAAGGGGTGCTTCGACCTGTAGGAGGCTCGGAACTGATTCAAGTCGATGTTCGAGTCGTTTCATCCACCTGTCAGGACCTGGCCGAAATGGTGCGTGCGGGGCAGTTTCGCGAGGACCTGTTCTACAGGCTTGCAGGTTTCACTATCGATGTGCCACCCCTACGCCAGCGCACCGATGACATCCCCCAGTTAGTTCGTCAGTTCCTCTCGGATGCTTCAGGAAGTGACGGGCCCGTGAGGGCACTCTCGAGGAGCGCCATGGCGGAAATGGTCACTTACCCGTGGCCAGGTAATCTTCAACAATTGAGAAATGTGATCCATCAAGTTGTGCTCTCGAGTGAGAGTCGGACCATCCCCCGCAAGATGGTCGAGGAGTACCTCGAAGAACTATCCGACGAGCTCCTCCAGGGTGAAAAAGTCCAGTCCACGGTTGAGGAACTTGTGCTCAGAATTCCGGCCACCGAGGGATTCAATGACATCATCGCCGAGGTGGAGCGGCTTGTGATTCTCACAGCTCTACGAAGAAACAGGGGAAACAAGTCGCGCGTGACCAAGCAATTGAAGATTCCGCGTCAGACTCTCTACAACAAGCTCGACCGCTACGGGATTGATGAATCCGAATACAAGTAGCACCGAATTGATCACAATATTCTGAGAATCATCTCCGCGACTGCAATGAAGGTGACCGCTGCTGTCACGTCATTGAAGCTGGTGATGAACGGTCCCGCGACGAGCGCTGGATCCAGCCCGATCTTTTCACAGAATATGGGAAATGCGGTTCCGCAGGCGCTAGCCAGGACGATTCCTGCCCCGATGCCGGCCGAAACAGCTATCGGAAATCGAAGCCATCCTATTCCATTCCATGGTCCTGAAACGGTCGCTAGAACCACGCCGACGACACCTCCGATCGCGAGGGCGATGAACACACCCACGACGACCTCCTGGCGAAACAGCCGCAGAGTGGTTCTTCGAGGATCGATATCTCCAACTGCCATTCCCCTCACAACCATCGTTGCAGACTGGGTTCCCACGCCTCCGGCGATCCCCATCACCAGCGGGATGAAGGCCGCCAGGAGAAGCCGCTGATCAGAATCGGACGCAAGAATCTCGGCCAGACTCCGCTCGTCCGGATGCATCCAGTAAAGTATGAATCCGCTCAGAACCGGAAGCAGTAGCCATGGGATCCGAAGTAATGCCCGGCGAAGGATTTTCTGCTGTGCAGGGTGAACCACCGGGGATCCGGCCAGCCGGTAGATGTCTTCATCCGCTTCTTCGCTGAGGACTTCAACGATGTCGTCGATGGTTGCGACCCCGAGCAGGTGATCATCGCTATCTACAACTGGAATCGCCTTGAGGTGATAACGGCGAGCCAGGTGGGCGACTGCCTCCTGATCCTCCTCGACCGCAATCGAGATCACCTCAGTTGTCATCAATTCGGAAACATGTGTTTCCGGGTCAGAGCCCAGCAGGTCACGTATCGAAATGACACCCAGCAGATGTCGTTGCTCATCGACCGCATAGACATAGTTGACCACTTCGGTATCAATGTGTTCCTGGATCATCGAAATCGCATCTTTTGAAGCGAGCTCCGGGTTCACGGCGAAGTAATCGAGAGTCATGATGCCGCCCGCCGTGTGGGCAGGGTGCTGCATCAGTCGTAGAAGTTCGACAGTGGTCGCCGGTTCCATTCCAGACAGAACTTCACGCCGTTTTGATTGGGGAAGTTCGTTGAGAAGGTCGGTGGCTTCATCTGGAGGCATCTCCTCGAGAATCGACCGCAGTTCAACACTCTCGAGATTTTCGATGACCAGTTCACGAGAACTCGGATCGGTGTCGTCGATCACTTCCGCCTGTGTTTCGGTCTCGACTGCGTCAAAAACCATCAGCTTCTGATCGGGGTCGAGTTCATCGAGGATGTGAGCGATATCCTCGGGGCGGATCCCTCGAAGGGTCTCCCGTAACTGCTGATCGGGTGTGCTGGAATCCAGCGCAACGCGGATCTTCTCGATGAGGTTCGTGGGATCGTGCGATGCCTGGGACAAGACCTGATCCCCTTCCGTTGCTGCGACCTCTTCCATTGCTGGGACACAGTGGCGTGGATGGTTCCCTTCCAGGCGAGACAATTCAACAGATCCAGGCCCTGTATCTCCTGCCACCGTGGCAGGAGTACACTGCCGCTTCAGCCGTAGGCTGTCATTCTGACAGGTAATGTTGGCCAGAGGCCTGGCGAGGCCTTCAGAAAAATCACCTAAGACATACCTCTGCAGTGACTTGTGACAGCAGTCGGAACTCGGCTTCCAGCGGCACGATCGTTGCGAAATGAGGAGATGATCGGAAATGTCAGGGACCTGAAATGGGGCTTCGATGCTGGCCGAGATCTTCACACCGGGGTCACGGTTTGGCGGGGTTCGCTACCGAGTACTGCTCGCTGACGACGATGCAGGAGTGCGGGGGTCTCTGGCGGCATTGCTCGACGGCGACGGGTTCGAAACGGCAAATGTCGGTGGAGGAGTCGAGGCGCTGGAGTTGTTGCGACGAAATCAATCGGCACCTTCTCCCGGCACCGTGGCTGCGCGCGCATTCGATTTCCTGGTGCTGGACGTGCATATGCCAGATCTGACCGGGGTCGAGTTGCTGAGAAGGATCCGGACAGAGTATCACTGGCAACTGCCCGCTCTCTTTGTCAGTGGAGAAGCGAGTATCGAGTTGAGACAAGATGTAATAGCAGCAGGTGGTTTCGCATTGTTGCCGAAACCGGTCGAGCCAGACCATTTCCGGAGTTGCATTCGGGATCTGATTCAAACCTTGCTGAAGAATTGAAAACAGATTTCTGACGGGAGCCCGAGGCGGGGTCCGCAGAAATCGTCAAGCGAACGCCCATCTGGGCACGGGAAAGAGAGGCGACTCCGATGGCGAATCTCAATCTTCGCCCGCTCAACGACAAGATCGTCGTCAAGCGACTCGAAGCTGAGGACAAGACCAAGGGTGGGATTTTCCTGCCGGATAATGCGAAGGAAAAGCCGAGCGAAGGGCGCGTGATGGCGCTTGGAGACGGCAAACTCCTCAAGGATGGCAATCGCGCCAATTTTCAGGTCAGCAAGGATGATCGTGTCATCTTCAGTTCATACGCCGGGACACAGATCAAGGTGGATGGCGAAGAGTACCTGATCATGAGTGAGGACGATGTCCTCGCGATTGTCGGCTAGTTCACTCGGATAAACCCAGTCATCTGCCAGCGAAATGCCAGGTAGATGCCGATAATGAGAGGAAGCGACACGATGGGCGCAAAGCGCATCGCGTTTGATCACGAAGCCCGCGACGCTGTACGCAGAGGCGTACACAAACTTGCGAGGGCTGTCATGGTCACGCTCGGCCCCAGAGGCCGTAATGTCGTTCTCGAGAAGTCATTCGGACCTCCCACCGTCACCAAGGACGGTGTGACCGTTGCGCGTGAGATCGAACTCGAGGACTCCTTCGAGAACATGGGAGCGCAGATGGTGAAAGAGGTTTCTTCCAGGACCTCGGACAACGCCGGTGACGGCACCACCACTGCAACCGTTCTCGCAAATTCAATTTTCCATGAAGGACTGCGGAATGTCACCGCCGGAGCTAATCCGGTGTGCCTGCAGAGAGGCATCCAGAAAGCGGTCGAGGGAATCGTCCGTCGCCTTGGTGAGATGTCGACCGAGGTCAAGGACAAGACCGAGATCGCTCAGGTGGGAAGCATTGCAGCCAACAACGATCCCGAGATTGGCAACATCATCGCAGATGCGATGGAAAAAGTTGGCAAGGACGGGGTCATCACCGTCGAGGAGGGTAAGTCCCTCGACACAACCGTCGACTGGGTCGAAGGAATGCAGATGGACAAGGGATATCTTTCCCCCCATTTCGTCACCGACACCGAGGAGATGGCCTGTGTACTCGAGGACGCATACCTGCTGATTCACGAGAAGAAGATCGGTTCCATCAAGGATCTGGTTCCACTGCTGGAGAAGATCGCTCAGTCCGGAAAGCCGATCCTGGTGATCGCCGAGGACATCGAGGGCGAAGCTCTGGCGACCCTCGTGGTCAACAAGTTGCGCGGTACCTTCTCATGTTGCGCAGTGAAAGCTCCTGGCTTCGGCGATCGCCGTAAGGCGATGCTCGAGGATATTGCGACCCTCACAGGTGGGCGCGCCATCTTCGATGACCTGGGTATCGACCTGAAGAATGTGGATATCTCTTTCCTCGGCCGTGCCAAGAAGGTCATCGTCGAGAAGGACGCTACCACGCTCATCGAGGGAGCAGGATCCTCCGAAGACATCAAGAGCCGGATCGACCAGATTCGCGCCGAGATGGAGAAAGCCACATCTGATTACGACCGCGAGAAGCTCCAGGAGCGCCTCGCAAAGCTCTCGGGTGGTGTCGCTCAGATCAATGTCGGAGCTGCCACCGAGATCGAGATGAAGGAGAAGAAGGCCCGCGTCGAGGATGCGCTGCACGCAACTCGGGCCGCCGTCGAGGAGGGCATCGTACCTGGTGGAGGAGTCGCACTTCTTCGCGCCAGCTTGGTGCTGGACACCATCGCCGTTGAAGGTGACGAAGCGATCGGTTTCGACATCGTCCGTAGGGCGGTAGAGGCTCCGGTACGTCAGATCGCCGAGAACGCCGGTGTGGATGGTGCCATCGTCAGTGAGCGAGTGAAGGCGGGTAAGGGATCGGAAGGCTTCGACGCACTCAACATCGCCTATGTCGATATGATTGCTGCCGGGATCATCGATCCGACCAAGGTGACTCGCACCGCTCTGGAGAATGCGGCTTCCATCGGTGGGCTCTTGCTCACCACCGAGGCCGTGGTCAGCGAAATGCCGAGTTCCGATGACGGCGGAGCAGCTGCTGCTGCGGGCGGCATGGGCGGCATGGGTGGCATGGGCGGCATGGGTGGCATGGGCGGCATGTACTAGCCCAGCGCAAGATGAACTGAAGTCAGGGCCCCGTTCCGCTGTCTGCGGTGCGGGGCCTTTTCACATCTGGTGGTTGTGCCATCTACTGTGCGCTGCTCCGGATGCTCCAGGTGACGCCATCCAGTAATTGATCGGTGGATCAGCGAGAGCGGCGTCCACCACTTCGCCCACGAGAACCGGAATTGCCTCCTTGACGAGGATTCGAGCGAGGATTCTTTCGACCTCCGCCGCTGCTGTAACGTCCTCCACCACGAGGGGGACCGCTTCCGGGCCTCGCAGGTGAGCGTCGGTACGATCTGTGATTGGGATCAGGCTTCGCTCCCTTGGGTGGGTGCCACTTGTCCTCGGAGATCGGGAATCCGGTTTCCTTGACGATGCGGCTCCAGCTGATTCGATCACGGGAATCGACCAGGCTAACTGCTTCACCATCGGCTCCAGCTCGACCGGTCCTGCCGATCCTGTGCACGTAGGTCTCGACCTCATCAGGGATGTCATAGTTCACGACCCTCGCGACCGCTTCCACATCGAGACCCCTCGCCGCGACATCAGTGGCGACCAGGGTCATGATCCGCTTGTCCTTGAAGCCTTCGAGCACCTTGAAGCGTCGCTCCTGATCATGGTCGCCGTGGAGTGATCCAGCTGGATATCCGCGTCCCCAGAGGTCCCTGTCGAGATCGATCACCGCCCTGCGCGTGTTACAGAAGATGATGCAGGTGTCATCGGGAGTGTTGTCGAGCAATTGGTGAACCCAGTGCCTCTTGGCCCAGTCGTCGCAGCGTACAAATCGCTGCACGATGTCAGGGACAGTGGCGATCTCCCTGATGGTAGAGATCAACTCAGGATCTTTCATGAACTGCCGCGTCAACGACTTGATCTTGGGCGGAACCGTCGCAGAGAAGAGGTAGGTCTGTCTCTCTGGTGGAGTGTGCTGGAGGATCTCTGTGACATCATCGATGAAACCCATGTCCAGCATGCGATCAGCCTCGTCGAGAACGACGTGTTCGACCCAGCCGAGACGGATCTTGCCACTGCGAAGGAAGTCGAGAACTCGACCGGGAGTTCCCACTACCATCTGGGCTCCCTTTCTCAACTGAAGTAATTGTTGAGATTGGTGCACTCCACCGACCACCAGCGCGGCCCGCAATCCGAGCGGCGCTCCGATGGCCGAGGCGACTTCTTCGACCTGCTGAGCCAGTTCACGGGTAGGGCACAGGACGAGAGCTTGAACTGCGACTCTCTCCGCATCGAGTTGCCCCATGATGGGGCAGGTGAATGCGAGAGTCTTTCCTGTGCCGGTTTCGGCCTTTCCGATCAGGTCTTTCCCATCCAGTGCGACCGGGATCGTCAATTCCTGGATGGGTGTCGGGTGGGTGAAACCCAGTTCAGAGAGACGATCCAGGATGGGGGTGGTGAGCGGAAGATCAGCGAATGTGGACCTGGTAGTCTCTGCCTCTTCCTCGTCCTGGGGGTCAGGAGATGGCTTGGGAGAATCGAGGCCGGAGGAGAAATCATCACTATCCATGGCGCCATTGTACGCATCTCGGCCATCCAGCGACATCAGACCTGAGGGAATTCCTCGACCTTTGATGCTGGCACGAAAGGCCTCTGATATGATCTGACTGGTCCCGTTGTTTGCGACAGTTCAATAGCACCAGTATCGCCATGTAAGGGTTGGAGAGACCTCTGGAATGAGAATCACGATAGTTGGAACAGGATATGTCGGGCTGGTGACAGGTACCTGCTTTGCAGAAAGCGGGAATACGGTCTGTTGCGTGGATCGAGATGCAGAAAAAATTTCAAGCCTGAAGAACGGCGAGATTCCTATCTACGAACCGGGCCTCGAAGAGCTGGTAGAGAGGAATTCATCCGCTGGCCGACTGACATTCTCGACCCATCTGGCCTCCTCGATAAAAGACGCTGAAGTGGTCTTCATCGCCGTCGGGACTCCACAGGGAGAGAATGGGGCCTGCGATCTCACCGCAGTTCGATCGGTGGCAGCGGAGATTGGCGCAGCGATGACGGGCCCGCTGGTTGTTGTCAACAAGTCCACGGTACCTGTGGGAACCGCCGCTGCAGTTGCCGAGATCATCCGATCTGCGTGTGAGCATCAGATCCATGTCGTCTCGAATCCCGAGTTCCTCAAGGAAGGAGCTGCGATCGATGACTTCATGAAACCTGATCGGGTGGTCATCGGAACCGATGACAATGACGCTGCAGATCTGATGAGAGAGTTGTACTCTCCCTTTGTCAGGACAGGAAAGCCACTTCTGGTGATGGACCAGGCCTCAGCCGAACTGACCAAATATGCATCGAATGCGATGCTCGCAACCAAGATCTCTTTCATGAATGACATCTCACGCCTGTGCGAACTCGTGGGAGCCAATGTCACCAAGGTCAGGCAGGGGATGGGAACGGATGCAAGGATCGGCCCGCATTTTCTATTTCCTGGCGTTGGCTACGGGGGATCGTGTTTTCCAAAGGATGTCAGAGCTCTTTCTGCGCTCGCCAAAGAGATCGGATCTTCACTTCAGATTCTCGATGCGGTCGATAAGGTCAACGATCGCCAGAAACGATACCTCGTCGAGAAGGTGGTCGATCGGTTTGGAACTGATCTGTCTGGACATTGTTTCGCATTGTGGGGGTTGGCATTCAAGCCTCGTACCGATGACATGAGGGAAGCGCCCTCAGTGGTCATCGCAAAGGGGCTGGTCGAGAGAGGCGCCAAGGTTTGTGGGCATGACCCCGAGGCGCTCGGTAGTGCCAGGGCAGAAATGGGTGACCTGATCGAGTACAGTACAGATCCATACGAAGCTCTCAAGGGTGCCAGCGCATTGTTGCTGGTGACGGAATGGAACGAATACAGGAGACCCGATTTCAAGCGGGTGAAGGAGCTTCTTTCCGAGCCCGTCCTCTACGATGGTCGAAACATATGGAGTGCTGACATGACGGAAAGATATGGTCTCGAATACCACGGGATCGGAACCAGGAGTGCCCGCGATGGTAGCCAGTAAGGTACTCATTACCGGAGGAGCCGGCTTCATAGGCTCTCATCTAGCAGATCTGTTCATCGAACGAGACTACGATGTCGTGGTGATGGACAATCTTCTCACGGGAGACATTCGCAATATCGAGCACCTCATCGGGAATCAGAGATTTACCTTCATCCGGCATGACGTTACCCAGTTCATCCATGTTCCAGGCAAGATCGACGCGATACTTCACTTCGCATCTCCGGCTAGCCCCATCGATTACCAGGAATTCCCGATCCAGACCCTGAAGGTCGGTTCACTGGGAACCCACAAGGCGCTTGGATTGGCGAAAGCTTGTGGGGCCAAGTTCCTGCTTGCCAGCACCAGTGAGGTATATGGAGATCCACTGGTTCATCCACAGCCTGAATCGTACTGGGGAAATGTGAATCCCATCGGAGTACGAGGTGTATATGATGAAGCGAAGCGATTTGCCGAGGCGATGACGCTTGCCTATCATCGAACTCACGGAGTTGACACACGTATCGTGAGAATCTTCAACACATACGGACCCAGGATGAGACTCAACGATGGCAGGGCGTTGCCAAACTTCATTTGCCAGGCGCTTCGCGAGGAACCCATCACTGTCTTCGGAGATGGATCTCAGACTCGCTCCTTCTGCCATGTCAGTGATCTCGTCGAGGGGATCTATCGACTTCTTGAATCCGACGTCACGGAACCCGTCAATCTGGGTAATCCAGATGAGATTCCAATCACCGGATTCGCCAATGAAGTCATCTCGGCGACCGGTTCAAACAGCAAGATCGAGCACTTCCCGCTTCCAGAAGATGATCCGCAAGTGCGACAGCCCGACATTTCCCGCGCCAAGGCCCTGCTGAACTGGTCGCCTCAGGTGTCGCTGAAAGAGGGCCTCGTTCTCACCATTCCATACTTCGAAAAAGCCCTGAGATCTGCCGAAGGCGAATCGATCATCCGCCAGTAGCACTGGTCGAGGAGGACTTCTCGTGAAAAAACCGAGTCAAATCCTCATCGCTGCTGATACCTCGACAGATGAGATCGACCACTTCATCTCGGAGGTTTCGAGTTCTCTGGAGAACGGGGGGGTTCATTGCCGCATCTGGTCTCCAAATGGTTCGACTGCACCGGAAATCACAGATGATCTTGTCATCGTGATCGGTGGTGATGGCTCTCTGATGTCGTTACTTCGTTCACTCCACCATCCTCAGGTTCCGATTTTCGGTGTCAATTTTGGTCGGGTAGGGTTCCTGATGAATCCGAGGCAAGATCCAGCTGATCTGGTCGATACCGTGCTGGGAGGAAAGTTCGTCGAACAACGACTTCCAGTTCTGGAAGCGAGTTGGACCTCCTCGGGTTCTCAGAAGTTGGGAAGTGCAGCAGGGATCAATGACATCGTTCTGGAACGCGACTCGGGTCAGACGGTCCACCTGGGGGTCTATATCGATGAGGTATTTCTCAATGCTTATTCCGGAGACGGGCTTGTCATCTCCACACCTGCAGGATCGACAGCGTACTCACTCGCTGCAGGGGGACCCGTGGTGCATCCAGAGGTGGAGGGCGTGATCGTCACGCCACTCAATGCTCATCGTCCGGTTCAGTTTCATTCGCTGCAGTTTCCGGTCGTGTTGCCGCTCGATACGACGATCCGTGTCGTCGGCGAGGGAGGTAAGAAGAGACCGATCAGGGTAGTTGTTGACGGAGAGTCCTTCTCTGATATCGAGGAACTGCGCGTCCAGGCGAGAGGCGACTCCGTCAGATTGCTGCGCCCTGTCGGTCATGAGTACATTCAGAGCCTGTTGACACGCATCATTGGTGAGGGACAAGCCCGCAGCTGACCCGGATCCAGGTTGGATCGAGATCGTGGTACTCGATCAGCCCTCTCTCGTCGCCTACCATCGAGATGCCATGACCAATCCCGATGAAGACTTACTGACTTTGATTGCAGGTGTTTTTCTCCCGAAGAAGGGCGAAAGAGCCTCTCTCCAGGCAGTTCCTTCTCTTCTCGGCTGGCTCCAGAGCAGTTTGGCAGCGCAGCGAGGGATGGTGGTCAGTTGTGGTGAAAACGGCAACTATCATGTCTGGAGTTCACGCAACGCCGATGGACGAAAGATCGCCAACGCAGACACCACCATCTCTCACCATGCATTCGAGCAAGGTTGTCACAGTTCTGTACCGGTGCTGTTTCGAGACTCTCACCTCGATCGAAGGATGCGAACTCCCTCGGAGACTGATGGGGTGCAAAGGGCGCAGTGGATCCTCGTGATACCACTGGTAAACCAGCCGGACATGACCTCCATCTACATTGATTCGAGATTTGGCGATGGGCCAGGCGATGCGGAACTCGATGCCAATCAAGCACTGGTGGTCTCGTTGATCGGATCGCTGCTGGAACTGGATCTCCTTCGAATGAAGACTGTATCGGTCGTACAGCCAGCAGATGTCGTTGAAGAACCCAGCAAACCGATCGAGTCGATCCAGGCTCCCAACGAACCCGTATTGAGCAAGATCGGAGATTTCACCACTCACTCCGCTTTACTGAAGAAACCGATCGAAGAGTTGAAGCGAATAGCTCCCACGAAGATACCTGTGCTCATCGAAGGAGAGAGCGGGACAGGAAAGGAACTGCTGGCTCGGGCCATCCACCAGGCCAGCGGCAGCAATACCGAACTGGTCGTGCTCCACTGTGGAACGGTCACGGAATCACTCGTGGAGATCGAGCTCTTTGGAAACGAAAAAGGCGCCTTCACCGATGCGCATCAGGAGCGGGAAGGGCTGATAGACCGCGCTGCTGGGGGCACTCTGCTACTCGATGCCATCGATGAGGGGTCACCAGCACTTCAAGCAGCATTGCTCAGAGTCATCGAGTCGGGCAGATACAGGAGAGTTGCAGGTTCCGAAGAACTGGTGGCAGATTTCCGAATTCTCGCCTGTGCATCCGCGATCAAGCACGGTGCTGGGATCCGCCAGGAACTGCAGTTCCGCCTGGCGGGATTCGAGATTCAGCTGCCGCCGTTTCGAGAGCGACCTGAAGACTCATTGATGATCATCGATCAATACCTCGAAGATGAGATGAGCAAACCCCCTCGATTGCTCGCAGATGCTCAGGCCTTGTTACTCTCTCATCACTGGCCTGGAAATGGTTGGGATGCCATCCATCTGGCCAGAAGAATCTGCGCTTCAGGACTCCGTCAAATCGACGGAGCCGCGATGCAGGAGTTGCTGGGAGGTAGTCTCCAGCGAGGGGGAGAGGTCAAGGTAGGCGTCAAGGATGTACTCGGTAGAGCCGAGCGAGAAGTGATCCTCAGGGCTCTGGATCAATCTGGCGGAAACAAGTCGGAGGCGTGTCAGACCCTTGGGATCTCAAGGCGAACGCTTTATCGCCGCATGCAGAAGCACGGTATCTCGCTCAAGGGTCCAGATCGTCAGGGCGGGTGATCGAGGTCTTTTCCGAACTGCTCTCCGGTATTGATAGGTCATCCTTCAGTTGCTCCTGGAAGAAGGTGACACCGAACTGCTCCTCGAACCCCAAGCCTTGCCAAAGCAGGTGATCCAGAAACTCACCATGAATCGGCTTCTGCTCGAAGCGTTCACGACATTTTTGATCTTGCATGTAGTTTTTCGAGGCTGGGCGATGCCTCAATCTCCCCTGGCAAGAGGATCCGGAATCCGGCAACCATCGGACAGGAAAACTGGACTGATTTTTTCGATGGGACCGACTGCGGAATGGATCCGCTCATTGCCTCTTCAGTTGCCTCAATTCGGAGCAGATTTGCTCCGGGGATGGGATCCGAGCCGCTTCCAGGTCCTTATGAAAAGGCGAAGGACTGTCGGGATAGGCGATTCGCAGTACCGGTGCATCCAGTGTCCAGATGGCATCTTCGCAGATTTGCGCAGCGATCTCGGCACCGAAACCACATGTAGAAGTGGCTTCATGGACGATGGCGACACGGTTGGTCCTCTCAACAGACTCCAGGATGGTTGCGATGTCGAGTGGGCACAGAACCGGAAGGTCAATCACCTCGATCTCGATACCCTCCTCGGCGAGGAGTGCTGCCGCTTCGAGGGTGCGGTGGGTCATCCAGCCCCATGTGATGACCGTGATATCCATTCCTGCCCGCAGCACATTGGATTCAGCAGCGATTCGGTCGGGGCAGGTGTTCTTGACGATGGAAGATCGTTCTCGTCGGTAGAGAAATTTGTGTTCGAAATAAAGCACAGGATTGGGATCTCGGATGGCTGCGCGAAGCAGTCGGTATGCGTCACCTGAGAAGGCTGGTGTGACCACCTTCAGCCCCGGAGTGTGCAGGAACCACGCTTCGATGTTCTGTGAGTGAAATGCACCGGCTCCCATTCCACCTCCACCGGGTAGACGGATGACCATCGGCACCGGAGTTTCAGTTCTCCAGAACATCTTGGCAGATACATTTACGAGCTGATTGAAACCGCAGGAAATGAAATCTGCGAACTGCATCTCGATGACTGGCTTGATACCCAGCATCGCTGCTCCGGTAGCGATGCCAATCGTGCCGCTCTCTGCGATGGGTGTATTGCGAATCCGTTGATCACCGAATTCATCAACAAATCCCCTGGTGATCTTGAAAGCCCCACCGTGACCCGCAATATCCTGTCCCATCAAGACCACCGATGGATCGGCCCGCATCTCGTCTCTGAGTGCCTCGCTGATGGCATCGATAAAGAGGACTTCGGTCTGGTCGATGGAGGAATCAGTCGGCATGGATCCTCCGCATCGAATCGGGGTCCGGTTGAGGCATCGACATCGCTTCATCCACGAGCACCATCACCAGAGAGGCGCAGCGGTTGCGAATCTCAGCGAGGTCGCTGACAGACAAGGCGGAGTGATCGACTAGCTTCTCTTCCACCAGATCGAGCGGATCCTGGCTCGAATACCCAACTTGTTCATCTGCAGGAACCTGGTCGAGAGAGTCATCCCCCTCGGAGTGGCCGCGATGGCGTCCGAGCATCGCCTCGATGAGTGTGGGTCCCTCTCCCGCTCTGGCACGGTCGACTGCGCTACACATGACATCGAGAACGGCCTCGGGGTCGTTTCCGTCGACCTGTACTCCGGGGATGCCATACGCCTTGCCTCGATCTGCAAGTCGATGGCAGGCGTACTGCTGGGAAGTGGGCGTGGAGAATGCCCAGCGATTATTCTCGATGACCAGGATGAAGGGCAATTTCCAGACAGAAGCGATGTTGAGAGCCTCGTGGAAATCACCCGTTGAAGTGGCACCCTCGCCGATGAAGTTGAGCGCCACCTGATGACTGCCTTGCTGCTGGAAGGCGAAAGCGGTTCCAGCTGCGACGGGGATCATCGAGCCGAGGTGACTGATCATGCCGATGTGAATCAGGCCGAGCTGCTCCTCGATCAGATTGTAATGATAGGAACGTTCATGACCCGCCGAGAAGCCGTGCTCTCTACCCAGCATCTGGCACGCCAGGCGAAGAAACCGATCCCGAGAATTTCCACCGACCGGCTTCCTACCCGAACTGGTTTCAGGAATCAGGTCGGGGAGGATCTCGTGAATGTCGAGGTAGTGGCGCAATATCGCCCCGGAGTCACGGTGAAGTGTCAGTAGAGCATCTCCAGCCTCGATGGCGCAGGCGGCTGCCACGGTGGTCGCCTCGTTGCCGACAGAGGAGTACCACTTCGAAAGTGCACCGGTCCGGAACATCTTCTCAAACCTCAGATCCCACTCCCTGGCAAGGCGCATGTATGCATGCATCTCACGAAGCGAGTCATGGGCCGAGACAATGGGTTCTCGTTCGGAACCCGGGCTCTCGGCCGAGGCCTTTTCATCTGAGAGAGAGGATCTGCGGGCATGATCGGCCATGCAGGGATGGTATCAGCGACCCTTGCGGGGAACCACTGCGTCTCTGCCGGGATTCAACTCCTTGCTCATCGAGACCCTGCCGTGAATGAAGGCCTCCAGTTGTCGAGGTTTGGCGTCTCTTGCACGAATCCACAGTTCCCTGAAATTGTGTCGTTCGCTGCGCCAACGGCGTTGTTCCTGCGGATCACATCGTGCTTCGAAGAGTGTCGACAGCAGCGGGATTCCGATGTCAATCGAGTCTCGTGGCCCACCATCGATGGAGCCAGGAGGTGTAACCTTCTGACCGAGCAGGATTCCACCCACCAGAAGTTCTGGCTGAAGATCTTCGCGAACGGGGAAGGCGCGCAGTTCGCCCCGAATCGATCTGAATAACTCGATGGGTTTGTCCACCAGCTGAATCCGTTGAAGTCTCAAGGCATCGGTTTCCCCGGAAAGCAATAGCGGAAGCGGGTCGGAACCATCCGTGACCGCGGTGCCGATGATGAGAGAGCAGGACTGACCCTGAGCATCGGTCGCAGGAATCGAGGCAATCAGGAGCAGCGGCGGTTCGATGTCGGTACCGGTGTGGTTCATGTCCTCGACGAGGATCACGAGCCCATCCCATGGACTGCTCGAGCCGAAATCGAGAGGTTCGGTGGGCCAGATGATGATGATGAGTGCTGTCAGCAGAATCAGCGGCAGCAGTGTGCGCCAGAAGTTCGTCAACGGGCTCACTTCCATTCAGGGTGATAGACGAGTTATCACAGAGACTCACTATCCATCAGTACAGCCGATGACACCATGCCAATTGCACTGGAGATGAGCTGAAGCACACACCGGGAAGGTCGTCTTTCAGGGGCAGAAATATCCGTAGCAACGAAGCAGGTCGGGAGTGGGATCTGGTCCGCAATCGGGCCATGGAGCAGAGGGTGGTGGACCTCCGCCGAAGAATGCGTTCAGCAGGAACACGACATCGGAGATGTTGAGAGAGCCATCATCATTGCCATCTGCAGCAACCGGGCAGAAGCCGATCTCCTGACCGAGGAACAGCCAACCGAGCAGACTGATCGGATCGGAAATATCATTGGCACCATCTGCGTTGACATCTCCCCGGACGAATGGCTCGATACCGATCTCGATCGACAGTTCATCCATCAGCACCGGCGGCCCCTTGTCCTGCTGCAGCCACTGCTCGAACAGGATATCGCCGGCATCATTTGTGATGTTCTCGTCCTTGAGGAACTCGATGTATTCCTTCGAAGCGGTCTGGTACCAGACTTTCACATCGAGAAGAAATGCGCCCTCAGGAATGTCGAAGAAGCTGTCATGCCAGTACTGTCCGTCCTCGTATGTCTCGCCCACAGGTGCCGCCTGTATCGATTCAAAACCTAGATTGGTAAAACCACGCGGCGGGATCCGGTTGTCCTTGAAGATCTTGTTATTGAGTGCGAAGTGGAAGGACGGCCCTTCCGGCAATCCCGAAAAGGTAGAGGTGATTCCCGAGATACCGTGTTTGGTCTCGAACACTGTAGTGGTCGAGGCTTCGAGGATTGCCGTGTCAAAGTCATAGGAGCCGTGATGGGCCAGGACATCTCCGAAAGCACTCTGGAATCGGACCTCGATCCAGAGCCTGCGTCCCTCCGGATAGCCGGTCGGTAACTTGTGACCCGTCTGATTGATCACCCTCACCTTCAACTGTCCGTTTTCTGTCGTGACCTCGAGATCGCTGGCTGCTTCCAGCATATCGACGTTCAGGTTCTTGGAGATGGCGATCTGTACCGGATCCATGTAGGCGGGCGTGTCCCACAAGAGATAGGAAGTATCCAGAGCATGAATCGCATCGAGTACCCATGTGTGTGTGCCAGAGAAGTTGTGCAATGCCAGATCTGGCCGCGAAGGACCGCCCATGTTGCAGCCGATCCCGTTGGTGCTCGGCATGTGGCAATCCTGACATGTACTGACATTGGGATTGTTGCCTCCGAATCGCCCGCCCATGTTGACCGGTCCCTGACCGAAGTCGCTCTGGCTCCATTCGGAATAGGTCCGTTCCAGCGGGAATTCATCGGCGGGATCGTGGGTCGGATGAGGGGCGTTGAGATCGAGCAGAACATACTCGCTTCCCTGACGGATATACGCCGGGTTGGAAACATCGTGGCAGGTGCGACACAGTCCTGATGAATGGTGAAACGGCGACATCAAGGCAGGATGGAACTGGAATCCGCCACCGAGATTGTAGGGTCCTCGTCTACGATCCTGGGGATCGATCACGTACTGCCCGGTGTGTTGAGGACTGGGGATCTCGTCGAGGTCGTTGAGAATTCCCAGATCGATGCCGGGACTCTGTCCCGGCGTGTAGATGGGATCGATCATCCGGTGGCACAGATTACAGGTCACACCATCGAAGTCATTGACACCACTGACGGCGGAGCCATCTGTGGGGACGCTGTTTCCGGCGAGCCAGGCTCCGGGCGTGTGGCAGCGAAGGCACAGGTCGCCGGCGGCTCCCGCATCTTGTTCTGCGATGGCAAGGCAGGCATGAAACAGCGGATCTCGACCTGCCTGGGCCATGATGCTGCTCCTCCAGCGATCGACGGGAGCAGTGCCAAACGATGAATGGCACAGGTTGCAAGCACTGCCGGCGATGATCGGTTCGAGCAGGGTGCCGGGCTGTGTACCGGGCTGGAGCCAGTCCTCGAGCGTGGTCGGGATCGGCAGCCCCTGGGCAGGCAGGTCTGTTGCTGGAAACATCAGCATCAGCATCAGTATCAGTATCGACTGCCTGGCCATCTCGATCGGATCCTTCCGCATCAGTTGCTCGTGGGTGTTGCTGTGGGGGGAACAGTTGATCCCACAGGGTATTTTACCCTGCAAATGCAGGGATGGCACAGAATCAGCAGGCTGAAGCGATCAGCAGCCACTACTTCTGGGGCGGCACGGATTCCGAAGTGAGCAGTTCACGCATCTCCTCACAGGTGAGCAAGCG
>JAYZBV010000048.1:0-5311 GCA_036338595.1 Planctomycetota bacterium | reverse complement strand
CTGGTCGAACCGCTCCAGCAGGCGATGGGCGACCTGTTGCTGGAGCCGTGGGTCGAGACCGAGATGGGCTTGTTGCTGGCACGGCTCGGCGAGCGGCGTTTCCTCGAGCGCTGGCTGCAGCAGTTCCGACGCATCACCGATCGAACTCCGACCACGGTCAATCTGGCCGAGATCCTCGAGGGGCTGGCACGGTTGGGAGATCTCCAGTTTCGAAGCGACGATCTGGCCGCCGCCACCGCCACACACCAGCGACGAATCACCCTGTTGCAGGATCTGATCGGACGGGTGCACTCCGGCTTGCAAGATGCCCTGAAAAGCGAGATGTGGGCCATCCACTACAATCTGGCCTGCTGTCTGGCGCGTCGTGGAGAAACCGAAGGTGCCTTCGAGGCGCTGGAAAAGAGCCTCCGGTCAGAAACCATCCGGCTCTCGATGGCGGCCATCGATGGGGATTTGAAATCGTTACGAGATGACCCCCGCTGGAGCGCCTGGTATGGACGCCACAAGACTCCGGCCGAACCCCCCGAGGCCCAGATACCCGCGCCGGGCAACCGTTGAGCGACAACACCAATCATCGGCAGCGCTCGAACATCCTGGTGAAATGGATCGTCGCCATCTTGTCGCTGGCACTGCTGGGACTGGGAATCCATCTACTGCTGGGCGGTACCACCGGCGATCCAGCGCGCGACTCTCCCTGGCCCTACCTGGCTCTGGGCGCACTACTGGCAGTGCGAGCACTTCTCAAGCGCAACGACCAGTAGCCCGATCACCCCTGACGCTCGCAATCAACGGGTCGTAGACTGTCTGTCATGAAATCGATGAGTTTCGCCATCTTGTGCTGGTTGTCGCTTTGCTGCGCAGCACCTGCCGCGACCGTCGATGAAACACGACCTAACATCGTGTTCTTCATCGTCGATGATCTGGGCTGGCAGGACACCTCACTGCGTTTACACCAGCAAGGCCCGGCGCACCGGGATGCATACCGGACTCCACAGCTGGAGCGACTCGCCGCCGAGGGCATCACCTTCACCGATGCCTATGCTTCGTCGCCGGTGTGCACGCCGACTCGAACCAGCGTCATGACCGGCCGATCGCCGCAACAAAATCAGATCAGTTACTGGATCCTGCACAAGGATCGCGACACCGGCAGTGCCCGTGAGGGCACCACACCCCCGAACTGGAACGTCAACGGTCTCCAGCCCGACGATGTGACCCTGCCACGGCTGTTGCAAGAAGGCGGCTACCGGACCATCCACGCCGGCAAAGCACACCTCGGAGCCAAGGGCACCGCCGGAGAAGACCCGCGCAATCTCGGCTTCGATGTCAACATCGCCGGTCACGGTGCCGGCGGACCGGCCGATTATCGCGGCCAGAGAAACTTCGCCAAGGACCCGGACCAGACCGGAAAATCGGTCTGGGACATCCCCGGTCTGGAGAAATACCACGGCCAGGAGATCTATCTGACCGAGGCGCTCGCACTCGAATCGGTGGCCGCCATTCGAGACGCACACCGCGACAAGAAACCGTTCTTCCTGCACTTTTCACCGTACGCAGTCCATGCACCCATCATCGCCAACCAGCGCTGGCTGGATCACTATGGTGAGTTGCCAGGGAAGGAAGCCGCCTACGCCACGATGATCGAAACGGTCGATCGAGCCCTGGGGACCCTGCGAGAGGCTCTGGAGGATCTGGAGATCCTCGACAACACCATCATCGTCTTCACCAGCGACAACGGCGGCCTCTCGGCTCATGCTCGGGATGGCAAGGCCCACACTCACAACCATCCACTCGCCAGTGGCAAGGGCTCGGCGCTGGAGGGGGGAACACGGGTTCCGCTGGTGATCCGCTGGCCCGGCAAGATCAAGGCGAAACGACGCAGCAATATGCCGGTGATCAGTCACGACCACTTCCCGACGCTGCTGGAGATCGCTGGTATCGAATGTCCGCCAGCACATGCGAGCACCGTCGAAGGAGTCAGTCTGGTGTCATACCTGGTCGGCGACGAGCAAGGGCTCGATGGGCAACGAGCGTTGTTCTGGCATATGCCGCACTTCTGGGGCCCGCGAGGTCCTGGGATCCTGCCATTCAGTTCGGTGCGCCAGGGACCCTGGAAACTGATCTATTACCATCATCCCGAACCGCGACGAGTGCTCTTTCATCTGGGCAAGGATCTCGGGGAAAAGCACGATCTCTCGGCGCAACAGCCACAAAAGCTGGAACAATTATCAAGATTGCTGGGACAACATCTGCGCACCGTGAAAGCCCGGTTACCTCATCGAAAGGGTGTTGAGATTCCCCATCCCGATCGCATCGACGAGAGTGCCGAGAAACCAGAGAAGCGCTAGCAGGGCGCAGCCCGACTAGTTCTTGGCCTTGGCATACTCTTTTGCCAGAACTTGCTGCTCGGTGGCGGGTACCTGGGCGTAATGACTGAACATCATCGTGAAATCACCTTTACCACCGGACAGGGATTTCAGGCGTGAGTGATAGCCCTGCACCTCTTTCAAGGGTGCCTGCCCGGTGACTTCGGTGCGACCACCACCGAGCACGTTGGTACCCTTGACGGCACCGCGCATGCCCGATAGATCTCCCGCCACATCGCCCATGCAGTCCTCGGGAACGGTGATCACAACATCGACGATCGGCTCCATGACGATGGGCTTGGCGCTATGGACGGCATCGACAAACGCCTTCCTGCCAGCGGCCACGAACGCAATTTCTTTCGAGTCGACCGGGTGGTACTTGCCGTCATAAACGGTGGCACGGACATCCTGCAACGGATGGCCAGAAACGGGGCCGCTGTCGAGTACTTCACGTATCCCTTTTTCGACCGCCGGGATGTACTGGGTTGGGATCGAGCCTCCAACGACCTCATTGGTGAACTCGAAACCGGCACCTCGCTCGAGCGGCTCGATGCGTAGATAAACCTCACCGAACTGACCCGATCCACCGGATTGCTTCTTGTGCCGAGCGTGACCCTCGGCCTTACCGGTGATCGTTTCGCGGTAGGCGATGGACGGCAATGCGGTTTGCACCTCGACGCCGTACTTCTGTGAGATCTCCTCGAGTGCAACACGAAGATGCAATTCGCCGATGCCGCGCAGAACGGTTTCATTCATCGCCGCGATGTGCTCGACCCGTAGCGAGGGATCCTCGGCACACATGATGTTCATCGCTTCATTAACCTTTTGCGCAGCCGCCACCGAATCGGTACTCACGGATCGACCATACATCGGCTCGGGGAGGTAAAAGGATTGCGGGTGGAGACTGTCGTCATCATGTGAATCGTGCAGCACAGCGTTAAAAAACACGTCTTCAGCACGAGGAATCGCACAGATATCGCCGGGAATCGCCGTGTCTGATTCGGTCTGCTCGGCACCGTTGAGTTTCAGAAGATGACTGACTTTGATCGGTTTACGTGCACTGCCAACGAACACCTGACCGCCACGATTGAGGATCCCCTGATGGGTCCGGAAGATGGCCATGCGTCCGCGGAAGGGATCAATATCGATCTTGACGACGTGTGCGATGACGTGCTGATCGCTCTCGGGTGAGACCGGCACTTCCCTGGCATCTTCGCCTTCGCCATGGATGAAGGAGGAAGGATTCCCCTCGATCGGATTGGGCATCAGCCGCTCAAACACATCGAGCAACTCGGGGATCCCCACACCGGTACTTGCAGAGGTAAAACAGATCGGAATCAGGTGGCCGTCACGAAGAGCTGTCTCGAACGGCTCGTGCAACTGCTCAGGGGCCACTTCACCCTTTTCAAGATAGATCTCCATCAGCGCTTCATCGACCTCGACGACCTGGTCAACGATCTGTTCATGAGCCGCATCTACGGTGCTGAAATCAGTATCCGCTTCGGCGGGAGCGAAGAAACAATCGACGACCTTTGCTCCACCTTCAGCCGGCAAGTTGATGGGCAGACACTGGGCACCAAAGGTATCTTTGATCTGCTCGAAGACGCCAGCAAAGTCAATCCCCGGTGCATCGATCTTGTTGACAACGATCATGCGACACAGATTTCTCGATGCCGCAGCGTCCATCATCTGCTGGGTCATCGTTTCTATGCCGGTTTCTGCGTTCACAACGATCGCAACGGTCTCTACCGCAGGCAGTACAGAAAGCGCACGACCCTGAAAATCGGGGTGTCCGGGGGTATCGATAAGATTGGCATGGACACCACCGTGATCGAAGTGACAGAAGGTCGTTTTGAGGGAATGCTTCAGTTCTTTCTCACGGGAATCGAAGTCGGAAACGGTGGTTCCCTTGTCGATGGAACCCAGCGCAGGAATGACTCCTGCGCAATGAAGAAGAGCCTCAGCGAGGAGGGTTTTGCCAGCGCTGGAGTGACCGACCAGTGCGACGTTGCGAATATCCTTTGTGGTATAAGCCACGTTCTCAACCTCCCCTGCGCTGTAATGACCCTCGAACCACAGCCGTCAGGCAGCTCGTCCTGGTCGCGCAGGTGGCCCACTGCTTCGGATACCCGCCCGAAACGGTTGCCGTATGAGACCTGGCTAACCCGGAGGAATGATGCCCGCATCGATGAGGGTGCGGTAAGCGCCCTTCTTCGAGATGGTCTTGAGGGCGCGGGTACTCAACCGAACACGTACGAATTTATTCAGTTCCGGTACCCAGATTCGCTTGTTTTGCAGATTGACCTTGAAGCGACGCTTGGTGAGGCCGGTGATCTTGGTACCGACACCACCGAGATACTTGGCTTTACCCCGGGTCTTTTTGCGATTCCCCGAAGCAGTTCTGGCTCCGGTGATCTGGCAGCGACGCGACATGATCGTGATCCTGTTCCTGGGCTGGAGAAACGTCTCTTCTCCGGCCAATTCTAAACATTCGATTCTCAGCATCGAGGGGACGGAAAGTCACTGACCTGACCATCCCATCGAAACCAAGCGAGGAGAGTAACGACGAGACCCGCAAGGGTCAACCGAACCGCACCCTCCCCGGGGTCACAACACCCATTCTGCGGGGGACTTGGCGGCTCAAAGCCCGATCCAATGGGGCAAAATCACAACCACTGCGGCGTCCCACAAGAGTCCCGCAGATTGCAACGTAACTTGTGAATACAAAGCATTTTACAAACCTCCACCGGTAAAGTCTCGAAAACACCTCGATCTCCCCGCAGGCATCGACCCGTTGATTTCCCGCCTCACCAGATCGATTCCTGAGTCGCCAGGAACGCACCCTGGCCAGCTCGTTTTTTCACCGCACCGATCGACCAGTTCGGCCCTCCCTTCTGGACCCTACGACTTCATCCCACATCATGCCTCGCAAAGAAGAAGCGGAGGAA
>JAYZBV010000047.1:0-14150 GCA_036338595.1 Planctomycetota bacterium | reverse complement strand
GCATCCGGATCCGGGTCGATGGTGACATTACCGTTCATATCCCATGTGACCGTGCCGGGGAATCCAGCCTGCGGCTCCAGGGCGATGACCCTGAGCTGATCGTTGTCCACATCGAAATCGTTGAGAAGCACATTCAATGTTGTCGTTGTGTCCTCAAGCATCACCACTGTATCGATACCCGTCACTGGCTGGTCGTTGACTGGAATGACCAGAACATCGACGACACCGGTGTCAAAGGCACCGAACGGATCGGTGACGATGTATTGGAAGTTGGCCGTCAGGCCAAGCGCCGAGTCGGGTAGCGGCGTGAAGCGCAGGACCCCTCCAGCGAGCACTTGAACCGATCCTTCGAACGCGGCGGCGGTCGGAATCGACACCGTCATGTTATCGCCTTCAGGATCGTAATCGTTGGCCAGCACATGAATATCAACAGCATGATCTTCGAGCGTCGTCACGGAATCGTTCGATACGCGCGGAGCATCGTTGATCGGATTGATGGTGATGGTGACCGAGGCGGATGCTTCAGTACCCTTCAAATCAGTGATGGTGTATGAGAAGGAATCGGAGCCGTTTGCATCCAGTTCCGGAGTGTAGAGCAGATTGCCACCTGGCAGGATCTCGACCGTGCCGAGCAGGCCATCCGTGGCGCTCGTGACCGACAGCGTATCGAAATCCGCATCGGTGTCGTTGAGCAAGACCGCCAGATTTGCCTGATGATCCTCGTCGATGGTAGCCACATCGTCGGTCGCCACCGGGGCAGTGTTATCAACCCAGAATCGAACGACGGAGATGGCGGTTCCACCATTTCCGTCATCGATGGTGTAACTCCATGCACTCAGGCCAGGACCCGCCGGAAGGAAGGACCAACCGGAAGCGGTCGGGGTCATGGTTCCCGGGGAAACTCCCGCTGCTGTGATGGCTGTGACGGTCAGCGGGTCATTGTCGACATCATGGTCGTTAGCAAGCAGCAATGCATCGGTGAAGAGGAACTCTGCACCGGATGCCATCGTGACCTCGTCGATCTGGCCAGTCGGGTTGTCGTTTACGGGAGTGATGGTAACACTTACCGAACCACGAGAAACACCGCCATGACCGTCGGTCACGCTGTAGAAGAACTCGTCGGGACCGTTGTAATCCTGGGCCCCCTGGAAGGTCACCTGTGCACCCGCAGAGGTCACGGTTCCCCCTTCTCGGCTGGTTCCCTCGACCATGAACACCTCGAGGGTGTCGAGATCAGGGTCACTATCGTTCAACAGCAGATCATCCAGGGTCATCGCCGAGGCAGTGTCCTCGATCGCGGCAAGGCTATCGGCACCTGCCTGCGGGCCTGTGTTGGTCCCATCGCAGAGGAGCCCTTGCAAGCCATCTGAAACCGGAGGGAAGGTCCTGTCTCCTGGCGGATCCGGCTCGGGATCCAGAACATCGCCGGGTCCAAACGGATGGTATGAGTACAGTATTTCCGCCGTGAAGGGAGGAACTCCGTTGTTGATGGAGTGCTGTACCCAGTCAGGATCGCCGGAGGCCGGGAACGGATCCAACGCCAGAGATCCCAGAGGAACCACATTTGGATCTTCACAGGCCAGCTCATCATTGATCTCTGCGCAGCCACCGACGCCAAGACGGCGATCAAGGTTCCACGGAATGCCTGCGAAGACGAACGGGAAATCAGCCTTGTTGAGATTGATCTCACCGAATTCCGGATGTCCAACACCAATAGGCGTGATGTACATGCCGTGTTGCGCCTCGCGACCGAGCATATCGACCGGGAAAACGCCGGGGTTCAACTCGAGACGGTGACGCGAATATCCGATGACTTCGCGCATGATGGGCGCACTTAACGCCACCTCTTCGGCCATCGTGCCGCCATTGGGGCAGACAAGATAACCAGCGTTCAAGAGGTTTCCACAGGGGCCGTGTCCCGGCACCACGGGGGCACCGAGCAGGAAGTCGACATCGTAGCCAACCTTCGCGATGCCACCAGCGTTGGGAGGCATGCCATGGAACCGTGTGCCGATGTTTCCGACCGTCGAACCCCATGGGTACTCCATGTCTTCACCGGAAACCGGATCCTTGTGGAGCTTGTAGATATCGATCCAGGAAGAATCGAGAGTCGTGAACGCAATGCAGAGCGACTTGATCCTGGCGTTATCGAAGGGTGGACAATCGGCCTCCACCTCTGCCCAGATCATATGGTCGGGCTGATCGGGTACGTCTCTGGTCTTGAGACCCAACGCAATACCTCCACCGTATGTGGAGAAGAAGCGGATACCGTTGACGACCTCGAAGTTACCCTCGACACCGATCGGATCATTCACGACCAGCGGCACGAAGAACCTGGAGTCCGGAACAGTTCGTTCGCGTGGCCCTGTAAGCTCACGGTTCCACATCGGACAGAACTCGTCACCCGCTCCAGTAGCCGGATCCGCACCGTCATCACGGGCTGGATCGGAAGTGTCGCTACTGGGAATGCACACCGGATAACCGGTCGCAAATGTCATCGAGTAGTTGTCGGGATCGGTGCAGAAACGAGGATCGGGACTGCAGTTGGTTCCATTTGCAGGATCACAACCGAGGCCAGACTGAATCGACTGTCGCGTTTCGGGGTCGTTGAACCTGACGATGACGCCTCGCTTGTCGGTACCACCGTCTACCGAGGGCTTCTGGTTCAGCGCGCCGTTGACGACAAAGTAACCCTGGTCGTGATCGATATAGGAGACATAGCCACCGACTGTCGTCGGCATGATTCCCCCTGCGACGTTTCCGATCATCGACTTGTTGATGAAGATATCGCCCGCGATGATGAATCCATCCTCTTGACGGTTACACATCGCCTGCAAGCCACCACCATTCAGGCCCCTGCTGCGCAGGCACTCATCGGTACTTCCCAGCCCGGACTCGCCATTTGCGGCACAGTCAGCGGGAGCACCAGCCATCAGGTCCCTGATCGTCAACCGGTTGGCGGGCAGATCGATCAGCAGATTCGCAGGAACCCTCACCGCAGTACCATCTGCGATGATCCATCCTGCCGAGAACATGTCGGTCATGTCGTCGACAAAGACGTGCTCGATCTCACCCAGAACCACGACTGCTCGTGATGTCGGGGGAGGGCTTTCCGAAACCTGGCCTTGCGCCGGAGCGGCTGCGAACATTGTCGCAATCGATACCAGCAGGGCGAGGGATCTCGTGAGAGATGTCATCCTAGCCTTCTTTCTATCTAGTTGGTTGAACATGTTGTCCACTCTCCTGTTTTCCAAGATGCCAATAATCTTCATGCGCTCACTGCGTCACTTCGAAGCTGATGGTGCCGGTGGTCTCACCGCCATGAGCATCAGTCGCAGTGAAGGTGAAGGATTCATTTCCGACAAAACCAGTCGCCGGCGTGTAGACGTAATCTCCACCAACCAGAGCCAGTGTTCCGCCTGCAGTACCAGGATCGAATGTGATGGTGAGGTGATCCCCATCTGCATCCGTCGCCATATCCGATTCAGCAACGATCACGGCCGTGTCCTGGAGCACTGCGATACCCGTCGCACCTGGTAGCGCTGCCTGAGGCGCAGCATTGAAGCCCTCACAGGGGGTGATCAGAACTGGAAGTTCGATCGGCACTCCAGGAGCAGGCTTCAGATCGGTTGCGTAACTGGTGATCTCTCCTTCGGGAGTGGCGAAGGGAATCATCGTGATCAGCGTCTCGTCTCCGTTGGTCGGATCGCCATCCAGATCGGCATACTCGAAGGGGTAGTAGCCGAAGATCCGCTCCATGTTGGTCGGCACGAAGGTGAATGCGAGCACGGCTCCAATACCGACGCAGTCGGCAGAACCGGAACATTCCGGATCGAAGCAGTCGATCAGCCCATCGTCGTCGTTATCGAGTCCATCGGCACAGAGGCCCACTTCACCGATCTCGCCACCGGCCTGTTCGAGCGCGACACAGACCGCATCCAGCTCGCATTCGATATCATCACAGTCGATGGCCAGGTCGCCATCGTCGTCGATACCGTTTCCACAGATCTCTCCGAGCACGGTGTCAACCTCATCAGCCTCGGGTTCCAGATTTCCACCACCCAGGAGGCCAACCATCGGGTTGATGCCAGAGTAGGGGAAGGGATCGAGGTGCAGGTCTCCGATGGGAATCGCCGAGTTATCCTCACAATCGACCACTCCGTCATCGTTGTCATCCCAGCAGCCACCAGGGCCTAGGCGACGATCCAGATGCCAGTTTTCACCGGCGAAGATCATCGGCATCCACATGCGATTGAGATCGATCTCGTCCCATTCGGGGAACCCGGTGCCGGCCGGAGTGAGGTACTGGTCGTGGGTCCAGGCATCCCCCTGGATGTTGTAGGCCTCGATACCAGGATCGAGTTCCGAGGCATGCACGGACACGAACAGACACTCCCGCGTGATCGGAGTCAGCAGTGAGAACTCCTCATTGATGGTTCCGCCCTGCGGGCAAACATCGTAGCCGGAAGCGTTCAGGTGGGTGCATGGTGAATTGCGAGGACCGACGGGAGCTCCCTTGAGGAAGTCGACATCGTAGGTGACCTTGAAGACACCCATGCGTCCCTGACCGATACCATGGCCGACCGTATTCGGGTTGTTGCGGGTACTTCCGATCAAGCGCTGGTGGTTCTCGTTGGTCTCAGGATCGACATCCATTGCGTACATATCGACCTGTGAACTATCGAGAGTAGAGAATCCGATCAGCAGCACCTTGACGCGCTCATTGGAGAATCCTGGCGCATCCCATTCGACCTCATCCGCCATCAGGTAAGCGGGCTGTGTCGGATCGTCACGAGTCGTGATCGCCTTGCCATTGGCCATGCTGTGGCAAGAGAAGAAGCTCTGACCGTTGATGTTCTCGACATTTCCCTCTGCGGAAATATTGTCTCCGAGTTGCAAGGGAGCCTGGAAGCGAGAATCTTCCGCTTCGGTTCCATTACCGCGCACCGGGCCTTCCCGGTTGTAATTGGGACAGAACTCATCGCCTTCACCGTTTGCGTCGGATCCGCTGGTGCGGGCACCTCCGGTGACGGTACTGGGGATACACATCGGGTATCCGTTGGAGAACACAACGGTGTAGTTCTCGGGATCATTTCCAAAGCGAAGATCTGGACTGCAGTTGGGCATGCCATCGGTACAACCGAGACCGGACTGGATCGTATGGACTGCGTCTATATCGTTGATCCTGACCATCGTTCCGGTGCCGTCGACGCCCATTTCTCCATTGATGCAAACATATCCCTCAGTGTGGTGGATGAAGGTGACATCTCCGGTGAGGAAGTCTGAACTCTTCTGGATGAAGACAAGTCCTGCGATGTTGCGGCCGTCGGCCATCTGGTTGCCGAGCATGTCGGCTATCGCTCCACCTCGTCCGCGAACGGTGCTGTCTCCCTTCGCGAGTCCAGTCTCACCCAGCGCGAGCGCCTCGGGTGGTGACTGTTCAATGATTTGCTGAAGCGTCAGGCGGTTGGCAGGCAGGTCGATCAGGAGGTTGGCTGGAATGATCCAGGCCTGCCCCGCAACGACCAGGGTTCCGGCAGAGTAGGGGTCGTTAGGATCATCGACCGAGATGAACTCGATCTCTCCCGAGACCGCAGCCCCGGTGATTCCCTCGGTAGCTTCTCCGACGCCATTTTGCTGTGCTGCTACGAATGCAGGCATCAGTAGAACAATGATTGCAAGTAAGACCTTGCGGTAGATCTGTTGGGTGACCATCGCGCAGATTCTCCCTCCATCGGTGTCATCAGTTGCCTGACGACGACTTTGGTTATTCGTCATATCGAAATTTCCATCCCAGTTCTCTGGACCCGGTCGAGCAAACCGGGAATGAACACCTCCGACAGATGGCCTCAGAGCCATCTCTGATAAGTACCAGACGGTCAAACCCGCCAGGTGAGCACCCGCCCCATTTGAAATGCATACGAACAGCATACAAAAGAATCATGCCCAGACAGAATCCTAGCCACAGGAGGCTTCACAGACAATGCTCTACTCACAAAATTGGTACTGATTTGATTAGTGTTACAAGAAGTACACACTAGACATGTTGACAACCTCCACATCAGTATCATTTCCCTGATCTGCTGCATTTGCACGATTATCGTCGAATACTGGCATCGCCGAAGGGGATGCACCTGACTCATCTGACTCTTCTCCTATTCGTGTAATGTATGCAATCATGGTGCGGATATATGCGGCTGTACCTTGTCCCATCTCCACTCTATGAATAGGATCGTATTGATTGACTGGAGAAGATGTGATGCTCGCTTCGGGTGACCACCCGATGTGTTTGTCATCTATTCGTCTGGGGGGGGTGTTTACTATTGCTCCTGTTGCATCGGTCGCCGTGCGGTTTCCCCAGACCGCCATGTATCGGCTGCGGCGCTGCCAGGAGCACGAACAGATCCGGCGCAAGTGAACCAGGGCTCCAGTGAGTGCCTGGCGCTTCCAGCCCGGATAGCAGGTGGAGAGTGGAGCGCTGTGTTGAAAAAACTAATCAAGTGTGCCTGTCTGGTGTTGGTCGTGGCTCTGTATACGCCGACCTCAGCTCAGACGGCCGACCCGCAGTTTTATTCTGTCCCGTGCAACCGGACCATCACTGCTGACATCGTCGCCCTGGATCAGGTGATCTGGTACAACCGATTTGGTGCCAGAGATCCCCACGGGATGATCTTCGCACTCGCCAGCGATGTCATCCCCATCTCTCCCGGAAGCGCCATCTCGCCCGGCAATGTACGCCTCAAGAACAACAAGCGGCCTCGACCGCTGGTGCTGAGAGCCAATGTCGGAGATTGCCTCGAGATCACGCTGACCAATCTGCTCGCCACCACTCCCCCTAACAATGGTGTCGGTGGCTTCGATTCCAATAACGGAACCAGAACGGTCGCGTTCCATGTCAACGGCCTGGAACCGTGTTCGCCATCGAGCGAGGGACTGGCACTGGGGGCCAATCAAGTCGCACCTTTGGCTGCCATGCAGACGAGTATGTTTCGATTCTACTGCGCCAAGGAAGGCCAGTTCCTCTTCAACTCCCCATCGTCGAGCCTCGGCGGAGAGGGTGCCCAGGGCGCCGTCGCCCGCGGCTTGTTCGGTGCGGTCACCGTTCAACCGGAAGGTTCGACCTGGTACCGATCACAGGTGAGCGAGGCGGTGCTGGCTTCAGCGACCACGGGATTGAACCCCAACGGGACGCCACAGATCGACTACAACGCCACCGATGCCAGTGGCAAGCCACTGTTGCGAATCCTCGATGACAACCTGAACACGATCCACTCCGACCTCACTGCGCTGGTCATTCCAGGCGGCGAGGACTGCCTCGATGCTCCCCCATCGGGCACCTGCGGAGATCCATACCGTGAGTTCGTGATCATCTTCCACGATGAGATCGGCATCACACAGGCCTACCCCGTGCTCCATGAGGACAATCTCTACAAAGGTGTTCGCGATGGCTTTGCCATCAATTACGGATGCGGGGGTATGGGTGCTCCCGTGCTCGCCACCCGTCTCGGAGATGGTCCGGCGAGGAACTGTGGAGAATGCAAGTTCGAGGAGTTCTTCCTCGAATCGTGGGCCAATGGAGATCCGGCGATGCCGGTCACGAGTAATCCTGTCAGCGGCGTCGTCGAGAGTGCGACATACAGCGAAGACCCGTCGAATGTCTATCACTCCTACATGAATGATGGAGTCCGGTTCAGAAACCTTCACATAGGGTCCGAAACCCATGTGTTCCACCTTCACGCTCATCAATGGTTGTTTGAACCGAGGAACCCGAACTCGAGTTACATCGATTCACAGTCGATTTCCCCCGGTAGCAGTTACACCTACGAGATCAATTACTCCGGCAGTGGAAACCGCAACAAGACTCCCGGCGACAGCCTCTTTCACTGCCACCTGTATCCCCACTTCGCCCAGGGGATGTGGAGCCTGTGGAGAACCCACGATGTATTCGAGGATGGAAGTTCATCGAGAAACTTGCCTGACGGTGAGATTGTTCAGGGCACACCGGTTCCAGGGCTAGTGCCGATGCCGGGTAAAGCGATGCCGCCGATGCCGACCTCGGAGTTCCCCGGATACCCGCATTACATCGCGGGGGAAGCTGGACATCGTGCTCCTCAACCGCCGCTGGAGATGGTTCACGATGGAGGTCTTCAACGTCACCGCGTCAAGTCCAGTAGCGTCACCGATGGCGAAGCAGGGATTGCCGGCCACTACCTGATCGATCCCGTGTTCCAGCGTGTCAACAGCAACGATCCACACCCGGCCAAGACCGGCTTCAGCAGGGTCATCGATTCCGCAGAGATCGAACTGCTCCCCCCCGGTGGAACCACCCTCGAGGTCGCTGCTCAGGATTTCCACGCCGGAATCCTCGGCACCACTGCGGTCGATGTGACCGACTCCCACAACTGGCCCGGACGCGGATACCCGTCCTTCGACAGTGCTGGAAACCCCGGCTATTTTGTCGTCAACGGTCGTGCTCCCCAGGCGGGAGCGCCCTTCGCAGATCCCTGCCCCGATCAATTCATCGACGGAAACGGCCTCAACCGACCGGTCGGAACTCGCACCTACAAGGCTGCCTACATCCAGTTTGACATGACCATCAACGAACTCGGCTGGCACGATCGCCAGGCGCGGATTGCGGTCCTCAACGAGGATGTGATGCCGACACTCAACGGAACCCGGGCTCCGGAACCACTCTTTTTCCGTGCCAACTCCGGCGAGTGCATCGTGTTCGAATCGACCAACCTGTTGCCGAACAATCTCAATCTCGATGATTTCCAGATCTTCACGCCGACCGACATCATCGGTCAGCACATTCACCTCGTGAAGTTCGATGTCACATCGTCCGATGGCAGTGCCAACGGATGGAATTACGAGGACGGTACCTTCTCGCCGGAAGAAGTCCGGGAGCGGATCCACGCCAACAATGTCTGGCAGATCACCAATAACGGAGGCCAGCAACTGTTGACCGAGGAATCTCACCCGGTCTTCGGTCCAGGCCCCAATGATGAGTGGATGGGCGCTCAGACGACTGTACAGCGCTGGTGGGCCGACCCCCTCGTCAACAATCAGGGAGAAGATCGCACCATCCGTTCGGTCTTCACTCATGACCACTTCGGCCCCAGTTCTCACCAGCAGCATGGGCTTTACGCGGTGTTAGTGGTCGAACCGACCGACTCCATCTGGACCTACCCCAACGGCAACACGCTACTGGGAACCAGAGCCGATGGCGGTCCGACGACCTGGGCTGCCAACATCCTGGCAGGTGTACAGGGTGCCGACAGCATGCGGGAGTTTGTCTTCGAAACCGGTGAATGGATGCCGGTATATGACGGCGCCAACATGCCCATCAATGCGCCCAAATCTCAGCTGCAGGATGTGGGAGACGGGGAAGACACCTTCCCCGACATGGCCGGCATGAACAATCCCGAGGCGATCTCGATGGGGGGTGGCGCACAGACCATCAACTACCGCAATGATCCTCCGACTCGAGGAGCCGCCGGAGCTGCTGCCAATTTGGCCTTCGATTCGTCCGTCTACGGCGATCCCTTCACTCCGCTGGCTCGTGCGTACGAGGGTGACAATGTGAAGATTGCACTCGTCCATGGCGCTCAGGAGGAGTTCCACACCTTCACGGTGACCGGCAACCGCTGGCTCCAGGAAGGCTCCAACCCCAATTCAGGATTCACCAACATGCAGTTCTATGGCATCTCGGAGCACTTCGAGATGTACTTCAAGCTCGGCGATGGATTGAGACACACCGCCGGAAGCCATGGTGCGACCGACTACATGTATCTCGATTCGGTCGACAAGGGCGCCAGTGACGGGATCTGGGGAATCATCAGGGCCTATCATGATCCTGAACCAGGGCTCGCATTTCTGCCCAACAACTCCGGCGCGACACCTCGGCCGCAGCATCCGCTGCAGTCAGGATTTTGCCCGACCGGTCCCGGATCCCCGCCGATTCGCCCGATCAATATCCAGGCATGGCGTGCGGTCGATCTACTCGGTGGAGCGGGCCTGTCCTACAATGATAAGTTCTCTCTGTTCGATCCCAACGCAATCATATACATCCACGAGGAGGATATGATTCCGTTCATGACCGGGCAGAAGCAAGTCGATCCGCTGGTGATCCGAGCTTCCGCAGGAGAATGCATCGAGGTGACCCTCACCAACATGCTGCCAGCCAGCATCTCTCCGGGTATTGGCGTGCCGCGGCTCAATGGCATCGAATCGGTTCAGACCACGGTCGGGCTCAGCCCTCAGCTGGTCGCTCACGACATGGGATCGGGCTCTTCGACCAATATTGGCTGGAACCCGGACAGCCTCGCCGGACCTGGCGACATCCAGCACTATGCCTGGTACGCCGGAGCCATCCATGCTCAGCCTGACGGCACCGTGGAGTATCAGCCGATCGAGTTCGGCGTCACGAACCTGCGCTCCTACGGCGATCTGTTCAACCATCACAAGCACGGCCTGTTCGGCTCGCTGGTGATCGAGCCGGCCGGATCGCAGTGGTTCTACGACTTCGATGATGGCAACGGCTATGTCGAGGCCAAAAGTGGCTACGAGGCGGACATCCTCGATGAGGATGGGCTGTTGATCTACAGGGAATATGTGCTGCAGGTTCAGGACTCGTTCCCTCGCATTGCCAAGGGAACGATCAACTCCCGTCTCGATGAGGATCAGCTGGAGAACACGGCCGGATACAACTACAAGACCGAACCCACCTGGCTGCGCCAGGGAATTACAACTTCGCCGCCATGGGTACCCCAGGGTTCGATGGACAATTCACTCGTGTTCAGTTCCACCACCTCTCTCGCAGGCTGTCTCAATCTGCCGTGCCTCGACCCCGCGACCCCCGGTTGCGATGCAGAAGCGGGCCAGATGGTGATGTTCCGTGTTGCCCAGGCGGGCGGTGGCGACAATGGCCACGCCTTCGGAGTCTCTGGCCACTCATGGCAAAGGCAACCCTTCACCGACGGTTCGACCAGGATCGGCCACAACCCTCAGAGCATGAATATCGGTGGATCGGGCCCGATCGGTCCCCAGTCGCACAAGAATGTGCTGATCAAGGCGGGTGGAGAAGCCCGTTCAGCCGGCACCTACATGTATCGGATGCTCGATAGTTTCGCCTTCTCGGGCGGCTGCTGGGGTCTGCTCAAGGTCGAACCCTATGTCAGAATCCCTGCCCTGCCCGTCTCGGACCTCGCTTGCAGTGCCCTTCCTGGCATCGGTGCGCAACTGAACTGGACTCCATCGGATATCGATTATGTCACGATGGAAATTTACCGTGACAACCAGTTGCTCTCGATCATGCCGGGCACGGCGACCGGTTACCTCGATGAAATTGCGGTTCCAGGTACCTATGTCTACTCGGTGGTCGCGGTCAACCAGGACCTTCCTTCCACGGCAGTCAGCTGTAATGTGACCATCACGCCGCCCGCTCCGGGTGCACTCGCCTGTCTCCCCATCAGCGGTGGAGCAGCACTCGCCTGGGAAAATCACACCCTCTACGACGAGATCGTGGTGGTCCGTGATGGATCGGAAGTTGGCAGAATTTCCGGCGATCAGACCTCGCACATCGATCCGATCGATCCGGGTGGCTACACATACTGTGTCGTCGGCATCGTCAACCTGGTCGATTCTCCATCGGGAGACTGCGCCATGGCGCTGGCCCCGACACCGCCGGTCATCGATCCGGCAACGGTGGTCGATCCCTGTAGCAACACATTCGCCATCAACTGGACCAATCCGACCGTCGTGACCTCGATCATAGCGACCCTCGATGGAGTGTTGCTTGCGAACCTTCCGGGAGAAGCGACCTCGATGAGTGTCACTCTGGATGCCCTCGGCACCCAGCAGCTTTGCCTGACACCGGTCGCCGATGGAGTCAACGGTGCCTCTTCCTGCATCGACATCACGGCAGAGGGAGTGGCCACCACTTCGCCGACCGTCGTCGACATCAGCATCGATCCTGCCACCTATCTCGCGACCATCCAGTGGGACTCGCCGACCCAGATGGGTCAGTGGGATGTAACGATCGATGGGGTGCCGGTCGCATCGCTGCCGGGCAGCACCCTCGAGGTCACGATTCCGATCGAGAACTCGGGGCCGTTCACCGTCTGTGTCGGAGGAAACACCATCTGCGACGATGCGATCGTGCCCACCTGTGGTGAGGCGATCGCGCCGCAACGGTTCCAGCGTGGCGACACCAATGCAAATGGAGGCCTCGACCTGGGAGATGTGGTGCAAACGCTCAACATCGTCTTCGGCGGTTCTCAGATGCTGTGCATGGATGCAACCGATTGCAATGATGACGGACTCGTGGACATCACCGATGCGGTGGCGCTGGTGAACTACCTGTTCGTCGGTGGCGAAGGACCGGCAGCACCCACGACCGAGTGCGGTGCCGATCTGACGCCGGACTCGCTCGATTGCGTTTCCTTCACCAACTGCCCCTAGTGTCAACTGTGCCCGCCGACCAGATCCGCAAACAGCGGAGCAGGTCGGCGGCGGTATGATTGTCGCATGAACTCACCCGATGGACCCTTGAACAGGTGCAACGATGACCATGGCGCGCGCACTTCTACTGATGTCTCTCGTGACAATCATCTGCATCTGTGCAACGAATGCGGCGATGGATGCATCGCCGCGCCCCGATGCGATGGCGTTGTCTCTACAGGTCTCCGGGTCCCCTTCTCAGGAGCCGCAGGAGCCGCCCTGTTGCGAAGATGACAAGCAGCCGACCCCGAAGACGGATGACAAGGAGTGCTGCGAACAGAAGCCCGTACAGGAGCCCAAAAAAGATGAAGACTGCTGCGAAGAGGCGACCGAAGCGGATTCTTCGCGCGCCACCGCCTTCATCGAGGCTCCAAAAATTGCCGACCTATCGGTGCTCGACCAGGACGGCAATCGGGTTCAGTTCCACACCGATCTGATCGCCGGCAAGACGGTGCTGATCAATGTCTTCTTCAGCACCTGCACCACCGTCTGCCCGCCGCTGACCGCCACCATGCGCAGGGTTCAGCAGTTGACGAAGGAGCAGCACGGCGACGCCATCCGAATCATCTCGGTCAGTGTCGATCCCGCCAACGATACGCCCGCGCGCATCAAGAAGTTTGGAGCCCTGTTCGGCGCCGAGCCGGGATGGAGCTTCATCACCGGTGACAAGCCGACGATGGATCAACTGCTTCGTTCACTCGATGCGGCCACCGGCGACATCACACAGCACACCGCCACGGTGCTGATCGGCAACGATCAGACCGGCGAGTGGGCCCGCACCTACGGACTCTCCAGCGCCGAGGGCATCGCCGAGATCGCCTCCGGCATCGAACAGCGAGCGGCGGTCTTCCGTCGCCTCGCAGAGGCCGCCGACTACTTCCCCAACAATGTGCTGGTCGATCACGACGGCAACTCCCTGCGCTTCTTCGACGACCTGCTGCGCGACCGACTGGTGCTGATGCATGTGCTGTTCACCCGCTGCACCGGCGTCTGCCCCCCCATCATCCAGAACCTCAAGAACACCAGCGCCATCCTCGAGGATCGCATCGGCCCCGAGGTGGTGATCCTCTCCATCACGGTCGATCCGGAGTTCGACAATGTCGAACGGATGAAGGCGTACCACGATGCCGCCGAGTTGCCCGACGATGGCTGGCTGCTACTGGGTGGAGAGAAGCCGGATGTGAAGCAAGTGCTGACCAAGATCGGCGCCTGGACCCCCTTCAAGGATGACCACAACGCCTGGCTGATCCTCGGCAACACCCGCACCGGCGACTGGCGCAAACTACAAGCGATGGCCCCGCCACTACAGATCGCCGATATGGCGCGCGAGATGCTGGGAGAAAGCGTCCCCGTCCCCACCCCAGAAACCGCCACCCGCGAGAAGTAGCCGGCGGGCACGCCGCACTCGACACCACTCACTCGTCCCTCACCCGAAGCGCAGCCCCTACTCGAACGACTGGTCGTGCAACTTCCAGTACGCCTTCGTATCCTTCAACTTGACGTTCTCCTCGGCGTAATCGATGGCCTTCTTGCCTTCCTTGGACTTCGCCAGAGCATCGGCGCCCTCTTCCAGCAACAGCGTGACGACTTCCGGGGTAGAAGAGTAGCGGGCGGCGTGCATCAGCGGGGTCCAGCCGTACTTATTCCTG
>JAYZBV010000046.1:0-7650 GCA_036338595.1 Planctomycetota bacterium | reverse complement strand
CCTGCAGGGGATTACTGGCGCAAGAACCTGACCCTCATCGGGATCTTGCTGTCGATCTGGGCGTTTGTCTCCTTTGGTCTGGGCATCTACTGGGCCGAGGATCTGCACGGTATTCAGGCACCACTGCCGGGGACGCCGCTTGGTTTCTGGTTTGCCCAGCAAGGCTCCATCTTCACCTTCGTCATCCTGATCTGGGTCTATTGCTGGAAGATGAACCGCCTCGATGATGAGTACTTCTCCGACGAGGGAGATCAGTGATGGGAGTCACTGCCTGGACCACACTGCTGGTGGGTGCATCGTTTCTGCTCTACATCGGCATCGCCATCCGCTCGAGAGCCACCAGCACCGGGGAGTTCTACATCGCCGGTCAGCATGTCCCGCCTCTGGCTAACGGTATGGCCACCGCCGCCGACTGGATGAGTGCTGCTTCCTTCATCTCGATGGCGGGATTGATTTCCTTCAGTGGCTATGACGGTTCCGTCTACCTGATGGGTTGGACCGGTGGTTACGTATTGCTGGCGCTGCTCCTGGCGCCTTACCTGCGTAAGTTTGGCAAGTACACCGTTCCGGACTTCATCGGTGAGCGTTACTACTCGCAGACGGCTCGACTGGTGGCGGTGATCTGTGCCATCTTCATTTCCTTCACCTATGTTGCCGGTCAGATGCGTGGGGTCGGGGTGGTGTTCAGCCGCTTCCTCGAGATCGATGTGACCTGGGGTGTCATCATCGGCATGGGAGTTGTCTTCACCTATGCCGTGCTCGGTGGCATGAAGGGCATCACCTATACCCAGGTCGCCCAGTACTGCGTACTGATCTTTGCCTTCATGGTTCCGGCGGTTTTCATCTCACTGCTGGTGGCGGATACGGTGATTCCGCACATCGGTTTCGGCTCCATTCCGCCCGGATCGGATGTGAGCCTGCTGGCGCGTCTCGACGGGCTTCACAAGGAACTGGGCTTCTCGACCTATACCCTGGGCTCGGGCAATACCATCAATCTGCTGGCCATCACCTTCGCTCTGATGGCGGGCACAGCCGGTCTCCCCCACGTCATCATCCGCTTCTACACCGTGCCGAGAGTGCGCGATGCACGCAAATCGGCCGGCTGGGCGCTGCTCTTTATCGCGATTCTCTACACCACGGCTCCGGCAGTGGCGGTCTTTGCTCGCACCAATCTGATCGACACCGTCTACAAGGATGGCGCCTTCCAGTCACACGAGCAGATGCCGCCGTGGTTTCAGACGTGGGAGGGCACCGGGCTGATCGAGTTCGATGACAAGAACGGCGATGGACTCGTGCAGTACGTCGGGGCTGCCGCCGTCGATGGACAGGGGCAATCGATCACCAACGAGTTGAAGATCGATCGTGACATCATGGTGCTGGCCAATCCGGAGATCGCCGGATTACCCAACTGGGTCATCGCACTGGTCGCTGCCGGGGGACTGGCGGCAGCGCTTTCGACCGCGGCGGGTCTGCTGCTGGTGGTTTCCACATCCGTTTCCCATGATCTGTTGCGCAAGTGGCTGAAGCCGGATCTATCGGAGAAGAACGAGTTACTCACTGCGCGCATCGCTGCCGGGGCAGCGGTTTGTGTCGCGGGATATCTGGGTATTCATCCACCAGGTTTCGTCGCCGAGGTGGTGGCGTTCGCTTTCGGACTCGCCGCTGCCAGTTTTTTCCCGGCGATCTTGTTGGGAATCTTCATGAAGCGGATGAATCGTGAGGGTGCTGTCTGCGGCATGGTGGTGGGGTTGGTGTTCACCGCCGGCTACATCATCTATTTCCGCTTCATGCATCCGGAACTCGATACTGCCGAGAACTGGTGGTGGGGAATCTCGCCGAAGGGGATCGGCACCGTCGGTATGCTCTTCAACTTCATGGTGGCCGGTATTGTGCGCTCTTTCACCTCCGATCCGCCTGCCGACGTGATGAAGATGGTCGAGCACATTCGTGTGCCGGAACAACGCGCCGTCTAGTCGGAGAAGTTCTTTTTGGCCTTGAGTGAGGTGCGTAGCACGCCGCCGACGATGAGGACCCCACCGAATACTGCCCACCCGGACAGCACCTCGCCGATCACCAGCCATGCAAAGATCGCTGCGGTCACCGGTTCAAAGGCGAAGATTACCGCGGTACGGACGGCGGTGGTGGTGCGTTGCGCCCAGGTCTGGGCCAGAAAAGCAAACGCGGTCGCCAGCAGCCCGGTCAGTAACACGGCGCCCCAGAAGGTAGCACTCAAGTTGGTCGGGTCTGGAAAATCCTCCAGCAGTAGGGCCGCCGAAAGAGACAGCAGGAACACGGTAGTCAGTTCGACGATGGTCAATTTCAGCGCCGACAGTTGTGATGCCCAGCGCGCCTTGACGATGATCTGGAAGGCGAACGCGACGGCGGAGCCGAAGGTGAGCAGGTCGCCTCTGGGAATGTCGGGTAGTTGAGGAGGTTGGTCCACCGTTCCTTCAGGGCCGAAGGCCAGAAACGCAAGACCTGCTGCTGCCATCGAAACACCGATGATCGCTCGCTTTTCCATCCTTTCGCGCAGTAAAAGGAAAGCGAGCACCGGAACGATCACCACCGCCATACCGGTGAGAAAGCCAGAACGAGCAGGGGTGGTGTGGAGCAGGCCAGTGGTCTGGAGGGTGTAACTGAGCCACAGACAGAATCCGGCCAGGAAGCCCACCTTCAGCAGCAGGCCTCGGGGAGCCGGCGAGCCGGAGTGGGGTGCAGGTTTCAGGAACAGCCATAACGGGAGTAGTGCCAGGGTTGCGATCCCGAAACGCAGCACGTGGAAGGAGTGTACCTCGATCTCCTCGAGCGCCCTCTGGACCGCGACGAAGGTTGTCCCCCAGACGATGACCACCAGAACCAGGCTCAGGTCGGCTTTCTGTGCCGGGGAAAGCAATCAGAACCCCTCTCCGGGACTGCGGATCCGCTTCAATGAAACGCTGCTGCGTGCTATCTTGCAACCCATCTAGAGTTGCTAAAGGGAATGTTGGCAGATCGTTACGTCGATGATAGTGGTGTGACGTGGGCCTCCTGTCCCGGGTTTTGCGCAACCGAGTTTCGCAAGCGCCCAAACAGTGACCCCGAGTGGAGGAAATGATGACGAATCCAATTCAGCGGACTGGTTTTCGACTGGTTCGCTCGCTGGCTTTCTTTCGACTCTCGATCCTGCTGCTGGCCGGATTGAGCGTCAGTGCTCTCGTCGAAGGGCAAGAACAGCGGCAACTTCGCCACATCCTGGTGGCCAACGAGCAGGTGGCCCAGCGCCTGATGGAGGCGGCCGAGAGTGGTACTGATTTCAGGGCCCTGGCGCGCCGTTATTCCCTGGATGTGGGAACCAAGTTGCTGGGTGGAGATCTGGACTGGGTCGCCCCCGGTGCCATGGAACCGGAGTTCTCGTTAGCAGCGTTCAAGATTGCAGAACCCAACGGACTCGCGGTGTGCAAGACCCGTTATGGCTGGCACGTGATTCAGTACCTCGCTACTCGTGGCAAGCCCATCGAAGCGAAGCCTGGCGGCGACAAGCCAGCCACCGGTGCTACCGGGGACAAGCCAGCCGTTTCCAGGGTTCCTGTGGTCGGCGATCGGAACTCGGATCTGGACTGGACGATCCAGTTTTCCCAGCGTGCGTACCACCCGGGAGATCCGGTTCTTGTGACCATCGGGGTTCGCAATGAGAGTGACGATCAACTCGATGTTCTCGATCCGGTTTTGTGGCCACTCGGATTGATCATTCGATATCAGTTCGGGAAGTTGAACGTACCGATGTCGGTGCCTGAAGGTTTCGATCCGGCCACGATGGAGATGCAAAAACTCGATTCGAAGGAGTACCTCGAACGGACCTTCGATCTCTCGAAGTACGCTCCCGTCTCGGAGCCCTGGCCGATCATTCGAGTGATCTGGCGAGGGGATAGTTTCTTCGGTCGCATCGAGAAAAATGTCGCCGGGATCGTCGACCTGGCCGATTTTGCCACCTGGAAGGCGCGCTGGCGCTTTTACCGTTCGGGCGAGGAGCAGTTCAATGTCCTGCCCGCGGTCGAGAAGAATGATCGTTGGTTCCTGTGTTGCTTCACCAACGGTCGCCTGTGGATCGAACTCCAGGACGTGGGAATCCCGGGACTGAGAGAAGAGATCATTTCACAGGTGAGAAACGGAAATCTGAACAAGGTTCCCATCGCCATGACAACTGGACAGAGCATCAACTTCGGTGTGGCTGATCGCTCCAGTGGTGGAGTCGATGTCAAAGCGCCGACCTCTTCGATGCCGTGGGGGCAGGGTTCCTTCGGAGTGACCCCTTCCGGGACTCCAGCGGGTCCGAAGCTGGGCTTGCAGTTTGGTATCGGCCTGGGACCTTCTCCTGGTCTTGCCAAGAAACTGTTTCCTTGTGGATCGGTCGTGCTGGAAGAGGGCGATCCGATCACGCGAGTTCAGGAGCGGCTCGGAAAGAACCTCGATACAGAGATGACCCTCGTGCTCGCCTACCCCTATTCCTTGCTTCCGGAAAAGGTACAACAGGCAGCATCGACCGAGAACGCGAGTCCTGAAAAGCCCATCCCCTCGCAGGTGAAGCCTTCTTCGGGACAGGGAGCCGAGTTCTCTGATGCTCAGGGCAAGAATCCTCCTCGCCCGGTCGTGAATGATCTGCCACGAGTAACGCTCAATACCAGTGTAGGGCCGATCACTCTCGAACTGTACGAGAACGAATCTCCTAACACGGTGGCGAACTTTATCTCTCTGGTCGAGAGCGGGTTCTACAACGGGCTGACATTTCACCGAAAAGTGAATACGCCACAGAATCGCGGATTCATCCAGGGAGGAAGCCCGGACGGGACAGGATCAGGAGGTCCGGGATACACGATTGCGGATGAAATTAGCAAGAATCGATCTGCTGTGCGTGGGTCCATCATCATGGCGAGGAACCACAAGGTTGCCGATACCGCGGGATCACAGTTCTTGATGGCTCTCGATCGCCTGGCCTATCTCGATGGGGTCTATACCGTGTTCGGGCGCATCGTGGATGGGCAATCCCTGGCTGATCAACTCGTTCAGGAAAGCATCATCGTGAACGCCGTGGTGAACAGGAAACGGGATCATGAATACACTCCAGTCAAGATCGTAGAGAATTAGCGGAGATACCTGATGGAAGATCTTGCGCTGGAGAACTTGCGAATCGAGCACCCCGTAGACGGTGTGGTTCGTGTCGTGATCGATCGGCAGGAACAACTCAACGCACTTGACGATGACACGGTTGCAGAGATCGAGCGTGTCTTCCTGCGATTGGCCAAAGACGATTCGGCTCGAGTTCTGATCGTGACCGGGGCGGGCGAGAAGGCCTTTGTTGCCGGAGCCGATATCCAGCAACTGGCCGGACAAACCGCGGAAGAAGCAAAGCAGAGGGCAACGACAGGCCAGAGAGCCTTCGATGCCATCGAGGGTTGTGGCAAGCCCGTGATCGCGCAGATCAACGGCTTTGCGCTGGGGGGTGGCTGTGAGCTGGCGCTCGCCTGTCACCTTCGGTACGCATCGAGTCGGGCAAAGATAGGGCTTCCGGAAGTATCCCTGGGGATCATTCCCGGCTACGGCGGAACCCAGAGGCTTCAGCGCATCGTCGGTCGTGGTCGGGCGTTCGAGTTGATCTTGACGGGGAATCACATCGGTGCGCAGCAGGCCAAGGAGATCGGACTGGTCAATGATGTGTCTGATCCCGAGGAACTGGAAACGATGGTGTTGAAGGTAGCCGAGACGATGTGCAAGAGAGGTCCGCTGGCGCTTGCGAATGCCATCGATGCGGTGGTTCGCGGAGGAGATTGCAGTCTCGCCGAGGGGCTCGCCATCGAGGCGGATCTTTTTGGTGTTACCAGCGGTACCGACGATATGCGTGAAGGAATGCAGGCATTCCTCGACAAGCGAACGCCGGACTTTCAGGGCCGTTGAACTTTCAAAAGTGATGAATATTCAGAGGTGATGAGAGCCACCGATTAGACATCGTGCAGGGCTCACGCCAACGACAGGAAAGCGAAACATGACGAAGAAGATACAGATCCTTGGCGGCGCCAGGACAGCGATGTGCGAATACGTTGGTACTCCTGGTTTTGGTCTCTTCAAGGACACCAGCGCCATCGAACTCGGTGCCCAGATTACCCGGGAGGCATTGCGTCGTACCGAGGTTGATCCTTCCGATGTGGATCATGTGGTCATCGGTAACGTGATGCAGACCAGTGCCGATGCCCTTTACGGGGCCAGACATGTCGCCTTGCGCGCAGATCTACCCATCGAAACCCCGGGCCTGACGGTGAACCGTCTGTGCGGTTCGGGTCTCCAGGCGATCATCAGCGGATCCCAGCACATCTTGCTCGATGAAGCGCAGGTGGTGGTCTCCGGTGGTATGGAGAACATGTCGCAATGTCCTCACGTCATCCGTGGAGCTCGCGAGGGGTTCCGTCTGGGACAGGGGAATCTGGAAGATCTGCTGATGGCTTCCTTGATGGATCCGTACTGTGGGCTGTTCATGGCCCAGACCGCAGAGAAGTTAGCAGCTCAGTACGAGATCTCGCGGGAAGAACAGGACGAATTTGCAGTGACTTCCATCTCCCGGGCAGAAAACGCCCAGGAGAAGGGGCTGTTCGACGCAGAGATCTTCCCGATCGAGGTAAAACGTGGCAAGCAAATGATCCAGGTTGATCGAGATGATCACATCAAGCCCGGTACAACCCAGGAGAAACTTGCCCGGTTGCGTCCTGCGTTCGGCAAAGATGGAACGGTGACGGCCGGAAACGCCAGTGGCATCGTCGATGGCGCTGCGGCAGTGGTCCTTGCCGCCGAGGACTCCCCTGTGGCTCTGGATCGAGAGGTTCTGGGCACCGTCAAGGGTTGGAAGGTGGTGGGAGTCGATCCTTCCATCATGGGAATCGGTCCTGCTCCAGCCATCAGCGGATTGCTGGCGGACCAGGGACTCGCCATTTCTGACATCCAGTTATTCGAGATCAACGAGGCGTTCTCTGCCCAGTACCTGGCAGTCGAGAAAGAACTGGGACTTGACCGGGACAAGGTCAATGTTAACGGTGGTGCCATCGCCCTGGGACATCCTCTGGGAATGACGGGAACCCGTCTGGTGCTGACCGTTCTGCACGAGTTACGACGCCGTGGTGGTGGGCTCGGGATCGCCAGTGCCTGCATCGGTGGAGGCCAGGGGATTGCCGTACTCGTCGAGGCTGAATAAGCAGGCTAAATTAATTCTTCCGAGGGAGTGAAATCGTGTCCAGGAATTACAAGATCGCAGTAATCGCAGGTGACGGGATCGGCCCAGAGGTCACTCGTGAAGCTTTCAAGGTCGCACAGGAGGCTGCACAACTGGGTGGATTTGAAATCGAATGCGAGGAGTTCCCACACGGAAGTGAACATTACCTCGATACGGGGGAGTTATTTCCGCAGCAGGTGATCGAAGAGGTTCGCTCGAAGGACGCAGTTTTCCTCGGTGCCATCGGAGACCCACGGGTCGAGGTTGGACTCGTCGAGAGAGCGGTGATCTCCGGTCTTCGATTCCACCTCGATCTGTTCGTGAATCTTCGCCCGATTCGTCTGTTTGCCGACAAGTTCTGTCCGCTCAAGGATAAGGGCACGAAGGACATCGATTTCGTGGTCGTTCGTGAAAACACG
>JAYZBV010000045.1:0-7013 GCA_036338595.1 Planctomycetota bacterium | reverse complement strand
GGCTCTGCGGTGATCGTGCCGAGAGTGGCCCACATCCGTTCGCGCGTGGCTCCTTGCAATGGCTCCGCGGCAACCAGCAATTCGGTGATGAACTGTGCTCGCTGCGAACGGGGGAAAGCCGTCAGGTTGTCGGCCAGGACCCCGAGCGCAGCGCGTAAGATCCGATCTCCCCAGATCCCCTGACGATCTCTCCACGGCTTGGTGATCGCCTCGAGAGCGCGCTGGCATGCTTGTTCCTGATCGACGAGGACGAATCCCTGCAGTGCTGCGATCCGCAGCGCTGGAAGTTTCTTCTCACGCATTGCACTCTCGAGCAGCGGCACCGCCCGCTGGCTGTCTTGATGGGCCAGGCAACGCAATGCTTCGCCTCGAATCCACCAGTTGCGTTCTCTCTTGGCCAGCTGCTCGATCAGTCGCAACGACTTCGAATCGAGTGAACCCGATGGCAATGCACCGATGGCCCCCAACGCCATCTCGTGCGCCTCATCCACATCGGAACCGACCGCAACCGCCAGCAAATCGGGAAGCACCTCCGGATCGGGTCGATGGAGAAAAATCTCCGCCAGCATCTCATCGACGAAACCGGAATCCTGGCCCTTGTTTGTCGAAAAGCCGCTGCGCAGGGTTTTTCTTTGATCGGAACTCCACTTCTCGACGATCTCCTCGAACACCTCGTCGCGAACGGTCCCCGAACGATCGTCGAGCAGCGCGATCACCTCGGCCACCGGCTCCGGTCCCTGGCGAACGCGATTTCTCGCATCGCGGGCCGCATCCCTTTGCTTCTCCACCGAGCGTTCTGTATCGACCCGTTCCTGGGGTGCCACCGGAATCTGTCCACAGACGGCGACACTCAGCCACGAGCAAACCGCCAGCGACAACCACCAACACGCTACAGTTGCTGCTGCTCTCGGGCTAAAACGGTAAATCATCGTCGATCCCTCTTCCGACAGTGGCCATGGCATCCCCGATCGTAAAAACATTGCCATCCCATCTCTACCCTTGCTGAATCCGTATCCGGACGACAACATCCGGTTGGCCAGCAGATGAGAGGCTCGAAGTTGAATCCTGGCGGCTGCCGGAAAATCCTGTACCTGATCGCCTGTGCAGGGATTTGCCTGTACATGGCCGGCTGCAGTGGACAGCAGTTGCGCGACCGGGCCAGAGACTTCGGCGATACGCTGCGCTGGCGCGTGGGAGCCGGAGTCGGGCTCTACAGCGAGGTGCAGGTCACTTCCTGGATCCACCCGGCGGTCGGCTTCGCCGATGCCAACCTCTCCCCTCGCTATACCATCGGCTGGGATCCGCGCCCGGGACAACCGGCCGGGGCACTCCGAACTGCCGCATTCCCGACCTTGCTTGTAGCCTTCCCCTTCTACCAGCGGTACTGGGAGAACGCAGGTTTCGGGGACCAGTACTCGCCAAAGCAAGGTCTGCTCGCCGCAGTGATCCTGATGGGAAACCACTACGTCGAGGGAGAATCCTGCTCCATGTTGCGTCTACACCGAAATATCCCCAATCCGATGCTCAAAACAGATCCGCAACTGGCGTCACTTTCTAAAACTCAGCGTCACAGTCGTAACTCGTGGATCGCAATTTCCGGTACACTGGGGGTATTGACTTTCGATGCCGGGATCAACCCGCTGGAGATCTTCGATGCCATCACCGGGCTGGTCTCCATCGACCTGCTCGGTGACGATGACCGTGGCGCTGAAGATGTCACCGCCGATCGGGAACAACCGCGACAAGCCGATCACGACGAATAGGACTCCAGATGCAACTGATCGAACAACTGCTGATCCCCGCTCTGCCGTGGATTGTGGCGATCGTGCCAGCACTGATCCTGATGTTCCTGGGCCACTGTCTCTGGGCGTGGGTGCTGGCGGGAGCGATCGGTTGCGGATTCATCTGGTCTGACGGTCCTGAAACCGTAGCGATGGTCGGGCGCATCTTCACCGTGATCTACCTGGCCGCACTGGTGTTTGCTTTCATCGGCGGATTACGGCGCGTCATCCTGACCTTCCCGGTGATGAGAATCGTCCGCAATCTTCTCCCGACCATCAGCGAAACGGAACGAGAAGCACTCGATGGCGGAACCGTGGGCTGGGATGGAGAACTCTTCAGTGGTGTCCCCGACTGGAATGAATGGTTCTCACGGGGCACCTCGGAACTCTCCGCCAGGGAGCAGGAGTTCCTCGACGGTCCCGTCCAGGATCTGCTCCACCACAGCGACAGCTGGATAGATCGGCAACGAGGATCCCTGTCCGACGAGGCGTTTGATTTTTTGGCAGAGAATGGCTTCTTCGGCATGATCATTCCTCAGCGTTACGGAGGGCTGGGCTTCTCGGCTGCGGCGATGTCCGCCGTGATCTCGCGGGCGACCACGGTCAGCAATGCGCTGGCGGTCACCATCATGGTTCCCAACTCGCTGGGCCCGGGAGAACTGTTGCTCCATTACGGCACCGAAGAACAGAAGGACCGCCTGCTTCCGCGGCTAGCGAAGGGCGAAGAGATCCCCTGTTTCGCACTGACCGAACCGGGAGCAGGTTCCGATGCTGCCGGCTCGATGACGAGTCATGGAGTCGTCGTCAAGGAACAGGTGGATGGCGAGGAAGTACTCGGGCTGCGCCTCAACTGGGAGAAGCGCTACATCACCCTGGCTCCGAGGGCGACCCTCATCGGGGTCGCCTTCCGACTCTACGATCCGGATATGTTGCTCGGTGATGAGCAAGAGATCGGAATCACCTGCGCGCTGATCCCGGCCGACACCCCCGGCGTCGAGACCGGCCAGCGACACGATCCGCTCGGGGTGCCTTTCCTCAACGGACCGACCACTGGTAAAGACGTGTTCGTCCCCATCGACGCCGTCATCGGCGGCGAGAGCGGCTGCGGCAAGGGCTGGCGCATGCTGATGCAGTGCCTGGCTGCTGGTCGAGGCATCTGCTTACCGTCCAGTTCGGTGGGAGGTGCCCAGTTGTGTCTGAGGGTCGCCGGCGCCCACGCCTCGGTACGCGAACAGTTCGGCCTTCCGGTTGGCCGTTTCGAGGGTGTTCAGGAGCCGCTGGTCCGTACCGCCTCGACTTGCTACGGGCTCGATGCTCTGTGTTTATCTTCCACGCTCGCTGTCGACAGCGGTGAGAAACCGGCCGTGGCCAGCGCCGTGGCCAAGGTCTATGCCACCGAGAAAATCCGAGAAGTGGTCAACGACTGCATGGACGTCGTTGCCGGCAATGCCATCTGTCGCGGACCTCGTAACGTACTGGCGAATGCTTACTCGGCGGTACCGGTGGGAATCACCGTCGAGGGAGCCAACATCCTGACGCGATCGATGATCATCTTCGGCCAGGGTGCGATTCGCTGCCATCCGTTCGTGACCGCAGAACTCGCCGCCATCGAGGCCAAGGACCTGGCCGCCTTTGACCGCGCCTACTGGGGCCATGTTGGATCGGTCGGCTCGAACATGGTGCGAACCGCGGTCCATCGTCTGACCGGTTCTCGTTTCGCTCCGAAACATTTCGATGGCGCCATCGGTCGCTGCCAGCAGCAACTGACCGGGCTCTCGGCGGCTTTTGCTCTCGCCACGGATGTCGCCCTCGGTACCCTCGGTGGATCCCTCAAGATCAAAGAACACCTGACTGGCAGGATGGCGGATGCCCTCACCGGGATGCTGGTGGGATCGGCTGTTCTCAAGAAATACCATGATGACGAACGGCCCCAGCGAGATCGGGATGTGGTACTCCATCAGTTGCAAACCTGCGTCATCGGTATCGAAGAAGCTCTGGGTGGATTCGTGATGAACCTGCCGAACCGCCCCGCTGCCTGGATGATGCGAATCCTCGGAGTGCCCAGCCGGGTTCGCAGTAGAACTCCCTCGGACGAACTCTGTGATCGAATCGCCAAGGATTTGCTCGATGGCTCGCCACTGTGGCAACACCTGACCCGGGCCGTGCTGCCGCGCCTGCAAGGATCTCCGGGATTGTGGACGCTCGAAGATGCGCTCGAGAAGGCGGTCGCGACCAGGGATGACAGAGCTTCCCTGAAGGTTGCCATACGTGCGGGAAAACTGGACAAGTCCCCCATCTCGACCCTCACACAGCGTGCGGTGGATGCAGGGATCATCGATGAAGATGCCGCCGAGCGACTGATGGTTGCCGAGCGTGCCCGTAACGAGGCGATCGCGGTCGATTCATTCCCGGCAGGGACATCGCCCGCCGCCGAGCCTTACCCCACCGATTCCGCCACCAACACCATCGCCGAGGAAGACAACTCCTAGTCCTCGGTCGAAGGCACCTGTTCCCGGGCTCCAGGAAGAACCCGCTGCAAGGCAGGCAACAGCACCAACGCGCCGATCATGTTCCCGGCGAACATGAACGCCAGCAGCAATCCCATATCCGCCTGCAACTTCAGATCGGAGAAGATCCAGGTCGCCACCCCCAGCGCCAGGGTCAGACCCGTCACCAGCACCGCGTTTCCGGTTCTGCGCAGGGCGATCAGGTACGAGTTCTCGAGAGTCGCTCCCTCACGCCTGGCGCGTAGCATCTGGTTGGTGATGTAGATGCCATAATCGACCCCGATGCCGACACCGAGAGCCGCTACTGGAAGAGTGGAAACCTTGAGGCCGATCCCGAATAACACCATCAACACGTAGCAAAGAACGCTGACCAGAACCAGCGGTAAAATCACGCACAGAGTCGCTCGCACCGAACGAAACGCCAGCAGTCCCAGTGCGATGACCACCAGGTAGATGGTGACGAGCATCTCCATCTGTGCCGCGGCGACCACTTGATTGGTGGCAGCCATCACACCGACGTTGCCGGTAGCGAGCCGGAACCTGGCATCTTCGCGGCCAAAATCCTCCTGGAACTGTTCGACGGCAGAGGTCACCCGCTCGATGGTCTCGGCGCGGTGATCCTCGGTAAAAATCAACACGGGTAGAACACTCGCATCCGAGTTCAGCAATCCGGTGGCAGTTTCGATGCGATTCGTTGATTGCATCAGCATGGCACTATTTCGGGGCAACTCACGCCACTTGGGAGAGCCCTCACTCCAGGCAGCCGCAAGAATCCTCGCCACCTGCGGTAGTGAAATGGTCGAGCTAACGCCGTCTACCTGTGAAATACGCCACTGGAACTCATCGATGAGATCCATGACCGAATGCTGGATGCTCGCATCCGGGACCGTTTCGACGATCACGGTGATCAGATCGACCCCGATCGAAAAGGAATCGGCGATGGTCCGGGTATCGATGTTGTAACGCGATTGCTGGCGTAACTCCGGCAAACCCTTGTCGGCATCGCCGATGATGACATCATCTGCATGCTGCAAACCCAGAACCAGGATCACCACGGCCGTCACGACCAGCACGGAAGCCACCGGTAAGCGGGTACAACGAGCCAGCAATAACCACAGTTTTTCACGAACCGGAGTTCTGCTCGAGAGTCTCTGCCTGAACTCCTCGGTTGCCTCGATCCCGCCGAGCAGTAATGGAAGCAGTACGAATCCGCTGCCAAAGATCAGGGTGACCCCAACCGCCGACATCACCGCAAGATCCTGGATCACCCCGATCTCGATGAACAACAAGGTAAGGAATCCGATCGAATCGCTACTGAGTGCGACAAAACCGGGTAACAACAATTGACGGAAAGCCAAGCGGGCAGCGTTGAGCGGATTTTTTTCCGAAGCCAGCGCTCCGGCAAAGGCACCCGTCATCTGCACCCCGTGTGACATGCCGATGGCAAAGATCAAAAATGGCACCAGGATCGACATCGGATCGAGCCCGTAACCGAGGGTGGTCAGTGCTCCCAGCGTCCATACGACAGCAAGCAGAGAGCAGGCCATCGGCAACAAGGTCAGCTTCCAGGAGCCAGAAAAAATCCTGACCAGGAAAGCGGTCACCAGCAAAGCCACTCCGAAGAAGGCGATCACCATCTTGGCGCCACCGGCGATGTCGGAGATCGCCTTCGAGAAACCGATGATGTGGATATCGATGTCATCGTCGAGGAATGGGGCGCGAATCTGATCTTCGAGAAGATTACCGACCTCGATCGGATCGGGCGCCTGTTTGGTCACCGGATCGATCTCGACCAGCGTGGCAGTCACCATCGCCGAGGAAAAATCGTTGGCGACGAGACGACCCACCTGACCTGAGTAAAGCACGTTCTGGCGCACCTGCTGGGCCATCTCCTCGGTCTGACTCCATTCCGCCGGGACCACGTTTCCGCCCTGGAATCCACCCTCGACGATGCGAACAAAACTGACGTTGGGAGTGAAGATGGATGTGATGGAGGTGCGGTTGACCCCGGGAACCTCACCGAGGGCACGGGTCACCTGGCGCAAACGCTCCAGCGATACCGGATCGAACAGGTCGCCATCCTTGGCGCGCACGACGATCAGCAGCCGATTCGCACCGCCGAACTGCTCGCGGTGCTCGATGAAGGTTTCCATGTAAGGGTGACGAAGGGGAAGTTGTTTCTCGAAACCCGCATCGATGGCAAGACGCCCGGCCTGGACAGCAAACCCTATGGTGATGATCCCGAGCAACCAGAGCACCTGGCGACGATGGTCGAAGATGAGTTTTTCGAGGAAGGCGGCGATCATCGCCCCTCCCCTTCCACCTCGATTGCGGGATTCCTACCACACCAGCGGATTCGATATCCCTTTTCACCGACCACCAGGACGGAACCATCCGGAAGTGCTACCGCTGAAGAAAGTAGCCGGCGTTCCCCTGGCGACTGATCCTGCCACTTTCCATCGACGCTACGAATCAGTATTCGTCCTTCGTCTCCGACCACCACGGCTTCGCCATCGGCAAGGATCGAGCCTCCAAAAAGGGAGGCTTCGGAACCAGAATCGACTCGTTTCCAGTCGCCGTCTTTTCCCTCCCACAGATTTCCTCGCAAACCCAGCAACAGCAGTGAACCGGAATCCTCGAGACTGACGGCATGGAAGAAGGTGCCCTCGTAAGGGCTTTCAGCGGCCTCCCAGCTGCCTGCGCCATCCTGGCTGTGGAAGATCGA
>JAYZBV010000044.1:0-19505 GCA_036338595.1 Planctomycetota bacterium | reverse complement strand
GTAGGCATCGACTTGAGCGGGTTCAGCTCTTTGCCCCATGCGTATGCGCCCTGGATTCCCCGGAATTGCCGCATTCAGCAGGAATACGATGAGGGTGACCAGCAAGATGACAGGGATCGCCTCGAGCAGTCGTCGCAGGGTGAATGAGAGCACTGAACCTCGTTACTGAGCACCCACCTCATCGGATGTGGCACCAGGTGCGGGGGGTGGAGACTTGGCGGTACAGCCAGCACCCATCAGAAGAGCCAGCATCAGTAGCATCTTCGGAGTGCAGAGAGAGATCGCTCTCGGACATGAGCGCGTAACTGGGAGCAACTTCACGGTTTCCTCTCTCGGCACAGGCAGGGTGTGGAAGCGATCCTCGGTCCAGCGGTCAGGCTCCAAGATCAACTGAGCGAGTAAGTTACTCCCCCGGCGTGGCTGCGGCAATATGGGGTGGCACTCTCATCCGAGGGGATTCAGCCCGAAAGATGGCCAGGGATGGACGCAGACCCCGCGGCAAATGTTGCACAGTGCGCCCCTGGGAGGGGCTCGGGTCATCTCGTCGGGCTTCCCATCCCGGTAGGCTCGTACTGGAGCACCACTTCGGCTACTGTGCCTCCTCTCATGATCAGTTTTGATCCAGGTTTGCAGAGGGTCCAGAGGAGAACATCGAATGCCAGAGTATTCTGTCCGACCTGGTGTCGCGCTGCTGTGCTGCCTTTCGCTGATGACGTGCTGGATCTGTGGCTGTACGCCGAATCCTGGTTCGGGAGGATCGACTCCAAACCAGATCAAGAGCGTTTCGGCCCCTCATCCCGACGGCATCTTTCGTATTCCGTTGATGACCAATCCTCCCGATCTTGATCCGATCCTCGTCTCGGACACCACTTCTGACGGAGTGGCCTCGAAGATCTTCAATACGCTGCTCGACTACGACCCAGATCTGAATCTGGAACCCTGCCTCGCCGTGGCGATGCCGGTGATCTCCGACGACGGACTCCAGTACGATTTCACCCTGCGCGAGGGAGTGAACTTCAGTCATGGTCGTGCGATCACCGCAACGGACTTCAAGTACAGTTTTCAGAGACTGGCTTCCGTTCGCTCGAAACGGTCCAATCTGATCGAACCCATCCTCGGTGCTGCAGAGGCGATCGAGGCGGCTCGATCCAAGTCGGAGAACGCTCCCGACATCAAGGGCATCGAGGTGCTGGGAGATCTACAGCTACGGATCACCCTGAAGAAGCCGTATGCACCCTTCATCTATCACCTGGCTATGGTCAATACCGCCGTGGTCCCGCGCGAACTGGTCGAGGAGCATGGCCACGCATTTTCTCGCCTTCCGACCGGCACCGGCGCCTTCATCCTCGATGAGTGGAAAGAAGGCACGTCGCTGCACTTGAAGGCAAACCCGGACTATTTCGAAGGCGCGCCAAAAATCTCACGGATTCACTACCGAGTCATCCCGGAACCGCTGGCTCAACTGGAGGAGTACAAGGCGGGGAACTTCGAGATCCTGAACGTGACCCAGGGCGTCTATCCGCGCTGGATGAACTCCAATCGGGCCGATGAAGTTCTGTCCTGGCCTTCACTGGTGGTGCAGTACTACGGGTTCAATCTCGATAAGGAAGGCTCCCCTTACGCCGGAAATTCCGAGAGTGCCCGGAAGTTGCGGGAGGCGGTCAACCTGGCGGTGGACCGCAAGTTTCTGGGTGAAGTGCTGCTCGAAGGGCGCTTCTACGCCGCCAACGGCATCTTGCCCCCGGGCATTCAGGGTCATGATTCATCGCGACCCGCCTTTGAACTCGATCGAGAGCGCGCTCAGGAGTTGCTGGCAGAGGCGGGATACCCGAAGGGTGAAGGACTGCCCCCGGTGGATCTCTGGTTCAATACCCAGGGCGACAATGCCAAGATCGCTCAGGTCGTGCAGGAAGACCTGAAACAGGCGGGGATCCCCATCGGCTTGAAGATGCTCGACTGGGGCGCGTTCATCGAGGCCACCGATTCGGGAGAGCCACCCTTCTTTCGACTCGGTTGGGTTGCGGATTACCCGGACCCGGAGAACTTTCTCGCATTCCTTTTCCATTCCAAGAACAAGGGGCCCAACGGAAACGTGTCCTTTTACGACAATCCGCAAGTCGACGCCCTGATCGACAAGTCATACCTGATCACTGACATGGAAGAACGGATTGATCTGTTGCAGCAAGCGGAACGCTTGATCCTTGAGGATAGCCCGTGGCTGTTCCTGCTGTTCGGACGAGAGACGATCCTGAAAAAACCCTATGTGCGGAACTTCAATCCCACCGGGATGTGCGACGATATCCAGGGCAACCATGTTCGCTGGCACCTCGTTGAACTCAACAACCCCGGTGCGCAGTAACGAGGTTCAGTGCTCTCATTCACCCTGCGACGACTGCTCGAGGCGATCCCGGTCATCTTGCTGGTCACCCTCATCGTATTCCTGCTGAATGCGGCAATTCCGGGGAATCCAGGGCGCATACGCATGGGGCAAAGAGCTGAACCCGCTCAAGTCGATGCCTACAACGAGACTCGCGGCTACAACGATGCACTTCCGGTGCAGTACGGCAGATACCTCTGGCGGCTCTTCACCCGCTTCGATCTCGGTGTCTCCGATGTCAAGGCGGGGAAGAGCGTCAACGAGATCCTCGGGGATGCTTTCTTCGTGACGCTTCGCCTGGCGTTCCTTTCCATGCTCGTTGCGCTCATCGTCGGCATCGGTGCGGGCGTTCTCTCTGCCGTTCATAGCCGGACGGTGCTCGATTATGTATCGATGCTGGTGGCGATCATCGGTGTCTCGATGCCCGTGTTCTGGCTTGGAATCCTGATGATCATCTATGTGGCTCCCATCTTTGATCTACAACGAACAGGTTTCAACGATGAAAACTGGGCCACGATGCTGGCCAGTCTCGCGATGCCAGCCACCGCCCTGGGACTGCTTTCGTCGGCTACCATCGCAAGGCTCAGTAGATCTGCGATGCTCGATGTTTTGACGCAGGACTACATTCGCACTGCCAGATCAAAGGGTCTGGGTGAGTCCGTGGTCATCCTGAAGCATGCGATGCGAAATGCTGCGATTCCGATCGTCACGGTGGTCGGCAATTCATTCGGCTATCTGCTGGTGGGGGCTGTTCTGACCGAAACAGTCTTTGCCTTGCCCGGCCTCGGGCGTGAGGTGGTCGAAGCGATCAAGCAACGTGATCGAGAACTGGTCACCGGTGGCATTCTGTTGATGTCGTTTGTCTTTGTCGGGGTCAACCTGCTGGTGGATCTTTCGTATGCCTGGTTCGATCCGAGGGTGCGTGATGAGCGCAACTAACCGAGGAAAATCCCCGACCCAGATGGCGTTTAGACGCTTGCGACGCAATGTTCTTGCCATGGGGGGAGCTGTGGTGGTGCTGGTCGTCGTCTTGCTGGCGTTCTTCCCGTCGATGCTGGTGCCCTCGCATGCAGACGGATCCGGCCCCTACGATTTCGCCGAACAGTTCCGAGACAAGGACCATTATCAGCAACCGCCATTGACCCAGGGGCATCCACTCGGCACCGATGAACTGGGCCGTGATGTCATGACTCGCATCATCTACGGCGCCGGCATCTCGCTTCGGGTGGGCCTTGTCGGGACCATCGTTGCGGTACTGATTGGATTGATCCTCGGCAGTCTGGCAGGCTTTCGAGGGGGACTGGTCGATACCCTGATCTCCAGATTGACCGACACCTTCTTCGCGTTCCCCAGTTTGCTGCTGATGATCGGCATCCTGGCGGTATTCGAGAAGCCCAACGAGATCGTCATCTTCTCGGCACTCGGTGTCGTGGGCTGGCCCGGGGTCGCTCGAATCGTGCGCGGGCAGGTGATCTCACTTCGTGGCAGTGAGTTCGTGCTCGGTGCCAGAGCACTGGGACAGAGTGATACTCGCATCCTCATCGGGCACGTGCTGCCGAACTGTCTCGGTCCGGTCGTGGTCGTTTCTACCCTGATGATCGCCGGTAACATTCTCGCCGAGGCAGGGCTCTCCTTCCTCGGCATCGGATTGCCGCCGCCCGCCCCGTCCTGGGGCCGGATGCTGGTCGACTCGAAGGAGTACTGGGTCACCATGCCGTGGATGGGCATCTTCCCCGGGCTCGCCATCATGTTCACCGTGCTCGGTTTCAATCTGCTCGGCGATGGCCTTCGCGATGCCTTTGATCCCAAGATGAAGGACTAGCGGCGCAGTTTCGGGTCGAGATCGCTGCGTAATGCGTCTCCCAGGATATTGAGAGCCAGCAGCGTCACCGCCAGCGCAATCGATGGAAATACGACCATCCACCATGCGGTGTGGACAGGGTTGAGTACCTCGAACGCATCTCTCGCCAGCGTACCCCAGGAAACCTCGGGAGCCTGAACACCCAGTCCCAGGAAGGACAGAAACGCCTCGAACAGCAGCACCCGGGGAATGATGAGGGTGACGGTGACGAGGATGGTAGGGATCAGGTTGGGAAGAATGTGACGCCACAGGACCCTGCTGCTCGGTGTCCCCAGAGCGGTGGCGGCGACCGCCCACTCTCGCCTCGCGAGTGCTCGTGTTTCGCCGCGGACAACTCGCGCCATCGGAGTCCAGTAGACGATGCCCAGAACGACGAAGAAGAGAGCCAGCCCTCCTCCGGCGTGCTGCCAGGCAGAGCCCCTCGCGACACTCGCCAGCAGGATGACCAGGAACACCACGGGAACCGAATCGAGCAGGTCGACCACCCGCATCATCCAGTTGTCTCGCCTTGCTGCTCCTCCACCTGCCAGCAGTCCCCAGCTGACGCCGAAAATCAGTGCCGTGAAAGCCCCGGCAGCGGCGCACGCGAGAGAGATTCTCGATCCCCAGAGGATCCTGCTGAAGAGGTCGCGCCCCAGAGCATCGGTGCCGAGTGGATGGCCATCCCCCGGAGCCGACCAGGCTCGTTCAGGTGTCGCAGCGTCCGGGGACGCGATTGGCAAGACCGGTGTGATGAGTGCCACCAGCAGTGTCAGCAACAGCCAGCAGATACAGAGTGTAGGGATCGGGGATCGGGTGGTGCGGAATCTGCTCATGAGGCATCTTCTCGCAATCTCGGATCGAGTGAGAACAGCATCAAATCTGCCAGCAAGGTCATCAGTTGCAGCAGGATCGTGTAGAGCAACACCGCCCCCAGCACCAGCGGGTAATCCCGATTGAGCGCACCCTGGATGAAATGCATCCCCACTCCAGGGATGGCAAAGATCTGTTCGATCACCAGCGAGCCGGTCAGCAAGGCTGCGGCGGTCGGCCCCAGTGTGGCCACGAGCGGAATCAGGGCAGGCCGAAGACAGTGTCGAAAAAGCACCTGGAAGGGCGAGACCCCCTTGGCACGTGCGGTGCGTGCGAACTCTTCTGAACTCATCTCGATCAGCCCGCTACGCACCAGTCGAGCAGCCTGGGCCGCCGGTGCCAGCGCCAGGCAAAGCACTGGCATGATCAGCGATGGAACGGATTCCCACCCGGCGGGGGGCAACCACCCGAGACCGAAGGAGACGGCCAGCACCAGCATTCCAGCAATCACATAGAGAGGTAGCGAGATGCCCACCGAGGCGATCACCACGACCAGATGGTCGAGCCAACCTCCGACTCGCAGAGCAGCGACCAGACCCAGCAAGATCCCGACCATCGTCCCGATCAGCAGCGCGAGGCCTCCCATCGTCAATGAGATGGGAAGGCCGGCCGACAGGATGCTGGCGACATCGTGGTCCGGTTGCCGCAGCGAAGGGCCAGGATCCAGCATCAGCCAGCCCTGTATCTGGTCGAGATACTGACTCCACAACGGGGCATCGAGGTGGTAGCGCTCCTCGATGGCGCGCTTCACATCCGGAGGAGGGTCTCGATCAGCGTCGAAGGGGCCTCCCGGTGCCGCACGGATGATGAAGAACGAGATGGTGAATACTGCCCAGATGGTCAGCAGCGCCGCGCCGAGTCTTTTCAGTAACAGGAGGGTCACGGCGAACGCCTGCCGATCGCCCGAAGGTCATGTTGATCGAGTGGGTTGGGATGGTATCCAGTCACCTCTTCAGAGACGAGATTTCCGGAAGTCATCGACCACAATGGCAAGACGGGTCCTCTCTCGAGAAGGATCTTCTCCGCTTGTTGCCACAACTGCATTCGCAACTCCGGGTTTGTTTCGGCGAGTGCGAGAGCGACCGACCGATCGTACTGGGAGTCAGACCAGCCGGTTCTGCTGTTGGGGGAATCGCTGGTGAAGAGGGTCAGAAATGTCGCAGGATCGGGGTAGTCGGCGATCCAGCTACTGCGAGAGATGTCGTAGTCGACGGCGCGCTGGACATCGAGGAAGCTGCGCCACTCCAGCGTCTGGATCGTCGAGTCCAGTCCCAGTTCTCGTTTCCACGCCAGTTGTAACCACTGTGCGACGAGGCTGTTGGTCGATCCTGATGGGTGAAGAATTTCCAGCGTCGGGATCGTCTTCCCCTGCGGTGATCCGGGAACTCGCCAGCCCGCCTCACGCAGCAGTTCACGCGCTTTATGAGGATCAAAGCCCAGCTGAGGCCAATCGCTGGACGAGATCTGATTTGCCGGAACCACCCCGCGCAATCCGTTTGTTTCGCGGCCGATGGAAACCATCGCTGGATACTCGGGCAATCCTGAACGCAGTGACGAGGGTATGCCGCGATCGAGCAGTTTTTGTTGCTGCCTCTCGATGGCGGGGGAAGGCCATGGCACGAAACCGTATGCGGGTTCGGGGTCCCCTCCGAGCACATCGTGGCAGAGTTGCTGGCGATCGAGGGAGAGGGAGAGCGCCTGACGCACGGCAGGATCGTCGAGGGGAGGGCGCTCCAGGTTGAGTCGATAAAAGGAGATTGCGAGGTATGGATCCGCCCTCCAGCGCGGCGACCAGGTCGGATCGGAACGCAGGATGGGGATGGCCGCTGCGGGAGTCCGAACGGACCAGTCGGAGAGTCCGGCAGCGAAGATGTTGAGCTGGGTATTGGCGGATTCCACGGCCAGGAAGTCGATCGATTTCAACGACGGTCTCGATGGTCCTCGATACTCCGGGTTCGTTTCGATGCGGATTCTGTCTCGAAGACTCCAGCGAGTCAGCACCCAGGGACCGTTGGTCGCAATGCCGGGACCTGCGCGACCATCGGCTTCTGGATGAACCGGTTGAAGTGGTGTCTGAGCGCAGAGGTAAAGAAACCACGGTACCGGGTGTTCGAACTCGATTTCCAGCAGCGTGGAATCGATCGCTCGAATCCCGACCTGATCTCGATTCCCGAATCCGTTTCTCCACTGACGAGCACCGGTCACCGCCTCCAGTAGATCGCCATAGGGTGCCCCCTGAAGCGGGTCGAGGAGATCGAGCCACGAGCGAACAAAATCATCTGCATCGAGAGGGGAACCATCGGACCAGAGCAATCCGTGTTGCATCCGGAATCGGTAGTGCCGACCGTCAGCAGAAATCTGCCACGACTCCGCGCAGCCGGGCATCGGATCGAGGGTTCTGGGATCGAGCAGTACCAGGCCCTCATGAATGGCTCGAATGATGCGCCCCTCGGGAATACCGGTGGCTCGGTGGGGGTGTAGCGAGCCTGGATCGGTACCGTTACCGATGACCAGATCTGCCCTACCTGGCAGCGGCGCTCGCCATAACAGTGCCAGGATCGATGCGGCGATCCCGAAACTGATCCAGATGGCGATGGTGCGGAAATTCATCGTCTGCCCGCTTTCCGCAGCGATCATGGGCTTCTGGCTGCGACCCGGCAACCCCCCCCAGTCGGTCGGCTTCCCTTGCCGATAGGGGGGCATGCCGTTATCCTGACCCGTCACTGGATGGTGTCGGCTGCTACCGGCAAGTTCAGGTGATCCGACCGATCGTTGTCGATACGCTCGAGGATCGGAAGCAAGATGCATGGTGCCGGGGATTCCCGGTGGGAAGCAGTAGAAGATGTCGATTCACAGGACCCTGAAGACCGGCGACGGACTCAAGGGAACCCGCAATGTGCTGACTCGCTACGAGCGAATCCTTCAACTGGAAGCTCAAGGCCGTTTCACCGAGGGAGAAGACTTCCCCATCGGATTGCCCAAGACGCGTGTGTTGAAGGTCAAGAAGCGCGTCAAGGCCAAGAAGGAGAAGGAAGAGGTCGTCGAGGGAGAGCAGGAGCAGGAACCGGAAGTCCAGGAGTGACTTCGGTGGTGCCCTGTCCATCGCCTCTGGCCCCGACTCATCGGTGGGTCGATCTCAGTCACTTGAACTTCCTCGACATCGGCTCGGTCGCCCAGCGTCCGGGCCGTTCGTGTTCACATAGCCAGATACGGAGTTATTGATGTCCCAATCCCCATACAAGGTCTGCTCCCTGATTTTCTTGCTGATGGCGATCTTCATTCCGGGTGTTCTTGCGGATTACGACACGGTCGAGATCGATGGCAGGACATGGACAACCAACTCCTCATTCGAGATCCTCGGCAGCCCTGATGCAGTCTCCGGTGGCACACTCCGCACCAACATTCCTAACTTCTTGCCGACTCTTCGCATGGAAGGGCCCAACTCCAATCTGACAACGATCACGGATATCTACGGATTGACACATGACCGGCTTCTCTCGATCCATCCAGAGACCCTCGAGTGGATCCCTGGGCTCGCATCCCACTGGATCATTGAAAAAAATGAAGATCACCAGGTGTTCTGGTTCAGGATCGATGAGCGGGCTAGATTTTCAGATGGAACGAAGGTGACCGCCGATGATGTTCTGGCTTCCTTCGAGCACATCGTGGATCCAGATATCAAGGACCCTTCGAGTACCAAGCTATTCACCGACATGTACGAAACCCCGGTGGTTCATGATGAAATGACCCTCTCGGTCAAGACCAGGAAACTCAACTGGCGCCTGTTGATTTACTTTTCTGCCAGCCTCGTCATCTATCCCGCAGAGCAAATCCGAATTCCCGGCGATGTGTATCTCGACGAGTTCAACTGGAAGATGATTCCAGGTTCGGGGCCCTATATCCTTCGGGAGGACAGCATCCAGCAGGAGGTCTCCGTCACCCTCTATCGAAATGAAGATTGGTGGGGATGGAAGACGCGTGCTGCAAAGGGCCTCTACAATTTTGAGAAGATCCAGCTGATCGTCGTTCGTGATCGAGAACTGGCATTCGAGAAATTCAAGGCGGGTGAACTCGATTACTACAAGGTGATGAGGGCACAGAGGTGGGCAGAGGAAACCGGATTCGAGTCGGTCAGGAAGGGCTGGATCCGCAAGCAGAAGATCTATAACGAGCAGCCGCAATCCTTCTCTGGCTACATGATGAACATGAGGAAGTGGCCCTTCGACGACAAGAATGTGAGATTGGCATTCTGTTTCGGAGTCGATCGAAAAACGATGTTCGATAAACTCTTCTTCAATCAGTACGAGTACATCGATAGCTACTACCCGGGGGGGCGCTGGGGGAGTCGGGACAATCGCCAGATTCGCTACAATCCCCGACGCGCCGAGCGAATGCTGGACCGAGCTGGCTACAGCAAGCGCAACGATGACGGCATTCGAGTCCACGATCAAACGGGTAAGCCGCTGCAATTTACCATCGAATTCGGCTCTGCATCCTCGACCAGGATTCACCAGGTTGTGGCAGAGGGGCTGCGTAAGATCGGCATCGGGATGGACCTGAAACTGGTCGATTACAACGCTCTCATGAAGAAGATCAGCGAGCGCCAGTTCACGATCCACATGCAATCATGGCGCGGCATTCTCTTTCCCAATCCGATCACTTCATGGCATGGCGACCTTGCAAACGAACCCTACAACAACAACATCTCAGGAGTTTCTATCGCCGAGGTGGATCAGTTGATGGAGGATTACGATCGAACCTTTGACATCGATGAACAGACTCGAATCATGCGAAAGATCGACGGGCTCATCTTCAAGGAGCATCCGGTCGCCCTCGGCTGGTACGGACCTTTTGAAAGGATTCTGTCCTGGAACCATTTCGGCCAGCCGGAAAAAATCCTCTCTCGCACGGGAGATGATCATGCCCTCTGGACCTACTGGTGGACCACGCCAGAACTGAAGAAGAAACTCGCGGAGGCCCAGAAGGCGGGGGACACCCTGCCTGTGGGCCCGGATGTGATCGATCCCTGGGGCCTCAAGGCCCGGATGGATGCCTCGGATAAAACTGCAGAGTAACCCACCGACGACGTCGGTAAGCAGGGGAGGCAGCCAACGATGAGTGGTATGTGGACCTACTTTGCCCGCAGGCTGCTCCTGGTTCCCGTGACCTTTCTGGTCATCACCTTCATCGTTTACGCAGTGTTGCGACTGACTCCGGGTGGGCCGATTGAACAACTCGAGAATCAGATGCGAGCGGCGGCTTCCGGAGAAGCCGGAGGTGGCAGTGGCGGGATCGGCACCGAGAGTGTCGGTCTGGATGAAAAGGCTCGCGATGAGCTGAAGGCATACTACAACCTGGACAAGCCGATTCCCGTTGCGTATCTGCAGTGGCTCGGTGTTTATCCCAAGAAGACCCGGACCCCGGTCAATCTCCAGTTTCGCACCGAAGACCCTGCATTCTGGCAACAATCTCAATCGCTCTGGAATACCTACAGGCTGTCGGAGGACATCGTCGAGCAGGCGGTTCTCGACGCAAACTTCATCATCAGTGGGGAAACCTTGCTGATCGAGGTGACACGTGCAGATCGGACTCAATTTCCAGAGCAATCAGCCACAGCGGATCGTTTGCTGGCTGGAGGATTGGCCACTCGCAACGATCTGGTGAGCCTGTTGGGTTCGCTGGGCTGGTCTCTGTCGGGGCCTCGATTCATGCGGCCCGTGACCACCGAGGAGAAGCAAGGCAACGCATTGATCTCGGTGGTTCATCGCCAATTACTGGATCAGGAGTCCGCCTTCCAGATCCTGCAGGACCACCTCGCGCTGCTGACCATCGAGGCGAATCGTAACGGCTCCTTCTACCACGTGAAGAATGCATTCAGCGGCATCCTGCAGGGGGACTTCGGCAGGTCCTTCACGTACAACGAAGATGCCCTCAGTGTCATCGTTTCCAAGTTTCCGATTTCCATATATTTCGGACTGATCGGCTACATCGCTTCCTGGATCGTTTGCATTCCACTGGGTATCTCGAAGGCGATTCGCCACAAGGGCACATTTGACACCGTGACCAGCGTGCTGGTTTTTCTCGGTTATGCGACACCAGGTTTCGTCGCCTGTCTTCTGTTGCTTGTATTGCTCGGTGGGGGCTCTTACTGGGATGTGGTGCCGCTGGGAGGATTCAGGTCCGCGGATTGGAATCTGTGGTGGGAGCAAGGTCAGTACTTGCGCTGCATCGGGGATCAAGTTCGCCATACTCTGGTGCCGATGTTCGGTTACATGATCGGTTCTTTTGCCAGCATGACCGTGCTGATGAAGAACTCACTGCTCGAGAACTTCGGGGCTGATTACGTCAGAACAGCCTTTGCCAAGGGGCTCCCCGAGGGGCGCGTGATCTATGTTCATGCCCTGAGAAACTCACTGATACCCATCACCGCAGGGATCGGCCACTTCCTGGGGTTGCTCTTTGCCGGATCCTTCTTCATCGAAAAGGTGTGCAATATTCCAGGTCTGGGATTGCTGGGCTATGAGTCCATCATCCGGCGCGACTACCCCATCATTCTTGCCACGATCGTTTTCGGTGTGTTGATCCGGTTGACCGGCAACATACTCAGCGACCTGATCTGGGCCCTCATCGATCCTCGGATCCGGTTCAAGTAGGGGAGGGCCAATGAATTTCCTCCTCATCATGCTGGTCATCGTGGCAGGCATCCTGTTCACCCAGAGGGGCATTCCTCTGCTGGTTCGGCTGCTTCTTCGATTGTTTGGAATCCGCATCAAGACCAGTCCACTGGCCAAGAAGAGGATTCGACGCTTCAAGTCAATTCGACGCGGGTACATCTCATTTGTCATCGTGACCAGTTGCTTCACCACCTCCCTTTTTCTCGAGGTACTGGTCAACGACAAGCCCATCATGATCCGTTACGAGCAGGAGAGAGCCTTCCCTGCGGTTCGAGATCTGGCAAACACCTGGCTCTTCTTTGTGGAAGGGCCCTTTGCCACCTTTGATAGATCTGGAGATTTCGGCATTCCAGGGGATGGCCCCCTCGACTACGCCGCATTCGGAGAGATCGTGGCAGACCCGACCGCGTCCTTTGGCCCGATAGCAGGCGCCAGGAGGGAGGATGCGAATGGGTTAGAAGCGGAGATTCGAGAGACTCAGCTGGAGATCGCCGCGGCGCTCGAGAATGGCGATGAGCCAGAAGAGTGGCTCATCGAGGACCTCGAGGCCGCGAACGAGGATCTGGTGCGATTGCTGCAGCAGATCGAGGGCCTCGGGGCCATCGAAAGTGTCTTCACCTCGGGCGGAGCATCCGTCATCTGGCCACTTTATCGCCATGGACCCAAGAAGAATCGCCTGGGTCTTCCAGGGACGGCTCCCCATGGGCCATCGTTGCCAATTCCTGGTATCACACCTGCAAACTTGACAGCGACCTTGCTGTCCAGGAATCAGGAATCGCTGGGCGGACAACCCACCTACACGGTGGCGGCCAGTGGCGGTCAGCGATTGGGTGCCGGGATGAAGTACTTCGTGGTGGAGGGCGGTGGCACTGGCCCCATCACGGATGTTCTTGGAATCCTGTTGATCCGAGAAGTCAGTGATGCAACGGAACTGAATTCACGGATCAGGAGCGTTCAGCAGCAGATCTCCGAGTTGGTGGCCAGTGGAGATCCGACAGATGCCAGCCTCACTCTGGCGCTCAATGCCTTGCAGGAAGATCTGGCGTCCCTGATCGACCAGGTCGGTGAAGACGGCAGCATCGGAACGGCGGAGGTCCTTTCGAAGGCAGAAGGAAAGTCGTTTCCAGAAAATGCTCGCCTGGTCACTCGCTTTCTCGACACCTGGGAGGCTCCTCTGGGAACCAGCGACTCCGGCATCGATGTGCTTCCTTTGCTGCTCTACGGATTTCGTGTCAGCGTCGGCTTCGCCATCCTGGTGATGGGGATTGGTTACATCGTGGGGATTTTCGCAGGAGCAGTGATGGGCTACTACGGTGGCTGGACTGATATCCTGTTGCAGAGATTCATCGAGATCTGGGGCTCGGTTCCTTTTCTGTTTCTGATCATGATCATCGCCAGCATCATCGATCCTGGATTCTGGATGCTGGTCATCTTCCTGGTCGTTTTGCGATCGTGGATGGCGGTGACCTACCAGATTCGAGGAGAATTTTACCGAGAGAAGGCCAAGGACTACGTGCAAGCTGCCATCGGCAGTGGTGTCAGTGACTTCACCGTCATGATCCGTCACATTCTTCCCAATTCGATGATCCCGGTGATCTCACGGGCTCCCTTTTCCTTCGTCAACTACATCAATGCGCTGGTTTCCCTCGATTTCCTCGGTTTCGGATTGCCACCGACCGATCCCTCCTGGGGTCGGCTCCTGAGTCAGGGTTTTCAGTTCCTGTTGATCTATCCGCATCTGGTACTGCTTCCCGTGCTGGCGCTCGCGGTCACGCTGTTTCTGGTGGTGCTCATAGGTGAGGCCGTGCGAGAGGCCTTCGATCCCAAGGTCTTTTCGAGGCTGAGGTGATGGCGATGACACCCGAACCACAACCGGAACCTGCCAGTAAAGAAGTTCTGCTTCAGATCAGGGATCTTCACACCTCATTTTCGGTCGAGGGTCAGACCGCTCGCGCTGTGGATGGTGTCGATTTCGATGTTCTTGCCGGTGAGGTTCTTGGCCTGGTCGGAGAATCAGGTTGCGGGAAATCTGTCACTGCCTTGAGTCTGCTCAAGTTGATCCCGGATCCTCCAGGTCACATCGACAAGGGCTCAGCCATCTTCAAGGGACGGGATCTTTTGACACTGAGCTACGATGAGATGAGGGAGATTCGTGGCCAGGAGATCGCCATGATCTTCCAGGAGCCGATGACTGCCCTCAATCCGGTATTCACCATCGGCTTCCAGATGCGTGAAGGCATCATGAGGCATACAGGCGCGAGTAAAGCAGATGCAAATCGACGCGCCATGGAGATGCTGGATCTTGTAGGTATCTCCGATGCAGAAACACGATTGTCTGCCTATCCACATCAGTTCTCGGGGGGTATGAGGCAACGTGTGATGATCGCCATGGCCCTTTCTCTGGAACCCGCGCTGTTGATTGCGGATGAACCGACAACGGCACTCGATGTGACGATCCAGGCGCAGATCCTCGACCTGATGCTCGAGATGAAACAACATCAGGAAGGTGCATCGATCCTGCTGATCACCCATGACCTGGCAGTGGTTGCCGAGACCTGTGACCGCGTTGTCGTCATGTACGGAGGGAAGATCCAGGAAGTAGCGCCTGTCAGGAAGTTGTTCCGAGATCCACTGCACCCATACACCCAGGGACTCCTTCGCAGTTTGCCGAGACCAGAACTCGATGGCGAACAGGGAGAACTGGAAACGATTCCTGGCATGGTGCCCAACATCTTTGCCTGGCCGGAAGGTTGTCGCTTTTGCACACGCTGTCCTCTGGCTGAGGAACGCTGTCGTGTCGAGCAGCCTTCACTGAAAACAGTAGGGGAGGGACACGAGGTGCGCTGTCATCTGGTCGGAGATGACGAATCCGGTGATGCAGGGGGAGTCTCGTCATGAATCAGACGCCTGTCCCCGACAATTCGAGACCAGAGATCCTGGCACTGGAGGATCTGAAGGTGTGGTTTCCCGTGCACGGCGGTGTCTTTTCTCGACACATCGCGGATGTGAAGGCTGTCGATGGCATCAGCCTGAGAGTGGAGCAGGGCGAGACGCTGGGGGTGGTGGGCGAATCAGGTTGCGGCAAGAGCACGCTGGGGAAAGCCGTGATGGGGCTGGTGCCGAGCACCTCGGGCAGCATCCGGTTTCATCCTGCTGCCGGTGGGACAGTCGAGTTGACCCGGTTGTCGCGCAAGCAATACCGGCCTTACCGCAGCGAAATCCAGATGGTTTACCAGGATCCCTATTCGTCGTTGAACCCGAGATTATCCGTCGAAGAGATCGTCGACGAGCCGTTGAGAGTGCACCACAAGAACATGACTCGTGAAGAGCGTCGACTTCGTGTCGAAGAACTGCTCGAACGAGTCGGTCTCAGAAAAGAACAGGCGGAGCGTTATCCGCACGAGTTCTCAGGTGGCCAGAGACAGAGGATTGGTATCGCCAGGGCGCTGGCCACTCGACCCAGGGTGATCATCGCCGATGAACCGGTCAGCGCTCTCGATGTCTCCATCCAGGCTCAGGTCATCAATCTGCTGCAGGAGCTGAAACGGGAGCTGGGACTGACGGTGATCTTCATCGCTCACGATATCTCCGTGGTCGAGCATGTCTCCGATCGAGTTGCGGTGATGTACCTTGGTAATCTGGTTGAACTGGGGAGTACCCGAGAAATTTTCAGGGAGCCCAAGCACCCCTATACTCGTGCACTGCTCAGTGCGGTGCCACGTCCGGATCCCGAACGCGAACGCAGCAATCGACTGGTGCTCAAGGGCGACGTTCCCTCGCCGATGGCCAAACCATCTGGATGTGGCTTCAGAACTCGCTGTCCCATCGCGCAGCCGTCCTGTTCCGAGCAGGTACCTTCGATGATCCAGGTCGGCAAACGTCAACGCGCTGCTTGTCCGTATGTGGATCAGTTCGAGGAACTGCTCGAATAGAAGCCACAGATATCTGAACCGATCACGGCAACCTAGGGACAGACTGCGCTGCTGATCGGACAGTCGTTCAGGCCGACACTTCCGCAGCCGGGGAATGGCGCCAACGGGGCAGCACCTCCTGAAAAGAGGTAGGACAGCAACCACACGGGGTCGGCTACATCGATGGTGCCATCAGTATTGGCATCCCCAGCATCATCACAGGATGGAGGCGGATCGGAACCGAACAGATGGCTCAGTAGCACGATGGGGTCGGCCAGGTCGGTGGTTCCGTCTTCATTGACATCACCTCGGATATAGTGAGGGACCTCGACCGGTTCGAATGTGACGATCCCATCGATGAGCGCACCTGGGATTACCGAAGCATCTCCTGGCATGATGTAGTTGCTGACCGTTGGGGAGGTATTGCTATCACTCCACTCAAGAATCGTCGTGATCGAATCCACTGAACCGATGAGAACCGAAGGGTTTGCCTGATAGTGAACATAGGCAGCATCGGTTTCACCCTCGAATACGAGAGCGTCAGATCCGACGAGAGAAGCGACAATCCCCAGGGTGACCCCACCAGGGTACAGGTTCACACCCATGAAATCGGGACCGCTACCATTGTTGAGATCCAGTAGAACATCTGCGGGGGTCAGCGACGTTGCCTCGAGTACCGTGGCATCGTTTACGAGGCTGAATGAAAAACCCGGCGACTCGACCATCGGATACTGGCAGGGGTACTGCCCGATGGTGAGCGTGACGGTGACTCCTGCATTTCCCGTCTGCACATCATAGGGCACCGTTTCATCGTGTGCTGCGAACTCCCATGCCTGATGCTCTGTGATGCAAACGGTGGCGCAGTGAGCAGTCGGAATCAAGGATTCCTGACTGTTTGTCACCGAGATGGGCACCGGTGGCGAACCGAGGCCATCGCTGAAGCAAATGACATGGCTACCGTCCACGACGACAGGATCGATGCTGAATTCAAAGATCGGTGTGGAGAAAAAACTGCCATCCCAGCCGGAGCAAGGAGCAGCGCAGATCAAGGTCTCGACGGTGAAGCCGCCCGCGACCAGTTGCACATCGATGAAGTCGGGGGCGCTGCCAGCATTGGATGTCAGGAGCTCGGTGGTCGCAGCGACATCGGTGAGGCTCCCCAGTGCTGGATCGATGGCGATGCCAAAACTGAAGGCGAGGATCGTATTGGCACCGCGCTGCATCCAGACCGTCTGTTCGATGGGCTGACCCGCTGCGGTTCGCTGACCACCCTGGGCGACGGTGCCCATGATCCAGAGATCCTCTGCAATTAGCGGTGTTGCGTGGAGAGACAGGAGCGCCAGCAAGGTGGGGAGGAGAGCGTTGTTGGTTTTCACTGCACTCCCTTCGTCGGTGCCATTCTCAATTCGATTATACTCGCTGAAAATTGCCGTTTCAGTAGAGATCAGAGACAGTTAGGGATGACACAGGTGAGCCGACCGGTGGGCACGTTAGCCTCGCAGACGCCGATTACGGCACCGGGTAACACAGAAACAGGAAATTGAGGCGGGGTCACGACATCACCGAGGTCGACGCTTTCATATTCATTATCCGCGCCTCGGGCCAGATTCCTGCAGGTTCCGCACCAGCAGCAGCGAGACGATCGAGCAGGACCACGAGAGCAATTGAGGAGGCAGTATTTTGGCCTTTTTCTCTTCAATTGAGACAATTCAGTTCGAAAAGGCTAAAGTCTATTATGATCACTGAAACTGAGTGCCGACATCGGCCTCAGCCTGCCTCGTTGCTCACTTAGAGTCCGGTGGCAAGACCTATGTTTCCCCGGATTTTGAGAGACAAAAATGTCAACTACAGACCCCTTTGCCGGTGTACCGGCTCCGCTGCGTGAGGCCATCGTTGCACGTGGTTTCGAAAAGCTGACCTCGGTACAGGAGGCCGTCCTTTCATCCGAGGGGTCGGGGCGAAATCTCCGTATCTCCTCACAGACCGGATCCGGTAAAACCCTGGCCCTCGGGATTCGCCTGGCCAGTGATCTGATCCCTGCTGACGATGATTCGACGGTCGCCCGCGGTTCCGAAGGGCCTCGCGTTCTATTGATCACACCCACTCGTGAACTGGCAGTGCAGGTCGCGGGTGAACTACGCTGGCTCTTTGCCAGGATCAAAGGCGTGGCTGTTGAAGTGGTCACAGGCGGATCGGATATCGGCCGTGAGCGCCGCGCGCTCAGCAAGTCGCCGGCAGTCCTGGTGGGAACACCAGGCCGATTGCTGGATCACATGAAATCGCGCAGGCTCAACTGTTCCTCTTTTCGTCAGGTCGTATTGGACGAAGCAGACCAGATGCTCGACATGGGCTTCAGGGATGAACTGGAAGCGATCCTCGAGTTTTTGCCCAAGGATCGTTGCAGCCATCTTGTTTCTGCGACCTTTCCGGCGATCGTCAAACGGTTGGCCGATCGTTTCCAGGAAAATCCCCTTCATGTCGAGGGGACTCGCCTCGGCGTAGCCAATGCTGACATTCAGCATGTAGCCCACCGCATTCGTCCCCGTCAATTGAATGCCGCGATCATCAATGTCCTGCTGCATGCTCGCGGCGAGCGTGTGCTGGTTTTCGTTCGTCGTCGGGTGGATGCCACGGAACTCGCCGAAAGACTGTCCGCAAATGGAATCGCTGCCGCACCGTTCAGTGGCGAACTCAATCAGACGCAGCGTACACGCACCCTGAACGCGTTCAAAAATGGTGAGCAGGATATCCTGATCGCCACCGATGTCGCCGCTCGCGGGATCGACGTCCCTGAAATTGACACGGTGATTCACGCAGATGTACCGGCCGATGTCGAAATTTACACTCACCGGAGTGGACGTACCGGACGAGCGGGTCGCAAGGGTCGAAGTGTTCTGATGGTACCGGCGCATTCCCAGGGTCGTGTAAGGCGAATCTTTTCATCGGCAGGTGTCGAGGCGCAGTGGCAGCCGGTTCCGAGCCCTGCACAGATCGAAAAGCGTTATACCAAGACATTCCGTCGTGATCTTCATGCCATCCTTGCGGACTCCTCTTTGGTTTCCAAAAAGCAAACTTCCTACGCAAAGTTCTTGTTAGATCAACCCGAGCAACGAGATCCGCTGGAGATCCTTGCCGCTCTCTTGCAGATGGCCGAGCCCAAACCGGCACTCCAGGGTTATTCCATTGCGGAAGTCTCCGAGGGATCAGGGCATTCACGAGATTCTCGAGGCCCGCGTCATCCACGAAATTCGGGGCCACGAAGAAAAGCAACGTTTGGTGCCTTCCAGAGTTTTGAAATCAACTGGGGCACATCCAAGGGAGCGAGCGCGAGTCGCATCTTGTCGCATCTGTGCCGAAGAGGAAATGTCAGCAGTTCTGAGGTCGGTGCGATTCGCCTCGGGCCAGCTTTCAGTACCTTCGAGATTTCAAAAACAGCCTCGGAAGGTTTCGAGAAGGCCGCACGTCGTCCGGATGGACGCGACCCGAACCTCAATATTCGACGCAGTCAGGGCAATTCAAGGCCCGATCATTCGAGACGGCCAAGACCGCATCGGGGCAAACGCCGAGATTCCTACCGGGGACGAGCAGCAGCGGCAGGCGCTGGTAGCCGAGCCTAGGAGCCTCGCGCATCCGACTGAACGGCATTGGACGATCTGACAGCCAGTTTTACCTCAAGCGTTACAACGCTCGGGTTTTGCTCCTTGGAGTCGTTCCCGTTACTTCTGTGATCTGCCTCGCTTTGTACGATCGCTGCTCGGTTTTTTCGGATCGTACTGGAGGTTCTTTGTCGGCATCTTCGCACCGACGCTTTCGAGGTAGGTGGCCAGCTT
>JAYZBV010000043.1:0-2906 GCA_036338595.1 Planctomycetota bacterium | reverse complement strand
AGAACTGGATCGACAAGTGGCAGTGCGACGTCTGGTCGCTTACCTGGTGGATCGATCGAAAACCAGCTGGCAAAGAAGCACCCCTGATCGGGTCGCCATCGAGGAAGGGGAACGCCTGTACCACCAGGTGGGTTGCGTCAGCTGTCACGAACCACTGGGCGCAGCAGCCACGACTCCGGATCATTCCAATCGCCTCACCGGTAGAGTCGAGCACTGGTCGCAACCACAACTGACTCGCTTTCTCCGAGATCCGCATAGCAGTCGACCGTCTGGCAGAATGCCTTCACTGGGGCTAAGCCATCGCGAAGCCGATGCCATCGCTCATTTCCTGCTGCGGGAAACAAGGATCGCCGCCCCACTCGATCTGGCACTCGATCGTGGTCACCGCAAGGGGCTCGATGACTCCACTCGTTCTCGACCCTGGAAAACCTCTGTTGCCGAGGGATTCAACCTGCCGGAGAAACAGCGTGGCAATGACGTCACTACACACTTCTCCGGCTGGCTCCGAATTGAACTATCTGGTGATTACCACTTCTACTTGAAGGTCGATGACATCGGCAGGCTTCGTATCGATAAGAAAAACGTCATCGATCTCGGAGGAACCAAAAATTACCAACGGAAGAAGGTGGTCGAAAGCGATGCGTCCATCCATCTGGAACCGGGTCTCCATCGCATCGAAGTGTCCCATTTCCAGTGGGTTGAAGATGCCATCCTGGAACTGGAATGGCAGGGTCCGGGTTTCGATCGCGGCCCCATCGACTCCTCCCTTCTGAGCAACTTCAGGGAGCCACTGCCACCCGAGCTAGCATGGGATCTGCTGGACGGCGATGTTGAGCTCGGGGAGTATCTCTATACAAAATTCGGGTGCGTGCACTGTCATGAAGACAATTCCGCTGCAGATGCACCAGCACTGGAGAAACTCGCCGGATCAACTCCTGTTCGTCCCCATCCGAAGTACACGCTCTCTGCCCTCCAGACACGAGACCTCGAAGCCGCTCTGAAGTTCCTGAACTCGGATCCTCAACCACCCGGTCCCGAGCAGCGTGTCGACCTCACGATGCAAACATTTCGCTGTACTGCTTGCCATGCTCGGGGCGATCTCGGTGGAATCCCCGATGACCGGAGAGATTTCTTCACCGGAACCGACCCTACCCTCGGCGACGAGGGACGCATTCCTCCCCCTCTTGCAGGAGTCGGTGACAAACTACAACCCAACTGGCTCGATACCGTGATCCGACGTGGACGATCTGTTCGAGGCTACATGAACACTCGCATGCCTCATTTCAATCATCCTCAGACCCTCAAACTCGCTGCCGATCTGATCGCAGTGGATCGCCAGCTCACGTCAGTACCACGCCTCATCCATGATGCCGAAACGGCAAAGTCCGCAGGACATCAGATGACGAGCGTCGGGATGCTGCAGTGCATTCTTTGCCACGACTTCAATCGCAAACAATCGGTCGGCATGCGCGCGATGGATCTGGTCACCACCACCGAGCGCCTCAACCGCGATTGGTTCCATCGCTATATGCTCGATCCGGAATCGTTACGCCCAGGAACTCAGATGCTCGCCTTCTGGCCCGGTGGACGCAGCATGCTTCCAGATCTACTCGATGGAGATGCCGGCCAGCAAGTGCAGGCGCTGTGGAGTTACCTGGATGATGGAGAGCAGGCGGTATTTCCCGAGGGGCTGAGCCGTCAGCAGAAGGAACTGATCGTCGGTGGCGAGGCGATCCTCTATCGCGGCAAGTTGTGGGAGGCGGGATTCCGTGGCATCGCGGTCGGTCTACCTGGGGGATTGAACTATGCCTTCGATGCTCAGGAATTGCGGCTCGCTCTGATGTGGAAGGGGCGCTTTCTCGATGCGGGCGCCCACTGGTCCTCGCAAGGGATGGGCAGAATCCGCCCGCTTGGCGATGAAGTACTGACCTTCCCTCACGGACCCGACGTCGTATTTCTCAAGGATGTCTTCTGCCCGTGGCCCGGGGAACGGGAACAGGGTATTCGACCTGCCGCTTACCAATTCAGGGGTTACAAGCTGGGTGAAAAAAAGATACCGACACTGATGTACTCCACAGATTTCCTCGACATCGAGGAAACCAACGTCGCCATCGAGGATGAAAACGGTTTCTTCTTGCGAAGGAATATCGATTTCAAGTTGAGCAAGTCTCCCAACCAGCGAGGCGCGTTTTACCTGCGCGTCAGGGACGTTCCGCCTGAGGAGATTCGAGATGACGGCACCTGCATCTACGAGGATGGTCTCCAGGTGAGGTTGTCGGATTCCAAGCACGATGCGGCCATACGACCGACGTACACCGTGCCGGAGAAGTGGGAAACATGGATTCAGATACCGATCTACAACGATGACACCTCGATCACCATCGATTACCACTGGGGAAAGGACCGCCGATGAAGACCGGTCTCCATGGCATCGTCCTGTCCCTGCTGATTTGTGTTTCGATACCTGCCATGGCGCAAAACGAGCAGGAAAATCTGCCGCCGATGGCGGAGATCGACGAAGGCGGCTGGTGGGTGATCGAGGATCTGGAGATCCCACCGGCGATCCACCTCGAGGCGGTCAGCATGCTGGAACTCGATGACGGCCAGGTCGCCATCGGCACCCGCCGCGGCGAGATCTGGTTCGTCGACGGTTTGCTCGATGACGACCTGGCCGCCGATTATCACCTGTTCGCCCAGGGGCTACACGAGGTGTTCGGGCTGGCCCGTAAAGATGGCGTTCTCTATGCCACCCAGCAGGCAGAGGTGACACGCATCATCGATAGTGATGGCGATGGTACTGCAGATGTGTACGAGACGGTCAGTGATGGCTGGGGTTTCGGCTCGGAGCACGAGTTCACCTTCGGATCTCGCTTCGACCCGGAAGGAAACATCTGGGTGACGCTGTG
>JAYZBV010000042.1:0-19096 GCA_036338595.1 Planctomycetota bacterium | reverse complement strand
CGGCGGATCAAGGGCGGAGCAGAAGCGGCCGCTGGTGAGGAAGAATCTCTGCGCAGGAGGATCGACCAGGCATTGCAACAACGTCTGGCTCTCGATGAGAAACTGGCTCGACTGGATCACGGTGACGGGGTCCAGGTGTTGCTCCCTTCCGGTGCTGCAGGGGCAGGGAGCGCAGGTTTGCAGGTGCGCCTCGAACAGGTGGATTCGGCAGTGATACTGCGGGTGGAGTCGACCAGAGGGACTTACCAGTTTCTTCTCGCCGCTAGCGGTAGTTGATGGATCTTGTCGCTGCAGTCACTCTCCGGCGATTCTTCTTTGCATCGGTTGCCAGTTTTTTGCGGTGAGCGTGGTCCAACTGACCAGTAGCGTTGCAACGATCACCAGGCCCGTCAGGTATGCCCACCAGATTCCTGGAAGTCCCATCTCCTTGGTGAAGGTGAGGTGGTAGGCCAGCGGAAGCGTGATCAGGGGGAATCCGATGACGCCGATCGCTGCCGCCGGAATCGTTCTTCCGGCTCCCCGGAGAACCCCCGCTGCGACCGCTTGAACACCGTCGAAGATCTGGAATCCGGCTGCAATCGGCAGCAATGCAATGGCGCTTGCGAGGACCGCGACATCGGAACTGAAGATTGCCGGCAATCTGCCTCCCAGCACCAGGATCGTGATTCCCGCGCCCGTCATCACGAGAGCGCCGAGTGCGATGGCAGTCCTGGCTGCTTTACGCGCCCGCAAGACATCCCCTTCGCCAAGCAGGTTTCCGACCCGGGTGGTTGCGGCTCCGCTGATTCCCCATGGGAACATGAAGGTGAAGGAGATGATCTTCAGAACCACGATGTGAGCGGCCAGTTCGATCTCCCCGATCCTGCCGGCCATCAAGGTGGCGGCCTGGAAGGTCCACACCTCGACCCCGAAATGGATCGCGATCGGGAGTCCCAGCAAGAGCAGCGTTCCCATCGCACGAAGGGAGAAACTGCGGCGACTCCAGGGCACCCATCCCTCGGCGAGATAACGTCCCCTCATCATGAAGCCGATCAACAGCAGCAGCATCAACCAGCGGCTTGCGCCGGTGGCGTATCCAGCTCCCTCGACTCCGAGAGCAGGAATTCCCAGTCCTCCGAAGATGAACAGTTCGTTGAACACCACGTTGAATAGATTGGCTATGAGAACGGTCCATAGCGCGGGTCTGACGAATCCCCGTCCTTGCAGGTACTGTCTCAGTACCAGGAATCCCAGTATTGCTGGCACGCTGAACAGCTGTGCCTGGATGTAGGACTCCGCCACTAAACTGAGGCCAGGATCCTGTCCCAACGCCACCAGAGCAGCCCCCCCCAGCTGCCAGCTGAGGGTCAGTACAGGGATCAACACCAGCCCCAGCAATAGCCCACGTTGAAGAGACCGTCCCAGCGCCTTCGCATCTTTCGCTCCGTGAGCCTGTGTCACCAGCGGATCCATACCCTGGATCAATCCCTGTCCGAGGATCAGCATTCCGAATGCCCAGGTATCGCCGAGTGCTACTGCAGCCAGAGCAGAGGTTCCGACCCGACCCACCATCCACATATCAACCATCCCCATCATCATCGTTCCAAGCTGGGTAACGACGATCGGTGCGGCCAGGGAGACGATGGGGGAGAGTTCACCTCGGGAACTGGACACTTTGATTCCTCTTTGCAGTTTTTGACGCAGCCAGGGCCATCTAGCCTAACGATCATTGTGAAGGCAGAATGTCGTCGATCGGGGACCACCATGACTCCCCGGAGGTCGATGATCCAGGAGGTTTGATGCTGAAGCTTCTCTTGTCCATCTGGTGTTTGCTGGGGGTAGGTTCAGTGCCACTCTCTGCTGGAGATACACCTTTTCCTTACAGCGGCAACGATACCTTCGAGGGTAAGGTTCCGTCTCCCGGCCAGTGGTTCGGGATTCCGCTCGGCGATCGTTTCACTCCTCATCACGATGTTGTGGCCTATTGTCGGCAGGTCGCGGCGCTCTCCCCTCGGGTTCTGATCCAGGAGTATGGTCGAAGCGTCGAGGGTCGAGAACTGGTGCTGGTGATGATCTCCACCGAGTCGAACATCGCTCGACTCGATGAAATTCGAGCTGCCCAGCAGTTGCTCGCCGATCCACGTCGGTTGGCAGAGCGAGAAGAACTGGATCTGGACACCTTGCTGGAAGATCTTCCGGCGGTGATCTGGCTCTCCTACAACGTCCATGGTGACGAATCCTCGGCGACCGAAGCGGCGCTGGCGACGATCCATCAACTCGCCGATGGATCGGATCCCAAGATGCGTCAGATCCGCGAGGATTGTCTCGTCATCATCGATCCGTTACTGAATCCGGATGGCCGTGAGAGATATCTCCAGTGGTACCACCAGGTGCAGGCGCGCCCCGCCAATCCTGATCCAGCGGCTACAGAACATGATCCGCCTTCACCATCAGGACGTAGTAATCACTACCTGTTCGATCTGAACCGCGACTGGGCCTGGCAGAGTCAGCCAGAAACGCGCGCCCGGATCGAGCAGTACCTGCGCTGGCAGCCACTGGTGCATGTTGATTTTCACGAGATGTCGCCGGAGTCCACTTACTTCTTCTTTCCACCCGAAAAGCCGATCAATGCCAACATTCCCCTGGATCGGGTCGAGTGGAGCGAGGTATTCGGCCTCTCGAATGCCGGTGCCTTTGATCGCTTCGGCTGGAAGTACTACACCGCTGAACAGTTCGATTTGTTCTATCCCGCATATGGCGACTCGTGGCCGACACTTAACGGATCGATAGGGATGACCTACGAACAAGCTGGAGGTGGTGGTGCAGGGCTGGCCTACCGACGTCGAAACGGAACCATCCTGACGCTGTCAGAACGTCTTCACCACCATCACGTTGCGGGGCTGGCGACTGCTGATTGTGCTGCTCGAAATCGCCTCCGCCTTCAGCAGGACTTCTTTGCTTTTCGTGAGGGTGCCATCCATGCCGGTCGGTCGTCGGAGTTGGCTCAGTTCATCATCCCGCCAGGTGGTGGGGATCGTCGCCGCTCACTGCTGAAGTTACTACAGGTACAGGGAATCGAACTGGTCGAGACGATGGACGAGGTGGTGGTCGAAGGGCTAGTTCATCACGATGGTACCGAACTGGAGATCCTCAAGTTGCCGCCGGGGACGGTGATCGTCCCTCTCGATCAACCGCAGGGCCGTCTCGCACGCGCGCTGATGGAGCCAAATGCCAAGGCGGAGGAAGCATATTTTTACGACGTGGCGGCCTGGTCCCTGCCGATGGCCTTCGGGGTGGATACCTATCTTGCGAGTCAACCCGTCGATGGAATCCTGGTTCCCATCGGGGAACTGGAAGCCCAGGTGGGACGTGTTGAGCAACGCGCCGGCGTGGCCTATCTCCATCGATGGGGGGGAGTGCCCTCGGCACGTGCGCTTCGGGCTCTCCAGCAAGCCGGTGAACAGGTCGATCTGGTGACCAAAAAGATCGAGTTGCAGGGCAAAGAATATCCCGCCGGTACGCTGGTGGTCTGGATCTCCTCCGAAGATACGCATGAAACCGTTTCGAGAGTCGCCCTCGAGACCGGGACAGTCTTTTACGGTACCTCAAGTGGTTGGACCGACGTGGGACCCGATCTGGGGTCCGGTTCCTTCCCTCAACTGGCTCATGCCAACATAGCGGTGCTTGGCCCCTCCTCCGTGTCGAGTACATCCTACGGAGCGGTATGGAGTTTCCTTGAACAAGAAGTCGGGATTTCCTTCACCTCCATCTCTGCCGGCGATTTCGGCAGAAATCTAGATCGTTTCGATGTTCTGGTGATTCCCTCGGGGTTTCGCGGATCGGCAATGGGAGAACGAAGCAAGGAAGCCCTGTCAGATTGGGTGCGTGGTGGTGGGGTGGTGCTGGCTCTTGGAAGCAGTGCATTCCAGTGTGGGGAATCGGGACTCGGACTCGTTTCTCACGAGGTAAGAAAGGCTCCCGAAAAGGAAAAGAGCGAACCGAAGCGGCGCACCAGGGCCGATCTTCGTGAAGAGCGACGTCTGCAGCAGGTACCCGGCAATATCGTACAATTCGATCTCGATCCGGATCATCCCATCGCTTTCGGTCAATCGACGCGGATTCATGGCTTCATCGGAAGCGTACGAATATTCGACCTGAAAGGAGATGCCGGGGATGTGGGAGTCCTTGCCGGAGAAAATCCGGTGGTCAGCGGGTTCATCTCCGATGAGAACCAGAAAGCCCTGGCGGGTGGGGTGTGGCTGGTCGAGGAGCGGATGGGGCGGGGCAAGGTGGTGCTATTTGCCGGAGATCCACTGTTTCGCTCCTTCTGGCGAGGAACGGCGGATCTGTTTCTCAATGCCCTGCTGTTGCTGGCGAATCAGTGAAAGAAAGTCCTCCAGAGATGCTTCCCGGCAACCGATAGAGCAGATGGATGCTGCTTTAGCGGTGAACTCACGGGAGGAACGATGTCACAAGAGGACAAGATTATCGACGAATTGACTTCAGAGCCCGAACAAGTGGTTCGCAAGATCCGCTTTCTCATCGATGCTCATCACGAAACCGTTCCCGGACTTGCCAAGGGAGTCGGGGTGTTGCCCGATACCATCCAGGATGTCCTCGATGGCCAGAGTCTCCCCAGCAGTGCTCTGGTTAGACGAATTGCAGAGCGCTTCTCGTTGCCACTGGATTTTTTCAGTTCAGAGGCCTGTCGTGCTCCGAAGCCGAAACGAGCAGTACGAAAGAAGGGTTCTGCAGCATCGCAATCCCAACCTTCGACGCAGGCACCCCGAGAGAACAAGTCTGCCGTCAACGGAACTCAGGATGAATCGCTTCTGCAGCAGGCACTCATCGAGTTGCTGATTCAGAAGGGTGTGATCTCTGCGGACGAGTGGAATGCTCGTGTCCGTCTGGTAGCGCGAAGGAAATCTAGCTCCAGTAGTTGATGCAAAGCACCTAGCAATCGATGGGGGGAGCCGGTGATGGGGCTGTATGCCCCGCGGTGATCTCCGATTCCTGTTCGTGCCAACCTGCCCGGCCCAACCTTGCGAATGCGACCGCTTTTCCTGCTTCGACACCGGGCTGGTCGTAGGGGTTCACCTTGAGTGCTGCTGCTGCCAGCACCGTCATCATCTCCGATAGCACCATCAAAGCCCCGAGATGGGCGGCATCCAGTTTCTCCAGTTCGATGGTAGACACCGGTCTGCCTGCCCAACGCAATGCTGCGATGGTTCCCTCACGCTCTGCATTTCGAAGTTGACCGAGGCTCTTGCCGCCCAGGTATTCGAGATCGGGATGGAGATCTGCCAGACCATCTTCGATGAGGGGGTCTGCTCCTTCGATCGGAGCATCCAGGAACAGATACTGCTTGTCATCTGGCCCCTCCATGAACAGTTGAACCAGGGAATGCTGATCGGTCACTCCGCGGGCAATCAGGGGAGTCGAGCCAGCCCACACCTCGGTGCCGGAGAGATCCCTGCGTTTACCGAGGCTCTCTGCCCACAACTGTGCGAACCAGTCTCCGAAGGTCCGCAGACGATCCCGATAGGGAAACAGCACCACCGTCTTATGGCTCGCTGAACGTTGCGCCCAATCGCTGACCCACTGGATCAAGGCGTGATCTACACCGGCATGGCGCAGATCCTCGAGGCATTTTCTCGCTCCACCGACGAGATCTCGGATATCGATTCCGACCAGTAGCGCCGGAAGCCACCCGACCGCAGTCAGCACCGAGTATCGTCCCCCGACGTCGGAAGGCACCTCGAGAGAGCGCCAGTTTCTTTCAGTGGCAAGAGCCCTCAGTGGCCCCTTTTCCCGGTCCGTGACGGCGATGATCTTTTGATCAGGGTCGATTCCTGCTGCCTCCAGGGCTGCGATGGACCGCAACAACTGTGCAGTTGTTTCGGCAGTGGTTCCTGATTTTGAGATCACCAGGATCGTGGTTCGGGTGAGATCGAGACGTGAAAGTTGAGTCTCTACCGTATCCGGATCGATGTTGTCCAGGATGATGAGATTGCGACCGGTATCACATGCCAGAGAGTCCCGCAGGGTTCGAGCACCCAGTGCAGACCCTCCGATCCCCAGCAGCAAGATCGAGTCCTCGTCGGGAATCGTTGCGGCGATCTCTTCCACCGCCTGCAGAGCCGCATCGTCATCGAGTGACCGAATGAAACCCGGTGGGCTGGATAGGATCTCCTGAAGTTGCTGCAGCTGGACGGTCCCGTCGCCCGAGCAGGAGGGCGTCCACAGGATGCTCAATCGAGGGTCCTCTCCTGGTTGCGTCCGAGCGCCGGGCATCGTTGCGCCAAACGTTCCCAGGCCGGGAGGGAGTTCTTCACCATCTCTTCGGGAACTGCGAACGAGAGCCGGAAGTGATTGGCTCTACCGAATCCGCTTCCAGGCACGACCAGGATCTTCTCCTCCATCGCAAGTTGAACGAACTCGACGTCATCCATATCGGGCGTGGACGGGAACAGGAAAAAAGCACCTCCAGGTTGAACGTACTCGAAACCGAGTTGATCCAGCTGGTCGCTGAGCATCTGGAGGTTTCGAGCATATTCCTGACAATCGACGGAAACCTCCTGGCAATCTGCCACCGCCAGTTGAAGAAGACTGGGTGCATTCACGTAACCGAGGGTCCGATTGCAAAATGTGCAGCCAGCAACCAGATCGGGAACCTCTGCGGCATTTGGCGAGACGGCGAGGTAGCCGATGCGATCTCCAGCGAGCCCCAGGTCCTTGGAATGGGAGGTGATCAGGATGGTATCGTCGTAGCAGTCAGTGATTTCGGGGCAAATCACGTCTCCGTACGTCACCTTGCGGTAGGGCTCGTCGGAGATGAGATAGATCGGCTCGCCAATGCTGGCGGATGCTTCCCTCAATGCATCGCTGAAGCGAAGCAGTTCTGCATCGGTGTAGACGCGTCCAGTCGGATTGTTGGGGCTGTTGATGATCACCGCTCGGGTACGATTAGTGACCTTTGACAGCAATGCTTCCGGATCAGGACAGAAATTCTCACTGGTGGGGCAATCGACAACAACCCCACCATGGTTCTGGATGTAGAAGATGTACTCGACGAAGTAGGGGCTGAGGATGATCACCTCGTCGCCGGGATTCAGCAGTGTCTTGAGCAGGATGTTCAAGGCTCCACCGGCACCCACCGTCATCACGATGTGCGATCCTGTCCACGGCATCTCTGTCCGTCGATTCAGATGAGCAGCGATCTTCTCACGCACTTCGGGCCAGCCAGCGTTGGGCATGTAGCGGTGGATCTCTTCCTGGGGTCCATTGACCAGTTCGCGCAGTTTTTCGACGAATGGTGCAGGAGGGGGCAGGTGAGGGTTGCCGAGTGTGAAGTCGAAGACCTCGTCTTTGCCATGGATGGCCTTGAGCCGGTTACCCTCCTCGAACATCTTTCGAATCCAGGAGGCTCGTGAAAGAGATTCGAGGACACCTTTGGAAATTGGCAATCGGAGTCCTCTCGAGTGTCAAGAGCCGCCCAGGTACCTCGGAAGATCTCCTAGGTGCCTATCTAACAGGGTTTTGCGCAGGATAGGGTCGGTCTGACCCGGCACCAATGGTACTAAAAAATCTCTCTCATCTGGGGATTTTTGCACTGGACGAACGTGGAGTACCTGTGGACAATCCACCCTTGAATCTCGTAACGCAGGATTCAGGGGATGACTTGGTTCCGAGACCGGAATTTATTTGAGTCCCCGCGGACCCGGATGCCTCGCGCACAGCGCGGATATCGATCCGGGCCTCCGTTTCTTCCTGCTTGCGAGCCCTGACAAGTTCCTGAAGACCCGGCCCGGAACATTCCCCTAATTTCCCCCTTCTGGGTTGGGTCTCTTTTTTTCCTCTTTCTCTCCGACTTTGTGCAATTGGGACCCCTGATTGCGCCAGTTCCCGCCGGTCAGGATCCTCCGGTGATGAGGAATGGCTCATCGGCTTGTGGAGAGGCTGAGCCACAGTAAATCTCTTTCTCCCTGCTTCTCCGGGCTCCTGGGAGATCCTATCCCGGATCTGTGACGGGCGTGATTGCGGTAGTTGAGCACCTTGCTGTTTTGTCGGGCTGTCGCCGAGGGTTCCAGGAGGTATCCTCACGGAGTCAGTGGCAGAGTCTGGAGGAGCCTTGTCAGCCAGTGATTCTCACGCCGACGGATTTGATCTCGATTCGTTGGCTACCGAACTGAGTTCTTACCTCGATCGAAGCCAGCAGGCTTTCGGTCAGATCGAGGCGCAATCGGTTGCCCTCTTCACCCGCAAGGTGATCGATGCCTGGCGCGATGACCGCCAGTTGCTGGTCTTTGGCAACGGGGGAAGTGCCGCCACCGCGACTCATCTGGCGGAAGATCTGGCGACCTATGCGATTCCCTTTTCCGAATCGAAGCGACTCAGGGTTCTCAGCCTCAACGAGAGTCCCGCCATCATCACCGCTCTGGGCAATGACATCGACTTCGATGCGATCTTCTCCGAACAGGTACAGCAGTGGGCTCGTGCAGGGGATCTGGTGCTCACGATGAGTGGTTCCGGGAACTCCTCCAACCTGGTTTCGGCCATCGAACGTGCCCGTGAGATCGGCTGCGTGACCGCAGCGATGACGGGATTCGATGGCGGCAGGTTGAAGGAAATGGTGGATATTTCCCTCCATGTTGAAGTCGACGAGATGCAGTCTGCCCAGGATGCCCACATGGTGATGACGCACATGATCATCCACGGTTTCCGGGTCGCCGTCAGAAGTATCCTGGCCGAGCGGACGACGGGGCGATCGGGATCTTGAGCGGCGTACCGGGCCTGTTTCTCGATCGAGATGGAGTGCTCAATCACTTCCGCCAGGAGTCGGTTCTCAGCACCGAGCATTTCCAGTACTACGATTTCACGCCGCAAGCGATGCAACGGCTCGGTCGGCTCGGTTTTCCCATCGTCGTCGTGACCAATCAGTCCGCCATCGACAGGGGCTGGACCACCGAGGATGTGGTGCAGTCGATTCATCAGCGGTTGGTTGAAGATTGTCGCAACTGGGGGGCTCCTCTCGCCTCTGTCGAGCACTGTCCGCATCTTCCGGATGCCGACTGCGATTGTCGCAAACCTGCGACGGGTATGTTCCTGCGAGCTGCCCAGCAGCACGGTATTGATCTCGAACGCTCGGTGATGGTGGGTGATTCGTGCTGCGATATCGAGGCGGCGCAGTCGCTGGGGATGACCCGGGTTCGGGTTCGTACTGGCAGGGGAGAATCCCCCCTGGCCGAGGGAATCGAGGCGGACGCCGTGCTCGATAATCTGCAAGAGGCGGCGGCCTGGATCGAGGAGTGGTGTCGATGAAGAAACTACAGACGACGTTCCTCTGGATACTGCTGTTGATGTCACTGCTCGGCTGCAGAGGACTGCCCTGGTTGGCGGAAAATCGTCACGGACATCCGCTCGAGGGTCACATCCGTGTTCACTCCTCCGATAGTGGCAAACTTGCCAGTCTCGAGCAGATGATCGCGGATCTTTCGACGAGAGAAGTGGTCATTCTCGGTGAAACGCACCTCGATGATGTGACCCATCGATGCGAACTCGCGGTCGTGGCGGGGATTCATGCTGCTGGCCGAGATGTCGTGATCTCGATGGAGATGTTCGGTCGAGATCGACAGTCGGTGGTGAATGATTACCTGTCCGGAGTCATCGACGAGGATGATTTTCTGGAGCAATCGAATCCATGGAACAACTACGAGACCGGCTATCGCCCCATCCTGGAATGGGCGAAGCAACAGGGTGTGCCGGTGATCGCTGCCAATGTTCCGGCTTCCGTCTGGCGCAAGGTGGCTTTCGGTGGAGGACTTACGGCACTCGATGAATCGACCAGGGCGACCATCGCCGAGAAGTTGCTGGCCAATACGGAACGTTACTGGCAGCGCTATGACCGCACGGTGCGCGGTCATGGTCATGTGAGTCCGGGAGCAACGGTTGAAGATCGGCTCGAGAAGGTGCAGAGCCTGTGGGACAACACGATGGGCGAATCGGTGGTGCGGGCCCTCGAGCAATTCCCGGGCTCGGTAGTAGTCCACATCAATGGAGGTTTCCACAGTCTCGAACGCGATGGTGCTGCTCGTCAGGTATTGCTGAGACGTCCCTCTACGGATCTGGCAACGGTTCACATCACTCCCGCAATTGAGTTGCCTTCGGTGGTCGTGGAAGCGGGAGATCCACGCGCGGACTGGATCGTCGATACCGAGTTGATCGCGAGAGGCCTGAATTCAGGAAGTCTGGCGGTCTACCTGCCGAGGACACTGCGATATCGCATCGATGCTCCGGCGCGCAGTGACGGACCGGCTCCACTGTTGGTCTGGTTGCCCGATGAGGAGAGTGCTCCCGCGGAGGAACTGGAGCGGTTGCGCGAGGCACTGGGAGAGTCCTCGTGCATCGTGGTGGTGGAACCGATGTACTCGGCCGGTAGCGGTGGTGCCTGGGTAGCTCCTGACCACCGCGACGAGGATCTCGCGATGCTCTCCTTCGGACTCGAGCGGCTACGCAAGGTGCTACTGGTGCAGCGGAATGTGGCTGCGGATCAAGTGGTGCTCGCCGGTAGTGGCAGTGGAGGCGAAGCGGTCGCCTCGGTGGTCATCGGTGACAGTGACTGGCCGCTGGCCATGGTGGCTCTGGATGGACCTCCCGGTTGGTTCGGCATGGAAGGTCTCCCCGATCTCCCCGAATCCGGTGATGAACATCCGGGACCCGGGTTGCTCGCCATCGTCACCGAGGAGAACGCCGAAGCCTGGCGTACAGAGGCACAAGCTCGGGCACAGGTCGGGGCTCCACTCCAGATCGAAGTACCCGTCGATAACGGCGGCATCGAAGATGCGCTGCTGGATCAATTGCGCCGAGCGTTGCAGCGCTGATCCTGTTTTGCTCAGAATCCACTGATGGCGAGAAATCCGAGCACCGCGAGAATCAAGGCCAGTACGCTCAGAACTCCGAACCACCGGTCGATGAACTGCTCGATCGCCGCCCCGTAGAGGCGGACCAGGATCCCTATGGCGAGGAAGCGGGCACCCCTGCCTATGATGCTCGCGATGATGAAATCGAACAGCGGTATCGCCGCAGAGCCTGCCGCGATGGTGAAGATCTTGTAGGGGATGGGAGTGAAGGCAGCGGTTAGGACGGCGAGGAATCCGACCCCCTGGAATTGTTCCACCAGTTGCTCGAAACGCTGCTCGGCACCAAAGAAGGAGATGATCGAGGTTCCGATCGCCTCCATCATCCACGCTCCGATGGCGTATCCGAGTATCGCACCGAGTACCGACATGGCGGTGGTCAACAGCGCCAGCGGGATGGCTCGGCGGGGAGCGCCGATTCCCAGTGCGATCAGCAGCGGATCGGGGGGAATCGGAAAGAAACTCGATTCGGTGAAGGCCACCCCCGCGAGTACGGCTGGACCTCGTCTCGTCTCTGCTTCCGCCAGGATGAGATCGTAGAGTCTTCTGAGCAGGGAAGGTCGGGCAGGTTCATCGGTCGACGGTGTCATCGAAGGAACTCCTGGGATCGCTGGTGCGTCAGTTTCTCGCACAGCAGACGCGCCGCAACTGCCGGATCGGGACGCGCAATGATGCCGGTACAGACAGCGATCCGGGTCGCTCCAGCAGCCAGTACCTCGTCGATGGTTTCACAGTCAACATGCCCGATGGCATATCCCGGCAGTTCGCAAACCTCGTCTGCCTGGCGGATGTATTCGGTTCCAACAGCTCGTCGGTGTTCCTTGGTGGCGGTTTCAAAGATGGGACCGACTCCGATGTAATCGGCACCTGCGGCTGCAGCCCGGGCCGCCTGTTCAGGTTCGTGAGTCGAGAGGCCGATGATGGCATCCGGTCCGAGAATGCGACGAGCCTCGTGGGGAGCGATGTCGTCCTGGCCCAGGTGCACGCCATCGGCGCCGCTGAGGTAAGCGATCTCGACCGAATCGTTGATGATGAGCAGAACATCGTGTTGTTCAGTGATGTCACGGAGTTGACGCGCCCTTTCGAGCACTCTTGAGGCCGGCAGGGTTTTCTCTCGCAGTTGAACGATGCGCGCACCACCCTCGATGGCAGCGACGGTGGTCTCGAGGAGATCACCGTGACACAGCTGCTCCGTGACCAGTACGTACAGATGGCGATTTTCCAGGCGACTTCCTCGTACCATCAATCCGGATGTGATCGATTCCACTTCATAGATACCGTGGCGAAGTTTCTCGGCTGGCTCACTCAACTGCGGCAAGACGAGCCGTAGCATCTCCTCGACCGAACGGCTCGCCTCCCGCGCTCTGGAGATGTTGGCGGCGATCAGTGCTTGCGGTTCGGGATGTTCACCCGTACCCGGGGCCGAGCGTAATTGATCTCCCGCCACGTTTCGGTGGGCGACGAGCGGGCCGACCGTGTCCTCGACCTGACAGCGCAACTGGCCGCCGGAGCGCCGTAACTGCTGCCAGCGCCCGGCGATGACCGCTCGATCGTGAGCGAATCGGTACTGGTCTTCGACCACGCGGAGCGCCTCCACGAGGCGGTTGAATGCCGCATCGAGGCCGCGCAGGGTGCCGTGGTCTGGATTCGGGCTGCTGTCTGGCTCCATGACGACAGGTTGATCGCTCCACCAGTTCCGCACAAGGGGATCCCTTCTGCTCCCCCCGTGCCCCCGGGAGGGATACACTGCTGGAGAACACGAACCGGGAGAAAATGGTGCGCTTCTTTTTGATGCTTTTATCTGTGATCCCCGGGATGGGGCCGATCTTGCTGGGGCGGGTCCAGAGGGGTCTGCTGCTGCTGCTACTGGGAGGAACCGGTTGGGTCTTCCTGCTGGCCGGCACCACCGTATGGGCTGGACCTGATCGAGCCCAGACCCAGTTACTCGGTGCAGCGCTCGGGATCGTCTGTACCTTCGTCAGCGTGGTCTGGACTCATCGTTTGACCTCCCCGATCCATCGAAGGTGGGTTCGTGTTCAGGTGGAACGGGCGCTCGACGATGCCCAGCGCTGTTACCTTCGTGGACGGATGCAGAGGGCGCAAATGGCACTCGACAGCGGTCTGGTGAAAGATGATCGTGACATCGACCTGTTGTTTCTCGATTGGCAGGTGTCGCGCAGTCTCGGTAACGAGTCTCGTGCTCGCCGTAGTCGCCGTCGCCTGAGACGTTTCGATCTCGATGAGAAGTGGCTGTGGGAAGTTCAGAGAGAGGAAGCGGCGCATGGTGGATGAGACACCCGTCGAGCCGAAAACCCAGGGCCTGACCTACCGCGATGCAGGGGTTGATATCGATGCGGGCAACGCAGTGGTCGAACGAATTCGCGCCGCGGTGGTCTCGACTCAGGACGATCGAGTTCTGAGTGGATCACATGGCGCCTTCGGAGGGTTCTTCCGCTTGCTCGATGGCAATGGCGCTCTCTTTGGCAAGGAACTACGAGATCCAATTCTGGTCGGTGCCACCGATGGAGTCGGTACCAAATTGAAGGTGGCCTTCAGTTGCGGTGTTTATGACACCGTAGGCATCGATCTGGTTGCGATGTGCGTCAACGACCTTGTGGTCGGAGGTGCCCGTCCACTGTTCTTTCTCGACTACGTGGCTACCGGAAAGATCGCTCCTGATGTCATCGCAGTGGTGGTGGAGGGGATCGCCGAGGGGTGTCGGCGAAGTGGTTGCGCCCTGCTCGGCGGTGAAACCGCCGAGATGCCGGGCTTCTACAGCGGCGGAGAACTGGATCTGGCCGGTTTCTCGGTCGGAGTGGTCGAACGAGATGCAATCATCGATGGTGCTCGGGTCTCTGTTGGGGATGCGGTCATCGGGATCTGCTCGAGTGGTGTCCACTCCAACGGTTTTTCGCTGGTGCGCAAGGCGCTTCTCGAAGGATCGGATGCACTGCCTCTCGATGAAGATCCAGGTGGTCTCGGCGCGACACTCGGCGAGGTGCTGCTGGAACCGACACGCATCTATGTGCAACCGGTGCTGGCACTCATCGAGCAACTCGGTTCAGGAGTTCACGCGGTCTCTCACATCACAGGTGGGGGTCTCATCGAAAACATTCCGAGGGTGCTTCCCGAAGGAATGACTGCGCGACTGGTTCGTGACGATTGGCAACGACCGGCGATCTTTTCCCTCATCGAGCAGCACGCCCAGGTCGCTCAGCCAGAGATGGATCGGGTCTTCAACCAGGGGATCGGCATGGTCATCGTGACCGCGGCCGAGCAGGCCGCCGATGCGGTGGCGGTGCTGAAGAAATCGGGTGAAGAGGCGCAGATCATCGGCGAGATCGTGGCGGGCCAGGGAGTCGAGATCGTCTAGCGGCTCTGCGGTGACTCGATCGGCAGGATGTCCTTCTGTTCCGGTCTCAGATGCTCCTGAGCGACCAGCAGTTCCCCTTCGAAGCATATTTTTGCCGGACCCTCGACATGAACGCCGCCGTTCGAGTCGAGGCGTACCTGAAGGACCCCACCGCGCATCTGCACCTCGACCTCATCGGCGATGGCTCCGCTCGGATGCAGCGCTGCCACCGCTGCCGCGGCTCCCGTGCCACACGCCAGGGTTTCGCCGCAGCCTCGTTCCCAGACCCTCAGGACCAATCGATTCGGTGCGTCGATACGTACGAACCCGACGTTGGCGCGCTGGGCAATGGCGTGTTCGACGGTCGGGCCGTAGCACTGCACCGGGTCCGGTGTGCCTTCCGGATCGATGGCGACCACCAGGTGCGGATTTCCCATGTTGACCGGGATGGCCTGAAGCGTTGTGTGCCCCATCGAGACCGTGATGGGGTCTTCGAGAAGCGGGCTCCCGAGCGAAGCTTCTGCGATGAACTCACCATCGTCTCGCCGGCGTTGCTGGACCCTGACTACACCGGCATCGGTTTCGATGGACACCTCGCTGACCTTTTCCCCGGACAGGATGAGTGCCACGATGCGCAGTCCATTGCCGCAGGCTTCGGCACGACTGCCATCGGCATTCCAGCATTCCATCGCAGGTAGCGATCCTCCTCTCCGGATCACCAGGATGCCATCGGCCCCGATACCCGTACGTCGGCAGCACCAGATCGGTGCCATGGGAGATAGATCGGTGGGGACAGGTGTCAGGCCCTCATCGAGCACCACAAAATCGTTTCCGGCACCCTGAGCCTTCAGAAAGGGAATTCTTGCGCGAGTCATCCGCCTCCGTACCGTGTATCTTGACCCCGAAGATGATTCGCAGCGATTCGGAGCGGGAATCCCTGGGTTACTGACGTCATCCAGGAGAGTGCGCTTCCTGCCCGGCGAACTCCGGTGGTAGTTTGACCGCTACTCGAAGACAGTACCAGCACGCGCGACAGGGAGATGAGAATGAAAAGAAACAAATCGGGCGTGCTACTTGTGCGCCGGGGTATTGCTGTGCTGCTGCTGAGCTGGCTGGTCGTTGTGTCCGCTTGCCAGAGCAAGACACCAAAGCCGGGGGTGCAACCGGGGGCGCAGCAGGTCGAGGCGCTGACTCGAGGTACGGCGTATGTCAAGATCGAAGAGATTCTCGATGGAGCGCCGCCGAGCGGCACCAATATCTCCAAATTACTGCTCGAACGATCTCTCAGCATGCATGGCTTCAAACTGGTATCTCGCGATCAGGCGGACTACATCATCGAAGGCACCCTGGAGTGTGATTACTTTCAGGATCTGAGCTTCGACTTTAATGATCAATCACAGCATCTGGAACACCAGTATCATGGCAAGTTCGACGGGCATCTGATCTCTCGTTCTTCAGGGGGTGAAGTGGTTCAGGATCTGTCCTTTCCCGAGCCTCTGATGAACGGTCGTACCCAGATGGAACTGGCGCAGCGCGATATACGCAGGAGATCCGCCACCATCATTGCCGAGAATCTGCTGCGCGGCAAAATCCTCGGAGATCCGGAAGTTCGAGGGCTGCTCGATGCTCTGACCGATTCTCTCGATGGACGCTTCTACAACCAGATCCAGGACGAGATGGTCCAGGTCGGAACTCGTGCGGTCCCGCATCTGCTCGAGGCATTGCGCGACGATCGTGAGGTCCGGCTCGAGGGTTCCTACCCGCAGTTTCCCGCTCTCGAGGAGGGCGAACTGAAGGTCTACCACATCGCGGATCTGACCCTGCGCGACATCCTTGATCGCGACAGTGGCCTCGATCCGCTTTCCAGTGACGACTACCTGCTACGAGTCCGTATCGCCTGGCAGTGGCTGTGGGAGGATTTTCAGCAGATCCCTCAGAACCTCAGGGTCAGGGTCGAGCAGCGCGAGACCAAGGCTCCAGCTCCGATCGATCGCTGATCGGTTCCTTTCCTCGCAGCGACGTCGATGTAACCTACTGTTTCAGGGTACTGGCGCAGGAGGAAAAGCGATGCCGATACACAAGACTGCCGTGATTCACGCCGAGGCCGAACTGGCCCCGGATGTGAGGGTCGGTCCCTTCGCCATCATAGAGGCGGGTGTGGTCCTCCACTCCGGTTGCAAGGTTCATGGTCATGCCTACGTCGGACCCGGTACCCAGATCGGTGCCGATAGCGAGGTTCACATGCACGCGGTGGTCGGCCACGAGCCCCAGGATGTGACCTGGGACCGAGAACCGAGCCGTGTGGTGATCGGCGAGCGAACGGTGCTCAGGGAGTACGTTTCCGTACATCGCGCTTCGAAACCCGGAAGCGAGACGCGCATCGGGGACGATTGCCTGTTGATGGTCGGAGCCCATGTAGCCCACGATTGCGAGGTGGGCGATGGAGTCGTCATGTCCAACCACTGTTCTCTGGCGGGTCATGTTCATGTCGGCGCGGGTGCTTTTCTTTCCGCCAACACACTGGTGCATCAGTTCTGTCGGGTCGGACGTTTGGTGATGCTCGGTGGGGCGGCGGTGGCGGTCCAGGACGTGCCGCCATTCATGCTTTCCACCGGAGACAGGGCGACGATCCGAGCCGTCAACGTTGTCGGTCTCAGGCGTGCTGGCTTCGATCCCGATCTGCGCCGTAGCCTCCAGGATGCCCACCGGATGCTGTTTCGTAGTGGCCGTACCATTCCCGAGGCGAGTGAACTGCTCGGCCAGAGTCAGATCGCCGAGGTGCGGGAGATCGCCTCATTCATCGATGCCAGTGTTCGCGGTATCGCCTCCGGAGGAGGGACTTCTGCCGACACCCGGGCGGCCAGCGTCTAGGTGAGGATCGTACTCACCGATCCCAGTCCTGAAGATCTGCACGCAGGAAATCACTCGACGGTAAAGCGCTGGTCGAAAATCCTACGCCAGCTGGATCAGCGAGTTTCCGTTCACCGATTGCGAGTTGGGAATGCCGGCAAATTGCCGGCTGGCAATTTGCTGATCGCTCTTCATGCAGGCCATAGTTACCGGGCGATCAAGGACTGGAAACGGCTCAACCCGGTGGCACCGGTGGTGGTGGTTCTCAGTGGCACCGATCTTCATCAACAACTTCCCGCCGGGGGTGCGGCTGGCCGCCGAGTACTCGAAAGCCTCGAGGTTGCCGATCATCTGGTGGTTTTGCATCGCCATGCCCGGCGATACCTGCCCGCCGCTTTACTTGCCAGGAAGCGCGGTCGGATTCATTTCATCCCTCAGTCTGCCTTGCCGCTTGCGCGGGGACGCAAGCCGGTAACTTCGAGCGTGCGTTTGCTGGTGATCGGTTACCTGCGGAGCGTCAAGGATCCGTTGTTACCGGTCAAGGCGCTGGCTCATTTGCCCGAATGTCTACCGGACGGGCGAACCATCGAGGTGATCCATCTGGGGGGAGCTCTCGATGCAAACTGGCAACGACGTGCCGAGAAAGCGGCCAGGCAAGAACCGCGATGGCGCTGGCTCGGAGTCGTCGATCGAGCACGGGTACGCCGCTATCTCGCCACTTCTCATCTGCTGATCCATCCGTCACTTCACGAGGGGGGAGCCAACGTCATCAGTGAGGCGCTGGTGGCTAAAATCCCCATCCTGGCCACCGATACGCCAGGAAATCTCGGTTTGCTGGGAGATCGCCATCCGGGCCTCTTTGGCTGCGGCGATGGCCGCGGGTTGGCCGACAAAATCCTGCGATTCTGCACCGACGCACGCTTTCGAGTGGCGCTTGAGAAGCGATCGGAAAAACTCGGTCTGGAACACACACCAGAAGCCGAAAAAGCCCAATGGAGCCGTCTTCTGGCCGATATCGAGCAGATATAAAGCGCGCACGGTTGGTCACAACCGTGCGCGGGAAGATAGAGATGAAGATCTGGATTTAGCGGGGCGACTCTTCCTTGGCGGGAATAATTCCCGACCTGCCCTGGATTGTATGCATTAACAAATGTGATCACAAACACATTTCGTTTGTTATTTTTTGCTGAGAGGGAGAACTGGCCGATTGACACATCGTCCAGAGTTTGTCTCACTACCGCCGCGGCCAGAGGGCTCTCTGCCGTGTCAAACCGCAAGGAATAGGGGGACACACATGACTCAAGTAATCGATGAGGCGCGCAAGGCGCGTCTTTTCTGGGCCAGTTGCTTCGCGCTGATTGCGACCTCGGTCGCGTTCGGGGTGATCACATCGTCGATGGGTGATTTCCAGACGATATTCAACCTCACCCCGACAGACGCTGGTTGGGTCGGTGGCGCGGCTCTTGGCGGGTTCGCTGTTGCCATCATCTTGCTGGGACCGGTGATCGAGAAGATCGGTATCGCGGTCTCGCTCAAGCTGGCGTTCGTTTGCCACATTCTGGGAATCATCTTGATGATGTACGCCGATGGTTTTTCCGGGTTGATGGCGGGGGCTTCCATCATCGCACTGGGCAACGGTTGCGTCGAGGCGGGCTGCAATCCACTGGTGGCGACCATCTACTCTGATAACAAAACGACCAAGTTGAATCAGTTCCATGTTTTCTGGCCGGTGGGAATCATCATCGGTGCTCTGTTTGGCTTCTGGGTCAGCAATGCAGCTGCAGCAACCGGCGCCGAGTGGAGCCTCTTTGGCCTTTCCGTGATGCAGGCCAAGCTGGGTCTTGTGCTGATTCCGACGTTGATCTACGGATTCATGTTCCTGGGACAGGAAATCCCGCAAACGGAGAGAGTCCAGTCCAATGTTTCGGATGAAGAGGTGACGGCTTCCGTCACTTCGCCGCTGTTCATCCTGATGCTTTGCTGCATGGGTCTGACGGCC
>JAYZBV010000041.1:0-38261 GCA_036338595.1 Planctomycetota bacterium | reverse complement strand
ATGAGCTGGGGTCGCAAGAGCAGCGCCGTGAACTGGAGAAGCTACGGGAGAAACTGGAGAAAGCTCGCCATGACCTTCGAAACATGACGGGAGAAGTCGTCGAACCCAGGTCCCTCGTCTGGAGATTGTTCTGATGCGCACGATCGTCATGGCGACGATTCTGAGCTGGTCTGTTGTGGCCGGTGTTGCCGATTCTCGACTGGCTGCTGCTGTGCCCGGGGAACTGGAGTGGCGTCAGCGAGCGACCGAGGGGATGCAGAGGGCCGTCAATTACCTCCTCGAGAATCAGGAACCTGACGGTGCTTTCGGCCACTGGCGTGGCCCGATCGGATCCGATGACTGGGGCTGGCCCATCCCTGGGCAGCACTATGCCTGGCAAGTCGCGACCACCGCCATCACCTGCGTGACCCTGATGGACCTGGGAGATCAAGCACCCGAGCGTGCACAGGAGGCGCTGCTGCGCGGACTCGATCATGTGTGCGAAAATGGCCGCCGCAAACGCATCGAGAACTGGGACACCGACAATGTCTGGGCATATGTTTACGCACTCGAGGCGGTTGCCCGGGCACTCGCAGAGGATCCCGAGAAGATCGGGACACAACGAAGAGAGCGCCTCAGGAAACTGGGTGTGGATCTGATCGTGACGCTGGGACTGTATCAGAGTCCCGATGGAGGCTGGGCATACTACGATGATCCGCCCTACACCCGTCGCCCGACCTGGGGGACCTCCTTCGTCACCGCATCCTTGTTACTGATCTTCGAACAGTGCGAGGCGGTCGGTATGGAGGTGCCCGACAAGATGCAGCAGCGAGGTCTGCGCGCGTTGCGCCGGTGCCGACTCCCCAACGGGGCGTACGATTACAATGTCTCGGTAATTCCCAGTTCGGGACGGCTCACCGGAATCAACCAGATCAAGGGATCGCTGTGCCGCATCCAGGTCGGCAACCTGGGATTGAGGGTTTGTGGTGACGAGGGCGAGGTCAGCGATCCGCAGATCGTGACCGGGCTCGACCAGATGATGCGCCACCACAAGTTCATCTCGCTGGCACGCGGTCGGCCCCATCCACATGAAGCTTTCTATGCCAACAGCGGCTACTTCTTCTACTACGGTCATTACTACGCTGCAGATCTGATCGCGCTGTTACCGCACGAACTGCGTTTGGAGTGGTGGCCACAACTGATCGAGAAGATCCTCGAGACCCAGGAATCCGATGGATCGATGTGGGACTACTCCTTCTTCTCCTACCACCGCATCTATGGCACCGCCTGGAGTGCTTCCGTGCTGGCCAAGGCATTGCGAGAGAAGCCGCTGAAACAGCCGCCGCAGCCTTCGCCCAGGAAGGACGAGAGGATTCCAGAGCGAGTGAAGTAGGCCGCTGGCACTGTTCCACGGATCACTCTTGAAGGTGCTCTACGATGAAAAAACTGGATGAAAAAAAACTGGGTGTCGGGTCGAGGACCCGACACCCAGTTTGAAATTGTCGATCAGAGCAGTGCAGCGACTACTTGTCGGCGCAGCACGGCTTGGAGCAGTCGTCTCCACAGGCCTTCTTGGCAGCGGCAGCAGCAGCTGGGCAGCCGCCACAATCGGCAGCAGCACTGCAGGCAGCGGCAGCACTGCAGGCTGCGCTGTCATTGGATTTGAGGGGAGCAAAGTTACTACAGCCGGCGAGAGCCAGGCTTCCGAATACGACCAAGACGAGGGCGAACTTACGCATGTTGAGGTCCTTTCAGAGTGACCACGATTGACGGTTCTCTCGAGCGACCCCCCCTCAGGTAAACCATCCTGAGTAGGACCTCGAAGTAGCGATTGATTGTACTCCCTCGAGACGAGAAGTTCCGCACAACAGTTCCCATCTGCAGCAGGAATTCGGATATTTTTCTGACAATTTTCTAACATCCGTGTCTATAGCGCCTTACGCCTCAGCGGTGAGGTCGATTCACGGGCAGAATTTGCTGCCTGCGAAGCAGCCTGAGGTCTTCCCCCGATGCTCCAGCCTGCCCCGCCTGCCAGAAGGACGAGTAGGCGAAATGACTGACTCCCTGACAGCCGAGTCGCAATGCCAGTTGCCGTTGCCGGATGGTCACTGCTGGATCGTCGTGCAGGTAGGTGCCGATTCCCATCAGCACCGGATAACCACGAGCTTCACGCAGGCATTCTCGGACACGCTGCTCGAAGCGATGGATCTCTCGGTCGTATTGCATCGGAAACACCGCATCGATCAGACCCAGGCGTAACCAGCGTGGCCAGTCTTGCCGGACCCGGTCGTAAGCGATGAGCGGTGTGCGGTATACGGCAGCCGTGAGGAGCGCATCCCTGTCGGATCGTCGTACCTCCTGACGAATCTCCCGCACCAGTGCCGTGACCTGATCGCGCCTCCAGCGTTCCCAGGCTTCGGGGGCTGCGTCCGGATCGGATTGATGGGTTTGCTCGCTGAATAGTTTCAGGCTCTCAGGATCTCTGGGGTAGTCCGTCTCGATTCCAGATTCGAGAAATCGGATGTAATCGAGGTGAATTCCAGCAACGGGATACTTCTCGACAATCTCGGCACAGATCGCAGCGATGTGCTTTCGGACCTGGGGCAAGCAGGGATTCAATGCGACGTAATAATTCGGCTGGAGCGGCTGCCTCTTCAACTGTGCATCGTGGAGGAACCAGCCGGGGCGAGCGTTCCAGTGCTGAGGAGGAACGGTCTCGGGCGGAGCGGTGTCGCCACGCCAGCCTGGAACCGCATTGATCCATGCATGCAGTGCCAGGCCTCTGCGGGCTGCTACTCGACACGCGACCTCGAGCGGATCGAAGCCCGGGTCGGCGTGTTGAAACTCCTCAGCCCACGGTTCTATCTCGGAGCGGTAAAAGACGGTGCCGTTTCCTCGCACCTGAAACAACACGGTATCGAAGCCCGCATCCGCGACATTTTCGATACACCTCACGACATCGACCTCGCTCAGGTAGTCCCAGCGAGTGATCCAGATGGAGTTTTGAATCGGTACATCTCGCGAGGCAGTGCAGCCACAGATCAGTAGCACAAGCAAGTAGAGCAGCCGGAATCGGTTCGAAATCTGCGTCGAGGGCGTCATTGAACTGCTCCCTGTACCAGGTGTTTATTCGATCCAGGGCTCGGGAAGAATCACATCGAGATGACCCGGGATCACTTCGAGTTCGATGACTTGCGGACCACCTACGATGTCTCCATCGACCAGAAAAGGTGCTGCACTCTGTTGGATGCGGACCTTCCGGCACTGAATGTAGAAGATGTCGGACCTCGCTTCGAGGTGTTTTCCCCTGGAGATCTTCGAGAAGAGTCGAATCGCTTCCACTGTCGTCAGTGGTGGTATCAGGCACAGGTCGAGCAGCCCGTCATCGAGGCTGGCGCGAGGACAGGGATGGAATCCTCCTCCGATGGTTCCCTCGTTGCCCAGGAACAGAGCCGAGCCGCAGCCATCTTGATCGTTTCCATCGATGTTGATCTGCCACTGCTGCTGCTCACTCTTTCCTTTCGTCACGGCGACCAGCGCCAGTAACCGATAGAAGGAGTCACCGAGCCATCGGATCGGATGGCGCAGGATGGATTGGTGGCGCAATCGGTCAAACTGCATCGCGACGCGCGCTGGCATCCCCAGAGCAGCGACCTGCAACATGATTCCAGAACCATCTCCGTCGAGTCGATAGCGAACAGCATCGATGCGACGGGAGTGCGTTGAGTGGAGGGCCAGGGCGATGGAGTCGGCGGCGGCAACGGGGATTCCCAGGCCTCGAGCGAGATTGTTGCCGGTTCCTGCGGGAATGATGGCGACCGGCGCACGGATGTCTGCGCGATCGAGCCAGCGCAGTGCCAGGTTGACGCTGCCGTCACCGCCCACGATGGCCACGCGATCGAAGGCACCTGGTTTCGGCGGGTCCGAGATGACATCGATCCAGGTCACACTGGCAGCAGAGTCGAGCTGGGCGAGGGATCTTTCAAGTGTTGCACGGACCTCGTGCGCTCGTCTGGATCCTGGGTTCGTCAGCACCAGAAGGGAGTTCAGGGGCCTGCTGGTCGTTGAATCCAAGGTCACTCCACTGTTTGCCCGGGTTCGATGTCGATGACCTGGATCGGCAGGTTGCCGATCGCCTCTCGCAACTGTGCCGGAGTGCCGTGCAGCGCCTCGAAGGTGCCGTAATGCATCGGGATGACCATCTGTACACCGAGCAGAGTGGCCGCCTTGGCCGCTTCTCGCGGGCCCATGGTGTAGACGTCTCCAATCGGCAGGATGGCCAGTGTCGGTGAATAGAGTTCTCCGATGAGTGCCATGTCGCCGAAAACACAGGTATCTCCTGCATAGTAGAAGCGGAACTCATTTTCGGTTTCGACGACGAAGCCACAGGCCTCCCCGGCATAACGGTACTCATCATCGACGACAACACCGGCGGAGTGGCGAGCATCGGTCATCGTGATTTGAAGGCCACAGGCTTCCACCGTTCCACCCTTGTTCATCTCGATCACCTTGTCTTCGTCCACACCCAGTTTTTTCAACCAGTGCGCCATCTCGACGCTGCACACGACGCGGCAACCATGTTTCTTGGCCTGGGGGATGACGCTGTTGAAGTGATCCCAGTGGCCATGCGTCAGCAGGATCAGGTCGACCTGCTCCGGCTCACCGTCTTGTTCGGGAAAACTAGGATTTTCGAACCACGGGTCGATCAGCACCGAACGCCCTGAAGGAGTGCCGATCAGAAATGTTGCATGGCCGAGCCATCGGATGGTGGTTTCCTTGCCGAGATAGGTCACTTGGTTCTCCTCCTCATTGAACAGGCATCAGCCATTCGACACCGATCGAGGTTTGCACACTGCTAGCATCTGGCGAGCTCTCTCCTCGATCACATCCCAGCGCTTGGCTTCCACATCCTCGGGACAGAAGAGTGGAGCGACGAAGCCGATGGCGTAGGCTCCAGCCGCCAGAAAATCAGCAGCATTGTGAAGGTCGACACCGCTGGTGGGAATGATTTTCAGGAACGGGAGTGGCCCGAGAACAGCTTTCAGCCATGCGGCTCCTCCGGCAGGCGCCGGGAACAACTTCACCAGAGGCGCTCCAGCCTCGTGCGCGGTGAGCATCTCCGTGGGACTGGAGCAGCCAGGGATGCTGGCGACCCCCAGTGCCGTGGCGATCTCTATGACATCGGTGTTGACCACGGGGGAAACGAGAAAACTGGCCCCTGCCTCGACGGCAGCGTGAGCGTCTTCTGCAGCCAGTACTGTGCCCGCACCCACCACGACATCAGGAAATTCCTCCGAGATGCTCCGGATGTGATCCAGTGCGCCTGGAATCGTCAGCGTGAACTCGCAGATGCGAAATCCACCGCGGATGGCGCTGCGCATCGCCTCTGCTGCGAGATTACCGTGAGGAGTTCTCAATATGGCGCTCGCACGCATCTCTCCGAGCAATCCGAGAAACTGATCAGGCTGCATCCGACGGGTGGCCAAGTGTCCTCCTCGATCTCAGGTGGCAATCTGCCACGGGGAGGGCATGATGCGGGGCGAAGGTGCTCAGTTCAACCGAACCAAGGATGGGAGCCGCCCGTGTCAGGACCCGAAATCAGTACCCTGATCCATGTCATCGTCGCCTTTTTTATCGCCGGCACACTGCTGTTTCAGTGGCGTGCGGTCCACCCCGTGCTCAGTTCTTCCGACGGGGACGATCAGATCAGGGAGCAAATCCGCAGTCGCTGGGCGCCGATGGTGCACATCGGAGCCACGATCCTGATCGGCACCGGCCTCTACCAGTTGATGGCAGTGGGGATGCCCAAGGCAGAGTTCCAGAAGACGCTGGAGGAGGGCGGGCCTGCCTATCACATGTTATTCGGGATCAAGTTCTTGCTCGCCATCGGGGCCCTTTTCATCGCTGGGGCGATGGTCGGCCGATCCGGGTTGATGGTGAAGATCCGCCAGTCCGCCTCGAAGTGGCTGTCACTGGGGATTGTGCTGGTGATCGCCGTCATCGTCATCTCCCGGGTTCTCGCCGAGATGCCCTCCTCGCAGTAAGATGCGGGTGTCAATTTTCGAGGGATAGAAAGCCGCCTCATGCACTCCAAGCGATCGGTCTCTGTGCGCATTACCCTGCAACTGTTGCTGATGATGTGGCTGCTGGCTGCTGGAGCAGCCGTCACTGCACAGGTGACAGAGCCGGAACCGACCAGCGAAGATGAGCCGACCTCGGAGGAGGTCGACGGCCCCGAGAAGATCGCTCTGGAGAAAGCGGTCAAGAGTCTCGGTAAACTGCCAAGAGCAAAGAAAGCGCGCAACCAGCGCCTGCTCGAACTGGAGGACCAGTTCGAACAGGTCAGGAACAACTGGCCGCAGACCGTCAGCGCCCACCAGGCACTGGCTTATCGATCGGAATGCCAGCGACTTCTCGGTCGAACTCGACCCGCTCGTGAGGGCTATCTCGAATATCTTTCCCTCGATCCAGGCGATGACACCGTTGCGATGGCGCTGCACGGGCTCGGCCACTGCCTGCAGGAAACCCTCGAGTGGGAGCAAGCCCAGAAGCGTTTCGATCAGGTACCGAGGCGCTTTCCCGAGCATGCCCTGGTTCCCGAGTGCCTCTTCGATGCGGGCTATTGCCTGAGGGAACAGGGGGAATTCTCAACCGCCAGGTCGACCTGGAATCGGCTGATTTCACAGCACCCCGCAAAGGGTGCTGCTCGAAAGGCGAGGAATCTCCTCACTACATTGAGACCACCGCGCCAGCGCATGATCGATCTGGCGAGGCAGTGGGAGCGGGAGCACTCCCGCTGGATGGCGCTGCCGTATTCAGAGCGGGCCAAGGGGATCGAGAGTCTCGAGGAGATTCTCGCTGAGGTGGGAGATTGTCGATGCCGAGAGTCGGAGTTTTTCCTTCGCAGTCTGCTGGAAAAACCGGACAAGCAGATCCAGGCGATCGCAGCGGTTCCACTCCTTTCCGTGGGAGGGGATGAGGCGGCAAAACTGATCCTGTCGAGGCTTCCCTCCCTGACCGCTGTTGGTCGTCGAGCAGTACTCGAGGCGATGCGACCGCGGCACCTGGAGAAGGTGAAACTGGATCCCATCGAACGGTGGGCGACCGGGGCCAATCAACTGGTGGCCGATGCAGCCCTCGATCTGCTGGGCAGGATCGGAACCCGTGAAGCGGCGCGTCTGCTCGTCGAGATGGTTCCCGAAGGGGATTCGGTCGATCAGATCCCTGCGGTACACCGCAAGAAATTTGATCTGATTCTGCGCTCCTTGAGATCGATTCGCGATGCCAAGGCGCTCGGCTGGTTGCACGACAAGGTCCTCGATCAGGACAGAGCACGATTACTGGCCAGGATCGCAGTTGCGGATGCACTGGGTCGAGCTGGATTCAAGCGTGCAGAATCGACGCTGTCAGGGTTACTGATGCATCCATCGCCACCACTTCGCAAGGCGGCAGTTCAAGCCCTGGCGCTGCTCGGTTCCGCGTCTGCAGTGGAGGACATCACGCGCGCTTCGAGAAAGATGAAGCGAGACATCGAGTTCCAGCGAGAAGCGGTGAGGGCATTGATCCGGCTCGATCCGACCGAGGCTCTCGAGATGTTGCTGGCACTGGGTAACCACCGGGATGTGGCACTTCGCACGCTGGTCGTGACTGCGCTGGGGAAGATCTCGAATGAGGCGAGTCTGGTCCGGAGAATTGAAGCACTCACCGATCCCGCCTGGCAGGTTCGATCTGCGGCATTGAGGGCGCTCGATGGTGAACATGATGTGCGCCTCGTCGATGCGTTGCTCGATGCGATGGAACGAGAAGAGGGAGCGTTGCTGCCACAGGTCGTGGCGTGTCTCATCTCGGTGACCGGCGCAGATCTGGGTCCGGAAGTGGAGGACTGGCGCAAGTACTGGCAGCGAGAGAGGGATCGCTACGATCCGGTCGAGATCGCCAGGAAGGAAGCGGATCGTGCCGGAGGAAAGACCTTCGTTCGCAAGGCCGATCCGGATGCGGCTCGCACTCCGTCGTACTTTGGCGTCGAGATCATCAGCCGACGGATTGCCTTCGTCATCGATTGTTCGGGCAGCATGAGCCAGCAGGTGACGGTCCCGAAGGAAGGGGGGGGATCCGAATCGATGACTCGGATTGCCCTGGCGAAGAGTGAACTGCTCACCGCTCTGATCAAACTGCGCCCCGGAACCTTCTTCAACCTGATTCGTTTCGATAACAAGCCAGTCAATCTGAACCCGAAGCCGGTCAGGCTCTCTCCGAAATCGGTCAAGAATGCCAAGCAGTTCGTGCTGGGTCTGCAGCCGGGTGGTGGCACCAATATCTACGATTCGCTGGCCGAGGTCCTCAAGGCGGGTGAAGTCGATACCATCTTTTTTCTCTCCGATGGTGCCCCGAGCATGGGCACCTTCGTCGATACCGAGCGAATCCTCGAGGAGATCCTGCGCCTCAATCAGGAGAGCCAGGTGACGATCCATACCATCTCGGTTGGATTTACCTCTACCTTCATGGAGCAACTCGCCGAGCAGAACCGAGGCAGTTACATCGTTGCCGGTCGTTAGCCCGCAGCGATGAATTGTCGAATTCCCTCAAGATTCGTGCCCCAGCAACCGATGTGGGGAATGGGACTGTTCCGGGCCGAAGTAACGATGAGGAATTTCGATGACAGTGGAAATCGTGCTGGTTTGGCTGGTGGCCGGGGGGCTGCTGCTCTCGCTGCTGTGGCTGCGGTGGCGCAGCCACTCCTCGCAATTGGTATCGCCCCCACCCGGGGGAGAAATCTGGTGCCTCGATGACCTGCTCGCCCGGGGTATCGAAGGCGCCGAAGCTCAATTGCTGCAGCAGCTTCTACAGTTGACCGAGGAGCAGGAGCCGGCCCGATTGCTCAACTCCCGGCTGGGCTTCGAGCATGCATTGCGCTGCGCGCTCGAGAAGCAGCCAGACCTGATGAAAGACCTGGAGATGCGTCGAGCACTCGACCGCATCCGGGTCCGGCGAGGCTGGGAGGTGCCGGCAGTGAACACCCAGGGCGTCTCGCTACCCTTCGAGGATGAGGAACTGTTGATCCAGGGCCCGGACGGTGTCCATGTTCGAAGTGTCGCCATTCACAGAGATGCACACAGCATCGCAGTGCGTGTCGTGGAACAGGCCAACCAGGCCCAGGGCGATCTACACTGGCGAGTCGGAGATGACCTCCAGGTCGCTTTCTTCCGCGAGGATCTTGGCGGACTCCATTTCGAGACTCGATTGCAGGAGAAGCGTGAACTGGGCGAGTGGTTCCTGTTTCTCGAGACACCCGACAGGATCCGAGTCCAGCAGCGACGGCGCTTCGCAAGAATCCCGAACGAGACCCCGATCCGATTCCTGCACCTGCCGATGGAGGTCGGCACCCACGCGGATCCTGACCGACAACTTCTTCAGGATGCCAACCTCATCGACATCGGTACCGGGGGCCTCGCCATCTCCACTGAAGCGTCTCTTCAGCGAGGCGACCTGCTGGTGATCCGAGGCATCCCGACGCTGGAGAGCCACGACATCACTGCCCGAGTGGTGGCCGCCGTGGATGCCGGGGACGATCCGGAAGGTGGAGTTGGGGTGCGCTTCGTCGGCCTCAGTGCCATCGATCGAGATCGCATCGCTTCGCTGGTATTCAGTTCCAGGATCCGGAGTGACGATGTCGGTATTACTGACGATCCGGCGGAACCAGCGCTCGGCTCGGAAGGTGCATCGAGCGCCTAGCCATCGCCCAGGCGCTGGCGGAAGACGGTCTCGCTTCGGGGTAATCTGCCCGGATGAGGAAGTGTCTGCTCTGCGTGCCCCATCACGACCAGCACCGCGATGGCAATTTCATCCCTGCCGCTGGCTCCGATCACATCCTTCACCGCTTGCTCGCGCCAACCGTTCATGAAGGTCGTTTTTAGACCGAAAGAGGTCGCCGCCAGGACGCACTGGGTGGCAGCGATCATCGCATCCTTGATGGCGTATTCGCGCAGGCGGCCGCTGGTTTCGAGAGCACCCTGGCCACCGGGAATCGCTTTTTGAGCGATGTCGCAGTAACTGTCGGGCCAGGCACCCGCCTTGCGTGCCTGCTCGATGATCGGCCCCATGTCGCGCTGCCAGGCGCCGACATCGACTGCGAAGACGATCGTCACTGGCGCCTCCAGCACCTGTCGTTGTCGGAAGCACGCCTCATGAAGTTGTTCCCGTGCTTCCGGATCATCGACCACGATGATGCGCCATGGTTGTAGATTCCAGGAGGAGGGCGCCTCGGTGGTCAGGTGGAGGATCTGCTCGAGGCAGCTCGAGTCGATGGGATCCGGTAGGAAATCCTTGGTCGAGCGCCTCGCCTCGATGGAAGCGGCGACGTCGAGGTCAGGAATCGGATCAGAGTCTGTCACCAAACCCCCTCTAACTCTTTTCCAGCAAGGTCACGACGCTGGTGCGATCATCCCCACCCATGTTGGCACAGAGCCCACGTGTCGGTGCGTTCGAGACCTGATAGTCTCCGCACATTCCGTTCATCTGGCGAAAGATCTCGAACACCTGTTTGACCCCTGTCGCTCCGACAGGGTGTCCAAACGCCATCAAACCGCCTCCGCTGTTGATGGGAAGTGATCCCTCGAGGGAAGTCACTCCATCGGCGGCGATCTGCATCCCTTCTCCCTCGCCACAGAATCCCAGCGCTTCGCAGATCAAGGCCTCGGTGATGCTGAAACAGTCGTGGACCTCTGCAATCTGGATATCCGTGGCGTCCCAGCCCGCCTCTCCGTAGCAGCGGCTCGCTGCGGCGGATGTCACATCCATGCGAGTGTAGTCGGGAACCTCGCCCAGTGGTCCACAGGCGACGGAGCAACTGGTCAACTGGACCGCTCGATTCGCGCCGCTGCCGAGTTTATCAAGGCCCTCGTCGGAAGCGAGAATCACCGCACAGGCTCCATCTGAAACCTGTGAGCAATCACTGATCCGTAACCACGGCTGCAGTTCCTCGTTGGCGAGGAAGCAGGGATTGGCTTCGGAAGAGTTGGCCGCTTGCTGCTGGCTCATCGTGACCTCACGCATGTGGGCATTCGGGTTCCGGTTCGCATTCGCATAGGCCTTGACGACAATCGGGGCCAGTTGCGCAGGGGTGACATCGTGCTTCTCGCAGTAGGCGCGAGTTCTTCGAGCAAACATCGCCGGAAATGTGAACTCGTCGATGCTGCGTTCCTTGGCGTAATGTGAAGCGCGTGCGAGGTAGTCTGCTCCGACCTTGGCGTTCCGGGTCGTCTGTACCTCGGCTCCGACCACCAGCACCAGATCGGCACCCGCCTGGATCGCATCGATTCCTGCGGCGATCCCGAGACCCCCCGAGGCACAGGCCCCCTCGAGGCGGGTGAAGGGGGTGTGGAGGAAGCCCTCGTGGGCGGCTGCAGTCATCGCACCCAGGTGGCCCTGATTGGAAAACAATTCCCCGACGAAGTTGGTGACATACCCCCGGTCGATGATGGCCGGATCGATATCGACATCGGAACAGGCGCCCACAGCGACACGGTGAAGCAACTGCTCCAGCGTTGGATTTTCGCGCTGACCGAAGTCGGGGTGCTTTTTCCAGATGAAATCCGGGTGGAACTTGCCGATGAAGGGGGTGATCGACCCCCCTGCGATGGTGACCCTGCGTTTCGGTATCAAGTGGCCTCCTGTCAGAGACGTGCTCGTCGTTCGATGTCGATGAATGGTATCGGATCGCCAGCCGGTATCTTCCAGGCGGGGATCCAGACCGCCTCGACCTGCACCCAGCCTTGTTCCAGCAATCTCCTGCGGATGTCTGGCAAGTGTGCGGCTCCGTAAAAGATGGCGATTCTTCGCCAGCGCTCGGGAACCGACCGCTGCAAGACCTTCCACAACTGATCATTGCGGATGCCGAGGATCAGGTCTTCCGGTTTTTCGATATCGCTGACACCCAGCATGGCCATCTGGTTCGCTGATTTGGAGAGTGTCTGCGCCATCACCCACCGCACTCGATTGACGGTCTGGTCATCCTGAGTGGAGAGCGCCGCCTGCAATCCGAATCCATCGAGCATGGCAGGGGCTAACCCCTTCATCAGGGCATTCGGGTCGATATCGAAGAGCCCGTGCACCTGAAGCGCAAGGCTGAAGGCGCGGGAAGTGAGATCTGCGTGGCGCAGATTGCCCCGGGTGTAATCGATCTGATCCATCTGGTGTTCGAGTTGCAGGAGGTCCTGCATCCCCTTCTGCAACATGGAGATGAACTGCAGCCGGTTGCCCTCATCTTCCCTGTCATGCGGCTGCAACTCACCCGCTGCTTCAGGGGAACCGGGCGCTGGCCCCCCGACCATCTCGTAGAGAACCAGATCATGGCGGTCGAGGTGCTCCTGAATCTGCTGGTAATAGCCCGTCTCTCCGATGTGAACTGCGGCCACCAGGCTCACCAGTTGCTGGCTCTGGGGGTGTCTGAAGCGCGTCACCGAGGTTTCCAGCTGGGCGCTGGCGCTACCGGTGCGGCGAAATTTCAGGAAGTCCTCGACCGGTTCCCCGGCCCGTGCCGTTCCGATCCAACCGCACGCCGACAGCCAGGCGGAGACCACCAGAAGCGCGAACAAATTCGGCTGAATTTTCGAGTTTCGCCGCAGTTTCATCCTATAAACCTTTTCAATTACCAATCTTGCGACAAATTCACCCGATCGCCGTTTGCCCTTGATGTTAGGGTTTTGTTCGGCGAAGATCCCCCTAACACTGCCTGGTTCCCGAACGCCGCGGGAGCCGCACTGAGGAGGCTGGTTTCGAGCGAGAAGATCACGAGTGGTCGGCCAGGACGTGCGCCAGTCCTCACCGAATCGAACCCGAATCGAACCAAGGTTCGATCCCAGGGTTGGACCGGCGAGGAGCATGATACGCCGTTCCTGCGGAGGTGCCAGAGAAGAAGTGGGGAACCGCTCGCCCGTGATCTTTCAGCCAGCAGGCTTCCAGGACCGAGGAACCATCGATGAGAAATACACGCCCTTCAAACTCCCAGCGCATCATCCCGGATGCCGCTCCCGTCACAGATGTCACTTCCGCTCCCGATTCAGAATCCCTGATGTCCGGATCGCGCCGTGGGGTGTCCCGTTCGCGCCGCCAGCTGGAGATTTTCCCTCTCCACCCGGGTACCAACCCGGCGCGGCCTGCGGGGGACCCCCGGCGTCCGGATCCTTTCCGTCGCCGTACCGTGCCGAGCCGCTTTCCTTCGGCGCGGCAGACGGTGTGGTTGCATTGTTTCTGGAGTGTGGCGCGGGGTGCGTGGTCTGCAGTGGCCCGCACGCGCGCTCGCCGTCAGGGAGCCGCGACGGTCCTCGAGCAGGGGACGGCCACCGTGATGCCGTTGCAGAACCCCCTCTCGATCGCCGCGCCCGCCGTCGAAGCGAGTTGCGATGGGGCAGGGGTATTGCCAGGTGATGATCCGGATCGGATGAGTCTGCTGGAAAAGGTGCTGGCGACGATGGGATTTCCGGTCGGGCTGCTGCTACTGTTCAGCGTTCTTTGAGCTACAGGAAGTAGGGTTGCGATGTACTACACCAACAAGCAACTGGAGATCATGGAGTTCCTGCAACAGTTCAGGAGCCACAGGCAACTCTCTCCTACACTCGATGAGATGGCGGAGAATTTTGGTGTCTCCCGCGTCACGATTCATGAGCATGTCAAGCAACTGGTCAAGAAGGAAGCCATCCAGAGCGTGCCCTACAAGGCTCGATCGATCGAGATCCTCGATCCCCAGTATCAGGAAGCGACCACTTCGATCGAAAGCCGGGCCGCGGGTGGCGAGCATCTGCCGGTTGAGATCCTCGGTCGGATTGCTGCTGGAGAGCCGATCGAGGCGGTCGAGGTTCCTGAACGGGTGGACCTGGCCGACTTGCTGCCGATGGGACGAGAGCACTACGCCTTACGGGTTCGGGGCACATCCATGATCGATGAGGGCATCCATGATGGAGACATGGTGCTCGTCGAGCGGCGAGAGGTGGCCGAGGATGGCGAACTGGTGGTGGCGGTGCTGGAGGACCAGGAGGGTATCGAGGGCGCAACTCTCAAGAAATTTTTCCGTGAAAAGGTCGATGGCAACGATCGTATTCGCCTTCAACCCGCCAATTCAGCACTCGAGCCGATCATCGTCGATTCCGTGGAGATCCGGGGAGTCGTCGTGGGGGTGGTACGAAGGTATCCCCGCTGGCCCGACTGATCGTGGCCTCAGAGTGACGATGGAGTGACGATGGAGTGGCTATCGATCCCCTCTGCTTCGTCCCTCGGATCCGAATCTCGATTTGCGGAGCCCCTTCTCATCCCTGATTGCGGGCCCATGGTCGCCTCCTGACCCCCTTAGTGGCCACCTGCACGTTCGGGTTCGGATGACCCTCCGCTGTGGTTGCGGTATCCTGAGATCTCCCGCCGACGGTGCTGGAACAGCGGATTCCTGGCACCGCAGGCCCGATCGAACGGTACCCGATCACCTCCTCCTTGAAGTGGGAGCGTGCGGTCTCAGCCATGGAAGTGGAATGGATCCCAGTTGCAGCAATCGCACCCGTCGGGCAATGACTCCGAATCCGATCCAGCCGCGAAAGATGACTTTCTGGCGGGATTGGCGCCCTCGACCGAATCCTCGATGGAGCCGATCGGACCGGGCGCGGATGAACCGGAGTGGGAAGCCGATGCGCGGGAACCCGATGCACGGAAAGCCGATGAACCCGAGCCGTTGCTGTCGCGGTCGCAGCGAGTCGACGGCGATCCGGAGCCTCCGATCGATTGGGCAGCGCTGGACCCGGTGGTGGTGCCGAGGGAGGACCATGGCATCTCCCGGAAGAACATCGATCGGGATGCTCTCAACGCTCTCTACCGACTGATCGAGCAGGGGCATACCGCATACCTCGTCGGCGGAGCGGTCAGGGATCTGATGATCGGCAAGGCACCCAAGGACTTCGATATCGTCACCGATGCGACACCACGCAAGGTGAAGAGAATCTTCCGGAACTGTCGCGTCATCGGTCGCAGGTTCAAACTGGCACACCTGCACTACAGTGGCGGCAAGATCCTCGAAGTCGCTACCTTTCGTTCATCGGGCGAGGCAGACGAGGTGGTCCGTGAAGGGGAGATGATCCGCAGGGATAATGTCTACGGCACTCCCGCAGAGGATGCCTACCGCAGGGATCTGACCATCAATGCACTGTTTTACGATGTGAAAAAATTCACCGTGATCGATTTCGTCGGAGGCGTCGATGACCTGCGAGCATCGGTGGTTCGGATGGTCGGAGATCCGGACCGCTCCTTTCATGAGGATCCGGTGAGGATGCTAAGGGCCATCCGACACGCAGGTCGCACAGGTTTCCATTTCGCCCCTGAAACCAGCAAGGCGATGGAACGGTGCCGACATCAGATCCTGAAGGCGAATCCTGCGCGACTTCTCGAGGAGTTCTACAAGGATCTCGGATCTGGACATGCCAGGGACTACTTCGTCACCCTGCACGAACTCGGATTCCTCGAACTGCTGATGCCGGTCATCACCGAGCAGATCGAGGATCCCGGCGTCCACGACCGCTGGGGCGAAGCGCTCGGTCGGCTCGATCAGCGCGTCAGAGAGGGAAAACGCGTTCACCAGGCGCTCGGCATCGCTGCCCTGATCGCACCGGAACTGCTCGCCAGACTGGAATCGTTGCTGCAGGGGCCAGAGCGGCGATCTGGCCACCTGCCCAGAAAGATTCGCGACGGCGTCACGGCGGTGCTGCGTCAGCTGAAGGTCTATCGCCGCGATGGGGACCGCCTCTGGGACGGCCTCCGGGGCCTTTCAGCGGTACAGAAGTGCGTCGAGGAGGGGAAGTGGTCGAGCGAGCTGGAGGGGAATGCCTGGGCGAGAGATTCGATCGAGATCCTCTATATCCTGCTGGGACCGGGTGAGGGTCGATCGGAACGCCTCGAGGAGGCCGAAAGTTTCCCTGAAGTGCCTGTTTCCCAACCCCGTGGCAGACGTCGAAGGCCAGGCGGGGGAGCGGGCCAGCAGGGAGCAGGACCTGCCGAATCTGCTGTCCCGGATGAAGAAAGAGAGAGCCCGCGCAAGCGTCCGAAGCGCCGACGCCGGCGCAGCAAGAGATCTCCAGGTACCTCGAAGCAGTGACCCGACAGCCAGAATCGGCCCGCCAACCGCCTCTCCTCTACCGAATAGGCCCAGATGAAGTGTGACGGCACCTTGCATCGGGGCTGGAAGTGCGGGTACCTTCCGTTTTCCCCGGGGGGTGTTCCGGCGGCACGGTTGTCTCGGTGTCGCCCGGTTCATTGGTCGAGGTGATCTTCCACACGAGCCCGTGGGGATCCAGCGGGGAAAGAGGGGTGTTCCGGGCCCCGGAGTGTCGTGCTGGAGAAGATCTCTACCGGCCACGATCGTCGAGGAACTACCCGGCAGCGAAAGAAGGAGATGAAGCATGCAGAGACGGCGACTAGTTCACCCGGTCTATCTATCGATGGCGCTCGTAATCCTGACTCTCGTGGTCACCAGCGGTTGCGCAGTCCCAGGATACAACGAGCGCGATGCGATGCTCTTCGAGGACCAGATCCACACCGAGTTCAAGGCGGGCGGTTTCAGTCCCAACAGCGCCCACTTCACGGGGGGTTCTGGCTTTGGAATTCGCGTCAATTACGAATACGAGTACGGAATGCACTACGGGTTCGAATTTGACACCATCGATGATGTCGAAGGTGCCCTGTTCGTGGAAACCGCTGCAGAAAGTGCCGTCGGGTACTTTGATAATCCCATTTCGATTCGGTCGGTGGGAGAGAGGGCGATCGGTAAAATCAACCGGAGAGCGTTTCTTCTGAATCTGGACTGGGATGTTCCGCTCTCCCAGGATGGGAACTTACCCTTTCTTCGCTATGGAGTGGGGATCGGCGGCCTGATGGCGAATGCCACCACCAGTGCCGAGTACCTCGCAGCGATCGCGGATGACAATGTCGGAAATGTTCCAACGGTGGCAGTTTCGGATCAGTTCATGTTCCTGTTTCGCCCCTCTGCATCGATGCGGTGGGCACTCGCAGGCGGAGCCTTCACCCTGCTCGCAGAGGCTCAGTACGACATCGTCAGCAGTGAGGTGAGAATCGACATCGATGGCGATGGAGATTCTGCGGGGGATGTGGATTACGGCGGACTCAATGGATTCGTCGGGATCGACTTCAGTTTCTAGATACGGTCGCCAGGCCGAAGATGGGATCCGGATCGCTTTCTCCCGCGGGGAGAATGGGCTCCGGGTCCTCGTCAATTCACGCTCGTTCTTTTCGCACCAGTTTCTGAGCCTCCGGCGAGCGACCCTGATGATGACGCTGCTGGCCGCGGTGTTGGTGATGCCAGGAGTGATCGCTGCAGCACAACAGGGCCAGGGTATTCCTGCGGCACGAATCTCGAAGGCGCGCATCGGTGCGATCGAGTTCTCGGTTCAGCTCCCCGACGCTCCTGCGGTGGTTCCGGCACTCCCTGACCTGACCCGGTTCGGTATCGTGGAGATTCCTGGAGATTGTATCCTCACCGCTCCGTTACCGACCCTCTGGTCCGGAGTGCTGCTTCCGCCTGGCAAGCACCAGTTGTCCCTCGAAATCGGTGCCAACCATCAGGTTCGATTTCTGGTGCGTTCGCTCGGTGGCGGACCTGCACTGCGGATCCCGTTGGTGCGCGGTGTCCTCGATCGACCCGGGGAGGCGATGGTAGCCACCCTGGCAGTGGTGGAGGACGCTGCATCGCCGAGACTTTATCTGAGGCTGCAATGGGGGATCCTGGATCTCTCTTGCAACGGCGCACCCGTCACTTCCGTGGTCAAGGAACTCGATGGCTGGAAACTCCAGACTTTTCAGTTCCCTTCGTTGACTGCGTTGCCGAGCCACTGTGTGCTCGGCACCATCGAGGATCTCGCAGGGGATTCACCGGTGGCTCGAGCGGTGCTGGTGACCGGTTCGGGGAAGCAGCCTGTGCTTCGTCTCGAGGATCCATCTCGCGAAAGGACTGCAGCAGCCCAGGCAGAGTTGACGAGATCCATTCAACGATCTCAGAAACGAATCCGGCGCATCGATGGAGGTGGCGAGCAGCAGCAGGGTGAACGGGAGGAACTCCAGCGCAGGCTCGATCGGGCGATTCAGCAGCGCATCGCGCTCGAACAGAAACTGAACGACTTCGATAGTGGTGAAGGAACCAGATTACTGACTCCAGCGGGGCCAACGGGACCGGGCCAACCGGGACTCCAGGTCACCATCGAGTCGGCGCCTTCGGGGATGATGCTGAAGGTCAGCACTTCCATCGGTAGTTACCGATTCCTGCTCGATGCCACCTCGTAGCGGCCTCTAGCTTGCGGAGTCCTGCGCTTCTCCGATTCTTCGCATCAGAGGTTTCCAGCGTCTGGACACGATCAGGAACCAGCTGACCAGCAGAATCGCCACCAGCAGCAAGCCGATGAAGAAGGCCCACCAGATCCCAGGCAATCCCATCTCTAGACGGAAGGTCAGATGATAGGCGAGCGGTAGGGTGACACAGGGGAACCCGATGACACCGATCGCTGCAGCGGGAATGGTCTGGCCGGCACCACGAAGAACGCCTGCAGCCACAGCCTGCACGCCATCGAAGATCTGAAATCCCGCTGCGATGGGCAGCAGTGCGAGAGCGCTGGCCAGCACTCGAGGATCAGCCGAGAACAACCCGGGCAATCGATCATCGAGCAGCAGGATCGCAGCAGCGAGCGTCGCCATCACCACTACCGTCATCAGCAATGACATGAACCCTGCGTGCCTGGCCCGCACAGGATCCGCCGCCCCCAGCAAATTTCCGACGCGGGTCGTGGCAGCGCCGCTGATCCCCCAGGGAAACATGAATGTGAAGGAGATGATCTTCAGGACCACGATATGTGAGGCGATCTGAGTTTCTCCGAGTTGGCCTGCCATCAAGGTGGCGGCGTTGAAGGTCCATACCTCGACACCGAAGTGGACCGATATCGGTATTCCAAGGAAGAGCAGTACCCTCATCGCCCGGGGTGAGAAACTTCTTCGACTCCAGGGAACCCACCCCCCCTGGAGGTATCGGCCACGAATGGTGAGGAACATCATGCCGAATAACATCAACCACCGGCTCGCCCCGGTTGCGTAGGCGGCACCCTTGACTCCCAGGGCGGGAATGCCGAGGCCCCCGAAGATGAATAACTCGTTGAAGACGACATTGAAGAGGTTGGCAACGATCACGGTACCCACCAGAGGTGCGAGGTGCCCCCGCCCTTGCAGGTACTGCTTGAGTACGAAGAAACCGAGAACCGCCGGAAGGCTGAAGATCTGAGCATGGACATATTGATCCGCAATGGCGCTGAGATTCTCCGCTTGTCCCAGTGCCATCAGGGTGTCCTGGGCGAATTGCCATGACAGGGTCACGACCGGGAGCAGGCAGAGGGCGAGCAGGATTCCCCGTTGCAGTGATCTGCCCAGCGCTACCGGATCTCGGGCTCCATGTGCCTGGGTGACGAGTGGGTCGAGGCCCTGGATCAACCCCTGGGCGATCACCAGGGTGCCAAAGACCCAGGTGTCACCCAGCGCCACGGCGGCGAGGGAGGTGGTGCCCAGCCTGCTCACCATCCAGATATCGACCATGCCCATCGTCATCATCGCGACCTGGGTGAAAACAATGGGGGCAGCCAGCCGGATCAGCGGGGCGATTTCTGATCGAGAGTTGGACAAGGTCGGTTTCCAATCGTGCAGAACTGGCGAAGATGGCCCACCTAGCCACAAAGACTCCGAGAGGACAGAATGCTGCGGTCAGGGTTTTCCCTGGAGCATCTCTACCCCCGGATCCAGGAGGATCAATGCTGAAATTGTCGATAACTTTCTTGTGTCTTCTGGCCATCGGCGGGCTGGGCACGGCGACTCCCGCTGTCGAGGAGGATACGAGGTATCCCTACACTGGAAACGATACCTTCGAGGGCAAGGTGCCGACTCCAGATCAGTTTTTCGGGATCGCGCTCGGTGATCGATTCACGCCTCACCACGATGTCATGGCCTACTGTCGCGAAGTGGCTCGAGTATCGCCGCGAGTTTCCATTCAACGATATGGGCACTCTGCGGAGGGTCGCGAACTGGTTCTGGTGATGATCTCGGAGCAGGCCAACATCGCCAGGCTCGATCAGATCCAGTCTTCCCAGGAACTTCTCGCTGACCCGAGGAAACTGGCGGAACGAGAAGAACTGTCGCTGGCTTCGTTGCTCGAGGACCTGCCTGCCGTGGTCTGGCTCTCCTACAATGTTCATGGCGACGAGTCATCGGGCACGGAGGCAGCGCTGGCGACGATTCACCAGCTCGCAGATGGTTCCGATGAGGCGATTCGTCGTATTCGAGAGAATTGCCTGGTGATCATCGATCCACTGCTGAATCCCGATGGCAGGGAGCGGTACCTTCACTGGTATCACCAGGTCGCTGCGAAACCACCCAATCCGGATCCCACCGCTGCCGAACACTCCCCATCATCTCCATCCGGTCGTAGCAATCATTTTCTGTTTGATCTCAACAGGGACTGGGCCTGGCAAAGCCAGCCAGAAACACGAGCGCGGATCCGCCACTACCTCCGCTGGCAACCGCTGGTCCATGTCGACTTTCACGAGATGTCAGCAGAATCGACCTACTTCTTCTTTCCCCCCGAAAAACCGATCAATTCAAACATTCCAGCGGAGCGTGTCGAGTGGAGCCGCGTCTTCGGGCTCGCCAATGCCCAGGCCTTTGATCGGTTCACCTGGAGATACTATACCGCTGAGCAGTTTGATCTCTTTTATCCGGCATACGGCGACTCGTGGCCGAGCCTCAATGGCGCCATCGGTATGACCTACGAGCAAGCGGGAGGCGGGGGAGCGGGACTGGTCTATCGTCGTCGCAACGGAACCCTGTTGACCCTGGGGGAGCGGCTCCATCATCATCACGTCGCAGGTCTGGCTACCGCTGACTGTGCGGCCAGAAACAGAGCCAAACTCCAGCAGGACTTCCATCAGTTCCGGCAAGGTACCATTCAGGCGGGACGTGAATCCGACATCTCGCAGTTCATCTTGCCGCCAGGTTCGGGAGATCGGCGGCTTTCGTTGTTGCGGCTGTTGCAGGCACAGGGAATCGAGATGGTTCAGACGATCGATGCCAGGACAGTGCAGGGCCTGGTCCATCACGATGGGACACCGCAGGAAGCTCTGGAATTGCCGGAGGGGACGGTCGTCGTACCCCTCGATCAACCCCAGGGCAGGCTCGCACGGACACTCCTCGAACCGCACGCCGAGGCGGGCGAGGCTTACTTTTACGATGTCGCCGCCTGGTCCTTGCCGATGGCATTTGGAGTCGAGGCCTACATCGCACCGACACCGATCGATGGCATCCTGGTACCGCTGGGATCGCTGGAGGACCCGGTCGGTCAAATCGAGCAGCCCGCAGGAGTCGCCTATCTCCATCGGTGGCAGGGAGTTCCCTCGGCGAAGGCGCTCCGGGCGATCCAGGCTGCCGGAGAACGAGTGGACCTGGTCACTGAAAAGATCCAGATCGAGGGCCAGGACTACCCACCGGGAACGCTGATCGTGAGAGTCTCGTCGCAGCAGACGCACGAACTGGTGGCCCGGGTGGCGAAGCAAACCGGCACACTGTTCAGGGGTACAGCCAGTGGCTGGACCGATGTCGGACCTGACCTCGGATCGGGCTCCTTTCCCGAACTGGCTCACGCTCGTATCGCGGTACTGGGTCCTGGCTCCGTCTCGAGCCTTTCTTTCGGGGCGGTCTGGAGTTTTCTGGAGCAGGAGATGGAGATCCCCTTCACCAGCATCTCGGCGGGAGGTCTGTCACGCCTCGACCAATTTGATGTACTGGTGATTCCATCGGGTGCCAGGGGATCGGCGATGGGCGAGAGGGGCAAGGAATCGCTGAAGGCCTGGGTTCGCTCCGGTGGTGTCGTGTTGGCGCTCGGAAGCAGTGCCTATCAGATGGGGGAGTCGGGGGCGGGACTCGTCTCGCAGAAGGTACGGGATGTTCCTGACCCTGAAGAGACGGAGACGAAGAGAAAAACGAGGGCAGATCTGAAGGAGGAACGACGCAAACAACAGGTGCCCGGCAACATTGTCTCGATTGAACTCGATCCGGACCATCCGCTCTCCTTCGGACAGCCGGTCAATATTCACGGGTTCATCGGCAGCTCCCGCATATTTGAACTGTCGGGGGGAGCCTCGGATGTGGGAGTGCTTGCCGGGAACAATCCCGTGGTGAGTGGTTTCATCTCCGATGAAAACCAGCAAGCGCTCGCTGGAGGTGTTTGGCTCGTCGAGCAGAGGGTCGGTCGGGGCAGGGTGGTGCTATTTGCCGGGGATCCGCTGTTTCGGTCCTTCTGGAGGGGCACGGCGGACCTGTTTCTCAATGGATTGATGCTGTTGGCGACGGAATGATGGGAAAGGGCTTCAGATTCTGGCAGCGGGTGCCGATAGGACAGATGAGAACCGTCTGGCCAACCCCACTCCGGAGGACGAATGACCCAGCGAGACAAGAACAGAAACAACACGGTGGATCGCCAAGGTGAAGAACAGGCTCTCGTACCCGAGATCGTGATCCGCAAGATCCGCTTCCTGATCGATGCCCATCACGAGACGGTTCCCGGCCTCGCGAAGGGGATCGGGGTGCTCACCAATACCATCCAGGATGTGCTCGATGGGCAGTCCTTTCCCAGTAGGGCACTGGTCCGTCGGCTTGCGGAGCGCTTCTCGCTTCCGATCGAATTTTTCGAAGCAGATGTGACAACCATCGACCATCGCGCTGCCGCCTCTTCAAGAAGAGATGCGCCCGGGCGAGCCAGAGTCGGGCAGCCTGCAGGGAAAAAGACCAGCAAGACCCAGGAAAAAAAGCCCCAGGGCAAGAAGACCTCCAGGACGCGTACCACCAAGCCCACCACCGCGGGCCAAGTTCCTGTCGATGCGGCTGTTCTTCAGCAGTCCCTCATCGAGTTATTGATCCAGAAGGGCGTGATCAGCGCAGACGAGTGGAGTGCTCGAGTGAGGCTCGTTTCGAACAGGAAAACGACCTCGAAGAGCTGAGCCGAGACGCTTCTGCTGCACAGGCATCATCGGGTGATCTTCTAGTGCACGGGGATCGGTGGTGCCGGCGAGACCACCGACGCTCCCGCCAGGATCGCTTCCGCCTGCTGTGCCCACCCCTCGCGACCCATCTTGGCAAATGCGACCGCCTTCCCTGCCTCGACTCCCGGCTGATCGAAGGGGTCCACCTGCAGGGCCGCTGCCGCCATCAAGGTCGCCATCTCCCAGGTCAGCATCAGTGCTCCCAGATGCTGGGCATCGAGGTTTTCGAGGGTCATCTTCGAGACGGGTCGCCCGGAGGCCGACAATGCAGCCATCGTTCCCGACTGTTCGGCGGCGTGGAGTTGACCCAGACTCTTTCCGCCGAGATAGCCCAGATCTTCGTGCAGAGTCGCCGTCTCGGTGTCGATCGGCGGATCCGCCGTCTCGATCCGGGCGTCGAGAAACACGTACTGCTTGTCGTCGGGCCCCTCGGCAAACAGTTGTACGAGTGAGTGTTGATCGGTCACGCCTCTGGCGATCATCGGGGTGGATCCCGCCCACACCTCGGAACCGTGCAGGTCGTGACGCTTGCCCAGACTTTCCGCCCACAACTGGGCGAACCAATCCCCGAAGGTACGAAGCCGATCTCTGTAGGGGAACATCACCACCGTCTTGCGATGGGCGTGGTGCTGGGTCCACCCACTGATCCAGCGCACCAGCGAGTGGCTCTCGTCGGCAGCCCTGAGGTCTGCAAGGGCCGCGCGGGCTCCATCTCGAATCGCGTGAATGTCGATTCCGCACAGTGTTGCGGGGAGCCAGCCGACTGCGGTCATCACCGAGTAGCGGCCGCCCACATCTGGAGGGACATCTAGTGACCTCCACCCGCGAGAGTTCACCATCGCTCGAAGGGGTCCGTGCTGTGGATCGGTGATGGCGATGATCTTCTCATCCGGATCCACACCGGCATTCTTCAACTCTTCAAATACTCTCAACAACTGAGCCGAGGTTTCCGCCGTAGAGCCTGACTTCGAGATGACCAGCACCGTGGTACGACTCATGTCAAGATTTGAAAGGGCTCGATCGACGCCATCCGGATCGATGTTGTCGAGAACGGTGAGCCGCTCAGCAGATGTGGCGAGGGCATCTGCGAGGGCACGAGTCCCCAGTGCCGATCCGCCGATTCCCAGCAGCAGGATCGAGTCCTCGGCGGCTACAGTGGTGGCGACAACTTCTACCCTCGACAACTCATCATCGTCTTCCAGCGCTGTCACGAATCCGGGAGGGTCGCTCAGAATCTGTTGCAGGGATTGCAAGGAGGAGGCGCAGTCGTTTCCGGTCACGGGCGTCCACAGGATGCTCAATCGAGAGTCCGTTCCGGATCTCGCCCGAGCGCAGGACATTTTGAAGCGAGTGTTTCCCAGGCGGGAAGCGACCTCTCGACCATCTCATTGGGCACCGCAAAAGAGAGCCTGAAGTGGCCCGATCTGCCAAAACCAGTGCCAGGAACGACCAGGATCCGTTCATTCATCGCCTGTTCGACGAACTGGACATCATCCGCTTCAGGACTGTGGGGGAAGAGGAAGAAGGCGCCACCGGGCTGAACGAAGCGGAAGCCCAGTTGATCGAGGTGTTTGGTGAGGGTCAAACGGTTCTGCTCGTACTCGCTGAGATCGACGCTGACCTGCTGACAATCGGCGATGGCCAGCTGGAAGAGGCTGGGGGCGTTGACGAACCCGAGAGTGCGATTACAGAAGGTGCATCCGGCGACCAGATCAGCGAGGTCGGTGGCTGAGGGATGCACGGCCAGGTATCCAATTCGATCCCCCGCCAGGCCCAGATCCTTGGAATGGGACGTGACGATGATCGAGTCGTCATAGTGGTGCGCGATTTCAGGGCACTTCACATCCTTGTAGGTGATCTTTCGATAAGGTTCATCGCTGATCAGGTAGATGGGATGTCCGATGCGCTTCGATGCGATCCTCAGCCCATCGCAGAATTGATTCAACTCGGACTGACTGTAAACACGGCCTGTCGGGTTGTTCGGGCTGTTGATGATGACAGCCTTGGTTCTACTGGTGACCTTTGATAGCAGTTCCTCAGGGTCAGGGCAGAAATCTTCTGTTGTCGGGCAGTCGACAGGAACCCCGCCGTGGTTCTGGATGTAGAAGAGGTACTCGACGAAGTAAGGACTGAGTACGAGTACCTCGTCACCGGGATTGAGCAGGGTCTTGAGGATGATGTTGAGGGCCCCGCCTGCTCCGACCGTCATCACGATGTGGGATCCGGTCCATGGCAGTTCTGTTCGATTCACGAGGTCGACTGCGATCTTGTCCCTGACCTGTGGCCAGCCAGAGTTGGGCATGTAGCGGTGAATCCCCTCCTGCGATCCGTTGACAAGTTCTCGAAGTCGATCGACAAATTCGGGGGGTGGAGGCAGATGCGGATTTCCGAGGGTGAAATCGAAGACGCCGTCCTCGCCGTGGATGCTCTTGAGCCGGTTGCCCTCTTCAAACATCTTGCGGATCCAGGAAGATTTCGTGAGAGAGAGGAGAACTCCCTTGGAAATGGTCAAAAAAAGCTCCTCTCACGGTGGTGCTCGAAGCCAGACTCGATCGGACGCCGATTCCTGCAATCCAGAGTGGTCCAAGGTGGTTCCTGGAAAGGCTTTGTGTCACTTTCATTGAGCATAGTGGCCCGGAGCACCTGCGGCAACAGGGGAAAAAAACTCTGTGCAGGAAGGGGCTTTTTTCTGGACGAGTGTTGGAAGTTTGTGGACAATCCACTCGATCTCGTGAGACGGAATGCATAGGGGATTCCGGACCCTTCAATCGACAGGGTCGTGTTGAGTTCCCACTGCTCTGGATGTTACGCGCACGGCGTGGCCCGCTCCGGAGTGGAGTTCTGTTCGTCTCCGAGTCCTGACTAGTTCCTGAAGACCCGGCCCGGAACATTCCCCTAATTTCCCCCTTCTGGGTTGGGTCTCTTTTTTTCCCCGATATATGCGGGTCCCCGGTGATTCTGGTACTCACACCAGATTTTTGGTTCGTTCCACACCTCGCAGAAGCCCGATTCAATCCCCGCCGATGATGGGGAGTGGATCGCCCGGCAGCGGCGGCGGTGCGCCATCGATGCCGAGTTCGCGACAGGTTCTTGCCACCATCGCCATCCGATCGGCGGCGGTTCCCATCGGTGCCTCGATGATTCGAGCCGATGCGTCAGAATATCCGTCGTAACTGACCATGAGATCGAGATCTCCGTCGCCAAGCAGTGCTCCAGGTCGTGTTCCGGAGAGGTCCCGAAGGTAGCATCCTTCGATGAGATCCGGATCCTCCGGAAGAGGCGGCACCTGATCGAGCCCCTCGAGGATGGAAAGGGCAGTTGCTGCAGCAGGATCGGCCACCAACTGCAGCGGAGCACCACGGAAGACCTGATACACCTCTTCGAAACCGCTGCGGTCGATGAGGCCGCCGATGTGGCAGGTTTCTCGAAGTGCCAGTCGGATGCCGTGCCGGGAAGCCCGTTCCAGCAGCGGATCGAGGCTCCTCAACAGTGCATCGAGCGCTACCTGGCGGTGGTGTCTCATCGCTTCGTCGGGACGGGCCAGATCTCTCAATTGACGCTGCTGCTCCTCGGACCATCGCTTCGCGAGCAACTTCTGTCGTGGATCGCGGGTGTCCACGGATCCCAGTGCATCGAACTTGGCGTCGGTATCGGCGATCACCTGTTCGCAACGGTGAATCCGATCGTCCCGCTGCACCTGGGGGATGGACACGATCACAACATCGATCTCATGACGATCCGCCAGCGAAACGGTTTCGAGCGTCGACCGCTGGGCCAGTTGCCGCTGCGTTTCTTCCGCCGATGCCAGCGACGGGCAGCGAAGTCGAGGATGCAGACTCCTCACGGTTGCCGAGGCGACCGGACGAGGAGCTTCCATTGCGGTCATCGAATATCCAGCGCCCCTCACTTCCCGAACCAGCGCAGGGATCTGATCGGTGACGATCTCTGCCCCCACGACGACACCAGGGATGCCGGCATCGAGGATCGATGAGACCTGGTCAGAGAATGGCTGCGGAGGATCCCTCAGCAGCGATGTCGAGACGCTGAGCATCTGGGCTCCCTTCGAGCCGATCGAACCGGAAGGAGGATCCTACCTCGGAGCCGCTGAGGATGTATCCTCAGAGTAACTGAAGGAGAATCACCTTGGCACCCGACGATGACTCGAGAACTCGGCCCGATCCGGAGGCGATCCAGCAGGAACTGCTCGGATACCTCGCAGGCAGTCAGAGGGCGATACAACAGATCGATACAGGGATGGTCGCCCGCTTCACTGCCAGTGTCGTGGATGCCTGGCACCAGGATCGCCAGTTGCTGCTCTTTGGCAACGGTGGAAGCGCAGCGACAGCAACCCACCTGGCAGAAGATCTCGCCACATACGCGATTCCTTTTTCCGAGGCAAAACGGTTGCGAGTGCTGTGCCTCAACGACAGTGCTGCGACCATCACGGCTCTCGGAAACGATCTCGATTTTGATTCCGTCTTCTCCGAGCAGGTCCAGCAGTGGGCTCGGCCGGGTGACCTGGTGCTGACGCTGAGTGGCTCTGGAAATTCTTCAAACCTGGTCTCGGCCATCGAACGTGCCGGCGCACTGGGATGCGTGACCGCGGCGATGACGGGATTCGATGGCGGGAGATTGAAAGGGCTGGTCGATCATCCGATGCATGTGGATGTCCAGGATATGCAATCAGCGCAGGACGCCCACATGGTGATGGCGCACATGGTCATTCATGGTTTCAGGGTTGCGATCCGTAGTTTTCTTGCCGAGCGGACGACGGGAACATCGGAGTCTTGAGTGGCCAGCCAGGACTCTTCCTCGACCGAGACGGGGTCATCAATCACTTCCGGGTCGAATCCGTGCTCTCCCTCGATCAGTTCAGCTATTACTCGTTCACGGCCGAGGCGATGAAGTGTCTGGGACAACTGGGCTGGCCCATCGTGGTCGTGACCAATCAGTCTGCCATCGGTAGAGGTTGGACGGATCAGGCTCGCGTCGAGCAGATCCATCAGCAGTTGTGTCAGGATTCGCTGTCCTGGGGGGCTCCCATCGCATCCGTGGAGTACTGCCCTCATCTGCCGGATGCGGGTTGCCGCTGCCGTAAGCCCGGGACCGAGATGTTCGAGCGGGCTGCGCTTTCGCATGACATCGATCTGGGACGATCGGTGATGATCGGGGATTCTCCCTGTGACATCGAGGCGGCAAACAGCCTCGGCATGATCGGTGTCCGTGTGGCCACCGGTAGAGGTCTGGCGCCGCTCGATCCGGCACTGGAAGTGGCGGTAGAGGTGGCGGACCTTCGTGAGGCTTCTGACTGGATCATGAATCATGAGGGACTGAAATGAGAAACTTCTTGCCGTGCTGGATCTTGCTGGCGTTGCTGGTCATAGGTTGTCACGGGATCCCTGTCACTTCCGGTTCTGGTTCAATTCATCCCCTCGATAAACTGGTGCGCATCCATCGATCCTCGGATGGGATTGAAAGTGGCTTCGATGAGATGATCGCCGATCTACGCGACAATCGTGTCGTCTTCGTCGGCGAAACGCACCTCGATGATGTGACCCACAGGGTCGAACTCGCACTGCTTGAGGGGCTGCACCAATCGGGAAGGTCGATCGTGGTCACGCTCGAGATGTTCGGTCGTGATCGCCAGGGGATCCTCGATGACTACCTTGCCGGATCCATCAGCGAAGATACATTTCTGGCCGGGTCGGAGCCGTGGAACAATTACGAAACCGGGTACAGACCGATCATCGAATGGGCGCGGAATGTCGGGGTTCCAGTGGTTGCGGCCAATGTTCCGAGACCCGTGTGGAGAACGGTCGCCTTCGGAGGAGGACTCGAGGCGCTCGATGAAGAATCACGCGCCACCATCGCCGAACAGTTGCTTCCCAACAGCGAACGCTACTGGCAGCGATATGATCGGACGGTGCGAGGACATGGCCACGCTCCTGCGGGCCAGACCCCCGAGGATCGCCTCGAAAAGGTACAGAGCCTGTGGGACAACACGATGGCTGAATCGGTGGTCAGGGCCCTCGATGAGTACCCCGAGGCGCTGATCGTCCACATCAATGGTGGCTTTCATACACTCGAAGGAGACGGCGTGGCTCATCAGGTGAGATTGCGTCGCAGCGATGTCGAGGCCGATACGGTTCATGTCATTCCCTCTCTGGATCTGGACCGATTCGATGTCGAGAAGGGTGATCGAAGAGGCGATTGGATCGTGGCCACCCGACCACTGGCACGGGGCCTTCACGCCGATGGACTGGCCGTGTTCATGCCGCGTCCGCTTCGCTACCGCATCGACGCTCCGGCTCGTAGTGCAGGGAGTGCTCCCCTGTTGATCTGGCTCGCCGGTGTCGATACGGATGCGGGAGAGGTTCTCTCTGCATGGCGAGAGGAACTCGGCTCTGAACCCTGCATCGTGGTGGTGGAGCCGATCTACTCCGGAGAATCGGGTCCCGGCTGGATCGATGAGGATCACCGGGATGAAGATGTGGCCACGGTTGGCTTTGGCCTCCAGAGGTTGCGCGAACAACTGCTCGAGCAGCGCCATCTACAAGCGGATCGTGTCGTGCTGGCAGGACGAGGAGAAGCCGCAGATCTGATCGCATCGGTCGCGATTGGAGATCCCGATTGGCCGCGGACGGTCGCCCGCATCTCTTCAGGTCCAGGTTGGTTCGGGATGGAGGGCCTTCCCGATCCGCCACTGGCGGATCAGAAGCATCCAGGTCCGGGCGTGATGGTTCTGGTCGCGGCAGAGGATGAGGAAGCGTGGCAGCGTGAATCGGTCGCGCGCGCCTTGGTCGGAGCTCCGCTCATCGTCGAGGTGGTCACCGATGACGCGGCACAAACAACCCTGAATCAACGGATTCGCACGGCGCTAGGACTCTGATCGACCGCTACTGACCCAGTTGTCGCAGCACGATGAATCCGAGAATACCGAGAATCACTGCCGCAACGGTGAGAAGCCCGAACCAGCGATCGATGAAGTCCCGGATCGAGTCTCCGTACCAGCGCACCAGCACTCCCTCGGCCATGAACCGTGCTCCGCGACCGATGATGCTGGCCGGAATGAAGATGGCCAGCGGCAGTCCTGCAGCGCCGGCGGCGATGGTGAATACCTTGTAGGGGATCGGAGTCACCGCTGCGGTCAAGACCGCCACGAATCCGATGCCGACAAAGGCTTGCTGGTAGTGGGCAAAGGATTCCTCGATTCCGAAGAAGGAGATGATCGCCTGGCCGATGGAATCCATCATCCAGGCTCCGATGATGTAGCCCAGAATTCCTCCCAGCACCGACATCGCGGTCGTCAGGATCGCCAGCGGAATCGCTCGTCGAGGGGAGCCGATGCCAAGTGCGATCAGCAGAGGATCGGGTGGGATGGGGAAGAAACTGGATTCCGTGAACGCGACGGCCGCCAGCACCGCCGGTCCTCGGGTCGTTTCCGCTTCTGCCAGCACTGCATGATAGAGGCGTTTCAGAGGAGATCGATGGATGTCATCGGCAGCGCCATTCTCAACGTCGGATTCATCCACTGGATTCATCGGCGACCTCTCGAATGCGACATCTGAGCAATTTGTCGTGCAGTTGGCGAGCAGCCAGCCGGGGGTCGGGGCGAGCAATGATACCGGTGCAGACTGCGATTCTGGTCGCTCCTGCTTCGATGACCTCATCGATGGTCTCGTCATCGACATGGCCGATGGCAAATCCCGGCAAGTCACACGCTTCCCTCGACTGCTGGATGTACTCGGTTCCGACGGCTTCGCGATGTCGCTTGGTATCGGTCAAGAAGATGGGACCCACTCCGATGTAGTCGGCACCAGACATCTGGGCAAGGCGAGCCTGCTCGGGGTCATGAGTGGAGAGTCCGATGATCGCATCGGGTCCGAGAATCCTGCGCGCCTCGTGGGGTGCGAGGTCATGCTGGCCGAGGTGGACGCCATCGGCCTGGCACAGGCAAGCGATATCGACGCGGTCATTGAGGATCAGCAGCGCGTTCCTGTCGGCAGTGATTTGCCGCAGTTGCCTCGCCAGCGCCAGCAACTTCTCGTCCTCCATCGACTTTTCTCGCAACTGGACGATCGACGCGCCACCATCGATGGCGGCGGCAGTGGTCTCGAGAATGTTGCCATGACACAGTTCCTCGGTGACCAGCAGGTAGAGCAGACGATCCTCGAGCCCTGGTGATCTCTGAAGAGTTCCGATGGTGATCGATTCGAGCTGGTAGATGCGGTAGCGAATCGACTCTGCATCGCTGGTCGAGGAGGGGAAGGTGGTGCGAAGCGTCTCCTCCACCGATCGGGACGATTCTCTGGCGCGGCTGATATTGGCCGACAGCAACTGGCCCCGGTCCCGGTGGGGACCACTCCCTGGATGTCCTCGCAGTGGGTCTCCCTCGACATCCCTGTACCTCGAAAAATCACCCGCATCTGCCTCCAGCCGACTGCGCAGGGCTCCCGCGTCGCGCCGCAACTGCTGCCAGCACGCGGCGATCTGCTCGCGGCAGTGACCAAAGCGCAACTGGTCCTCGATCACCCGGAGTGCCTCCAGGAGTCGGTTGAACGCCGCATCGAGGATGCGAAAATGGTCGCCGTCTGGCGGTGTGTGTGGCTCGGAGGTCATGGTCACAGCATCGGCTCTTGGCCACTTCCAGACAAGGGATCCCATCTGCTCCCCCCATGCCCCTCGGGGAGATACACTGCAGGGGAACCGGAAGGGGGGCCAGCATCGTGAGAACCATCCTGATGATCTCTTCGCTGATACCCGGGCTCGGTCCCATCCTGCTGGGACGGGTCTATCGTGGCCTGTTACTGCTGCTGATCGGTGGAGCCGGCTGGGCGCTCTGTGGCGCCGCTTCTACCGTCTGGGCAGGTCCTGACCGGTGGCAGGCTCAATGGGGCGGTGCTGCAGTGGGAGCGCTGATGACCCTGATCAGTTTCCGCTGGACCGATCGGCTCACCTCACTCGATCGGCGTCGAGAGATTCGATTGCGCGTCGAAAGAGCACTCGACGATGCGCAGCGATGTTATCTTCGAGGTCGAATGAATCGAGCGCAGGTGGCACTCGATAGCGGGCTCGCCCAGGACGATCGTGATATTGATCTGCTGTTCCTGGACTGGCAGGTGGCCAGACAACTGGGAGAATCCAGTCGTGCTCATCGAAGTCGCCGACGATTGCGACGATACGATCTGGACGAGAAGTGGCTCTGGGAGTTGCAGCGTGAGGAGGCGGCCCGTGGCGGATGAGACGCCGGTTGAGCCTGTATCTCGAGGCATGACCTACCGCGATGCCGGCGTCGATATCGATGCGGGAAACGAGGTGGTGGGACGGATCCGCGATGCTGTGGTTTCGACCCAGGACGACCGCGTTCTGAAGGGATCCCACGGAGCCTTCGGTGGCTATTTCCGTCTTCTCGATGCCGATGGATCGCTGTTTGGAAACAAACTTCGCGACCCGATTCTGGTCGGTGCCACCGATGGCGTGGGTACCAAGTTGAAGGTCGCTTTCGAGTGCGGAGTTCTCGATAGCGTCGGCATCGATCTTGTCGCGATGTGCGTCAATGACCTGGTGGTCGGAGGCGCTCGCCCGCTTTTCTTCCTCGACTATGTAGCAACGGGCAAGATCTCACCGGATGCGATTGCCACCGTTGTCGAGGGCATTGCCGAGGGGTGTCGCCGTTCAGGTTGCGCCCTGCTCGGAGGAGAAACCGCAGAGATGCCTGGCTTCTATGCTGATGACGAGCTGGATCTGGCCGGGTTCTCGGTCGGAGTGGTGGAGCGAGATTCCATCATCGACGGATCCTCGGTGGCTGTCGGCGATGTGGTCATCGGAATCGCATCGAGTGGAATCCATTCCAACGGTTTTTCTCTGGTCAGGAAGGCGCTGCTCGAAGGCAGTAGCAGACTCCCGCTCGATGAAGATCCATCTGGCCTCGGGTGCACGCTGGCAGAGGCGCTGCTGGAGCCGACCCGGATCTATGTCCGTCCGCTGCTCGATCTGATCGACGGGGTGGGAGCCGGTGTCCATGCCATCGCCCACATCACAGGCGGTGGACTGGTGGAAAACATCCCGAGGGTGCTTCCGGAGGGAATCGGGTGCAGACTCGACCGATCGTCCTGGAGTCGACCCGCCATCTTCTCGCTGATCGAAGAGCGAGGAGGAGTTGCCCGCCAGGAGATGGACCGCGTCTTCAACCAGGGGATCGGAATGGTGGTCGTCACTGCCGCCGAGGATGTCTCCGAGACTCTCGATCGACTCGCTGGATCCGGTGAGCAGGCAACGGTCATCGGAGAAGTTGTCGCTGGTGAGGGAGTCGAGATCGAATAGCGAGTCCCTGCCGTAACCGCCCGACGCTAGACCATCGAGGAATCGGTGGAATGCTGAAGGTTTTCCAGGTTGATCTCGCCGCGATAGCAGATCTGAACCGGTCCCCGGAGATGGACTTCTCCCAGGTCATCGAGGCGAACCTGCAATGTCCCCCCCGGCATCTCGACATCGATGGCATCGTCGACTCTATCGGATCGATGCAGGGCAGCAAATGCCGCCGCCGCACCTGTACCACACGCATGCGTTTCGCCGCATCCACGTTCCCAGACGCGTAAGCGGATGAGAACTCTGGAATCGACAGTGACGAAGCCAACGTTCACGCGATCCGGGACGGAGTATTCCAGAATCGGGCCGAGGCGAGCTACCGACTCCGGAGTCGAGTCGAGATCGACGGGGACCACCAGATGAGGATTGCCGATGGAGACGGGAGTCACCTGAAGGTCTGAGGTACCGACCGAGATGTTTCGTGGTGCATCGACCTTCGGTGTGCCCAGGGAAACCTCGACGGAAAACGCGCCATCTGGATCCGCCTCGTCGAAGTGGACCTGGACCAGCCCCGAATCGGTGCGGATGGTCTCCTCGCCGTAGCCACCCTCTCGCAGAACCATCGCCACGATACGCAGTCCGTTACCACACGATTCGGCTCGAGACCCGTCCGCATTCCAGCACTCCATGTGGGGGATGGAACCACGACGGATCACCAGAAGCCCGTCTGCGCCGATGCCGGTGCGGCGGCAACAGAGAGCCGGGGATAGCCGGGATAGATCGGGGCCGATGGCACGGTCCGCCTCATCGAGGACGACAAAGTCGTTTCCGGCACCAACGGCCTTGATGAAGGGGAGGGTTCCGCGAGTCATCCGGCTCCTGACCGTGTATCTTGCTCACCGGTGGGGCGAGGGATTGTCACGCGCCCTGGCGTCATGCTGGATACGGCGCGCCCAGTCTGGGGCCCATCTGGCTGAGATTCCAGAGGAGAGGAAAGATCTTCGATGAAGAGATCCAGAATGCGACCTCGGTGCACCCGTGTCATCACCCGGGGATCAGGATGGCATCGACTTCCCTGCTGGCAGCCGATCTCCTCCCTGTTGCTGGTGTGCCTGCTCCCTTCCCTGCTCTGGCTCTGCTCCTGCGAGGCACCGGTGAAGTCAGTGGATCCCCTGGAGCGACTTCAGCGCGGTACTGCTCATGTCGATGTCACGGAGATCCTTGACGGAGATCCGAGCGACATCAACATCTGTCGATTGATACTCGAGCGGGGCTTCAGCCTGCATGGCTTTCAACTGGTCGGGCGAGAAGAGGCGCAGTATCTGGTCGAGGGTACGCTGACCTGTGATTATTTTCAGGATCTCACCTTCGATTTCCAGGGGGCATCCCAGCATCTCGAGCACCAGTACCACGGCAAGTTCGAGGGGCGATTGATCCGTCGCGACGATGACCGGGTTCAGGACCTCTCATTTCCAGAGCCACTGATGAATGGAAGAACCAAGCTGGAGATGGCCCGTCGAGATATTCGCAGACGCTCTGCCACCATCATCTCGGAAACGATGCTTCGCGGGCCCATCCTTGGCGAGCCAGAAATCCGCGGATTGATCGATGCGCTCACCGATTCCCTCGACGGCCGCTTCCACAATCAGGTGATGGAAGAGATCACCGCACATCGGGAGCGGGCGGTTCCGTACCTGATCGAGACGCTACGGGATGACCGTCCGGTGCAACTGGAAGGGGAATATCCCGGCTTTCCAGATCTGGAGCCAGACGAGTTGAAGGTGTACCACATCGCGGACCTCGCACTCCGAGAGATCCTCGATCGTGACAGTGGACTCGACCCCCTCTCGAGCGATGACTACATCCAGCGCGTCAGAACCGGCTGGCAGTGGATGTGGGAGGATCTGCAGGAGGTTCCCGAATCCCTGCGAATTCACAAGAGCGAGAGAGAGAAAAAGGGCGCCACCGAGTCGAAACCCTGAGCCTCTGTCTCTGATCCCTGCTTCCACCGGTGCTCCATCGATGTCATGGTGTGGGTTGGTCGGCAAGGTCGCAGAGGCCAGTTGCAGGAGGTCCAATGCCAATTCACCAGACCGCTGTCATCCATCGAGATGCCCAACTGGCGCCGGATGTGGTGGTAGGGCCGTATGCCATCATCGAGGCCGCTGCGGTCATCGCGGAAGGTTGCAAGATCCTGGGCCATGCTTACGTCGGTCCTGGCACGGAACTGGGACCCGGTTCAGAGGTCCACATGCATGCGGTGGTGGGCCACGATCCCCAGGACCTCGCCTGGGCAGGTGAGCCGAGCAAGGTGGTGATCGGTGAGCGCACCATCCTGCGAGAATATGTCTCGGTACACCGGGCCTCTCGTCCTGGCAGTGTGACCCGTGTTGGTGACGATTGTCTGCTGATGGTCGGTGCCCACGTGGCCCATGACTGCTGTGTCGAGGATGGCGTGGTGATGGCCAATCATTGTTCGCTGGCGGGCCACGCACATGTGGGAGCGGGGGCGTTCCTGTCGGCCAATGCGCTGGTGCATCAGTTCTGTCGAGTTGGCAGACTGGTGATGCTGGGAGGGGCTGCGGTCGCCGTTCAGGACATCCCACCCTTCATGCTCTCGACAGGGGATCGCGCGACGATTCGCGGCGTCAATGTGGTCGGGCTGCGTCGTGCAGGGGTCGACTCAGAACTGCGTCGAGGCATCCAGGATGCCCACAGGGTGCTCTACCGAAGTGGGCGGACGATTCCCGAGGCGAAGGAACTGCTTCAACAGAGCCAGTTGGATGAAGTACGGGAGATCGCTCGATTCATCGAGGAGAGTGCCCGCGGCATCGCATCGGGATCTGGATCTGCAGTCGAGAATCGCCCGGCCAGCGTCTAGGTGCGCATCGTCCTGACCGACCCCAGTTTACCTGGCCTTTTCGCAGGAAATCACAGCACCGTGCGGCGCTGGAGTTCCATCCTGCGTGAACTGGGTTGCGAGGTGGTCATCCACCGGATCCGCGACCCCCAGCGAGGCCCACTTCCGTGCGGAGATCTGTTACTCGCTCTCCATGCGGGGCACTCTCACCGAGCCATCCTGCGCTGGAAGAAGCGAGATCCGAAACTGCCGATCGTGGTCGCAGTGAGTGGAACCGATCTCTACATCGACTACCCCGCGGCAAAGGCAGCAGCCAGGCGTGTGATCGAGAGTTTCAATGTTGCAGACCATCTGGTCGCCTTGCATCGAGGTGTCGAGGATCAACTGCCAGCAGAAATTCGCAGGCGGTTGAAGGGTCGGGTGCATTACATTCCTCAGTCTGCAAGACCGCTATCCAGGGACCGGAGACCCGTCGCAGCCAGATTGCGTCTGCTCGTGGTCGGATTCTTGCGGCGGGTGAAGGATCCATTCTTGCCACTCGAGGCGCTGGAACTGTTGCCGGATCCGCTCCCCGACGGAACTCGAGCCGAGGTGGTCCATCTCGGCGGCATCCACGAACGATCGTGTCAGGAACGGGCGATTCGTGCCATGCGGGATCAACCGAGGTGGAGATGGCTCGGACCCGTCTCCGCAGCCCGGGTGCGCGGATACCTGGCGACCTCCCACCTGCTGGTGCATCCATCTCGCGATGAGGGGGGCGCAAACATCATCTCGGAAGCGCTGGTAGCGGGAATTCCGATCCTGGCCAGTGATGCGCCAGGAAATCTGGGCCTGCTGGGAGATCGTCATCCGGGGATCTTTCTGCGCAGGGATGCGACGGAACTGGCGAGGTTAGTACTGAAATACAAGGAGGATCCGCAGTATCGAAAGCGCCTGGCAGAGTGTTCCAGGCAATTGAGCGGTGGACATCTCAGATCCGTAGAAACAGCTTGTTGGAAGCGTTTGCTGGCACTTCTTGGCTGAAATAAAGCGCGCACGGCCGGGTACGGCCGTGCGCAGGAAGATAGAGATTCAAAGCGTAGGTGGGGAAAGCGTCGCGAATAGTACGCAATAATTCCCGACCTGCCCTGGATTGTAGTGTTTACAAAGTTGTTTACAAACTCCTTCTTCCAGAATCGAACCGACTCTGTTTCGAGATCCCTGATTGACACCTCGGTGAACCTTTGTCCCACTAGGGCCATGGCAGGAAAGGCTCCCTGCTGACCACAGCATTTGGAAAAGGGGTGACATACATGTCTCAAGTACTCGATGAAGCGCGCAAGGCACGGCTCTTCTGGGCCAGTTGCATGGCGCTGATTGCAACCTCGGTCGCCTTCGGGGTGATCACATCGTCGATGGGAGATTTCCTGACGATATTCAATCTCTCCCCGACAGACGCTGGCTGGGTCGGCGGCGCGTCTCTTGGCGGGTTCGCCGTCGCCATCATCATGATGGGACCGTTTATCGAGAAGATCGGTATCGCGGTCTCGCTCAAGATGGCGTTCGTTTGCCACATTTTGGGAATCATCTTGATGATGTACGCCGATGGTTTTACCGGGTTGATGGCGGGGGCTTCCATCATCGCACTGGGCAACGGTTGCGTCGAGGCGGGCTGCAATCCACTGGTGGCGACCATCTACTCCGATAACAAAACGACCAAGTTGAATCAGTTCCATGTTTTCTGGCCGGTGGGAATCATCATCGGCGCTCTGTTTGGCTTCTGGGTCAGCAATGCTGCTGCGGGCGTTGCAGCAACCGGCGCCGAGTGGAGCCTCTTTGGTCTCTCCGTGATGCAGGCCAAGCTGGGTCTCGTGCTGATTCCGACATTGATCTACGGATTCATGTTCCTGGGACAGGAAATCCCGCAAACGGAGAGAGTCCAGTCCAATGTTTCGGATGAAGAGGTGACGGCTTCCGTCACTTCGCCGCTGTTCATCCTGATGCTTTGCTGCATGGGTCTGACGGCC
>JAYZBV010000040.1:0-26338 GCA_036338595.1 Planctomycetota bacterium | reverse complement strand
GAGATCTGTTTCGATCGGGCAAACCGCATCGCCAGGTTGCGTGGCAACGAATCCCCCTCGAAGCGGAAAATTCTCCGCAGATGAATTCCATCCGCAGCCACCAGCGGCACCACCAACTCGGTCATCTCGACCCCGCCGGGGCCGGAGATGCGGAAGATCGGTTTGCGCTCGGCATCTCTTCGATGGCCACGATATCGCCAGCCCTGATCGCGAACCGGATCATCGGGCCACTTCGAATCTCTCTGCTCGATGATGGCGACCGGCAGCCCGGGCGCAAAGTCGATGACATCGGTCCCCGCAGGAGATTCCAGCGATCCTGCACGCCCCACCCAGGTGCCCTTGACGTTGATGAAGTCTCCTCGCCACGCCTTACCCAGTCGGACATTTTCCATGTCGTAGGCGACGCTGACTCGATCGGGATAACCCACCGCAACGACCCTGCCACTGAGTCCACGCATGAAGACACCGACCATCGTCGGTTCCTCGGCAGTGGGCAACAGATCGAAATCACTGCGATTGATGATCAAGCCCTTGGGGAAAGGCGAAGCCGCTCCTCCGGACAGGTAGGTCCAGAGAGCCTCGACCTGGGCATCGGTATCCCCCCCCAGAAGATCAGGAAACAGACTCACATCATCGAACCAGAAGGTCGGCATTCGCGTATCGGGGCGCTTCGATTGCGGATCGATCATGTACTCGTGGAACCAGCGCGGTTGCAACCTCGCCGCCATCACGGCCAGATCATAGGCGGGTTCGCCGAGGGAATCGTGTCCTGCAAACTTGTGGCAATCGATGCATCGGAACCCGTCAGTGCCGGTGAGTTGATGCCCTACCTTGCGCGACTCGATGCTGAATGCGGGAACCAACGGTTCGGATGGCGGCTCGTTGTCGCCAGCGAAGATGGCGCGAGTCACTTCCTCTGCAAGTGCTGCAGGGTAGGAGGGCATACGGCTGACCACGTAGGGCCGCACCTTCAGACCCTCGGCGATGGTCTTGTGCAGAACATCGTAATTCAGCTTCGTGCCCACCCCGGTCAACAGTGGCGGCAGACGTCCTTCGTCACCCAGTTCTGCGGTGCCGAGAAAAGTCTTGTTCTTCTCGGCGTCGGGTCCACCTCGGCCATTTCGTTGGTGACAGCTGGTACAACCCGCGTCGTCGATGAGTAACTCGGCATGAGCACCCGGTTCGAGTGCGATCTCGAACTCGACGGAATCGATCAAGGCGAGCAAACTCTTGATCATCTCATCATCGAAATTGTATGCAGGACTTCCCACCGGAGGATCGGTCGATAGACACCCGACAGGCTCTGCTCGGAGTTGATTCCAGTTCTTCTGGTTCGGGGCTGCCTTCGGCTCATGGCAAGCATTGCAGCCGTATGTGGAATATGCCTGACCACCTCGGATGATACGCCCCGGTTCCAGTCGAAAGGGGGGCTCCACCGGCAAGGCAACACTGGATCGGGTTCGTAATTCCGCAGGCCTGAACTCGCGCTCTTTCTCGATACCTGGACCCGACCACTGGACGAGAATCGTTTCTCCACCACCGTGCTCAAAAACCCTCGCATCTAAACCGTGCCAGCCGCTGGTCAGTGTCATGCTTCCGGTCCTGGTCGTGGGTCCATGGACACCATCGTTGTCGACAACCAGAACACCGTCGATCCACAGCTTTGAACCGTCATCACTTCGTAACGAGAACTGATACTGGCCCGCTTGAGACACCAGAAACTCGCCGAAATAGCGGATACCGAAGTTGTCCTGTCTCGGCTTCGGGTCGACCGAGATCTTTTCGGCGTATCCGCTCGCCACCAGCTCTCCATCGACGATCTTTTCGCAATTCTCGAATCGACCCAGATAGGCCTCGTATCTCAGACCAGGAATCACATCGATGAAGGGATCGCCGTTGGCATCGGTGGCCTGATCGCGAATCAGGTACGTGGCGATGGCAGCAGCCTCGCTCGGCTCCATGTTGATCTGCGGCATTCTCCCGGAACGATGGATGGCATGAGATTGCTGCAATTCCCCGGTAAGAGCGGTCTTGGTCGTTCTCCGCGCCATCCGTGCCGACAGCGCAGGCCCGTCGTGACAGGCGGCACATCCGATGGTGTCAAAAAACCGTTTACCCAGATCCACATCGGCACCGTTGAACTGCACCGGGCTCCAGTCACCGGGTCCGCGATCTCGCGCGATGAGGAAATGCGTGATGTCGGTCGCCACTTCGCGGCGCTGATCCTCGGGTACCGCGGCCAGAGCATGCGGCATACGGGTGCCCGGCTCATCCGTCACAGGATCAGAGATCCAGTCGATCAGCCAGTCGGGACGAAGTCGCAATCCGGCCCCATCGAGGAGCGGAGGCGGAACCGACCGTAACCAGCTGGACCATTCCCCCTCGGCCTCATGGCATTGCAAGCACGCGCCGTCTCTGACAGCACGAATCGCCTGTTCGCGTCCTTCATCCTGGGAACGAACCAGGCCGGTGCCAGAGAACAACAGCACCATCGTCATCAGCAGGTAATTGGGCTTTCTCGAAGACAACTTCACTCCTCCCGGCGGCCGATGGGCCACGGATATGATCGTCAACGAGAGGAGAGAGGGAGTCAACGAGGCGACCGAAGGGGGTCGGTCGCCGATCCCGGGAACTGGCGCTGACATTCCCGTTGCGGTAGTCCCACTCTCCGCACTTCAACCGATGGAAAGGGGAGCCCAGATGCGAGCCCGAATGACCCCTTCTGCAGTGCCCAGTTGCAGGTACCCGCTCCTGACGATGGCACTGGTACTGCTGATCTCGCCCGATCCTGACATCTCGGCCCGGACCGGCCCGGCTACCGGGAATACAGGACCCAACGCCGAAGGACATCATCCAGGCGATCTCATGGATGCTCCGCCGATCGACAGTGGCCTGGATGCTGATGATCGGATGGGGCCCCGGATTCGCCTGCGTCAGGCCCCTTCACGACACTGTACCTCGATCCTGGCAGCTCGGTGTGGTGTGCGCTTCGACACCGAGTACGGCGGATCTGCCGCTCGCGCCGCACTGCTGGCCAGTTGCCACCTTCTCTCCGATTCAGATCCTCGTCTCGGGAGTATCCATGCGTGGCCAGAAATCGGCTCCAATGATGGAGTCATCTGGATTCACCATCTCGACTCCGACTTGCCCAGGCTGCTCGATCGAATTCGCAGACTGCTCGACGGCACGCAAGCACCGATCGAGACCCGTCGTGCCATCGATGGACTTGCCGAACTCTCTGTCGACAAGCACAGACCATGCGCATGTATCTCTCGATGCTGCTGTCGGCCTCATCAGAGAATCATTCACCGGATGGTGGAAGCGATCGATCCACTGCCGCGGGGAACACGCCGAAGCGGTTGCCCTCGAAGGGCAGCTCAACTGCGAACAGACACCGTCGATCAGTGGCGCAAAAAACACATTCATGCCGGATCTACAGTGCTGATATTTGAATGCTCTGAAAATCTGAATCATGCAGCGGTCAGAGCGACACTCAGCAGGGAGATCAACAGCACACTGCGCTCCTCCCCGATCCTTTTCATGCCAGCAGCGATCGACCAAGAGGATGATCTCAGGCCGTGTCGAACCATCGTTTCTCCTCCGACGATTGGTATCGAAGATCTCCCCGCAGAACCGGAGCGAATCGTGGCTGGCTGGATCGCGGATGCGGCGAGTCCACTCGCTGCGGTGGGACCACTCGAACCTCGCGTCGAGGTGTGGAGCGAGCCGATAAATCCAGGGGAGATGGTATCCATCGCCTTGCTTCGACTGCTCGCAAAGCGCCTCGATGCACGGCTGCGAGACAATGCCCCTGCGACATTCATGGGATCCAATTTCACTCCGGTTCAGCAGGCGTTGATGATCCTGCGAAGGAACGATCCGGCAGTTCCAGTCGTTCTCCCCCGGGAACACCGTCCTGCTGCGATCATCACTCAACTTCGACACCAGCGAGGACGATAGATGAAGTGGGCAGCAAACGGTTGATCTGTGAGCGTCTGTTCCGTCAGATGTCCATCCGAAGGGACCTTCTGCATGACAACCATCCTCCTCGCCTGGCTACTGCCGTTCATGTTGTCAGCGGATGGCGAACAGGCATCTCAGACGCCACCGAAGGAAACCCTTCGGCAGGTCTGGTACACGCTCGATAACGGCCTCGAGGTGGCCGTCCTTCCGATACCATCTCTGATCGCTCCCTCGATGCAGGAAGTCACCATCGTCACGACATGGAATGTGGGCGCCCACCACGATCGCGCCAGTCTCGCGGGACGAACCCATTTGTCTGCACAATGGTTAGCCAGCAGTGGAGAATCTGCAAACGGAGTCAGGCGGGAGATCAGAGCGGGAAGCAAACACACCTGGATCACCGAAAAAATACACCCCTCTCGGTTGATCGATAGTCTCGAAGCGATGGCCCTTATTTTCGGTGATCGAGATGTGGATGAAAAACATCTTCAGATGAGCCGAGAAAGAATCGTTGAGCAGTTATCCCGATTACATTCAAACGATTCGCAACGTCTCACCAACTTGATTCTCGATCGGCTCGATCCGCTCGCCGCCGGACCTCGTGGAGCTGCTGATTTCGATCTCATCCAGGGTCACGATGTAGGCAAATTTCTTGCCCGGACCTATCACCCTGGAACCGTGCGGATTGTCATCGCAGGACCCTTCGATCCTGCTCCTGTGATCACACTGATCGAGCAGACCTTCGCAACCCTCTCTCCCGGTCGAGCACTGGACGCTCCTCCGAGGGCAGTTCCAGATCCAGGAGAAATCAAAGCGGCAGCCTCCTCGATTCCGGATACCGGGATGGTTGCTCGTGGGTGGCGTGTTCCCGCGCCAGGATCGATCGATGCGCTGGCTCTGGGTCTCTTCATTCCGCGGGCAAATCGAGTCCTGGAAGTGGAGGGGGGCAGTTGTTACTGGGATCCGATCCTCGATCCAGAGGTGGTCATCCTGAAGCAGCCAGTAGCTGCCAGTACAGCACCTCTTGAGCAACGCACAACCCGAGCACTGCATCAGATGGATGGTGCGTTTGCTTATGCTCTCGAAACGCCCGTCTCCGGAGAGCAGTTAGTGCAGGCTAAAAGTGGTATCGGAATTCTACTCGGTGCCTATCGAGTACACGAGGCAACATCGATGCGCGACCCCCATCCGGCAGCAGTTTCTCTGATGCTCAGGCGTGTCTTCAACATGAACGAAGATGAACTCAGGAATAATTTTGGGCGTCATTCCGATGCACAGTTGAAACAGCTGAGAGAAAAATACCTGGGATCAGAAAACTCAGTCACCGGAATTCTTACCCCGCAACCTGCCAAGAATAAACCGATCGGTCAGCGTCCGAATCGCTAGCGGGGTCGGACGATCTGGCATTCATCACCGGGTCAAGGCAGCCAAACTTCCAACCAGATCGAAGTCTCCAGCCAGAGCATCACCGGGTGAAGCACAACGCCATCCCTGGCGAAGATCGACCAGCTTCGGATTATCTCCAACCCGATACCTGCGCACTACCTCATCGATGCTGGAACCAGCAGTCAATACTTCTCTCGCTTGAGTCGCGAGTCCGGCATCGCCACTGGGTGCGATTCCGAGGGGTCTGGGAACGACTTCGATTCGGACATGAAGGCGACGGTCATTGCGACTCGCCTCGGGGCGCTCCAGTTCGTGGATACCTGCGAGTGGTTCGAGCAAGGAATAGGCGGCAAATCCGTTCACGGCTGCTACCCAGGCCCCTTCAGGCTGATGGACCCCGTTTGAATTCTCACACTCCTGGAGGTTCATGTTTCGCTTGGTAGCCCATGTCGTGACCATCTCCGTCACCTGCTTGGCCCACTGTGCACCATCTTCTGTGGATTCCTTGTCTCGTTTCACTGGAGTGATCCGGATGAAGGCATCCTGAGGCAATTTCTCATCGAGAACCTGAAGAGCATTTTCGAGCAAGTGAATCTGCATGGCGAGGCGGCGGATGACCTCGGATGGATAACGATCACGAGAATTTTCCGCATCGCCTCCGAGTCGATCAAGGAGCGACCTGGCAGTCCGTGTTCCCGATTCGATCCTGTCACGCAGTTCCGCCGATGCCAGCACAGGAAGCCGATCCTGAGAATCCCAGAAACCAGCCTCGGTCATCTGTTCCATGTCTCCATTTCTTGCTTCGTCCCATTCTTCCGAGTCAATTCTGACCTCGAGTACCTCAACTCTGTCAGCGAGTATCATCACTTCTTCGAGCCTGCCTGAACCTCTCAGCGCAACTCTCGCCACCGCTTCCGATCCGCTGCGAAGATCCGCACCTGAGATCTCGACCGGTGGTAGTTCAGCTTCCTCAGCCTCCTGTGTCGCCGCGTCAGGATCCACGAAATCGACCTCGATCTTCTTCCCATCGCTACGAACGAACAGGAACTGATCTCCTTTCGGAATGTCGTGAATGAGCATCTCCTGTGCGATCGGAGTCAGTGCGAATTTCTCTACCGCTCGCCGCAGTGGCCGTGCACCCAGTTGCGAAGTCAGGCCATGAGACAACAGAAAATCGATGGCAGACTCTTCCCATTCCACGGCCCATGGTCGGTCCTTCAGGCCTCTTCGAGAAAGGACCCGCTTGAGTTCCATCTCGAGCAGCGCTCTCTGCTCGGTTCTTGAGAAGGGGCGGAATGTCACGACCTGATCTATTCGATTGAGGAACTCCGGTCTGAAGGTCTCACGGAGAGCTCTTTCGTAGATATTTTCTTTGCCTGACTCTGGATTGAATCCAAATGCCCCCTGTGCAGCTTCTCGCGCACCAACATTGCTCGTCAGGATGAATACTACATGGCGAAGGTTCACGGTCTGGCCGCGCGTGTCAGTCATCCGAGCATCGTCGAACGCCTGCAAGAACATGTCCCACACATTGGGATGCGCCTTCTCGAACTCGTCGAGCAAAACAACGCAGAACGGTTGGCGTCGGATCGCATCGAGTAGACTCCGGTGGGATGCGCCCGATCCGCCATCCGGAAATCCAACCAGACGTCCCAGGTCCGAAGCCGTCTGCAACTCGCTCATGTCGAGGCGTTCGAGTCGCTCCTTCGAGCCAAACAAATATTCGGCGAGTACCTTGGCGCTTTCTGTTTTTCCGGTTCCCGTCGGACCTGCGAAGAAGAAGACGCCAAGCGGCCTACCCGCATCGGTAAGGCCCGCCTTCATCAGTGTGATTCGATCAGCCATGCACTGGATCGCCTCTTCTTGACCGATGATTCGCTTACCGAAAAATCTCTGCACTTCTTGCGGATCCAGGGACTCTTCATCGTCGACGATCACGCGCGGCATCCCTGAACGCTCGGTGATTGCGAATACTGCATCCTGATAGGTGATTTCGCTCTCACCGGCCTGGCGCTTCCGATCAAGGATCGATTTGAGCAGATCAAAGGAAGATCCGAAGGCATCCTGAGCCGTCAGATACTGTTGCGACAGCGTGACGATTTTCCTGAGAACTTCCTCTGTGATGGAGATCGGCTCAGCGGACTCCTTGATGATCGATTCATGTTGCAACCACAGTTGAAGCCCCGCCACAGTGGCGTCCTCACCGGGCGACTCCACCTCGACCAGATCGAAGACCTTTCTTATCGAGCGGTTTTTCCGCAATAACGACTCGACATCTGAACCGTCGACCAGCCCGACGGTTACCAATCTGTTTCGGCGAATTTCTATGATCATCCTGTCGAGCAGGCTGACCGGATTGTTCATGTGACGACCGGCAGATTCCATCTCGCTGAAATCGGGGATGAAGAGAACTGTTCGTGGAGCAGAAAGCTGCCCTACCAGTTCTTTCCAGCGCTCCTCCATCTGGCCGATATACATCATTCCGGCTACCAGATCCTGTGCGGATGCTTCCACGATCGACCAGCCGTCAGCTGCAAGATCCGACAGCACCATGCGGATCAGCGTTTCTTTTCCAACACCACTGGCACCGACAAGCAACATCGATCGCGGCTCAGCGGTTTCGAGTCGCTTCAGGATGCTGGTCCGATACTTCTCTGCTCCAGGAAGTTCGACACACTCCTGCTTGTTTCTTTCGATCTCTTCTTCGCTCCAGAGACTGGCCACAGAGTCGATCGTCAATGCACTTTTTTTTGCTTTCAGTTTTTCGCTGAGAATCTCCATGAACTCTTCGTGCAGGAAACGGCGCATCAGGTCGAGACCCGGTTCGACCTGGCCCTGCCACGTACTGATCCATTGAGCAACTCGATCAGCATCCTCATCGGGGGTGCTCCGATGAACCACGATCTCAAGATGTTCCGAGATGACCTTCTGCATCTCCTCATCGGTTGACCATGGAAACTTGATCAGGCACTCACTGAGGGTGAACCGAGGATCTCGCCTCATCAGGGCTCTCGCTGCCAGCCGATCCCATGCCGGAGGCGTATTCTGCGTGATCACTAGACCATCGAGTTCCGCAGAACCGCGTTGTCGATCACTCAGGATGATCAAAGCGCTCACCGACGGTTCATAATCATCAAAGTTGTTGGCGATGGAGATCAGGGTCTCGTCGGACATTTCCTCATCCTGTAACTGATCCAGCACTTCCTTCGGAACAGCAACCCCGTGAAGCACCATCATCTCTCCAGGATCTCCACCGTGACCCGAATGCTCATCTTCTCCATGACCTTCAGCCATATCCCCTGGCAGTGTGGCTCCTCCACCCGTTCGCTGCCGCAGATTCCCCCAGTCCGGGATGACACCCACTTCCATCAGGATTCCAAGGCCAACGGTCGCCACGAGGCAGGCCCCCACGAATCGTGCCATCAGGGAGAAAAAGTCTGCGGATAGGAGTGAAAGTTCTTCCGGAAGCGGAAGCGTCTCTTGAAAGAGCAACATCGAGATGTAGAAGAGCATGAAGGTGAAAATGACAGCAGCAAGTCGGGTGAACATCGACATGGTGGAATCCGCCTTTTTCCCCTGCTAGAAACGATGTCTGTTACGAGATATGCCTATCGAAACAGCAGACACCTTATGGCCACTACCGTCCACGATAGAGATCATGCCACATCTGCATCAAATTGTCCTGCTTCGGCACTAAAGCGGCTCCAGATGGCACGCATGGGCCAGAAGGCGAACCGGGTGGATGGCGTTTTTTGGCCCGAGCAGCCCCTCCCATCTCAACAGACATCCAGGATTTCCGCTGATGATGGTATCGGCTCCAGATCTCTCGAAGCGATTCCTGGCCTGGTCGCCGATGAGTCGTGACATTTTTCTTCGGCGAAGCAGGTACATTCCAGCCGCCCCGCAGCAGTGATCCGGCTCGGGGAGTTCGACCCGTTCCTCGATGCAGGCATCGAGCAGCTCTGTTCCACCATCGAGTGAAAGTGCCGAGTGTTTTTGATGACACGGCACCGATAACACCGATCGTCCCGTCAACTTCTGCTTGATATCAAAGTTCCCTGATTGTGCCAGCAAGGTGGCTGTATCGATGATGGGCGGTGCGCCCGGGGGTGCCTCTGATAACAGATGGGCACCGCAACCTGCCCCATCCACGACAACATGGTCGATTCCCTGTGCGTGGAGATCTTTCCAGCGATGCGACGAGTGCTGCCTGGCTTCCTCAACGAGGCCCGCATGATGGTGAAGGGCACCACAGCAACCAGCGGGGGGAACCACCACCCTCCACCCGGCCGCGGATAGCAATCGGGCAGAGAGATGCGTCTCCCTGCGAAAGAGACGGTCCGCCACACAGCCACGCAAGATGGACACCGTTCCGCGAACACTCCCTTTCGCCTCGATCAGGTGAGGGATCTCCGGCTCTGGTCTCAATCGGCTCGCCGACGGTAGATCATGAGTCGCCGGCAAGACTCGCAACAGGGGTCCAAGCAAACGCAAGCCACCAAGCAGTGCACCGATGCGACCGGGATGCGGTATCACTCTCTTCAACAGCCAGGATTCGATTCCCGATGAAAGATCGCCACGATGCGGTCGACTCTCGTGACGGTAGTGCGCCATCAAGTGTTCCATGGAAATGCCTGAAGGACATGCGCTCTCGCATGCACGGCATACGAGACAACTTTCCATCCCATCATGGATGGCATCGCTGATGCTGGATCGACTCTCTACCACGGCGCGCAGTGCAGCAATTCTGCCCCTGGGAGATTCAGCCTCTCTACCGCTGGCGAAATAGGTCGGGCATTCCGGAAGACAGAGTCCACAGTGGACACAATCCTTCAGCGCCGGAATCGTCGAAGCGTCGATGTTGTTCACCGATCTCCCTGCCATGGTATTTTTCCGTCGGCATCCCATAGCATCCTCAGGCTCCTGGTCAGAGTGTCAGAGGCGCTGGGGTGAACCAGCGGGATACCCGATCGCTCACAGGCCTCGACATCTTCTGCAGTCACCGATCCACCTACGGATGCGACTTTCTCGACCAGGAAATCGAGGTCGGAACCTGGTTGCCACCGTTCAAGTAGTCCGTATCCCGCAGAAGGACAGATGGCGCGCCAGGTTCCAGCGTCGTGGGCAACTATCGAGCACCAGTGTTTCCATCCAACCCTGATTCTGAGAGCCGTTCCCTCCCTGGATCGTAGCTCTCGATGAAATGAGATCATCTGTTCACGATCGAACTCCGTTGTTTCCACATCTCCAACGGTTTCCCGGATGAATGACGCCATCTCATCGACTGCCCTTTGAGTTCCAGATAGCAACAGTTGAACCTGCTGCTGAGCAGGCTTGATCGACATCAAGTACGGCTCGAAGGGCATCCTTCGAAGTTGGTCCAGAACACTCCAATCCTCCGGCCGATTCAGAAACCCGAATGAAAGCGACTTCCAGCAAGCCGCTGCTGTTTCCAGTCTGATGTGTAATCTGGTGATCACTCCCAGTGCTCCCAGAGCCCCGCCCATCAGTCTGATCAAATCGTAGCCTGTGACATTTTTTACGACCGTTCCGCCAGACAAAATCGGCGATCCATCGCCTCGAACACCCTCGATGCCAAGGACATGATCGCAAAATCTTCCGGTGGCAGGATCCGCAGGTCCTTCTCTGGGATCGGAAAACAGACCTCCGATGGTTCCCGTCTCATCGGGAAGCACTCCACTCGAGATGAGTCCATGCCTGGCGGCAGCATCGCGAATCGCACTCACGGGAGTTGCCGCTCCGACGGTGGCCACCATCTCGGCGACTTCCAGCGATTCGATCTGATCTGAAATCGCCACCTGCGTCGAGAAGTGCACCCCTGCTGGGAGCAATCCACGACTGCCGCTGCCGGGTGCCCAGATCCCATCGCGACGGGAGTCCGGCGGGGGAGAAGGTGTTGTTTCTTCGATGCTGTCCCCCGATTCCCTGTCGCTGAATTCACCACAGAGCCTACCCCCACCGCTGCGGTCGGCAAAATATGGGCAGCAACTCTTTGTGAATCCCGTCATAAGTGCCCAATAACCCGGAGAAAGAGCCTTTTCCATGGGGACACTAGGCAGTTGTCGACACCGCTATTGCCCTCTAAGATGGAGGCAGCGTCAAGTATGACGAGAATCCGGAATTACGTTGGTTTCTGATCAACACCATTACCGGCTGCTCATTGCGACGCTTGGGTTCTGAGATACAAGAAAATTTGGGTTTTCATGCAACCAGGCGCTCTGGGCATCCGCCTCGATCGGGGCGACCGAGTACCTGAGGTTGCGATCAGCTCGCGAGACAAAATGCAGACATCCGGTGGGGTCTTCCCCCAAAGCTCTCCGGAAAGGAGAACAACGATGAGGATTCGTGTCTTGCCAACCCTCACGGCAGTGTGCCTGGGTATGGCGTTCTTTTTTACTCCTGCGCTACACGCGCAGTTGCTCGACTTCGATGATTTCGAGAGTTATGCCGTGGGTTCCGGCATCGCAGGACAGGGTTCCTGGGATACATGGGACGGCGCTCCCGGAGTTGATTCCGACGTAGTTGATCTCTACAACTCCACACCCGGTGGAGATCGGTGCATCGAGTTGACCCCCAATGACGATGTGGTTCGCCTCTTCGGAGGACTGACCAGCGGTGCTTTCTCTTTCACATCCAACGTATACATCCCTGCGGGGCAAGCGGGTGACTACTACTTCATCCTGATGAATACATACGATGGAAGTGGATCAGGCTACGACTGGTCTGGACAGATTCACATGTCCGACGGCACAGGACTCGTCAGTGGCGACAATGTCTCGGGTGGCGGTGGAACATTCACCGACACACCCATCGTCTACGATGCCTGGACCGAAGTGCGCGTCGATGTAGATCTGGATGCCAACCTTTACCAGGCCTTTTTCAACGGCAACCAGATCGTCCTCGATGGCACCTGGTACGGTGCTGGTGGCCAGCAAGCGATGGAATGCCTCGACCTCTACAACACCGGCAACCCCGGTATCTTCTATTACGACGATGTTCAGATCTCATGTGTGGGTGCCTGTGGCTGTCTGCCATTTGATGCCTTCAACTGCAACATCGACTGCACCACAAATGATGTCACGATGGACTGGACCAGTTTCCTGAATGTCCCTGGTGGGTACGCTGATGGAATCCAGGTAGTGCGTAATGGCGTCGTTCTCGACACCTTGCCGGGTGATGCAACCGTCTACGACGATCTCAATGCTCCACTGGGGTTGAATGTCTACGAGCTCATCGGTGACTGCGGAGGCGGCTCCACGACGACCGCCATGTGCAGCGTTGCGTGCACCGGAGGGCCTTGCCCACCGCCGATCGCAGGAGATGAGTGCTGCGATGCATTCCCTGCAGTCTCTGGCGCGAATGCTTTCAATCTGGAGCTAATGACTGATAGCCCTGATCCGGTTGCCGGACTCAATTGCGCGGGTACCTTCCTCGGAGGCTTCTACAGTGACATGTGGTTCACCTATACGGCGAACACCAATTCCTTCCTGAGGGTTTCCACCTGTAACACCATCGATACCGATCTGGCCATTTACGAGTCCAGCGGTGCTTGTGGCACCAAGATCGATGTCACATGTAACGGAGACTCCTGTGGAGTCAGTTCCGACCTCAACTTCTCCTGCACAGCCGGAACCACCTACATCGTTCGCTGTGGTTCCTGGGATGACCCGCAGGCAGGCGCAATCTTGACCGGTGACCTGATCATTGAAGAGTTGTGCGACTTTGGTCTCACAGGCGTGATCGGTGTCGTCGATTGTGGTACTGGAGATGTCGCCCTGAGCTGGAACCCTGCCGGTTTCAGTACCTACGATATCATTCGCGATGGAGTGGTACTGGCCAGCGCGCTGCCCTTTGGCACTACCTCGTATAACGACGTTGCTGCGCCTCCAGGACCGCACATCTACGAGATCGTAGGTAACTGCACCACTCAAGGCACCAGTGTTGTGACTGAAGTGAGTGTCAATGTCCAAGGCGGTGGTGGATACACCGATATCATCATCATCGGAGAGACTCCCTCGGGGATCGACAGCGCAGCTGCTCTGCAAACCGCCCTCGAATCTCTGGGCCTGGTTGTCGATATTCTTCCCGGTGGACCCGGAGATCTCGCCTGTCTCACCGATGACACACTTGAGCGCATCTGGTACATGGGTGGTACCTACCCCAATGCCCGCGCTCTGTCTGCCGCCGACGGTGTTGCCCTCATGATCGCTCAATCCGCAGGTAAGCACATCTATGTTGAAGGTGGAGATATCTGGGGCTTCGATGCAGCGACCGACTTCAACACCATCGACGGGATCGCCGATGGCGTCGTTGACGGTGGCGACACCTACCTGATCATGGATGGCCTCGACAGCGGTTTTGGACTCGATCTCAGTGACCTCCAGGACATCGCCTACAACCAGGACCAGGCGACTGCGAGTGACTGGACCGATGAGCTTTCACCCGGAACACTCGATGCTCTCGGCCCCAACTCGGCTCTCGTCTGGGAGCCGGATGGCCAGTCCTTCGGTGCCGGAGTTGGCGCTGGCGTCCTCTACAACACTGACTCTGGCGGACTGGTGCTCAGCCAATCCTGGGAGTTCGGCGGCTTCGGTGGTGACCAGAATGATCTGGCTCTCAGATATGTCGGAGTGTTGGGTGGTGCTCCCAGCGGCAATCCGCAGTTCAAGCGCGGCGACACCAACCAAGATGGCGGTCACAACATTGCAGACTACATCTTCTTGCTCGCCGCCCTGTTCTCCGCTGGTGATCCATGCGACTGTGAAGATTCTTGCGATGCCAATGACGATGGTAGTGTCAACATTGCTGACGCCATCTTCGGCCTTGCCACGCTCTTCTCGGGTGGTGATGCCCCACCGGCGCCAGGCCCGGACAGTTGTGGGGAAGACCCAACAACTGATTCCCTCGCAGATTGTGAGTACACGGGATCTTGCTAGTGAATTGACTCCACGACCCGTCGCGGAGGTGTTTGTCAGGGGTGTCTCCTTCAGGAGGCACCCCTTTTCTATTCATCACTGTTCTATTCTTCATCGGGCCGCGGGACATCGTGTCGCGGGACATCAGGTCGCAAGATCTGCTCGGTTCTTTCCAGGTGGGCTGCACCACGAAAACCAGCCTCGGTACAACCGCGTCCAGTCGGCAGGATCTTGCCCGGATTCGCCAGCCCTGTCGGATCCACCGCTTCTCTCAGTAACATCTGGGTCTCCAGTTGCTCTGGCGAGAAGATGAGTGGCATGTGATCTCGCTTCTCCATGCCGATGCCGTGCTCTCCCGACAGGGTTCCTCCCAGAGAGACGCACAGTTTCAGGATTTCATCGCCGGCCGCCAGCACTTGTTGCCGTTGCTGTGCATCGTTGGAATCAAAGGAGATGTTCGGGTGCAGGTTTCCATCTCCGGCATGAAAGACATTACTCAGGACCACATTGTGCTTGCGTCCGATCTGCTGGATTGCACTGATCGCCTGCGCCATCCGGGTTCTGGGAACCACCGCATCGAGAACATAGAGATCACTGGCGATCCGACCCATCGCTCCGAAGGCACCTTTTCTGCCGCGCCACAATCGCTCCCTCGATTCCTCGTCGAGTGCTTCCTCGAAACCGATGGTCTCATCCAGGTGAGCGGCCTCTCGCACGGCAACCGCTGCTTCCTCCACCTCATCGGGGAGCCCCTCGAGTTCGATGAGTAGCACCGCTTCCGCATCTTCTGGATATCCGGCACGAAACACAGATGCCTCGACAGCACCGATGGTCAACCTGTCCAGGATTTCCAGCGCAGCTGGCCTCAGGCCCGCGGCGATGATGGTCGCGACCGCCTCGCACGATGCTTCCAGCGATGAGTAGGAGACCAGAAAAGTTCGCACGCTCGGAGGTCGCGGTACCAGCCTCACCGTGGCTCGGGTAGTGATACCAAAGGTGCCTTCGGAACCGATGAAGGCGCCGCGCCAATCGATGCCTCCCCCATCTCGTTCCAGATCGACCACCGTGCCATCGGTGAGCAACGTTCGGATGGACAGGATGTGCCGTGTCGTCATGCCATGAAGAAAACAGTGCGGCCCGCCGGAGTTCTCGGCGATGTTTCCGCCGACGGTACAGGCTCGCTGGCTCGATGGATCGGGAGCAAATCGCAGTCCGTGAGCCGCTGCGGCCTTATCCAGATCAAGATTGATCACGCCCGGCTCGATCACTGCACTGCGTTGCAAGGGATCGACCTCGATGATCTGCCGCATCCGGTGCACATCGAGAACCCAGGCACCATCCATCGGAACCGCACCGCCGCTGAGTCCCGTTCCTGCACCTCGCGCCACGAAGGGGATACCCGCAGCTGCCAGTACGCGAACCGAGTGGACGACCTCCACTTCGTTCTCCAGCAACAGCACACCTGGAGTCTCACCACGATGCAGAGTCAGGCCATCACTGTCATACAGCCGACATTCATCTTCATCGGTGAGGATGCGACGAGCAGGAATGACTGCTCGCAGTTGATCGATCAGTGGATCACTCTGCACTCTGCCCCCTATCGCCACGACAGGATCCATCGCATCGGACTCACTGTCCAGATGGGCCTCCTGCTGTCAGCCGACCACCTGTTGTCAGATCAGGGGCAGTTCAGTTGCTCACACTGCAGTGAATCGCTGTCGTCGAGATCTTCACCACAGCCGGTGACCGGGTTGGGTGGTGCAGGCGGGGGCCCTCCGGAGAAGAGGTAGGCGAGGAAGTTGATGGGATCGGCGATGTTGAGGGCGCCGTCATCGTCGATGTCGCCGGCATCTTCACAGGGAAGCACGACCGACCCGATGAAGAGATAATCGAGCAGGTACACCGCATCGGCGACATTGATGCCTCCATCGCCGTTGCAATCCCCACGCACGAAGAAGATCGGATCCACGATCACGAGCGAAAAGCATTCGAACTCGGGCCAAATCGACTCGCCAGCCTCCGTGACCATGCGAATCGCCAGTGGTGGATCTCCGATAGTTTCACACGGACAGAACTCGGTGAAGCCCACTGGCGAAGTGAGGTCGATCTCGTACTGCGCCTCGAAGACCCGTTGCTCGCTACCGGCTGGAAAGGGCTGTGAGTTGAGGAAACTCATCACCACAGCCGCAGTCCATCCTCCCGGTTCGATGACAACCTCGATGAAATCGGGAGGGTTCGATTGCAGGTCGACACCCAGATCCAGCTGCTGCACCGACCCCTCGCTCGGGTCGTGGCACACTCCGAAGGAAAATGCGTGTAACGGATCTGGGCTGGTGGAAGCGATGCTCAGTGCAAGAAATTGTGGCAGCGGGGGGGCCACCAGCATCTCGAACCTGTGTTCTGTAGAGAGCGGTGGCACCACCGGAGGATCACACGGCACATCACAGAAGAGAGTTCCTGGCGTCGGGTCTTGTGCACACGATCCGACCGGCGGTGGCAAGGTCCCGTCAAGTACCACGTAGGATGTGATGGTGATGATGTCCTGCACATCGATGATGTCGTCATCGTTGCCATCGCAGGCAAGGGCGCAATCGATCGGCGCCACACCACCGAACAGGTAGTCGATCACCTGCACGACATCCGCCAGGTCCACATGACCATCGACATGGCAATCGCCACGGCGGAAATCTCCGTTGGTCTGCTGCGCAGACATCTCGGTGGTTTGCAGGATGAGTACCAGCATCAGCAGAAACCTGGCACAGGAACCGATTCGCAGCATCGAGATGCTCCCATCACTCTTCGACGAGTCGAACCTCGATGATACCGTATGGCTATGGCACCTGCTAACTCCCGCATGGTTCGCCAGAACCGAGCAGATACAATATGTGGGCTGTAGACTCTGGATATTGATCTCCAATTGGATCCTCATCGTGATCCATCAGCGAAGGATGCCACCATCGCTTCAACGAAACAGACCACCTCGATGGCAAATCGCCCTGGCCAGACCTGGTGCCGCAGGGCGTCGCTCGCTGCGCTGTTACTGCTGTGGCTCGGCTCCGGATTGCCGCTTCCGGCTCAGGAAGATGCGGCGATTCCCGACAGCTGTTCCAACGGCATCGATGACGACGGCGATGGCAACATCGATTGCTGCGACAGCGATTGTGTCGGCGATCCCGACTGCATCGAGATCTGCGACAACGGAATCGACGACGACTGCGATGGGCTGATCGATCTGCAGGATTCAAACTGCTACGGCATGCCCACACCGGGCTACTTCTCCCGCGGCGATGCCAACGGCGATGGCCAGCACGACATCGCCGATCCGATCCTGATGCTCGGGCACCTGTTCCTCGACATGGCGATTCCCTGTCTCGACAGTGTCGACGTCAACGACGATGGCGCCGCCAACATCGCCGACCCCATCTCCTTGTTGCAGTGTCTCTTCATCTTCTGCGACGTCACCGTCATCGCCCCGCCCTACCCCGACTGCGGCTTCGACCCCACCGACGATGACTTCCACTGCTGGGAATACTTCGGCTGCCCCTGACTCGTCACTGCTGCCACTACCAACCGCAGCCAGCCAACGCCCACAAGCTGTTCCTGCCCGGTGAAGTTGTCGACCCAGATGGCAACGCCACCATCTCGCCGGCGGTGACCACTTTCGACCCGACCATCACCATCACCGATGCGGTGAATGTGTTGTGTGCACTCTTCTGCCCGGGTGTTCCCCCACCGCCAGATCCCTTCCCCGACTGCGGAACTGATCCGATCTTCGACTTCCTCGACTGTCAGTCACTTCCGGGGTGTAACTGAACATTTTTAGCTCAACAGTCATGGGTGGTCGATGAGGGATGACCCACACCACGAATCGGTAAATTTTTCACCTCTGCTCCTCCTTACTTGTCCATACCATTGAACTAGGGGTTTGCACGCCCTTGTTCGGTGACGAAATCCCCGCAAATGTAGTTCTGTTTACTTGCGGGAATTTTCTAAATTCCATCCCTGCTGGCAGTTCTCGTCGACTGCTTCCAGCTAGAAACTAATTGCATAGCATTAGTGAGGAAGTGTGTCGTGAAATTTTCACATCTCTGTTCATCGATGACCTGTAAAACCATCCTTCGGAATTTCTTCTGCCTTCTGTTGTTTCTCGTGACATTCTCAATTTCGTCAACGTCGTCGTTTTCACAGTGCCCTACTCCTCCAGGTCACATGTCAATAGAGCCCGGGATGTCAGTGTCGACCTTCTTCGGCTGCATGGATCCAGATCAGTATGTTGTGGCTGTATTTGATACGCGAGATCCAGTTCTCAATGCTCCAGGGACAGATCTTCTCTGGACTCCAACTCGATACGCAGGACCCGGTACAGGCACCAATCCTCTCGATCCAGATGCGTGGACCGCTGCAAATCTAGGTCAGGTATTTGGAGTCACTCTCGACGATTCCGTACCTCCCAACATCTATGTCAGCGCTACCGTAATGCCAGGGACATTTCCTGGTTGCTCGGGAGCTCTATTCGGACCACAGGGGCCGGGTGGAATTTATAAACTCGATGGCGGGACTGGCCTGATCGCTGGTTTTGCTTCTCTTGTCTCCGATCCTTCAGCCGGTCTAGGGCAACTGGATCATGTCCAATTCCCTTCTGGAAACGAAACGATCTATGTTAGCAATCTTTCCGATGGATTGATTACCGCTCTGTCGGTACCAGCAGGAACGATTACCGATACATTCGATCACGGCATTGAAGGTCTCAATGCAGCGGGACTTCCCCCCATCGCCGACGATCCGGATGTGACAGTTACTGCTACCGGTCGTCGAATCTGGGGATTGAGAATCAACGAATCAGAAAATCGTCTCTACTACGCTGTCTGGAATACAACCACGCTGACCGCTCCTTTAGGAAACGAACCCGATCCGCTCAATGACAATGAAATCTGGTCAGTGGAGGTCGACCCCACTACAGGTCTATTCATAACCGGAAGCGCCACCCTTGAGGCCACGATTCCCGCATTAGAATCGTTCAACCAGATGTGGGAAAACCCTGTGTCGGACATCGCCTTTGAGTGCGGTACCAGAATGGTAGTGACACAAAGGGGTGCTTTTTTCAATGGTGTCAACTGGGCGACGAATGGACATCATACGCGAGCGCTTGAGTTCACTGGGGCTCATCTCGCGTGGACCATGAGCCCAGTGGACAAGTTCAACGTCGGTAGTTATGGCAACGGAGCAAATACCTCTGGAGGAATTGATTTCGATGCCGATGGTAATGTAGTCGCTACAGGTGACGCGCTACACTTCGGAAGCTCTGCAGTCCCTTGCCCTTTTACAGATTCGATTTACGGATTCGCCATCGTTCCTTCGACCGGAGGAGGACTGGCTTGTCCATTTACCATCGATAGCTACCTGATCGATAACGATTGTGTAAATGACGGTAGCCAGGACAAGTTCTTCCCATTTGACGTCGAAGTCTGTCGACCTGTCAGCAATAACTGTGGAACTAGCTGTAGAACTGAAAATGCTACCATTCTCTGTGGATCAGAAACCAATTCCGGAGACTTCACTCTCACCTTTGATGTCGTCAACGACTCGGGTTTCGAAGTTCACAAGTTGTTGATCCCGGGTCTCGTCGGTGGCATCGGAGTTTCACCAAACATCATCGACATGGTTCCTCCGCTGGCCAATGGCGATACAGCTACTGGTATTCAACTAACTCTGACTGGAGGCAACGCTGGCGATTTCGTTTGCATTCCGATGAGCTTGATGTCCAAGGACGATGCGGGCGAACTCTTCGAATGTTGCGGCACCGAGGTATGCATTGAAATCCCCCCCTGCTGCCTGTCAATCACCGGCGAGACCATCACATTGGATGCCGATGGCAACTCCGTATATACCTTCACCGTGACCAACTTGGCTGGAGAAGCTCCTGCTGTAGCGGATCACCTCTTCATGGATGTCATCAGCCCCGCTGGTGTCACCATTACCGATGAATGGCAGGCTCTGCCCAGCCTTGGAGACGGATCTTCGACGCAACTTTCTACCGTCATCATCGGCGCTCAGCCTGGCCAGGAAATCTGCTTCCAGATCACCATTCACGACGCCACTTTGAACGAATGCTGCGGTATCGTTCATTGCATCACGATGCCAGGGGAAGGACCTGGGCCCGGACCTTGCATTCCATCGCTGATCTGTAAACCACTGGGAGATCCCAATGCCGATGGCGTTCTGGATGTCCTCCTCAGTTGGCCCGTACCAAACACGGACGATTGCTGCCCGGGTGATCTGATCATCCTTTCCAATGGAAACGTTGTCGGATCGGCAAATCCATTTGCAGGCTCTGTCACCGTCGATTGCATCGATGGTCAGTACTGCATCGCATGTAATGCTGCCGACGGAACTCTCCAGATACAAGCTTGTTGCGATGTTACGTGCACTCCGTTGCTGCCTCCACCGGTCGAGTTCTTGCGTGGTGACAGTAATTCCGATGGTTCTTTTGACATCGCCGATGTGGTCCAGACTCTGAACTTCTTGTTCGCTTCAGAGGCTGTTCCGTGTCTGGTCGCTCTCGATGCAAATGATGATGACTTCGTCGACATCGCCGATGGCATTTACAGCCTGGAAGCTCTGTTCGGAGGTGGGCCATCGCCGTGGCCTCCGTATCAGACTTGCGGCACCGACGGCACGCCAGGAGATCTCGATTGTGAGGATTTCCCGGCTTGCATCAGTGCAAACGATTGATGGCTTGAAAATTTGACGAGCGGCATCGGTCTGAAGCCAGATCGATGCCGCTCGAAAATCTCCCCCGATGAAGAAAGCCCACGAACTAACTCCATGAAGAACTTCCATTTTTCCATCGCCCTACTGCTATTGCTCAGCTTGTTTGTGAGCCCTGGATACTCACAGGGAGGCAGCGGCGACTCCTGTTCTATTGAGAACTTGGCCATCGAATGTGGTTCCGCAGTGAATAATGCCGACTACACGGTGACTTTCGATGTCATCAACAATACCAACTTCGTCGTCCATAAACTCTTCATCCCGGGCGATGTCGGCGGGCTTGGTATCAGCCCGAACATCATAGATCTCATCCCTCCAATCTTGGTGGGTGACATTGCGACTGATGTTGAAATTTATCTCACAGGGGGGGCTCCTGGTGCGGGGATCTGCCTACCTATCGGATTGATTTCCAAGGATGACTTGGGTGAAGAGTTCGAATGCTGCGGAACGGAATTCTGTTTCGAGTTGCCGATCTGCGAAGTGCTCTTCATCCGAGGTGACTCCAATCGCGATGGCGGTTGCGACATCGGAGACGCCATCAACATGCTCACATTTCTGTTCGGGGGTGGATTTTGTTCCTGCATGGATGCTTGCGACTGTAATGACGATGGCCAGGTCAACATCGCCGATGCCATCTGCAAATTATCTTACCTCTTCAGCGGTGGATCCCCTCCACCTTCGCCCCATCCAGAGTGCGGCCCCGATCCAACGCCCGACAACCTCGACTGCGCCTCCTTCCCGCCCTGTCCCTAGCGGCTGGAAGACAGACACAACTCGACCGATCAACATCGGTCGCCCCCTGATGGGGGCAGCCCCTTTTTTTCGCATGAAACTCGCATGGCGGACAGCCCCCACCAGCCACCGCATCTTTTCACTTACAAATATCCATTGTTAATCCAGCACTCCCGCCTCTCCTGCGGTCGATCGAGCCTTCGATGGGCAGCAGTCTGCAATTCTTGAAAATCGGGTCCGGGACTCGATCGGGATCGGATCTGTCGTAGAAGACGATCCGGAATCACTCGACAGGTGACCTACCCGACGAAGGTCGTGGCGATGGTCGAGAGTTCAAGAGGGATCCGGCAGCAAACAATCCAACCGATGGGAGACTTCCATGAACTCGAGTACTTTTTCTACCGCCCAGACACCAGTAGTACGGGGGGCTTTCCTTTGCTTGTTGCTGGCGATGCTGGTGGCCTTGCCTGCGCCAGCTTCTGCCCAGAACTTCATCCGTGGCGATGCCAACGGCGATGGCGACACCAATTTCTATGTCGGAGATGTGGTAGCGCTGACCGAGAATCTCCTTGCGGGATGTGCGACGGTCGCCTGTGAAGATGGCGCAGATGCCAATGACGACGGGGTGCTCAATCTCCTAGACGTGATAGACAACCTGAACAGCGGCATCACATCATCCCTGCTGCCCGCTCCCTTCCCCGCGTGCGGGCCCGATCCCACTCCCGATGCGCTCGGATGTGCGGCTCCTTGCATCTCCTTCCCCGGTTACACCCTGAATCCTGGCTTTCTTCTGGAGATTTCTCCGGTAGGAAGCGGCAGCGGTCTCGTTGGAAGCATCGTCACTGTCGAGGTAAAGCTTTCAGTTCCCCCGACAGAGGAGGTTACTGGCATCTCCTTCGGTTTCTGCCACGATCCTGCCGAGTTGCAGATGGTCTCCGGTAGCGTGGCTCCTGGCCCCCTGGTACCCGATTCCTTTATCTTTCAGACGCACCCCACAGGGGTGAACCTCAATATCATTCCATCGCTGATCGGGGCGTTCGGTTACACTCCGGGCGTTCATGTGGTTGCGGTGGTTCAATACGAGGTTCTGACTCCAGGAGTTCATGCCCTGACCTTCGGAAACATGGCCGGCATCATGCCTGTGCCCGTGGCTCTCTGCTCCAGATCGAGCAGTACGGTCGGCTGCTCCGTGGTCTCTGCTCCGGTCAAGGCTGGATCGACAGTCACCGGATTGCTGCAGGAATTCATCCGGGGTGACACCAATGCAGATGGAATTTGCAATGTCGCTGATGTAATCAATCTCTTGCAGTGTCTCTTCATCGGTAGTGGATCCTGTCCCTGCGACGACGCATCCGATATCAATGATGACGGGGCGGTCAACATCGGCGATATCGTCTTCAAATTGTCCTTTCTCTTCATCGGCGGACCCCCACCACCCGCGCCCTACCCGGGTTGCGGAACAGATCCGACCACCGATCCGTTAGGATGCGCCTCCTTCCCGCCCTGTCCGTAGCGGCTGGAAGGCAGACACAACCAGACCGAGCAACAGCGGCCGTTCCCTGCGGGGGGCGGCCGCTTTTTACTACCCAGTTGGGCGAAGTTGCGTATTGAACACCCGATGCTCATTACAAGTCAGTCATTCGCGTATTCAAACACCGGGTGGAGGGCCCATATTGTTGTGGGTCGAACAAAATTGCTTCGTACAATGCCGACAACGGCTCTGAGATCTCTTACAGGAAACGACTGAACACCTTGGCCGCTCGGCCGGGGCTCGATGCCCCGTCTGCGGGAAATCTGCCCGCTGATCGCCATCGTCTTCGCCGTTCTGGTGAGAGTCAATTCTAGTTCGCAATCTGGCTTCGTGAGGAGGGTTTAGATGTTGTGCATTCGTCCATCAGTTCTGGGTAGTCCTCTTGTGTTGGTTTTGATTCTCTCTTTCCTGTCGACTCCTGCTCCTGGTCAGTGTCCAACGCCTCCCGGGCACATGGACATGGAACCTGGAATGATCGCGTCCACATGGTTTAGTTGCCTCGATCCCGACAACTATGTAGTAGGCATATTTGATACCCGCGATCCCGCGATCAATGCTCCCGGCACCGACCTCAATTGGGCGCCTGTAAGATATTGTGGACCGGGCACGGGAACCAATCCGGGAGATCCAAATGCTTGGACTGGCGACAATCTTGGCCAAGTTTTTGGCATCACCCTGGACAACGCAAGCCCACCGAATATCTATGTCAGCGCTACTGCGCTTCCGGGTCCCTTTCCAGGTTGTCTGAATACTCTCGGGGTCCTAGGTGGAGGTGGCATTTACAAACTGAATGGAGCAAACGGCAACATCGATCCTTTCGCTGCACTTGTTTCCGGTGACACCGCCGCACTCGGTCAGATTGACCACGTCACTCTTTCTTCCGGGGTGGAAGTGATTTACGTCAGTAATCTAGATGATGGATTGTTGACTGCTTTGGATGTCCCTGGTGGTGGAATTATTGACACCTTCGATCATGGAAACAACGGCGGACCGCTTGGGGGCTATTTGCCGGTTCCAGGTGATGGTAACGAACTCACCCCTATTGGACGTAGAGTCTGGGGATTAGGAGTCAACGAACCAGAGAATCGACTTTATTACTCCGTCTCGATGACCAATGCGGTCAACACTACAGGAGCCGGTACCGAAACTCAGATCTGGTCGATCGAGATCAGTCCTGTCGACGGCTCGTTCTTGGTGGATTCGCCACAATTAGAAGTCTTGGTTCCGGCGATCCAAAACGCCGGGACTAGTTTCTTCCAGTGGCCCATTACAGATATCTCGTTTTACTGTGGAACAAGAATGATGCTTGCACAAAGATGCGCTCGGGTACTCTCCACATCCCCAACTGGCACCGATTGGACGGCTTCGGCGCATGCTTCCAGGGTACTCGAATGCACGGGTAGTGCTGGTGCATGGGCAATGAGTTCCGTCGACAAATTTAGGATCGGCGCCACCACATTCGGCGGAACCAATTCAACGGGTGGGGTCGATTTTGACTCAGAGGGAAATGTCTGGGCTACCGGAGATGCCCTGCAATTCGGTCCACAGGTTATTTATGGTAGCGCACTGATGCCCTCAACGGGTTCTGCACCCGTAGCTCCCTTCATGTCCAATAGTTACCTGGTAGACAACGACTGCAGTCCGAATAGTGCGGCCGATAAGTACTTTGTTTTCGATGTTGAGTGCTACCGAACAACAAACGCATGTAGCGGTTGTTCGACCGAAAACCCCACCATCTTGTGCGGTTCCGCCACAACTGGTGACGAGTTCACCGTGACCTTTGATGTCGTCAACAACTCCGGTTTTGATGTCACCAAGCTGGTCATTCCAGGGCTTGTCGGAGGTGTTTCCGTCTCTCCGAATATCATCGACCTGGCCGTACCTCTTCCAAATGGTGATACCTTGACCGGTGTTCAGATCTTCCTCAACGGAGGAATTGCTGGCGACATCGTCTGCATTCCGGTCGGCCTGCTGGCCAAGGATGATGACGGCAACCTCTTTGAATGCTGCGGAACCGAGGTCTGTGTCGAGTTACCGGCTTGTTGCATGGACATCAGCGAGGAATCGATCACCTTCGATGCGGCCACTGGAGATCCCCAGTACACATTTACCGTGACCAACCTGGGCGGGTTGGCTCCGACCGTGGCGGGCCACCTGTTCATGAGCGTGATCAGTCCACCGGGAGTCACCATTTCCAACGAATGGCACGATCTCGGCACCTTGATGGATGGCGATCAGATCACCCTGTCGACCACCATCTCCGGCGCGCAACCGGGCGCTGAGATCTGTTTCCAGATCACCATGCACGATGCCACCCTCAATGAATGCTGCGGCATTGTTCATTGCATCACGATTCCGGGCGGGGATACCGAGCCCTGTGTCTTGGTGGAGGGATGCACACTAAGCGAGGACTTCGATGGCGATGCAGTTCTCGATGTCGAGATTTTCTGGAGTCCGCCGATAGCAGACTGCTGTTTGGAGATGACCGTTTATCTCGATGGCGTCAAATACATGTCAGTGGATCCCAACGCAGGCTCAGCGCAGATCCTGAGTACTATCGACAACCTGAGCAGCATGTCAGGAACCTGGTGTCTCCACTGCTTCGATCCGGCGGTTGGCGACTTCGTCGAACAGGGCTGCTGCGTGATTCCCTTCGCACCTCCCCCACCCGAGTTTCTGCGTGGCGATGCTAACTCCGATGGAGCCTTCGACATCTCCGATGTGATCGGCAGCCTCGACTACCTGTTCCAGGGCCAATCGGTGCCGTGCTTGGTCGCGCTCGATAGTAATGATGACGAGACGGTCGATATTGGGGACACCATCTTCAGCCTCGAGGCACTCTTTGGCGGCGGGCCATCGCCATGGCCGCCGTATCAACAGTGCGGGGTCGATGAGACCTCCGGCAATCTCGGGTGTGAGTACTTCCCCGCCTGCGAAGGTAACGACAGCGGCCCACAGGGGGGATAAGGGGTGTCGAGTTCCACAGGCGCCGCACCCGTTCACATCGAACCGGTGCGGCGCC
>JAYZBV010000039.1:0-6135 GCA_036338595.1 Planctomycetota bacterium | reverse complement strand
CCTGTTCATCCAGGGTATTGCGAGAGGTCTCCGTCTCGAAGCGAACTGCACCGATGATCCACGTTACTTCTCTTGTGCGGGCTGCTCCTGGTGATGGAGCCAGTTGCGAACACTGTTCTCGTTGATGTCGGGGTTGGTGAGGTAACCGCTATCTTCGAGCGACTGCAGGACAAGATCGTTGTACTGCTGGTCAAGGTCAGCATCTTCCTCCAGATGAACCACACCATCGATCAGGCCGCCGAGGCGAAAATGGAGTGCATCCTGATCCCAGCTCAGTTCACTCATCTGTGTCATCAGTTGCAGTAACATGACCCAGGACCCTTTGTGGCTCTCCTTCATCGAAGAAACGAGAAGGCTCCTGCGTAACTCTGCCCAGTACTCCTGTGACATCGGGATTTCGGCGATCAATTCGTTTCCGTCGAGCCGGAACCAGGGTGTTCCCTGGCGAGCCGATCGGAGCATCAAGTCGATGGAGCGCTGATCGGGTTCTCCATCGCTGTCATCTTCTTTGGGCTGCTTGTCAACGAGATCCTCGATGAGGTTTCGGTTGAGTTGCTGGTTGAGGATGTCGAGAACCCGGGAAAACTGGGTGACATGGAAACGCTGCACCGCAGAGAGCCGTTCTTGCCCATCGAGATAGATGTCAGCCGAATCGATGTACATCTGATAATTGGCCCACAACAGATCGGGTTCGCCCTCCGGATCGGTGTCCTCAAAGTCAATGCAATGGCGACCGTAGCCGAAATATAGGCTACGTTTTCCCTCGAGACAGTCGATGATGGTCTCGGTTGTGGAGAGGATCGCCTTGTCCTTGACGGTGAAGATTCCTTCGTTGATGCAAACACCCTCGAGGGTGTCGGTGCGAGGATCGTATTTGAGGCTCAACGCCGTCTTGTCGATCCTTACGTCACAACCGATCAAAAACAGCATCAGTAGTGCCAGCGGTACCAGGATTCGGGTTCTCATGACTCATTTCCCTTCTTCTTGCTCAAGCAGCAGACCTGGCGGGTCTGTCGAGGTGGTCCTCTACCTCGATGAGGGGATTTTTCGGGGGTACCGAACGGGGTTTTCTGAAAATGGACAGCCGCTGTCCTATCTGGTTAGATGACAAGGAGATGCGAGAAAATCCACAAGACACTTCCGAGTATCTGAGGCGCTGGAGGGAGGGCGATCGGGAAGCTCTCGATGCGCTTCTGGGCCACGTCATGCCGTGGATCGAGCAGCGCGTACGCAAGCGGCTCGGCCAGCAACTGCGGGCCCGCGAGGAGACCCAGGACCTGGTCCAGCAGACGCTGATCGATTTCCTCCAGTACGCGCCCCGGGTCGTCATCGAGGATGGTCAGCATCTTCGCGCGCTGCTGGGGCGCATCGTCGAGAATGCCATCCGTGGCCGTCACGATCACCACAGCGCCCAGTTACGTGCGATGGGGCGTGAGGAACGCTGGCCAGGTGACAGTCGACACGAACCGCAGCGTCCGGAGGAGAGCCGCGATCGGCCCAGTTTCGCCGCTCAGTTCGATGAGCAGGCGGCGCTGGTTCATCTCGGTCTCGAGTTGCTCGATGATGAAAGCCACGACATCATCTCGCGCCGACTGTGGTCGAAGGAATCATTCGAACAGATCGGCGCAGCTCTGGGCATCTCCACCGATGCGTGCCGGATGCGTTTTCACCGGGCGGTGGCGCGTCTGTCGGGTTGTGTCGATAGGGTTCGCCGCGGTGAGATCGGCCAACTGCTGGAGGATGAGGATGAGCAAGAAGAGGAAGCGTAGAAGATGACGACCGACTCCGGATCCGGGCAACAAGACCCCCAGCGAGAGCAGCGCATCGAGGAGGCTCTGATTCAGTTCCTCGATCTGCGAGAACGTGGCGAGGAGGTCGATCTCGATCTGTTTCTCGCCGGGTTCGCGGAAGAATTGCGCTCCGAGATCCAGGCGCGCATCGGCTGTTCCATCGAGACGCTGGCGATCCTCGGGGGGGCTGCTGAAGATGACGAGGTGCCGACCATCTCTGGATTCCGCATCGAACATGTCATCGGCAGCGGCGCACTGGGGACGGTGTACCGTGCCCAGGATGAAGCCCTCGACCGGGCGGTCGCCATCAAGGTGTTGCGCCGGGGGACGGCACAGTCTCGCCGTGATCGAATCCTCGCCGAGGGTCGTCGGGTGGCGGCACTGGCAGATCGTGCCATCGTCACCATCCATTCCCTGGTGGAAGAGGGAGAGTGCTCTGCCATCGTCATGGAACTGATCGAGGGGCATTCCATCGACCGTGTTGCGGCGGCATTGAACGGTTCGCAAAAGGCAAAACTGTTGACGGAAGTGGCTCGGGCACTTCGTGTCGCCCATTCCCAGGGCATCATCCATCGCGATCTGAAGCCACAGAACGTTCTGGTCACTCCGGAACTGGATGTACGGGTACTCGATTTTGGGCTGGCGATCTCCAGTGATGAAGAAGAGGAGCGTCACAAGGGTCTGTTCGAGGGGACTCCCCTCTACGCTTCACCCGAGCAGGTGGCCGGTGAGACGTTGACGCCAGCGAGTGATCTGTTCTCTTTCGGTAGTTTGATGTACCTGATCCTAACCGGTGAAGCACCGTTCAATGCTGCGACCGTCAATGAAATCTTCAATGGCATCACTTCTCTCGAGCCGACCTTCCCGCGCAGGATCGATGGTGCCATCGATACGGATCTGCAGGCGATCTGTCTGGCGTGTCTTGCCAAGGATCCTGCCGACCGTCCCAGTGCCAGGGAAGTTCATGAGGATCTACGCCGTTACCTCGGGGGTGACTCGATTCGTCTTCGCCCGGCTCTCTACAGTGACATCCTCAAGCGCAATATCACCCGTCATGGCGAGGACCTGCAGGAATGGAGCCAGCAGGGACTGATCTCCGAGGACGAGAAGGATCGCCTCGATCTGGTATATCGTCGGATCATCGAAGAAGAGGATCACTGGATCGCCGATGCTCGCAGTTTGACCCTCAAGCAGATCATGCTCTACGCCGGAGCCTGGATCGGTGTGATGGCCACGGTGTTGTTTGCCTTCTATCCCTTCAAGCAAGATCCGGGTGAACTTGTTCGCTGGCTGGCACCGACCTCCATCTGTTTGTTGCTGATCGCTTCCGGGGAGTTTGCCCGGCGTAAGGGCGATCGGATGGCGTCAGCGGTGTTCCTCAGTTCCGCGGTTCTGGCTCTGGTTCCGGCGATGATCTCCCTCTTGAGAAGTTTCTCCTGGCTGGCGGCGGTGCCTCCCGATGTCGAACAACTGTTCACGGGGTTAGGAGTCGAGAACGTCACCAACCAGCAGTTGTTGCTGGCGACTCTGGTCAGCATGGCGCTTTCCTTGTTTGCCCTGGGTCAGTTGCGTATGACTGCTTTCGCCTGGACCACGACCCTGCTGGTCGCTGCCAGTTACTTCTCGCTGTTGCTCGTCGGGGATTATCTTGGCTGGCAAAACGACGGCTGGAAATCGGTCGCGTTCTTGCCGCTGGCTCTGCTGTTGCCCTTTGGCCTCAAACTGGAGCAGCAGGGTCGAGTACGCTGGGCGCTTCCCTTCCACCTGCTGGTACTGCTGGTAGCGGTTCTTTCTCTCGATGCACTGGCTAATGCTGGTGGTCCTCTCGAACTGATCGAGCCGGTCGATGATCGACACCTCACTTTCTTCGCCTACGCCATCAACGGTGCTCTGTTCATCGCCATGATGTGGATTTGCGAGCGCAGCAAGAGCCTTGATCTCCGTCGAGGCGCAAAGATCCTCGAGTGGATCGCACCCTTTCACATCCTCGGGGGGCTGCTGTTCTACGCCACGGACGTGGCACAGATCATCGAAACCCCGAAACAGGGACAGTGGGTCTACTACGGCCTCGATCTGGTCGGTTGGCGTGCAGTTGGCCTCTATCTGGGAGCGGTTGCGACCACCTTGATCCTCGCTTCGTGGGGCTGGAGGTCACGATTCCTGTTCGGTGGGCTCGCCGGAATCATCACCGGCACCCTGCTGCTGCTCGAGCACACCTTGCTGCCGCAGTTCTGGGTCGTGCTCGTAGCGGCGGCACTGGGAATGCTGGTCGCGTTGTGGGCCTACCATCGCATCCGTATCGGAGGTCCAGACGAAGAGGTGGTGCGGATCTGAGTTCCATTGCTCAGGTTGTCAGGCTGATGGACTTTTGGTCTCGTGGTAGAGTCTTGTTCGACTAAAATCAGTTGTCTCAGCCGCGAGGGGTTTTTATGACAAGTGACCGTGAAAATCTTCAGCACATTCCCGCCGCTGCGGTCGAGCGATTTGTCAAAATCGCTGATCGGGTCGAAATGGAAGCTGGAGAGGTGTTCATCCGTGAGGGTGATTTCGAGGAGAGTATCTACCTGATCGAGTCTGGACAGGTGGAGGTGGAGCGCGGCGGCAAGACAGTCGGAACCATCGAGGCTGGAGATGTGGTCGGCGAGATGGCATTCATCGATCGTCGTCCGAGAACCGCGACAGTTCAGACTTGCTGCGCTTGTGTACTCCTGCGGGTCGATCGGCCCGATCTGCTCAGAGAACTCAGCAACGATCCTGATCTGATGATGGAGTTCGTTCACGCCATCGAGAGGCGGCGTCGAGCTCATGTCGAATCAAGATCCGATGTAGACCTCGAGAAGTTTCTCTCCGCTGTGACCGAGGAAGCGACCTCTCATCGTGCGATTCATCATCCCTACCTGCTGGCATTACGAAACGGGGAACTGCCCGACATGAAGTGGGCACTGGCCGACTTTGCCAGACAGTACTTCGGCTACTCCTCTCATTTCCCGCGTTATCTGACCACCGTGATCGGAAGGCTCGAGTTGCCAGAGCATCGGGCCGCCTTGATGGAAAATCTCACCGAGGAGGCCGGGATCTACGAACAAGAGGAGTTGGAGGAACTGGCCGAGATCGGAGTCGAGAAGGAGTGGGTCGATGGGATTCCTCACCCGCTGCTGTTTCGCCGCTTCTGTCAGGCTGCAGGGGTCGAGGATTCAGGCTCGGAAACCGATTCGGTCGAGGTGATCTGCTGGAGAGAGATGTTTCTGGCGGTTCTCTCGGGTGGTTCCACGGCGGAGGCCCTCGGAGCTCTTGGCCTGGGAACCGAGAATGTGGTCAGCACCATGTACCAGCACTTCCTTCCGGCGCTGGAGGTCCTCGATGTACCTCCCTCGGAGACAGTTTTCTTCCCCCTGCATGCCGCAGTCGATGATCATCATCAGGAGACATTGATGGATATCTCACGCCACTATGCCGGAACCGAGGCGGGGCGAACCGATCTTCTGAAGGGAATGCGCAAGGCTCTGGCTCTTCGGGCGGGGTTCTGGGATTGGATGTACTTGCGGGCTCAGACAGGCGGAGTCTGCGATGAAAAATCGACGGCGACATTCGGATCCTGAGTAACTCTCTGGCTGGATCTGGCGAGATCTTCGGTAGAAATCAATCAGCCGGTGTGTTTCACCCATTGCCGTAGCAGCAACCGCGGTGCGCTGGCATCGTCCTCGTATTCGGTACGGTCATGAAGAGTGGTGCAGTTGTCCACCCATAGCATCTCGCCCCGCTCGATTCGGAAATTGGCGACGGAATCCTCTTCTTCGAGGCAACTGTCGAGAGAGTCGAGGGCATCCATCAAGCCATCCGGAAATGGGACTTCGGCTTTCTCGTAGCCCTTCTCGATCCAGAATCTCATGTAGCGACAGATGAAGCCGCGCTCCGAATTTTCGCTGAAGACCGGAAACTGGTTTCTCATCCGCTGAGTGCGATCGGCACCGGGGGTGACGATGTCTCTCAGATGTGGCTGCTCGAGCAAAGACAGTCGCTGCGGATCGCTCTGCTTGAGTTTCCGGTAAGCACGGATGGCGCATGCGATTCGCGAGGAGCCTCCCTTGAGTGCAGGTCGGATACAGATGAGCCCGACCAGATCTGGAAGAACATCGAGGGCACTCGAATCGGTGTGGAGACTGGTGGCGGCGCGCGTCTGGCTGACGGGAATGGCGCTCTTGGTGAAGTCCCCACCGCGGTCTTTGACCTCGTAGAGTCGGCCGTAGTTTCCGAGTGGATCTCCCAGTAGCACTCCAAATGCCAGATAGTAGCGGCGTAAAAAAGTATCGTCGAAATCGGCTTTCGTCGGCGGCGCAATCCTCGC
>JAYZBV010000038.1:0-38005 GCA_036338595.1 Planctomycetota bacterium | reverse complement strand
GCATCATCTCCTGCATGAACTCCGGCGAGCAGAACTCCATGATCCTGCCATCGAGGGCCCAGATCTCGGCCGCCTCGAAGTGCTCCATCATCGCCGGCATCACCTGCTGCTCCTCACCATCGAGATGAGTCAGCAGCAGTTGCTGGAGAGCAGCCAGGTCGCCCTGGATGTCGGTCGAGTTGCCGCCCGATAGAGTGGCCACGAGGGCTTCGATTTGACGGTGCTGATCGACGCTGGCACCGGTCGAGCCGGGAGCGCGTTCCTCCAGGGGAGGGAAGAAGAGCGTGTCTTCCAGTTCCGAGTGCTTCTCGAGGATGCGAGCAAAGCGCGGGAAGTCGCTGGTGAAGAGTTCGTCGCCGCCGGCGATGATGCGCGCCAGATCCCGGCGCAGGGCACGGTGGACATACACGAAGTTATCCGCAACGGCGGCGTACTTTTCCGGGTCTACCATCGCTGGATCATCGGCTGCTTCGTTCATCGCACTCCTCCTCAAAGACTCGACATCAGCGTCTTCTTGTCCCAGTAAGAACGAACGCAGGAGATCAATCCATCGGGATTGACGGTGAAGACAGAGACTCCCTCGAAGGTGAGTTCCTTCTCCTTCTTTCGCAACTTTGCGACACCGGTCCACCGGACAGCGGCCTCGTTCCCCGCCACGAACATGTCATCCTCGGTCAGAGCCATCTTCTCGAAGAAGCCAGAGAGCGCCTTGAAGTAATTGGTCGACTTGTCGCGGACCAGCAACGGCGGAGTGCCGACGGGATCCCAGCTCAGCGCGTCTTCGCTGAAGAGCTCGAGCAACTCGTCGACCTGCATGTTGCGCAGGCACGAGAAGTATCCTCCCACGACCTCGGCGATCTGCTCCTTGCTCAGCTGCTCGGGGGCCTCTGACTTCGGCACCTCGGGTGGATTGTCGCCGAGGTACTCCTGCTTGAGTCGTTCGATCTCTGCATCATCGACGGGGGGGGCGCAGTGTGAGGGTGCGTGCTCCTCGACATACTCGCGAAGGTGCTCGGGGAGCTGCTCGTAGGAGTCGATGCGAGCGGCGGTGGTCTGCATGAAGCCGTCACCCATGCCCGCGAAGGCCGGCAGCGTGCCGTAGCGATTCATCACCATCACATCGGGCACGCCGGGAGCGGTCGAGCCGTTGTAGGCCTCGTTGAACCAGACCTTGCCGATGGGGGTCTCGACCTCGCCGTAGAGGGTCCAGTAGAAGAAGGTGGTGTCGCCGGAGCGCTGTGCAAAGACCTTGTCGTTGCTGACCCTTGCGAGGCCGTAGAGCCCGTTCTGATGCGGTCCACTGAGGCCCTCGGTGTAAATCACCAGGTGGCGATCCTTCAGTTCGAAGCGGGCCGTGATGTAGGGGTATTCGCGGACGATGTGGCGGCCGTCATCCTCTTGCAGGATCTCGCCGCTGTCGGGGTCGCGGTAGATCACCAGGGTGCGGCAAATTGCCTCTGCCTGGTTCCCTTCCATCTTGACGAGCCGATTGCTCACCAGCGCCTCGACGCCGGCGATGATCTCGCCGCCGGGCTGGCGATAGAGCTTGCCGACGCTGTGGTAGTAGATTGGATCGCCGTCACCGACGTCGAAGGAGATGAACTCCTTGAAGGTCTCGGCATCGAAACCGTGATCCGCATCCGGGGCGGCGGTCTCGCCGCCCATGCTCACAATATCCATGGTGTCACACTCCCGGTCCCACTCTGCTGGCTCAACTGTGCCGGCCCGTGGATTAGGCCCGCTTGCGCCTATTAAAACCGAGTGGGAGGAAGTTCGCGAGGGTGCGGATCCAGCTGCCCTCCAGCTCCTCGAAGAGGCGCTGGTTGAAGGAGAAGGCCTGCTTGGCTTCTTCGATGACCTCCTGTGCACGGACTTCGTCGAGCGGCAACTGGCTGAGTCGGTTGCGGTATTCGTTCTTGAATGCCTTGCCGTCCTCGATCTCGTCAAAATCGAAGAAGGTCAGGCCGTTGCTGCCCTCGAGTCCCAACGAGCGACGGGCGATCTTGGAGATCACCTGACCGCCGGAGAGGTCTCCGAGGTAGCGCGTGTAACTGTGGGCCACGAGCAGGGTGGGGTCGTTGTCGCCGAGCCAGTGGATGCGCTCGACATATTCCCTGCGAGCGGGAGTGCTGCGCACCTGGCTGTGCCAGTCTTCGCCGTAGAGGAACTCGAGATCGGCCTCCAGTGCGGCCTTGCGGCTGAGCACGGGGAAGTAGATGCGGCCGACGATCGGGTCGTCCTTGTGGCGCTCGAGTTCTGCCTCCAACGCCTCGTAGACGAGGTACATGCCGGCTTGCATGTTGCCGAAGCTGGCGAGGTCCATGACACCCTTCAAGATGCCCTTGACGAAGTTGGTGGACTCGGCGAAGCGGTGTGCCTGGGCGGTCTCGGCGCGCAGCCTTTTTGCGAAGGTGATCTCTTCCTTGGCGTTGGCGGGCGCATCGGAGCGTCCGCTGCCGGACTGATCGGTATTCTCGCTGGAGGCCGTCTCGCGGTCGATTTCGTTGATCCTGGAGTCTGTCATGTTTCACCACCTTGTCTTCTCAAAGTCGCGGGGTGCGGGCCCGCTCTCCCTGCGGGCACTCGCCCGCTACCTATCTATCCGTACCTGGGGGATCACCGGACCGGAAAAGTCCTGTGGATCGAGGAATGGGGTCGAAATTGGGTTAAATCGCTGATTAGTGGCGATATTCGAGGTTTTACAGCTTCTGGCTCCGAGCAGAGCCAGCGCATCTGCAACCCTCAATTGCCAGCGCCCTCAACTTCCGTGAAATCCGGCAGCAGAGGGCGTGGAGACCTGTTCCCGGGGGAAAGGTCGAGTTCCAGAGCAGCGGCTAGCCACCAATTCCCAGATAAACGGCCATGCCGGGCACTACCAGCCACAAGAGACCCTTCACCGTGAAGAAGACCAGACCCCAGACTCCGAAGCGTTTGACTATTGCTGTCATGTTTCACCAACTTTCTGTCCACTCTAGACACCGGAGGCGGGTCCCGGCGGCCCAGCAGGCTCATGCCCGCTACAGGGTGATCCGCTTCACCGGGGGGGCCGGACTGATTATTTCAAAAAGGATCTGTGGGGGCTGCTAGTAGCGTCTGGAGCCCAATACGGGCCCAACGACGCCGTTCTGTTGGAAGCCGATGAGGTCGATGCGATGCAGCGCCACGGCGATCGCCCTCACAGGCAGGAATCTCCTGAATCTTCGCACTCGAGCGCATCATCGGTCGGATCCTGACCGCACGAGCCGATCGGCTCCGGCAGTGGCGGGGCCCCGCTGAAGAGAACCGCCAGCAATGTCACCGCATCGGAGATGTTGACCGCCCCATCATCGTTGGTGTCGGCGGCATCCAGACAACCCGGGGTGACCCCATTGTTGAAGAGGTAGGCGAGCAGGAACACGGCATCGGCGATGTTGGTGTTGCCATCGCCGTTGAGTTCGCCGCGCCTGAAGGCTCCACTGACCGCCAGATTCAGGTAGTAGGAGACGGTCGATTGGTCGTAGTTGCCGACGACGATGTCGAGACTTCCATCGCCGTTCACATCGACCAGTTCCAGGCCAGAGAAGGCAACCGATCCGTCGAGGGTCCACACATCCAGGAATTTCAAGGCGCCGATTCCCTGCAGGATGACAAGATCTCCGGAAGAGTAGTTTCTGATCACCAGGTCGGTGATGCCATCGAGGTCGAGATCCCCACCGGCCACATGGCGCTGATTCGATCCGGTGAAGATCGGGATCCCGGCCTGGGGAATCCCTGCATTCAGCGTGAAGATTCCAAGATTTCCCAGACCCTCCTCGACGGACACGATCTCGGGCAGTCCGCCATCGAGGTCGATGGCCCTCGTCGACCAGTGAGACTCGGTCAGCCCGCCGATCTCGCGTTCCTCGGCGGAGAAGTTCCTGTTCCCCTGGTAGAGGCTGGTCGCCACCCCACCACCGCTGCCGGCGTTGAAACCGCAGCACAGGTCGAGGTCGCCATCGCCATCGAGATCGGCGATATCGAAGCTGAGTGGAAATCCCGTCAGCGGGACCGACGTCAGACCGTCGAACGCGGCCAGCGGATCATCAATTCCTGTGCCCCATGCCACCTGTAACCGCGAACCGAACAAATCGACGGCGATCACGTCGAGGTGTCCATCGTCATCGATATCGACGACCTGTACCTGCGGATTTCCGCCTCCCCAGCCGGGCACCAACCTCGGCTGTTCGCTGAAGGTTCCGTCGCTGTTTCCTTCCAGGTAGGCAAACTGGCCGCTCAGGAAATCGGTAACGACCGCATCGATGACTCCATCCTCGTTGATGTCGCCGACATCGACCGCCCAGGGCCAGCTGATGGAGATCGGGTTGAAGATGGGGGCATCGAAATTACCGCTGCCATCGCCGAGAGCGACGAACATCCCGGAAGAGAGTGACGGCTCCCCCTGCAAGGCGATGATGTCGAGGTGGCCATCGGCATCGACGTCCGCCATTTTTACGGCATTGACCTTGTCCGCCATCACCACCGACACGGGAGGGGCGAAGTCGATGGGAGTTTGCTGGGAATGGCCAGTGGCGGGGAAAAGTGCCGCCGTCAGCAGGGCGAGAAGTTTGTATCGAATGCTCATGAGGCCTCCCGCTCCATTGTCGCACGATTCATGGTTCAAGTCCTTTATCATGCCCAACCCAGAATAGGTACCTCGGATGACAACTGGCTACGGGCACAGGTACATGTAGGGAATCGTCAGAGCGGAATGCACAGCCGTTCGCTGTTTGCCAGATCTGGCACAACTCTGACCATCGATGATCGCCATGCCATCGACCCGTAGTGAACCGAAACTGACGGGGCTACGGCCTGGTCATGTCTGCGACTGGCTCTCTTCCCACTCTTCCATCGTGAGCAAGATTTCGCGCGGCTTGGCACCGCGGAAGGGGCCGAGAATCGCCTGGTCCGTCATCGCATCCATCAGTCTCGACGCACGGGTATAGCCGACGCCGAGTCTGCGCTGCAGCAGTGTGGTCGAACCGCGGCCCGTTTCCAGCACCACCCTCACCGCTTCCTCGTAGAGAGCATCCTCGGGGATCCCGGCGGCACCACCGGCTCCATCCTGTCGGCCGTCGAGGAACGAATCCATCTCCTGAGAGAATTGCGGCTTCGCTTCCTTGCGCAGGTGCTTGACCACCTTTCGCAACTCCTTGTCGGAGATGTAGGTGCACTGGGCTCGCTTGAGAATATCTGTATCGGGCGCGAGGTAGAGCATATCCCCCATGCCGAGCAGCCGTTCGCCGCCCATCCGATCGAGGATCGTCCGGGAATCGATGCGACTGGCCACCTTGAAACAGATCCGCGCGGGCATGTTGGACTTGATCAAGCCCGTGACGACATCGACCGATGGCCTCTGGGTGGCGAGGATCACATGGATCCCCACCGCTCTCGATTTCTGAGCGAGGCGGATGATGGTCGTTTCCACCTCCTTGGCGCTCGTCATCATCAGGTCGGCGAGTTCGTCGATGATGATGGTGAGATAGGGCAACTGCTTGGGAGTCTGCTCCGCCTCTTCGTGACTGGTTTTTTCTGCGATGCGGTTGTAGCGATCCTCTTCTTCCAGATCGTTGTAGTCCTTGAGGTTCTTGACCCCCGCCTTGGATAGCAACTCGTAGCGCTGGTCCATCTTTCGAACCAGCCACTCCAGTGCCGCCGGTGCCTTCTTCATGTCGGTGATCACCGGTGTCAGCAGGTGAGGGATGTCCTCGAACATCGAGAGTTCGACCATCTTCGGATCGACCAGGATCAACTTCAGTTCATCGGGGGTACGAGTCATCAGAATCGATGTGATGATCGCATTGATGCAGACCGATTTTCCCGATCCGGTGGATCCCGCGATGAGCAGGTGCGGCATCCCGGTGAGATCCTCGACGATCGGTTCTCCTGCAGCATCCTTGCCGAGAAGTAGCGGAATCTTCATATCTGAATCGTGGTAGACACGGCTTTGCAGCAGCTCGCGAAGAACCACCGTCTCTCGCTGCTTGTTGGGGACCTCGATGCCAACGGTCGGCTTGCCCGGAATCGGTGCCACGACCCGGACGCTCTGTGCAGAGAGCGCCATCGCCAGGTCATCGGAGAGAGCGACGATTTTTTGAACCTTGGTTCCAGCAGCGAGACTCAGCTCGTACTGGGTGATGACGGGTCCACGCTGAACATTGGTGACAGCGGACTCGATCTTGAAGGAGCGCAACGTCTCCTCGATGCGAGTGGCGACCTGATCGAGTTCTTCCTTGCCCTCCTCATGATCGACAGTGGGAGGCTCCGAAAGGAAGGAGATGGAAGGAGGTGAATAGACACCATCGAAGGTGAGTTGCTCCTCCTCGAAGGTGACGATCGCCTCTTCATCTTGCTCGGGACCGAGGCGAATGGTTCGAGGGGGTGCTACAGCCTGCTCCTCGTCCTCTGCGTACTCGTCAAGATCCTCCTCCTCTTCATCCTCGTCCTCCTCGTATTCCTCTTCCTCTTCCTCTTCTTCCTCGTCCTCTTCCTCTTCTTCTTCCTCGTCCTCTTCTTCTTCCTCGTCCTCGTCGTACTCCTCGAGACCTTCTTCCTCTTCCTCGTCCTCGTACTCGTATTCCTCTTCTTCCTCGTCGCCCAGCAGCAGATTTTTTTCCTCATCGCTGACTTCAGCAGCATCCGCCTTGCTCGTTGAACGAGACACCTTGGCGATGGTATCGCTGGCAGCCTGAGAGACGCTGCCGGCAACGCGCCGTGCAACACCCGGTGTCTTTCTGGAAACTCCGCTGGCCGCATTTCCGATCGTCGCCAAGCCCACTCGAAGCAGGTTGGCCACCGGCATCCCGGTCGTGAACATCAATCCAAGCGCCACAGCAAGGAACGCGAAGATGGTGGTGCCGGTGAGCCCAAAGAAGTCGAAGGTCGCCTGGCCGATGTACATGCCGAGGAGTCCGCCCTTGTATTCGTAGGCCGATCCCAGCATCGACTGATCCGTGAACCGAAACTCGAGCAAGCAGACGGCGAGGCAGAAGAGTGCCAGCCCGCCGAGCCGTGGCCACCACGACTGGATCCGCACCTGAAACAGCAGCATTCCGGCCCACACGGCAAACATCGCCGCGAGCAGGAAGCCCGCAAGTGGGCCGAAAATGTTAAAGTGGGTCATGGCGATGAAGTGCCCGAAGGAACCACAGGCGTTCGATGCACTGCGACCCTGAGCAACGAGGTACTCGCTGTAGAGTGCGATGAAGAAGAAGGCACTCAGCGCCAGCAAGGCGAGCGCGAGAGCTTCCTGACCGAGACGTCGCGGCTCCTTGCGAGTGCTGTCACGGCGTCTTCGCTTACTGCGATTTGATGTCATCATTCCCCGTTGAAGGCACGGTCCCTGCGGCGAGAAGCGACCTTTGTGCCGATGAACTCCACCAACTTCTGCGCCAGTTCTCGCTTCGAGATCGCTGGCATCGAATCAGTGTGCCCCCCGGGTTCAATCCAGACGTAGTCCCCCATGGCTGCGCCCAGGTTCCCCGGTGTGTTGCAAAGTACCAGATCCAGCCGTTTGTTCACGGCCTTTCGCAGTGCTTCTTCCACATCCAGGGTCGCTTCCAGGGCAAAACCGACCAGCACCCGATCGCCCTTTTCGGCTCCTCTGCCCGCCAGTACATCGGGGTTTCGCACCAGTCGCAGGTTCCAGTCTCCAGCGGACTTCTTGCGTTTTCCGTCGATTTTTTCGGCGGGGCGGTAATCGCAAACAGCAGCGGTCGCGACCAGGGAGTCGACCTCTGACCACAGTTCGACCGCAATTTCTTCCAGATCTCGGGCAGTGGTGAATGGATGCAGATGAATCCCCTCGAGGGGAGGGTGGCTGGCCACCGGTCCCAGTGCCAGGTGAACCTGCCAGCCGGCATCTCTGGCAGCAAGAGCCGTTTCGATGCCGAGGGTTCCGCTGGCACCGTTGCTGAGATATCGGACATCGTCGATCGGCTCGCGTGTCGGTCCTGCAGTGACCAACAGGACCGGGGGATTCAAGACAGTTCTTTCGGCAGCACGAAACCTGAAACCACCTCATCGATTTCATCGAGATCAGCGAGACGACCAGGACCTACCGAACCACAGGCCAGATGGCCCTCGGCAGGGGCTACCACGACCACTCCACGCTCCTGTAGCGTGGCAAGGTTGGCCTGGACAGCCGGGTGGTTCCACATCCGATCATTCATCGCCGGGCACACCACCGTGGGTCCATCCCAGGCGAGCGCTGTCAGACACACCACATCGTCACCAAATCCATTCGCAAGCCGTGCCAGGTGATCTGCGCTGGCGGGAGCAATCACCAGTACCGCCGCATCATCGCCGGCACCGATGTGCTCGGGTCGGTCGCCGGTGCCGATGGGATGCCAGATCTCTGACACCACTTCGCATCGGGTCACGGCTTCAAAGGTAAGAGGTTGGATGAACCGACAGGCAGACGGAGTCATTCGAACACGCACCGTCGCACCACGCTGGGTCCATCGAGAAGCGAGCTCGACCGCCTTGTAGGCAGCGACTCCTCCGGTGACTCCGAGGATGATGTTGCGGGATTCCCAGCTCATGATCCATCCCTCTTCAGGAAGCGCATCTCAGGCGACGGTTTCGACGCGGAGCACGCATGCCGTGCTCCGCATCGATTCCATCACTCCTTGGTCGGGTTGAGGAACTCGGACAGTTCCTTGATCCGTTCTTCCTTGACCTTCTTGAGGTCGGAGCCGTAGACACCCTTCTCGTCATCGGAATCACCATCTTTGAGTTTCCGAGCATCTTCGAGGAAGTTCGCCTCGGTGGCTTCCAGTTCACCCAGTTCGACCTTGCCCTGGAGAATCTCCTGTACAACGATCTCCAGGAGATCGACCGAATCGGTCACGACCAGGGGTCTTGCGCCTCGCTTGAGTTCCACCAGACGCTTTTGCATCAGCGAGGTCAGTTGTAACTTTCCGCCCGCCTTTTCGACGAGCTGGTCCTCGATATCTACATCGAGCACGGTTCCTCCATTCCGGAGCCGACACCTCTCAGGGCGACGTCTCCTCGGTTTCATCTCTGATTCCACCCCTGCTTTGCCAATCGCCCTCGATGATCGAGCGAATCTGCTCGACAGCCTGTTCGAGGTCGTCATTGACCACGCAGTGGTCGTATTTGTCCTTCTCTGCGATCTCGGCCAGGGCATTCCTGAGCCGGAGATCGATCGAATCTTCATCTTCTTCGCCGCGGCTGACGATCCGACGCTTCAGTTCTTCCTCGCCCGGAGGCTCGATGAAGATCTCCAGTGCATCGACCTGTCCCTGGCGCAGCAACTGCGCACCCTGAACATCGATCAGCAGCAGTACCGCCCTGGCAGAGATCAGCTGTCGCTCGATCCCATCGCGCGGGCTTCCGTATAGATTTCCGTGCACCTCTGCGTGCTCCAGAAATCCGTCTTCCTTCACTTGCCGCTCGAAGTCGGCACGATCCAGGAAGTGGTAATCCACTCCATCGGTTTCCCCGTCACGGGGAGTTCTCGTTGTGCTCGTGATGGCGCGGACGATTCCATCCGCCTGCACGAGCCTCTCGCTGACGGCGGTCTTGCCGACTCCGGAAGGTCCTGAAAGCACGACCAGGATCCCGCGAGCGGTCACCGTCACCCCTCTCTCAACCCCGACAAGGGTTGTCGGTTCTCTTCATTCGATGTTCTGCGTCTGTTCTCTCAGACGATCTACCTCGACCTTGATGTCGACCACCTTGTGGGCGAGATCGTAACGAGCCACCTTCGAGGTCATCGTATTGGCCTCGCGAAACATCTCCTGGGTCAGAAAGTCGAGTCGACGCCCGACTCGCCCTCCTTCGGAGACTATTTTTCTGTACTCCGCGAGGTGACCCCGCATGCGGGTCAGTTCCTCGGTGATATCCGATCTCTCGACCTGGACGCCGATCTCCCTGGCGAGATCCTTCGGCTCCAGTTCCACGCCCCCGGGGGCCACCAGTTGTCGCACGCGCGCCCGGAACCGCTCCTGGAGCCACTCCATCGCTTCAGGCAGCACGGATTCGACCTCGTCAAGACCGGAGTCGATCCGGCCCAGGATGCGATGGAATTCCTTGAGCAGATGCTCACCTTCATTTGCCTGCATCTGACGAAGATTCGCCAGCGAATCCCCGATCGTATCGAGCACGAGCTGCGTCGTTTCCTGGTCAGGATCACTGACGATGCCCCGTTGCTCCGATCGCAACTGGATCGCTTCTGACAGGGTCACTTCCTGACCTGGAGCGATTTCATCTCTCAATGCGCACAGTTTTTCGTATGTCTTCCTGACCGATTCCACCTCGGATAACTCGACCGCTTCCTGGCTCTCTTCGATCACCAGAGACAGCGAGATGGAACCGCGTTCCAGCTTTTCTCTCAGCATCGAATCGATCTCGACCTGCAGACCGATGTAGGTCTCTGGCAGGTGGCTGGAGATCTTGAGGTGCCGGTGATTGACCGACCTCACCTCTGCCTTCACCCGCAACCCCGTCGCCTCACGGGATCCAGATCCGAAACCCGTCATGCTTCGAAGAGCTGCTTTCAATTGCCGCTACCCCCGCCAGATCCAGTCTCTGCTGGTGCGACGGCAGGTTCCTCTACAGGAGTCTCGGCCGGAGCATCGGTCGGTGTGACCACCGGAGTATCATCCGGTGTCGGCTCAACCACTGGAGGATCGGTCGCGGGAGTATCCGTTGTCGGAGCATCTCCTGCAGTTTCGCCATCCGTTTCATCCGGGACAACGGCATCCGCATCGCCATCGCCCACGCTCGGAACCGTATTGATGATGATGGGCGATTCATCTCCGAGGGCATCTCCGAGCCCGACACCCGTTCCATCGGTCCCGATATCCACTGCGCCGAATCCTGGCTCGGGTGGGGCATCCTTGAGTCGACTGGAGTCCTTCTCACCACGCGCCATGACCCCGACAGAGATACACAGCAACAGGAAGACCACCGACAGATAGGCGGTGAAACGGCCGATACCACTGCTCGACTTTGTTCCCATCATCTGGTCGGTACCCCCGAGCCCGAAGGCTCCGGAGAGTCCTGCCTGTTTCGGCTCCTGGATCAGGATCACGAAGCCCAGCAACAGGGTGACCATGCCCAGCAATATCATCATTATGGTAACTAGCATCTCTGTACCTCATCTGCAGGGCGGAAATCAGCTAATTGGCGCTGTCCAAACTCACGCCGTCGCTATTCCCGCGTCCAGTATCCCGAGGAAACTCTCGGCCTCGAGACTTGCTCCACCCACAAGGGCGCCATCTACTCCATCGATTCCCAGCAACGCCTCCGCGTTGTCCGGCTTGACACTTCCTCCGTAGAGGATCGGAACCTGATCCGCCGAGGATTCATTGCGCTGGCGCAACTGGTCTCGAAGGTACTCATGCACCTCTTCGACCTGATCCACCGTCGCAGTACGCCCGGTTCCTATCGCCCACACTGGCTCGTAGGCCAGTGCGAATTCGTTTCCATCTTCGAGAAGCGAGAGCCCCTTCTCGAGTTGGCTCGAAACCACCTCGAAAGTGTGTCCATCTTCTCTTTGCTGCAGCGTTTCACCGATGCACAACATCGGTCGAAGCCCCGCTGCGGCTGCCGCCGCGACTCTGCTCGCCGCTTGCTGATCGGTCTCTGCAAAGATCGACCTTCGCTCGGAGTGGCCGACCAGTGCCCACCCTGCTCCGAACTCCTTCGCAAGCTGTGCACCGACCTCCCCGGTGAAGGCACCGAGAGGGCGATCGGAGATCTCCTGAACACCGACCTCGATCGGTGAAGGAGTGGCACTGCTGGTCGCTGCTGCCAGCCAACCGAGCCAGGGAGATGGCACGAACACCACTACCCGGACCGCAGACTCACCACCACCAGTGGGAATCTTCGATATCGTACCCTCGGAGATCTTCTGCCAGAGAGATTCCCCTCGAATTCGATCCGGATTGTGTTTCCAGTTCCCCGCGATGATGGTCGGTCTATCCACGATTCTCCAGCATCCGCGCCGCCAGGCAGCGTCGAAGAGAGCCTCATGAACCACCGGATCCGATCCGGCAATCCGGGCCGCAAAGGGTCAGGCTAGCGAACCGCCCGGAAAGCGTCAACCTATTGCATCTACTGGAGTTGGGTCAAATGTCATCGGTCTCAACAGAGGTCTCGCTGCGGGCTTCGAGAGTCGCCTGCAGAGGCGGCAAAGAGCAGCCTGGAACTGAGACCCCTCCTCGCCTAGCATCGAGCCCTGCTGAAGGGTCGTAACCCATGACAAATACTAGGATTGGAGTCGAACTGGCGATCCTTCTGCTGGTCGTTCTCGGCTTCGGGTGGCTAGTCATGCTGCTGTTCTCAGAGGTCTCTGGGCCTGGATCGACCGTGGATCCACAGATTCCCGCGAATCCTCAGCAGCTGTCGCGCCTTTCCTTCGCCAGAGTGGCCGATTCATGGGTCGATGCGGGTGCCTCACAACTTCCCTACCCCGCCAAGGAGAGTGAGGTGTTGGTGATCGATCGGTGGCAGCTGGAACCATCCGACATCGAGGCAGCCAAGGCGACCGTCGATCAAACCGGATCCCCCGCTCTCTCGGTGACGCTGACAGAGGCGGCGGGAGACCACATGAGAGAATATTCGCACCGGATGATCGGCGAGAGAATGGCGGTGATCATCGATGATCAGATCATCTTCCTGGCAGTGGTCAACGATGCCTTATCCACCAAGTTCATCCTCAGCGGGACCTTCTCCAGAGCGGAGATCACTGATCTGGTCCGATCCCTCGACCGGACACACCGTTGAAGGCGCTCCTCCTCGATCTCCACTGACCCACCTTCCGCTTCGAGGTACACTTCCCGTTGATCCGGAAGGAGTGCGATGAGTTTTCCTTTTCCCCTGCAATCGAAATCGGTCATCGGCGTGGTGCACCTGGCACCGTTGCCGGGGAGTCCCGGCTACCGTGGCTCTCGCCAGCAGCTTCTCGACTCTGCGCTCACCGATGCTCAGGCGCTGATCGACGGAGGAGTCAGTGGTCTCATCGTCGAGAACTTTGGCGATGCACCCTTCACACCGACTGCGGTCGAGCCAACCACCGTCGCCGAGATGACCTCCATCGTGTGCGCCATCACCGCCACCGCCGGGGACACTCCGGTCGGGGTCAATGTACTCAGAAACGATGCCTCCGCGGCTCTCGCCATCGCAGCAGCGACAGGATCTCGTTTCATCCGGGTCAATGTCCACACCTCTGCGGTGCTCACCGATCAGGGCTGGATCTCGGGTCGCGCGCACGAGACGCTTCGACAGCAGCGAAATACGGATGCCGCTTCCGTGTCGATCGCCGCCGATGTAGGGGTCAAGCACGCCCTGCATCCTGATGGTTTCGATGCACCCAAGGCTGCCGTGGAAACGGTCGGTCGCGGCCTTGCGGATGCCGTGATCATCACGGGAAGCGCAACCGGCGCACCGATCGATCGGGACGTACTGATGAAAGTTCGGGAAGCGATCCCGCAGACACCGCTGATCGCCGGTAGCGGCGTCGACATCGGCAATGTCGCTCATATCCTGTCGGTCGCAGATGCGGTCATCGTCGGCACCTCTCTGAAGGTCGATGGAGATGTCGAGCGCAAGGTGGATGTGGCGCGAGTTCATGCGCTGATCGAGGCGATGGATCCGTAGCTGGCCTTGGTCCTTCCTCAGAAATGCAGACTCCAGTGGCAGGACTGTCGCTCCATCCACATCGCCAGCCGGCTCGAACTGGTGCCAGATTCGCTCAGCGGAGGCGCGCCGCGGATGCTCGCATGAGGCAGTTCTGCTCCTTCTCGGGCAGGCGTTGCCGCCTGCTGCTGGGATGATTATCGTGAGCGGGAGCGACCATCGACAGGCGCCCGGTCGAGGGCAAGCCGAAAGAAGATCCGATGCCATCCGATGAACTGCAGCAACCGGCCAGCCCCGAGCCCACTGGCAGTGTGCCAGGAGAGGCTGTCGATCGGCGAATCGGAGCGACCTTTCACCGGGTGGATGGCTGGTTTCATGCAGGAAATGCCACCATCGTCGGAGATGTGCGGATAGGGTCCGGATGCGGCATCTGGTACGGCGCAGTACTGCGTGGCGATGACGCTCCCATCGTGCTCGGTGAGCGGGTCAATGTTCAGGATTTATCGGTGCTCCACGCCGATCCAGATAAGCCCCTCATCATCGGTAACGATGTGACCATCGGCCACGGGGCCATCGTCCACTGCGTCTCCATTGGAGATGGTGCATTGATCGGCATGGGGTCCGTCTTGCTCGAGGATGTGGAAGTAGGTGCGGGCAGTCTCGTTGCAGCGGGCGCGGTTGTCCCTCCTGGAACCAGGATCGAAGCCGGTTCGCTCGTCGTGGGTGTTCCTGGTCGTTCGATTCGACAGGTGACCGAGAAGGAGCGGGTCGCGTTCCATGCATCCGCAGACAAGTACGCAAAAAATGCGATCCACTTTCAGCAGCGTTATGGAGAGACCACCTGATGAAGATCGCCCCTGATTCCTGGATATTGATGATCGAAACGAGTCAACGCGATGGCTCGGTTGCGATGGGCACACTCGATGGAAATCATTTCGATGTCGAGTGTTTCAGTCCTGGTCTTGTGCACGGCAAGGAACTGCAGCCACGGATCGATGCCCTGGTCGAGAGAAACGAAGCAAGGGGAAAACTCTCGGTGATGGCAGTGAGTTCGGGCCCCGGTTCCTTCACTGGCACCAGGATCGGAGTCTCCGCCGCGAAGGCGATGGCGTGGGCACTGGAGATTCCAGCTCTTGCCATCTCCTCGTTCGATGTGATCGCCTGCAACATTGAAGACCCGGGGCGATGGGGAGTCCTGCTCGATGCCAGCAGTGGTGATCTGGATGTTGCCTTCTACGAGGTGAACGCAGATGGAGCCAACAAGGATGGTGAGGAGCGCACCAGCCACAGGGACCACCTGGCCGAACTCGCAACCACGGGAACACGGTTCATCGGCTCTGGCAGTCGCATCGAAGGTCTTGTGCCCACGCTTCCGACCGGGCCCGTCGAGTGGGATCACCCCACGGCCCAGCACGGTCTGAGACTGGCGATCGCCCGTGTTCATCAGATCCTGGGTGGTGCCCCCCCACCGGCTGGCTGGGATTCGCCGCACTCCTTGAACCCCCGCTATCTGCGCGTCAGTCGAGCGGAAGAGGTGAGGCGACGGCGCCTCGCCGGAGAGGAACAGGCATGAAACCGCATCGTGCCTGGGCCAGCATCGATCTCGGCATGCTTGCGGAAAATCTCCGTGCGCTGAGGTCGCTGCTACCTGAAAAGAAGATTCTCGCCGTCGTGAAAGCCGATGCCTACGGGCTCGGAGCCATCCCCATCTCGAAGCAACTCGAAGACGGGGGCATCGATTACCTCGGCGTGGGGACTTCCGGGGAGGCGCTCGACCTGCGCAATGCAGGGATCACCTCGCCAGTACTCGTACTCGGCGCTCTGGTGGAGCCGGAGATTGATTTGCTCATCGATCAGAATGTTTCGGTGACGATTCACTCTCCGGGACGTATCGAGGAACTACAGGAAGCTGCGAACCGCGTCGATCGACAGTTGCCAGTCCACCTGCTTGTCGATACAGGAATGTCGAGATTGGGTGTCAGTCCAGAGCAGGCCGTTGACCACGCCTGCACCATCTCGATGCAACCGCATCTGCGCCTGGAAGGAATTGGTACCCACCTCTCGAGTCCTTCGAATGCGAAGGAGGTGGAGAGGCAACGCAAGATGTTCGCGCAAATCACCGGAGACCTGGCCTCCCGGGGAATCGAGCCCCCGTTGGTTCATATCGATGCCAGTGTCGCAGCCCTCGGTGACCCGGATCCGCATGCCAACATGGTTCGTATCGGAGGGGCGCTCTACGGCCTCGCCAGTGCGACTCCTGGTACCGACCTCATGAAGCCCATCCTGACCTTGAAGAGTCAGATCGTATACCTGCGAGATCACCCACCGGGACAATCGATCGGTTATGGTGGTACTTTCACGACGAATCGTCACTGTCGCCTGGCCACGGTACCGATCGGATATCACGACGGTTTTCCATCCACCATGTCGAACAGAGGCGAGGTGCTGGTTCATGGCAAGCGTGTGCCCGTGGTCGGTAGGGTGACGATGGACTACACGGTCATCGATGTTACGGATGTCGAGGGCGCCGATGTCGGGGACGAGGTGACCCTCCTGGGGTCGGATGGATCCGAAGAAATTTCCGTCGAAGAGATCGCTCGCTGGTGTCGAATTGTTCCTTACGAAGTGACCTGCTTGCTGGGAAGAAGAATTCTGCGGCATCATCAGCCTGCGCTTTCGGAAGAACTTGAGCTGGAAGGGACGTAAATCGATGGCCGAGTCGCACGACATCGATATCCCACCTCCTGCTCTTCCGCTTCCGAGAGGAAAGAATAAACCGACACGTACCCGCCTTCGGGCGCGGCTCAAGCGTTACATTTTCTTTCTGGTCATTCTTCCGCTTCTGATCACCACCGTACTCTTCTGGGTCGGCACCAAGGTATTGAGCCCGGAACAGATGAAGTACAGAGCCCAGGCGTTGCTCGCAGACCGACTCTCTACTGGCTTTTCTCTCGGTGATGTGAACTGGAGATGGCCATCCCACATCGAGGTGAGCAATCTCGTGATTCACTCTCCTCCCGGTAGCCGCTATGCGGAGTTGATCAGGATTCCCCGCCTGAGTATTCGACTCGATCCGTGGAGCCTGGTTCTGGGAGAAGTGCTGCTGGAACGAGTCGAGATCACGGGATCAAATCTGGTGCTCGAACGAGATCACCTCGGTGACCTGACCATCCTGGATGTTCTCCGCGATGCCACCGCTCCGATTCAGGGTCCCCAGTTGCCAGATACATCTCTGGCCACATCCACTCCTTCTCTCACTCCGCCTGAGTTGATCATCACCGACCTGCGTGTCGATACCTGTCCTGCGACGGTGGCTCACAGTCCAGGTGGGCTCCATGTCTCGAGCCTTCGCCTGGAAGTCTCTCCAGATGACCCCGATCTCTGGGTGCTCGACGGAGTGGCCTTCGACAGTTCGGTCCAGAGCATCCGCCTGGATGGCGGAGGGAGACTGTCGCTCGGCGACTTCGAGCTGGCTCTCGAGGTGGACCAGATCCAGTTGAACCAGACCCTCCGCGAGAGAATCCCACCTGCACTACGCCTTCTATGGGATCGGTATCAGCCCTCGGGAATGGCGAGCGTCAGTCACGAGCTGGTGCTGAGGGATGCCCAGCCGGTCAAGAACGCTACCTTCCTGACCATCCAGAACGGCTCGATTCATCTCGCCGAACCTGATCTGGTCATCGATCAGTTGTCAGGAAAGCTGGAGATCACCCCCGATGCCATCTCGTTCAGGGATCCTCTGAAGGGCAATATCCTTGGCTCGAACGCCTGGCTGCTGGGCGAGATTGAACTGGATGCGCTAACCCCGGGGCGCAGTGATCTGGTACTGAAAATCGAGGATCTTGCCTTTGAACCGAGGGTGCGTAGCATTCTTCCGCCTGCCCTGCAGAAAACCTGGGATAGTTACTCGCCGTCGGGTCGATTCGGTCTCCAGGTAGCCGCTGGAGGCGAAACATTTCCTCCGGTTCTGGATGAACTTCTACTGACGCTTTCCGGGGCAGACGCCAGTTCATCTCACTATCCTTATCCGCTTCGAAATCTGGTGGGGAAAATTCGATTCTTCGGTGACAGCATCGAACTGGACATCTCAGGCGGTGCAAGCGGTGAACCCATCCGGTTCCGAGGTAGTCTCGAGACAATTCCGGGCGGGAGAAGACATCTCGTGATCGAGGGGAAATCACTTCCTCTGGACGATCGGATCCGAACTGCTCTTGGAGATCGCTACTCTCCCATCTTTGACACCTACTCTCCGACGGGGCGTTCTGATGTTCGAATAGAGCTGGAAAAATTGTCGCTCAAGGATCCCCTTGATCTGACCATCCTGATGGAGCCTCAGGGTGCTAGCTTCGCTCATGAGGTATTTCCCTACCGAATTGATGAACTCAGAGGCCAGATCATCATCGAGGCGTCCAGAGGTAGAGTGCTACTTCAAGGGCTGACCGGGAAACACGGGCAGAGTGACCTCTCACTGCCCGCTGGTGTGGTCGAGTTTTCGAATGGAAAGACGACCCGGCTTGAAATCCCCATCGAGTGCGCACACCTCGTTCCGGATGATGAGTTGATCTCGGCACTTCCAGAGGGAGTCGAAAAACGCCTTCGATCACTCGATATCCTTGCTGGAGGTGGGTCCCTCGACACGGTCGTCGAACTTCGCATCGATGAAGAAACACCTTTCGATATCTATGTCCGCGCCCGAGTTCAAGATCCCATCCGTCTTCGCTATCACAAACTTCCCTATCCCTTGACCTTCCATCAGGGGCAGGTTGTCTTTTCCAGCACCGAGGGCAGAATCCGGCTCGACGAGTTAAGAACTGATCCAAACATATCGCCTGTGGTCATGGTCTCAGGTGAAATCGGTCCCGATGACAGCATCGAAACCACCGGAAGCCAGGAACAGTCTACGCTTCTGGCCATGAACTTTGACATCCAGAAAGGCCCTGACGAACGCGGGCTGGATCTTTCACAGCAAGAGCTGGTCAATAATCTCCCCCCGGATCTGAAGAACTTTTTCGAGCGGATGAAGCTGACGGGAGAAGTCTCTGGACAAGCTTCAGTTCTCTATCGTCATCAAGAGAGCGACCTCGATGGTCCCATCGAAATTGTTAAATACGATGTGGAAGGTGAACTGAACAACAGCGGATTCGACTTTGCTCTTCGAGCCGAGGAACTATCTGCGCGATTCGAGATTCATGGTGGAATCGAGCCGGGCCAGAGGCACACCTTTGCCGGCCAACTCACCGAAGGGGACTTCCGATTTTCTCGGTTTCGCGCGAGCGTCCCCCCTGCGAGGTCACTACACTTCACCTACGGAGTGGATCACCCACGATTACAACTCCAGGATCCACTCGATGAAAAATTTCCATCTCCCTGGCTACTGAATCAGATGCCTCTCGATCGATCTCAGGTGTTCCAGGCAGAACTTGGCCCCAGCGAGATCTATGGAGGCCCGCTCGACGGCTTCTTCTTTGCTGATCTTTCCCCCGGCGAGGGGCGTTTTGCGGGCGAAACCCGCGTTGAGCGGGTGGATCTCTCTCTCGGATCTCAAATGCTGTTTCGCAAACAAGGTGTCAAAGGAATCGCAGAGGGTGCGGCGAGGGTCCATGGCATCGTGGGATCTACCGATTCGATCCTGGGCAACGGCGCCTTTTCGATAAGGGATGGCAACCTGGCTCAAATTCCCATCATCGCCGGAGTTCTTCTGAACCCATTCGAAGGACTCAACCGACGCAATAATCGCATCAAGAAGGCCGATTGTGAGTTTTCGATTCACGACCAGTTGTTCGAATTCAAGGGCATGGGATCGATACGCCTCAGCAGTCCAGCAGGGAAGATACTGGGAAAAGGCATCGTGGGGTTCGACAAGAGGCTCAGTCTGATCATGGAGCCTCAGACCCTGGGAGGGGCTCCCGTACTGTCCGACATTGCGAACCGATTGCTCAGATTTCAAATCGGGGGATCGCTCGATGAGCCTGATGTCGGCTCGAGGCGAAGGACTGATCCTGACAACAAGGAGTAGCCAGGACTGATATCTACACTCTCTATACGAGCAACGCTCCACACTTGTCTTCATCGCCTCCCCAGTGCTCGTCCAGGGCCACTACTTCCCATATCGCAGCGTCCAACTCCTCCGGAGTGAAAGGCTTCTTCAGGAAGCGCACGATTCCCTCGTGTGGATCAACGCACTCCATCACCTCCTTCTGCGTATATCCAGAGATCAACAAGAAGGGGATCAGCGATCCTCTGCTTCGGATTTCCTCGACCAGTTGATGCCCGTCCAGTCTTGCTGGGCCGAGTCGAATATCGCTGATCAACAGCCTGAAGTCGTCTTCGTACCATTCCAGTGCTTCTTCCGCAGATGAAACGGAATCCACATCCCACCCACTCGCTTCAAGCACAGCACATGTCACCTCTCTGACATCCTCATCATCTTCGATCAGCAAGACCTTGCCATGCTCCCTCTCGACACTGGGAATGACATACGCTCTTGGTTGCGCTTCCACAACTTCGGAACCAGCGGGAAGAAAGACCCTGAACGTGACACCATTTGACTCGTTTCTGACAAAGTCGACCGCTCCATTGTTGGCAGTCACACTGTCCCAGACGATATGAAGTCCTTTTCCAAACCGTTCTCCAACGTGCTCAGTTCGCAAGCCCGATTTGGTGGTCACTCCAAGGGTATAGACCTGTTCCCCCAGTTCCGCTGTGATACCAACGCCTTCATCGATCACCTCGAAACTAGCGTACTGGATGCCGGAGACAATTTTTGATGCCAGACCCTCCGGAATTTCTGAATGGTCTATTTTCTCCACCGACAAGGTACGGATGGTTACCCTCTTGCCTCCCACGACTTCATTAGCTTCCATCGCGTTGAGAATCAAATTGAGAAGGATTCCATCCAGATCTTCCTTGGCTGCAACGATCGACTTCAGTCGGGGATCGAGATCCAGTTCAACAACCTGCTTCGATCTTGATAATATCGGCTTCATCTCATCGACCTGCTGTGCGATCAGATCATTCAGCGCGATCGAAATCGGTTTCTGATGGACCTGCCTACCGGCGCTGGAACGAAATCCATCGGTGATCATCTTTGCCTGCTGACATGCTGTCAGGGCACTGTTTAGCAAGGGCAATATCTCAGGTGACTCCAACTTCGTCTTCATCAGCAGCAGGTTTCCCTCCATCACCATCAACTTGTTGCCGTATTCATGAGCAACCACTCCGGCAAGTTGCTTTTCCAGTTCTTTTTGTTTCTCAAGATTTCTGTACTGCTGCTCCGACTGCCTCAACTTCCCTGCGATACGCTCCTTGCCATCCGAGAGATTTTTCACAGCTCCACCGAGCCTATTTAGCGCCGGGAATAAGCTGGTGAAACGCCTAATGGCAACTGAACGACCCTGGGCGTTGCTGGTCTCATTTGTGATGAGGATCAGAGACCGTACATAGCCGATGATGATGAAAATGAAGCCGGCCCCAACCAACACAAATGCAATCGAATACCACAGCACCCGGTCCCTTGCCCTGGAAGTGGAGGCTTGGGTCACATTGCTGACAGTGGTCGCCAGGGTGTTGAGGGCACTTGAGAATGCTACCCCTGACTGCGCTACCTGCTCGAGATCATCAGCTGACCCCAGCGCATCATCGAGAGTTGTTTGGGTCCAGACGGCAGCTGGATCCTGCTCTCTCATGAGCGACTCCTTGAACACCAACAACTTATTAGAGTAGTCAGATCCTGACTGATCCATCGACTGTCGATGGGTCTGGAGATCCATCGCATTTGCTGCATCAAGCGATGGTGAAATCAGGCCCACAAGGCTCGAGGATCTGGATGAATCCACGACAGATTGGACAACTTTCGTGATGGTGTTCAATTGCATGAATGTGATTGCGCTCCTCGATTCACAATCACAGTCTCGATCCATCATGCCTCGATCGCCCGCTGGGGCCATGCATCGATCTGAAGTGCATTCAATCTCACCTCGGAATTGATCGATGCGTTCAGTGAGACGCTTCAGTTGGTACTCTCGCGTGCTCGCAATCGTCTCCGACTCGATTTCTGCATGGCGTGCCTGGATGTAAGTGATTTGCCTGGATAGATGGCTGCTGCACTGCTCGCTCAATCGCTCGAGATCAACGAATGCTGGATCGTTCTCCGGATCACCGGAGACCAGGAAATGGGAGACATCTTGCCAGGACTTGTATGCACACTTTTCACAATAGAGTTCGTAACCAATCCATCCTCCGAGACCGATCGCGGCAATCAAAACAATGTACAACTTCATCTTGCTGAACTCCCATTCCTCACTGTGCTCAACAGGAACGCACTGCAGATCTACGGACCAGTTGGCAGCCATTAGGCATGAGAATGAAACGCACAAGGACTCGAGAGAGATCCCAGGACTCTGGATTTTTCAGTTGGTGGTCGCTTGCCGTACTCACATGCACGATCCGGTTCTCTGAGTGGTGGCCAGGGTGGGACAAGTGGATGCAATCCCTCCGCAGGTCTCGAACCCAGCCATGTAGCCGCTGTACCGCCGCCATTTCACCTGCATCGACTGGTATCTCCTGATCTTGTGGAATCTTCTGATGGCTCTATATTGAAGCGATGAGTGGCTCTAGCATCGGATAGGGAGGTCGCGGATGCCTTGTTCTGCACCAGATGAATTCGTCCAGAAATCTGCAGCCTCCGGCTCCAGGTCGATCCTGCTCTTTATCAGTTTTCTGATCTTCACACCGATCCTGGCCCGATCCTTCCCGACAATCGATGAGGATCGAGGGATCGCCATCGACCCTTCGACGATGGAGAGCATCTCAGGGGCAGCGATGCAGTTGATCGAGGCGACGACGGGATCCTCGCGCGAGCAACTCCATGTCAACAAATCGCCCGGGGCGAATGGGAGTGGAGCACTCTTCAAATGGAGTTTCCTGCCCGGCAAGCGAGCCGGGTTACGGCACGATGAGATGAACTACCTGCAACGATTCCGCTCGCAGCAATTGGTTCGAAGTACGCTATCGGATACCGGCTTCCTGAAATGGAATGCCATCGTCGCCCTGGAAATTGTGCTGAGGGATATGAGCAAACTGAAGAACCGACAGGGAAAGGCCGATCCGTCCAGAAATGCAGGGCAATATTCCTTCTGTATTGTGGGTGATCCCGCCGGTTCCGATCCCTGGGGGTGGAGAGTTGAAGGTCATCACATCTCGCTGAGGTTCTTGCTGCAAGGCAACAGGCTGCTCTCTTCGACCCCCGCATTTCTGGGTGCAGCACCGACGGTGCCTCCGATGGGTCCCAACATCGGAATGGAAGTGCTGGGACCGGAAGAAACCATCGCCATGGAGCTCGCCATGAGTCTGCACGGCGACCAGAAGGAGATGGCCCTACGATCCGAGGGAGTTCCCCGTGACATTCTTCACGGTCCGGATCGCGGAGTTTCGGTGAAACCGGAAGGGATCCGCCGGGATCAGCTGGAACCTGCTCAAAGAGAATTGCTCGATCGACTCATCGACACACATCTGGGCCTGATGCGTTCGCCGATGCTGAAGGCTGAGAGGACGCGCATCGACCTGGCGGATCCTGACTCGATACGCTTCTGCTGGTGGGGATCCATCGATAAATTACACCGTCATTCCTACCGAATACACGGTCCGACGATGTTGATCGAGTTGGTTCGAATCACCGGAGATCCAGTTGCTGGTAATGACCAGGAAACAAATGTGTCAGGGCATGTTCACATCGTTCGAAGGGATCCGTCACGGGATCTGGATGTTTCCCCTCTCCGGGAGCATCTTGAGAAAGCACACAAGGAATGACCACCCCCGATCGTCTGGATTCGGCTCCAACAAGAGATCAAGATGGCCCCATCAGGGAGAAATCGATGTCAGAAGAAACCGATCAAAGTGGCCTGGTAGAGTGCGTCCCGAACATCTCTGAAGGACGCGACAGGGCCAAGATCGATCAGATCGTTGCTGCAGCTGCTGCAGTGGCCGGGGTAGAAGTTCTGGATGTGGATCCCGGTGCAGAAACTCATCGTACGGTGATCACTCTTGTTGGAGCCCCCGGTCCCATCTCGGAAGCCGCTGTCAGACTGGTGGAGAAGGCTGCCGAGTTGATCGACATGAGTACTCACCATGGGGCTCATGCACGTCATGGGGCCACCGATGTCTGTCCCTTCATCCCGGTCAGCGGAATCTCGATGGAGGAGTGTATCCAGCTGGCAAGAAGCGTCGGGAAGAGGATCGGTGAGGAACTGGGCATTCCCGTTTACATGTACGATCAGGCTGCATTGAAAGACGAGCGCAGATCCCTCGCCGAGGTGAGGAAGGGAGAGTACGAAGCGCTCCCTGAGAAACTGGCAGATCCTGCGTGGACCCCCGATTTTGGACCGGCGACCTTTCTGCCCGGTCCAGGCGTGGTCACCGTCGGCGCTCGTGAGTTTCTGATCGCTTACAACGTGAATCTCAACACCCGCGACAAGGCCCAGGCAAACGATCTTGCGATGGAAATCCGGGAGAAGGGGCGGGCGGTTCGAATCGAACCGAAAACCTCCTACTACTCCAGCGGCAAGTTACTTCGATACCGCCCCGACGAGAATGTCTGGCCCTCTGGGCTGACGGGTGAAGTTTTCTCCTCACGAGAAGATCTGGAGAAACACCTGCTGGATCACGGCACCTCCTTGAAGGAGGAGACTGCCTTCTTCGGTCAGGATCCGGATGCACTCGACGGCGAGATGGTGATGAAGCGAGGTCACTTTCGGGATTGTCGGGCTGTGGGATGGGTGATTCCGGAATATGGAAGAGCACAGATCTCCATCAACCTGACCAACTTTCATCGCACCAACATGCACGATGTAGTGGACACCTGCAGGGCCCTTGCCACCGAGCGGGGGCTCGCAGTGACCGGTTCCGAGATTGTCGGCGTGGTTCCCTACGATGCCATCCTGGAGAGTGGAGAACACTACCTGGCATCACAGGGATCGAGTCGGGGAGTTCCGGTGCAGGATCGCATCGATACCGCCATTCAATCGCTCGGACTCTCCGATATCTCTCCTTTCGATGCCGATCGTTCAGTCCTCGGAAATCCCGGCACAAGAGGACCTCTTACCGGCATGTGTGTCGATGATCTTGCCGATGAGGTTTCACGCGATTCGCCAGCACCAGGTGGAGGGTCCATCGCTGCTCTTGCTGGATCACTGGCGGCATCCCTCTCCTCGATGGTGGCAAACTTGACCTTCGCAAAAAGGAAGTATCGACAGCGCCGTGACGAGATGGAGTCGATCGCTCTGGAAGCACAACTCCTGAAAGATGACCTGCTTCGTGCGGTGGATCTGGATACCGCAGCATTCGAGGGAGTCATCGAAGCGATGCGTCTTCCGCAGGGATCTGATGAACAAGACGATCTGCGACGACAGGCTATCGAGGCTGGGTACCGACGTGCCATCCTTGTGCCCCTATCCACCGCCGAGATGTGCGTGAAGGTGATGTCCCTGGCACTGAAAGCGGCAACCCGGGGATTGCCTGCAGGGATCACCGATGCCGGAACTGCTTGCTGGATGGCGCGCGCCGGGCTCGAGGGAGCTGTCCTGAATGTCAGGATCAATCTGCTCGAAGTCGCGGATGAAGAGTGGAAATTAGAGACCCAGGAGCAAGTCTCGGAACTTCTGAATGAGGCTTCAGAGGTCCATACGGCCTGTCAGAAGCGACTCGAAGAAATCCTCGATCGATGAGGGAACAATCGCGTCTTTTCGGGGTTATCCTTACTGGAGTACCCCATCACCAGGCTCATGTGACCTGGTCTAGTTCAGGAGGAATATGAAAGCCGCCCTCATCATCCTTTCACTGGTTGTGGTCGGAACCGGATCCGCTGCGCTGAAGAATTTCAATCAGATGAAGCAGGTCAACGATCAGATCAATGTGCTTCAGAATCGGATCCAGGCTCTGACCGAGCAACTCGACATCGCCCAGCAGGCGAAAGACCCCTCAGAAAATGGGTTCTTGCCGGTGCCATCCTCGGATTCCGGAACTGCCATCGCCGAGATCCCCGAGGAGCTGGTCGAGGCCATCGCCATGCAACTCGCCAGAAATACAACCGCGCTGGGGGCGATTGCAAATGGGATCTCCTCTACCCCATCCTCAACCGAAAAAACACCGGTTGACGCTGCAGGTCTCGACCAGCAGGTCCGCGACACGATCGCTTCCGTTCGTGACGAGGAAAGAATGGAGCGCGAACAGCAGATGATTGACCGGATGCAAGATCGAACTGAGGATCGTGCGAACCGGATGGCTGAAGAACTAGGCCTTACAGGTACGCGCGCAGATCAGTTCACTTCATTACTACTTGACCATTCTGCTGAACGGATGCTTCTGATCTCAGAAGCACGCGAACTCGACCTCGGTCGAGGCGAATGGCGGGGACTCTTCGAGCAATCCCGCACCGACCTGAATTCGGATGTGGAACAGATCCTCACGCCCACTCAATACGAGGCCTACCTCGAGATGCCTCAGGACAGCGGAGGCGGACGGCGAGGTGGTTGGGGTGGCGGCGGCGGAAATAACAATTCCGGCGGCAGTAACAATTCCGGCGGCAGTAACAACTCCGGCGGGAGTCACGACTCCGACGGGGGATCGAACAACGGCGGCTCAGGGCAAACTAATGGGGGCTATTGACCTCGTCAGCCATCTGAGCGCCCTTCGGGTCTGCATGAATGTGTTCCGCTTCAGGCCATCGGTCGCGCGGGATAGAATCCCACCATGCTGAAAACCGAAAAGGACTACGCGGATCCATTCGTGAGGCAGTTGAGCCTGTTTCTCGATAATCGAGTGGGGAAATTACGCGAGGTTCTGCGGCACCTCACCAGCGAGGACATCTTCGTACACGCCCTCTCTGTAGTGGATAGTGCCGACCACGCCATCGTCAGGCTGGTTGTCGATCGGGTCGAGACATCTCACAAGGTACTTCTCGAACAAGGAGTGCCCACATCCATCAGCCAGATCCTGGCCGTCGAGGTTCCCAATGAGCGTTCGGGGATTCGAATGATCTGCCGCAGCCTCATTCAGGCAGAGATCAACATCCACTACGCATACCCGATGCTCACCAGACCCCACGGTTTCGGTGTATTGATCATCCATGTCGATGAGAACGACACGGCTCTCGACCTGCTCAATCGGGACGGTTTCAATTGCCTCGACGAGAGTGATATGGGGCTTGCAGGAATCTAGCCCGATCCTGCGCATCGAATTTCTCGACCATGGTGAAATAAGAAAACCCCCCGGCCCGAGGAGTCAGGCCGGAGGGTGCGAGGACCCAGGCGAGGCCTGAGGTCCACATCGTCCCCCGCTTCTCCCACGAAGATCCTGCAAGCCCGAAGGCTGCGGGTGATACAGGGCGCACTGCCGAAGCCGTGTCAGGAGACGTCCCCCGAGGTCTGCCTGAATCGCCGCTGTACCGGAGAGAAACTCAAGTAATGTCCAAGATACCCATCCGTGGATAAACGACTACCCCTGCCGAGACGTCGGAGGAAGGTGACAGCCGAAGTCATGTCCAGGGCCGTGACAATGGTGATGTCGGAGGTTCCTCAGATGCAGGAATCGCTTCGTTGGGAGGAGAGTCAGGTCGAATGAAAGCCATGAATGACCCTCATTCTGGCCCAGAAATACCCGATTTCACGCCTTCGATGGCGAGCTGGATGACATAACTGGCTAACTGATCAATCTCCTCCGGCTTGAGTACCTGGAGAGGCATCTTCGCCTCGGCATTGTCGAAGGTGGGATAACTCAGGTATCCGTGGAGCCAGATCGACATCTTGCGTAGTGGATCAGGCTCGGCCTCGATGGAGTTGAAGAGATCTACTCTGGCCTGGTAGCGATCGGGATCATCTGCTTGCAGCCGTGCCAGATCCTCCGAGATGGTGTTCATCCTTTCGAGGCGGCGTACAGATACCTGGACCAGCGGAGGCTGGAGAATTGCCCCTCTACCATCCACCTTGTGACAGAGGATGCATCGCCTCTTCGCCACCAGGTGACCCAGTTTCGCTCTCATCTGAAATGCGGGATCTTCCAGCAGGTGAAGCGGTGGTAGATTTTTCTCTACCTCTGCGACTGTCGGATCATCGTCGGCGGTCGAAATCTTGTCTTCGGTGGCATCGAGATCATTCTTGGAGCCAATTCCGGTGTGATCCTGAACTGTAGCTTTCACTTCACCCGTGACATCTGGATCAGTACCAACAGCAGGAGATACGGGCAACTGGTCCTTGCCGCAGGATACTACCGTGGCCAGTAGCAGCATCGGGATGATCCGAACCCTGCGATTGACACGCAACTGACCCATCTGCTTGTCCTCCAATGCAGTAGCCTAATCTCAGGTCGATTTGGCGCAAGATCATCGCATCTATTGCACCGGATCAATGTTATTGTGTCTCGAAAGGAGATGTCATGGCCGCATTGATTCTCGCACTGTTTCTTCAATCCACTCCGACTACCGAAAGCACCGTCCTTCTGGCCCTGAGTCCAGAACTGTCTGTGAGGTTCTACGCAGCAGATCTGGACGAGGTCAGCCAGCTGGAGGAACTTCACGATACCGAGGCAAAGGTCGCCAACCGGAGGGAAGTGGCGAGTCAATTCCTGCCGCGATTCGAAGAGATGGCGAAGAGAATGGCGGGATCAGAGGCGGGACTTCGGGCGGAACTCTGGGTACTCAGGAATCACTGGTGGAAACGAGCGGAAGGTACGATGGAGCAGGCTGCCATCGCTCACGCCACCCGGCTGATCCAGACATACAAGGACTCGCCACAGTTGGCCCGCATCGCGGAGTTCTCCTATCTCTATGGACGCGAGGGAACAGGAGCGCTGCTAGACCTCCTGATCGATGCCAGCCCACATGACAGGGTCGATGCCGCTGCCATTCACGCACAGGCGAGTTTGCTGCGTAGAAGCAAGGACAAGTCCCAGACAGATCAGGTCAGGAGGTTGCTGGAGAAGTTGCGTGATCGTTACGGAGATCTCGCCTTCCGTGACACCACCTATGGCGCCATCGCGACTGCGATGCTATCGCCCCACTCACCCGACGCTCTGGAGGTGGGGCAAATTGCTCCGGAAATCAGTGGCGTGGATGTCTCGGGATCTGCAGTCCATCTCTCAGACCATCGTGGCAAAATAGTTCTGCTCGACTTCTGGGGTGACTGGTGAGGGCCTTGCAGGGCGATGTACCCACACGAGCGGTCGCTCGTGGAAAAGCACTCTGACCAGTTCGTCATCCTGGGTGTCAATTCGGATCGAAGCAGAGAAAAACTCGTGGAGGCGATGAAGCGTGAGAACATCACCTGGAACTCCTTTTACGACGGAGGAGGAACGGGGGGGCCCATCGCAACGCGCTGGGGAGTGCGCGGTTGGCCGACAATTTACCTGATCGATGCCCAGGGAGTGATCCGCTTCAAGAATGTCCGGGGTGATAGTCTCGATTCGGCACTTGAGAAGTTGCTCTCTGAGATGGGTGTCGAGCCCATTCCACCGCCGAGAAAAACTTCCCTCTGAATTATTGCTTCTCGCGGTTACTGGCACCGCGTCGGAACCGATCGCGGATGGATAGCCTCAGTAGCGCCAGCAGCATCTTCAGGCCGTCACGGATGGGTCTCACTGAACTCGACTCGCCATCGGACCACTCGATGGGAACCTCCTCGATGACCAGTCCCCTGCGTCGAGCTTCCAGCAACAATTCGATGTCAAATGCAAACCCCTCTTCGACCATCTGTTCAAAAATCGGAGCCACCTGATCGCGTTGGAACGCCTTGCATCCGCACTGTGTGTCTCCGATCTGAAGCCGAGTGGTCATCCTCACGAGAAATCGAAATAACGCACCGAGCCAGACTCTGAGGGTCCCCTGTGAAATCTTGATCTTCGATCCTGCCCCGTGTCTGGACCCACACGCAAGATCTGCCCCCGCATCCAGAGCAGAGCACAGGCGGGCAATCATCTGTGGTTGTGCAGATAGGTCCACATCGAGAAATGCAATCTGTGCTCCTCTCGCAGCCAGCACTCCGTGGCGAACTGCAGCGCCTTTACCTCTGGGACGATCCAGTCTCTCGAGACGCAGCCTCGAGTCCTTGTCGAGTACAGCTTCGAGTACGGTTTCAGGTGCATCCACGCAGCCATCGCTAACCACGATCAATTCCCCACCGTCCGATGGATCGTGTTTATCCAGGAACTGAAGCACGGCTTCCACCGTCCCTTCTAACAGGGACGCTCCATTTCGCACCGGAATCACTATCGAGAGCAAAGCGTTCTCCTCGCGGTTCTCGATGCCGCCCCTCCAGGTCCCGGAGATGTCCCCTGCAGAGACCGCTCCACCCGCAGATGAGGGCACGCCAAACCGCTCCGGGCAAGCCCGACCTCACGCCGGATCGTCGGATGTGCCGATTATTCCAGAAGATGCGATTCTTTCATCGGATCCTGGATGAATAGAAAAACCCGGGTTGGAGTGGCAGATGGAAACAGAAAACCGGATCGGCCTCGTTCTCGGAGGTGGTGGAGCGCGCTCTGCCTACCAGGCCGGATATCTGCGCTATATCGCCAAAAGGCTGCCGCACTTCCGCTTCTCAATTCTCAGCGGCACTTCCGCTGGCGCCATCAATGCCGTTCAGCTTGCCCGCCACAGAGGAACCTTCGGGGAGTGCCTGGAAGATCTCCGAAAACTCTGGGCCGGCTTGACGATGGACCAGGTCTTCGATGCAAACACTGGATCCCTTGCCGGGATGGTGGCTCGTTGGGGATTACGGCTGATCAGTGGTGGATCATCTTTTTCCCCCACCACACGGGGTCTTGTCGACACCAACCCACTCAGAAATTTCCTGTGCCGAGAAACCAATTGCCTACCCAACGGGAAGATCCCTGGAATCGAGGAGAACATCCTTCGAGGACGGCTGCATTCCCTCGCGATCACCACCACCGATTACTCAACAGGCAGATCCGTCACCTGGATTCACGGCAACAATACCAACGCATGGAATCGAACCTATCGTGAGGGCGTCGAGACCAAGATCAGGCTCGACCACATCATGGCCTCCAGTTCGATCCCGATCATCTTCCCTGCGATCAAGATCGGCGACTCCTGGCATGGTGACGGCGGGGTTCGACAGACAACCCCCCTCTCCCCGGCGATGCATCTGGGAGCAAACCGGATCCTGGCGATCTCTACCAGGAACCTGCCGGAGGGTATCGATCCGGTCAGTTCCCCTGCGCGCGGATACCCACCTCCAGCCCAGGTCGCCGGTGTATTGATGAATGCGGTCTTCCTCGACGCTCTCGAGTTCGATTCTGCGACCACACAACGGTTCAATTCCCTGCTCGAAAAATTACCCCTGGAGGATAGATGTGGTCTTCGGCCGGTGGACCTGCTCACCGCCAGACCGAGCGAGGATCTGGGAATCCTGGCCGCCAACTTCGAGCCGCGCTTGCCGGGTCCGTTTCGCTTTCTCGAGCGAGGTCTCGGAACCCAGGAGACCGATAGCCACGATTTACTGTCGCTATTGATGTTCCAGCCCGAATACATCGAGGCATTGCTTTCGCTGGGTGAAGCCGATGCGAAGGCGCGCGCCGATGAGGTGATCCCATTCCTCACCGGCGAGGTGAAGGCCGCCGTTCAGGTCTAGTTCCGCACGGTCTTCACATTGAAATTACGCGTATTCTGCAATTCAATCCGTACCGCATTCTTGGTTGAATCCGGGACCACAACATTTCTCACCACACCCTCTCCATCCTGATACCAGAAGACGGAAGACTCTCCGTTTCCGGTAATTCCGACAAGGTTGCCGTAGTGTTGAGGGACGAGCAACTGGGTACGATCCTCTTCATGACGCTTCATCTGTCGTGGCTTTCCTAGCGCGGTCACCCCTATGGAGATCTCGAAACTCTCCCTGACACTTTCTGACTCCCACGCTCCGATCAGGTCCTCGTAATCCGCAAGAGCGGGGCCGTTGTTGGCCGCTCCCGGGATCCACGCTCCCAGCAGTAGCACCGCGAGGCCCAGTACCAGGTACCCTGGAGTTCGATATTTTCTCATCACTGCTCACCTTTCTTCTCGGGCATTTGCCACGGATCCGTTCCTGTTTCTTCCAATATATCGCCCCAGATCGGTGTCAGGGGAAGTCGCCATCGCCAGTAGGCTTGCCTGGAGCCTCGATTGCACCGACGATGCGCACTGTACCCTGACCACGGAGGCACCATGCAGATGACGATCACAACCTCGCTATTGTTCCTCGGATCCCTACTTCTGTCGACTGTCGCAGATGAGCCGGACCGGAAACCTCAGCAGGCCACTGTTTCCTTCTGGAATCTGGAAAACCTGTTCGATTACGAGGATGACCCGGAAAACCCCGGCGACGATGAATTCCTACCCGATAAGGAGTGGAACGAGGCGAGGTACCTGAGAAAACTCGACCATCTGGCACGCGCTGTCGATTCGCTCGATACCCAGTTGCTAGCGGTCTGTGAGGTGGAGAACCGCAGGGTGCTGGAAGATCTGGTATCACAGCCGATCCTTGCCGAGCAGGGCTGGTCCATCGCTCACCTCGATTCCCCGGATCATCGCGGCATCGACCTGGCACTGCTGTACCGGGCACCCTTCTCGATGGCAGCAGCACCCGTACTGCACCCCATCGATCTCGGCACCGGGGCATCGCCCACCAGGGGCGTTCTGGAAGTGCCGATGAAGGCCGGAGAGCAGCCTCTGTGGGTACTCGTCAATCACTGGCCCTCTCGTTATGGAGGAGCAGAGAAGAGCGCTCCCAGGCGCGCTGCGGCGGCTCAGACGGTGCGTCAGATCGTCGATGCACGCCTTGCAGTGGCGACCCACAGCGACATTCTCATCGTCGGAGATCTCAACGACGATCCCTGGGACGATTCGGTCCGCAGGGAGTTGAAGGCGGTGCGCGAACTGCGAAGCGTTGTCCACCCATCCAACCTTCAGCCGGGTCGGGATGGAAAATACTCCCCTCGCCTGTGGAATCCATCCTGGTCCTTTGCCGCCGGCTCCGACACGGGCACCTATTACTACTGGAATGACTGGAGCTGGAACTGTTTTGACCAGGTCATCGTCAGCCCTGGAATGCTCGATGCCTCGGGGATCAGTCTGGTATCGGGCTCGATCGAGGTTCATTGCCCCGAGTTCCTGCGCGATTCTCAGCAGAATGCCTACAGACCGGCTCGGTTCCGCAAATTCAGGGGCAACTGGGAAGAGGGCTACAGTGATCATTTCCCGGTCAAAGCACGGATCCGGATCGAAATAGCCACAACAGAAGCGAAAAAGGACGGTTGATCCGGCAGTTCATTCCTGTTTCGATGACCCGGTTCACCGATGGTCCGTCTGACCGACGGTACCTGTTGGAATTTGCTCCGCGACGATGTTCCGGCAGCAATCAGTACGTTACATGACCCGAAAAGAGAAAGAGGTTTCCATGCTTCCGCTGCTCCTGACCCTGGTGATCGGAGCGGGTACCCCACCCGCCGACAAGGTTCCCACTGCCGAGTCCTACCCGCTCGACATCTGTGCTGTCTCCGGGAAGAAACTTGGATCGATGGGTAAAGCGATCGAAGTGGTCCACGAAGGGCGACAGGTGCGCTTCTGCTGCCAGGGATGCGTTCCCAAGTTCAATGCAGAGCCGGCCAAGTTCTTCGAGATCATCGACAAGAAGATCATCGAAGTCCAGAAGACCAGCTATCCCCTGGATACCTGCGTGCTCTCCGGTGAGAAGCTCGATGACAAGGCCAAAAGCATCGTCGTCAACAATCGTCTCGTGCGCGTCTGCTGCGGCGGATGCGTTCGCAAGATCAAGGCGAAGGTTCCAGAGAAGATGTTCATGGAAATTGACAAGGCCATCATCAAGGCTCAGGTTCGCAAGTACCCGCTCGAAACCTGCGTCATCTCCGGGGAGCCCCTCGGAAGCATGGGCCCGGCCAAGAATGTGGTCGTCGGCAATACGCTGGTGAAGGTTTGCTGTAAGGGCTGCATCTCCAAGGTCGCCCTCGATCCTGCCAAGTACATCCAGATGGTGAAGGTCGCACCGAAGGGCAAGAGCAAGGTCGAGAAGAAGGAAAAAGCCACCCCCAAGGGAGATTGAACACCCTTCCAGTACAATAATCGGCACATGAGGCTCCGCCCCCGGCCCGGGGGCGGAGCCTTCTTTCTTCGAGATCACGGTTACTCGGCAGCGATGTACAGTAAGATGGGCGCGAAACCAGGAGGACAACAACATGTCAGATCAAGATCAGATTCAAAACGCTCTCGTGATGCTCATCGAGGGTTTCGAGGAGTTCCAGAACGCACTCGAGGTCAAACACATCGGACTGGAAGTAGACGAAGACACCGTCATCGAAGACCTGGATGCTGAGAAACTCGAGCAGATGGATCATGAATTCCACCAGGCGATGCTCATCACTCTCGAAAAACTTCATGATGAGAACAACATCGATATCCGCGATGTCGGTGCCGTTGCATCCATCCTGCTCGATACCGTCGAGGAAGTAGCCCCCGAGCTATTCCAGGACGACGAGGACGATGGCGACGATGGCGATGACGATGACAGCGGAAACGATGGTAGTGGCATCGATGTGAATGCCGAGAAGCACGAGGCCGAGGCCGAGGTCTAGAGAGAGTCGGTTCCCTGCTCTCCAGACCCGGTGTTCAGTTGCTGGATCAACGAGGCGATCCTCCCCTCTGCCGAGGTGAGGCGCCTCTCCATGTCGAGCAGTTCTTGCTTCAACTTCTCGTTATATCGCTCCTGAAACGCAACCCTGATCTCCAGATCCTGCATCTCCTTTGAAGGATCATCGGCCACGGAACCCCCTTTCAGACTCGACCAGTTCAATACCTGGCGCGGCGCTGACCGCTGACCTGGCTGACCTACTGGTCATGATCCCACATCCGAGCACGAAAATGGAAGGGCCCGGAAAGGTAATGTTACCTTCCCGGGCCCAACCTCAATCGATGTCAGCGGCTGCTTACGGACATCCTCCGTAACTGTCACAACCGAGGCCATCATCAGGGGTCATATCGATGCCGCACTCAAGCGGTCCCGGTGCCGGCGGCGGAGCGCCGTTCTGGAACTGGTAGTTCAGCACGAAGATGATATCCGAAATGTCATGTGCACTGTCATCGTTTGCGTCGGTGGCGTCAGTACAACCGGACTGTGCGCCGCCCAGCATCAGGGCGTAGAGCATGTGGATCGCATCAGCAATGTCGACACCGCCATCCTCGTTGGCATCGCCGCGAAGGAACGAAGGCTCGCACTCATCGGGGATACTGTTGGCGTTGGTATCGAGGCTATCCATGTTCTCCAGGTCACACTCGTCTGGCACACCATTGCCGTTGCAGTCAACGCTGGTACCTCCGGAGATATCGCATGCGTCAGGTGAACCATTCTGGTTACAGTCGATATCGCACTCGTCCGGCACATCATTGCCGTCACAGTCCTCTGACGTTCCAGAAGCCAGGTCACAGACATCCGGACTACCGTTGGCGTTACAATCCGCCTGGGGAACGGTGACCGTCACTGATTGCAGGACTTCCGAAGTGTTGCCGTGGTTGTCGATACCGGTCCAGACGATGGTCGTCGTTCCGTGATCGAATGTGCCGCTGGCATTGTCGGTGCCATTGAGGTTGTTGTAGAGATCAATGACAACGCAGTTGTCGGTGATCGTCGGAGTCGGAATCGTCAGCGTTGCGATACAGGTACCGACAGGTGCCGGCTCCGTGATATCGCCGCTGGTTGTGATCGTCGGACCTTCATTGTCGGTCACCGTGATGAGCAGTGTTCCAGCGACAAGGTTGCCATTCACATCGGCCTGGGCGAACGAAACCGTCGTCGTGCCCACCGGGAAGAAGTCTCCAGGAAGGTGGCTGGTCACATACTCGCCGAGCGCACAGTTATCACTCGCAGTCGGCGGTGTCCAGGAACCGATCGCTCCACACTCTCCGGCATCCGTGTCCAGAGACATGTCGGCCGGCAAATTGCTGAAGGACGGGAACTCATCATCGATCACCGTGACAGTGAAGTTGTGCCGCGCAGTGTTACCGTGCAGATCCAACAGACTCATCGTCACCGTTGTAGTACCGACATCGAAGTAGTCGCCTGAAGTTGCACTACTGGTGAGGACTTCACTGCCGCAGTTATCACTGGTCACCGCACTTGGCCAGGTAGCCGTCGAACCACATTCGCCAGGCAGAGAACTGAGCGTGACATCGGCGGGAGCCGAATCGTACTCAGGAGCCTGATCGTCGGTGACGGTCACATCGAAGGAGTAGTTGCTGCTGTTTCCAGCAGTGTCAGTGACCATGTAACTGACCGTTGTCGTACCAACATCGAAGAAGTCACCAGGTGAGTGAGAACTATTGGTGCCTTCACCCGGGCAGTTATCAGAACTGGTTGGCTCACTCCAGCTGACGCTGGCTCCACACTGATCAGGATCGTTGGTAGAGGACATCGAACCCGGCATTCCTGCCAGTTCCGGAGCCTCATTGTCAGTGACGGTGATCGTGAACGAGTGCGACGCAGAGTTACCGTTGACATCGTCCAGAGTCATGGTGACGGTCGTATCGCCCACCGGGAAGGCCATTCCAGAGGAGTGCGATGAACCGGATCCCTGAACTCCGCAGTTGTCACTGGTCGTCGGATCTGACCATGTTGTCACAGCACTGCAGTTACCCGGATCGGTATCGAGCGCCATGTCACCAGGAGCAGAATCGAACACCGGCAGTTCGTCGTCGGTGATCGTGATATCGAAGGAGCCACTGCTGGAGAGCCCGTTGGCGTCATCCGAGATGTAGGTCACCGTTGTCGTACCGACCGGGAAGTTCTCTCCTGGCTGGTGCGTACTCGAGAGCGTGGCTCCCGGGCAGTTATCGGTGGCCGTCGGAGCAGCCCACATGATGGTCGCACCACATGTACCCGCCTCGGCGGTCTGGGTCATGCTGGTGGGAAGATCATGAATCACCGGCGCTTCCGTGTCGGTGACGGTGATCGAGAACTCATGTGTCGTGGAGTTTCCGTGAATATCGTCGAGAGTCATCGTCACGGTCGTCGTACCGAGTCCGAAGAAGTCACCCGATGCAGAGGTCGACGTATCCGAGGCAACACCACAGTTATCAGAATTGCTGTGTGCAGCCCAGGTGGCGACTGCCCCACAGGAACCGGGGTCGCTGGAGAGATCCTGCGAAGCCGGTGCTCCGGAGTAAGCCGGTGCCTCGTCATCGGTCACGGTCACACTGAAACTGGTCGAAACGGAGAGCCCGCTCGAATCTGTTGCCGTGAAGGAGACGGTCGTAGAACCAACATCGAAGAAGTCGCCGGGCTGGTGGCTTGCATCGAGCTGCTCACCCGGGCAGTTATCGGCTGCTGTCGGAGGAGTCCAGCTGACAAGAGCCCCACAAGAACCTGGATCTGCCGTCGTCGACAGATCAAGCGGCGTGCCTGACAGGGTCGGATCCTCGGTATCCTCGATGGTCACCGAGAAGGTGTGAGTTGTTGAATTGTTACTGCCATCTGTCGAGGTCATTGTCACGGTCGTGGAGCCTTTTTCGAAGAAGGAACCTGAACCATGACTGGAATCCAGAGATTGCGAACCACAGTTCTCGAAGATCGTGGGAGCTGCCCACATGACAACGGCTCCGCAAGCGCCCCGGTCAGTACCCTGGGTAACGCTGGCAGGTGCGCTGGTGAACTGAGGATTCTGGTCATCGAGCACCGTGACCGTGAAGGCCTGGGTGGTCAGATTTCCACTCTGGTCTGTCGTCGCATAGGTGACGGTAGTATCACCGACATCCAGGAACGACCCGCTCTGGACATCACTGTTTGTGCCAGCGATTCCACAGTTATCCGCAGCAGTTGGCTCTGCCCAGGATACCGTGGCTCCACAGAGGTCCGGATCGTTGGTCACCGTGAAGGAAGTCGGAACGCCGGATAGCGTCGGGTCTTCATTATCACTGATGGTGATGACGAATGAACTCTGTGCGGTGTTTCCGTGCTGATCCTCGACGGTGTATGTCACCGTGGTATCCCCGAGTGGGAATGACGAACCCGACAGATGCGTGCCGCTGAGTAGCGGATTTGGTCCACAGTTGTCACTGGTCAGAGGCTCTGCCCAGGTGACGATCGTCTCACAGCTGCCAGGATCTGTATCCAGCGGCATGTCGCCAGGAGCAGAATCGAACACCGGCAGTTCGTCGTCGGTCACCGTGATATCGAAGGAGCCATTGCTGGAGAGCCCGTTGGCGTCATCCGAGGTGTAGGTCACCGTTGTCGTACCGACCGGGAAGTTCTCTCCTGGCTGGTGCGTGCTCGAGAGCGTGGCTCCCGGGCAGTTATCGGTGGTCGTCGGAGCAGCCCACATGATGGTCGCACCA
>JAYZBV010000037.1:0-135549 GCA_036338595.1 Planctomycetota bacterium | reverse complement strand
CACACCACCGCCAGCACCACCCCCCCAGACTCCAGGGCGGGCCAACTTATCATCCTCCCCACCAAACCGGGCGGGTCGGCCGATGCACGACCGGCCCGATCTTCCGACCTGGCGCAGCGATTAGCGACGGCGTAATTTACGTCGCGAGTCCTTCATGTCCTGCTTCCGATCCTTTTTCCGCATCAACTTCTCGAACTCACGCTGCTTGCGGCGCTTCGCCTCGGAGGGCTTTTCGTAGAAACTACGCTTCTTGATCTCCTTGAGGAGACCCTCCTTGGCAACGGTGCGCTTGAATCGTTGCAGCAGTTTTTCGGGGGTTTCCCCGCTCCTGAGCGTGACGCGAATCAAATCGGCTCACTTTCTCGATGCCCTCTGGCACCTTCCTGGCCATCTCTTCTTCAGGCCCGGGAGACCCGGTGCCTGCCACACCTGTGCAGCACAATCCGGAACCTTCTCCGGGGATGCCCCACAGGGACCGTGAAGTGTAGGGGATTGGCATCGATCTGACAAGAGAAGCGGAAAGGTCGCTGAGGTGAGGATCATCGACTGGATGCGGCAATCCAGGTGGGGCAGGATCGGATGGTCAGGACCGAGAGGAGCCCAACGGGTGCAGGACCATCCCCCGGGAAAGAACCGAATTTCTGGTGACGGCCCAGCCTTGCAGGGGCAAGGAGAGGCCGTGGACCGAGGATCTCGTAGGATCCTGCTGGCGGCGGTGGGGGGCGCCTGCGTGCCACTCTCCTTCGATCCCTGGGGACTCTCGTTCCTGATGCCGCTGTCGATCTGGTGCCTCGCTACCGCCCTGGCACGCCTCGACGGTCGGCGAGGCTTCTGGATCGGTTGGGTTTTTGGGCTCGCGGCGGAAGGGATCTCCTTCTGCTGGCTCGGTACGGCGGTGTCTCGATACACCGGAATCTTCCTTCTCGGCGAACCCGATTCGACTCTCGCGGTGCTGGCGGGAATCGGCGCCTTCCTCATCTGGTGCCCACTGGCGGCGATCGGATGGGGTTGTCTCGGGGCGAGCATCGGGGCCGGCCCCGAGAAGGGTCCAGCGCGCTGGCTGTGGGCGATGCTCGGGGTCGGTGTGCTCGAATCGATCTGGCCGAGGTTGTTTCCCTGGTCGATGGGAAGTTCCTTCGCCACCTCGGACCCTTCCGCTGGCTGGATTCTGCTGGAACGATGTGGAGTCGAGGGGGTGTCGTTACTGCTGGTGCTGGCCGGATTCGTGGCTGCATCGGGCACGACCATCTTGCCCAGGTGCTGGCGAAGTGGCCTGCGCTGGCTTCCGTTGCTGATGCTGATGACTCTGCCCTGGATTCCAGTGCCCACCGCAGATCTCGTGGCGGAGACAGCCAGGGAACCGATGCTGGTCTCGATCGTCCAGCCGGCGATCGAACTCGAGAGGCGCCACGGGGAAGCCGCCTCTGCGCAGCAAATGGAGTCACTTCGTCGGCTGATCGAGAAGGCGGGAGAGGTGGACGGACCATCGGTTCCTCTGATCATCCTTCCAGAGGGAATCCTGCCAGGTGTGTGGCAAGACGCATGGTTACGAGAGTGGTTCGAGCCATGGCTCCGATCACCACTGATCGTCGGATTCACACTGGCAGGAGAGAAGGGGTTCTCGAATGCAGTGGCCTTTCTAGAGCCTCTCGACCGGGAGCCGGGGCAACCACCGACCCTCGACACGATTCAACTGGGGCTGAAAAAGGTCCTGGTGCCGTTCGGCGAGCGAGTGCCCCTCAGTGGCGTGCTCGGCGCTCTCGGCATCGACCTTCCGGTGCCACAACTGGTACCTGGAGAATCTCAGACGGTATTTCAGAGCGGTCGATTCCACGAGCCTCTCGGAGTCAGCATCTGTTACGAGGGGATCCTGTCGAGTGCGGTCGCAGAGTCGATGGAGCTCGGTGCGAGATGGCATGTCAACCTGACCGAGGATCTATGGTACGGGGATGGGTTTGAACCGGAACAACACCTGCAGTTGCAGCGGTCCAGGGCGATCGAGAGCGGATTGCTGTGGTTGCGATGTGCCAATGCGGGTATCAGCGCTGTCATCGATCCGGGGCTCGATGGTCAGCGTGTCGTTCGATCTCACCGGAAATGGCTGGACGGAAACTGGACACCGTGGATGGAGTCCAGCGACGCGGGCGAGACACGGCTCTCCGCTGTCGGAGAGAGAGCCATCTTGCAGCTGATCATCGACACTCCCCGGCCACCGACAGGACAGGCAGCGCTGTCGAGGGCGGCGCACTGGACCGCGCCCATCTGGCTTCTGGCAGCCATCTGGCAACTCTGGCAGCGCCGAAAAAAGCGTGCCCGCAGCGCCTGAAGCGGCTTCCGTGCTTGACTAGCATGAACAATGCCGTACCATCGATAATTGCTATAGGTCGCATATTGGCAAGGACTTGTGCCAGTTGAGTGTAGTCTAGCAAAAAGGTGGCCTGTTTCGGGAAGAGACGATGGAAGAGGGTCTTCCCTCTGAGATTCCCGGGCTGGATCTGGCCATCCCGTGGCCGGGAGAATGACTCCGATGCGACTCAATGCTGGTCTGTTCCAGCACCAAACCCAGAAGCAGATCCTGTCGCCCCAGATGATCCAGTCGATGGAGATCCTGGTGCTCAACCAGCAGCAGCTCGAGGAGCGCATCTCCGGAGAGCTGGAGGAGAATGTCACCCTCGAGCGAGATGAGCAGCGCGAGGAAGCGGCAGCTCGGGCAGCGGATGACTTCGATTCGGATCAGGCTACTCCAGACACAGCCCAGGATGATGCTTCCAGTCAGCAGGAATTGACGGACCTGACCGAGCGCTACGAGCAGTTGAACGATCTGCAACAGTCAGATTTTTGGTCCGAGTCTTCCCCTGTGCGCAAGGCAGGAAGGGGCGATGATGAGGACCACTTCGAGGTGATCGAGAACACCGCAGGTCGTGACGAATCGTTGCCGGAACATCTGATCGGGCAGTTGAGCTTGAGAAGTCGAGTCGGCCAGCGGCTGAGAGCACTGTGCGAGGAGATCATCTACAACCTGGATGATCGAGGCTGGTTGATCCATCCGCTCGAGGAAATTCACTCGGCCCTCGTCAGTGGGATCTCGCTGCAGGGATGCGACCCCAGATTGAAGGGGCAAGCGCCGACATCTGAAGAGATGCAACAGGCTCTGGATCAGGTGCAGCAACTCGATCCGGTCGGAGTGGGGGCCAACGATCTCATCGATTGCCTCTGTATCCAGCTGCACCGAGATGCTGGCGAGAATCAACTCGAGGAGCAGATCGTCCGGGATCACCTGGGTGACCTGGCCCGCAATCGCCTGCCCCACATCGCTCGCCAGACGGGCCGTTCTCTCGAACAGGTGAAACTGGCGGTGGAGGTAATCGCTTCACTCGAACCGATCCCTGGCAGGCCATTTCGTCAACAGCTGAACGCTCGTGTGGTACCGGATGTCATCATCACCGAGGACGAGAAGGGGAAGCTGAAGGTCGAGGTCAACTCCGCATCGGTACCGCGCCTGAAGATCTCTCCCCACTATCGGGAGTTGCTGAAGTCGTCACGGAATGATCCTGAACTGAGAAAGTACCTGAAGAAACGGATCGAGAATGCCGAGTGGTTGATGGGTGCTGTGGTGCAGCGCAGTTCCACCTTGCAAAGGGTTGCTGAGGAAGTGACGCGGCGACAGGAGTCATTTTTCCGTGAGGGAGATCGTCACCTTCAGCCGCTCCGGATGCAGGATGTCGCCGATGCGGTGGGGGTCAATGTCTCGACCGTCAGCCGTGCGATCTCGGGCAAGTGGTTTCAGGCTCCTGGCATGATCCGCGAACTTCGAAGTCTCTTCACCAGCGGTACCGTCAGAGATGACGGCAGCCAGGAGTCGAGGGGCGGGGTGATCGCTCGCATCCAGGAAATGGTCGAGACGGAGGATCCGCGCAAGCCTCTCAGCGATGCCCAGATCGTCAAGAGACTGGCCGAGAAAGGGGTCAGGATCTCGCGCCGGACCGTGACCAAGTACAGAGAAGCGGAGGGGATTCCCTCATCCAGAGAGCGTCGTCAGCACTAGAACGCCAAAATTCCGCCCCATCTGGCCGAGGCAGTCCCATCCGAGCAGCGATTTCCTGTTACCCTGCACCCTTCCGGCGCTGTCCGGACTGGCCCCCGCAGGAGTTCATCACCACCGATGATCGAGGTCGACTCTCTCTCTCGTAGTTACGGTGCTCGTAAGGCGCTGGATTCGATCAGTTTCCAGGTGCCTGCGGGGTCGGTGACTGGTTTTCTCGGGCCCAACGGCGCCGGCAAGACCACCACCCTTCGTGTCCTGACCAGCTGGCTGCTTCCAGATCCTGGAACGCGCCGCATCACTGTCGACGGCATCGACCTGCTGCGTCAGCCGCAGAGGGCCTGTCGTAGGGTCGGTGCGCTACTGGAGATGTTGCCACTTCCGGGGGAACTCAGGGTGATCGAGTTCCTCTCCGCACGAGCGAGGCTCAAGGGAGTACCGGGAGCGAAACTCCTCGCCGAGGTGCAGCGAGTGCTCGAAGAGGTCGATGCCAGCGAAGCGTCGAGGAGAATCATAGACACTCTTTCGCAGGGCTATCGACAGCGCATCGGCCTCGCGGATGCGCTACTGGGAGATCCTCCCGTGTTGCTGCTCGACGAGCCAACACGAGGACTTGATCCGCGTCAGATTTCGCTCTTTCGTGGTCTCATCGACAGGCTGCGTGGGCACCACACCATCGTCCTTTCGAGCCATGTGCTCGGGGAGGTGGAGCAGATCTGTGATCGCGTGTGCATGATCTCTGCCGGCCAGGTCCGTCTCGATGAGGATCGTGAGGCCTGGACCAGACGTCTCGATAGAGCCGGAACGATCCGCGTCGAACTGGTGGAGAGCCATCCAGATGTCGAGACACAACTCGCCAGCATCGAGGGGGTCCTGGAAGTCAAGAGCGATGGAGATGGCTGGGTTGTGAGTGCAGATCGAGATGTGAGTCCCCTCATCGGGGACCTCGCCCGTCAGAAGAACTGGGTCCTCTCCCAGTTGAGAACAGATGCTGCGACACTGGAATCGCTGTTCTTGCAACTGACTGGGCCGGGGGAAGCATCATGATGCGAGTCGTCTTCCTTGCCAGAAGGGAACTACTGTCATTGTTCGTGTCTCCGGTGGCATGGACGATCACATTTGTATTTCTGCTGGTGATGGGGGTGACCTTTCACCTTTCTTTGCTCGCCGTCGATGGAGATCTGAAGCAGTTGGTGGCGGCGACATACTCTGGCCTGGTTTTCTGGTTCTTGATGCTTGTGCTGCCACCGCTGATCTCGATGCGAAGCGTGGCAGAGGAAAAGCGTACCGGGTCTCTCGAGATGTTGATCACGACCGGGATCTCCGATACGCAGGTCGTCGTGGCGAAATGGCTGTCGACCTGGGCCTTCTTCCTGTTCCTCTGGGTGTGCCTGTTGCCATTATGGTCGCTTCTCTCCACGGTCGGGCAGGTGGACGTGGGAGTGCTGTCGTCGGCTCACCTCGGAATCGCTCTGATCGGTGCAGGATTCTGTGCCTCGGGCATCCTCGCCTCAGCGCTGACCTCGCATCCACTCGCCTCGGCGGGTCTGGCAATCTCGATCAACCTCGTGCTGTTTCTGGTCCACTGGCTGAGTTTTCTCTATCAACCTGGAGATCTGCAATTGCGCTGGATCGAGCACTTCAGTGCAGTGCATCACGTCCGAGATGAACTGATGCGAGGTGTCGTCGACCTGCGAGTGATCATCTGGTGGAGTTCGTTCACCTTCCTGATGCTCTTCCTCTCCACCAAGGTGCTGGAGAGGAGGCGCTGGTGAAGGACATCATCCTGTCCAGACGACGAAGGACGCGAATCCACATCGTTCTGCAACTTTCGCTGCTGATCTGGATCGTGTGGATCGTCAATGTGTGGTCTTTCCATGACACCGTTCGATCGGACTGGAGTCGTGGTCAGCATATGCAGGTGACCGACTCCGATCTGGCGCTGCTCGACGCTCTGCCACGGGTTGTGGAGGTGTTGTTGCCCATCGACTTGCAACCGGATGCCTCGGGCCGTGTTCGTTGGCAAGTGCTCTTCCAGGCGATGCGCTGGATGGGGGAACTGAGTCGGATGGCACCGGATGCGGTGTCGCCTCCCGTGCAGGTGGATGTGAACAGGGAAGCCGACAGGTGGGAGATCCTCCGTGCTGCCCGCGGACTCGAGGCCGATGCTGTCAACAAGGTGCATCTCTTCTGCGGAGATCGAAGGCTCGCACTGGAGCTCGAGGATCTGGCGATCATCCGAGAAGCATCCCCATTGGAGCCGGAACAGGTGGCGCGCATCGTGGTCAATCGTGTGCGCGAAGCAGTCGAGGCCGGATTGCGCCAGGTGGTCAGCGATGAAACCACGGAGATCAGGATCAGCCAGGGCAGTGGCGAACCTCCGCTGGCCTCAACGAGCGGCCCATCCCTGGTCAGGATGGTTCAGGATCTGCAGCATCGAGGGTCGAGGGTTGCTGGTCATGATCTGATGACTTCTGCGATGATCGATGCAGAGGCGGATCTGCTGATCGTGGTTGCTGGAGGCGTGGGTCGTTTCGAACCTCTCGGATCCTCAGCGCGCAGAGGCGTGGAGCGATTCCTGGAAGCAGGCGGCGGGGTCGTCGTCTTGCTGCCGGCGATGGGAGAATGTGGACTGGAGGAGACGATGGCTGCTGCGGGAATCTCGGCACTCCCCGGTCTTGCAGCCCAGGTCACCGCCGTGCCGAACCTGTCGATTCGCCCATCGTTCTCTGTTGTCGGTGAACTACTCGATCCGTTTCATCCGATCACGGCACAGATGGCTCAGAGCAAGTTCGCGGCTCGAATGACCCCGAGTCGAGTCCTGGAAGTGGTACAACCCGCAACAGCATTGCTCTCGACGGGACCATCGGCGTGGCTGGAACGGGATACGAGCACGCCTCGTCGAGATCTTCACGAGATCCCCTCGACGCAGGTACTCGCAGCAGCTGCAGAGGTAGGGTCAGGCAGGCTGGTGGTGATCGGCAACTGGAGCACGGCGTTGCCATCCGGGTGGCTCGGAGATTCGCGACGCTTCTTCATCGCATGCTGTGACTGGGCTGCTGGACGGGATCTATTGCCCGCAGGAGCGGGGCGAGAGCCGCTCTCCTTTCGCATAGAACTCGATCAGAGGCTGAGGAGGTCCTTCTTCTGGACCTCCATCTTCGTGCTGCCAGGTTGTTCCCTGGTCGGTGGGCTGATCGTCACCTGGGCGCGAAGGAGGGGTCGGTGAACTGGAGAACCACTGTGCTGCTGGCCCTGACGGCGCTGGTGATCACGCCGCTGGCGTATCGGTCGGTGCAAGATGCACGACCTCAGTATGTCGTCAGCGCAGCTCAACCCTTTTCCTTCGCGATCGCGGCCGTGGAAACGGTCGACATCGAGAGAGGAGAGGATCGAATCTCGATAGAGAAGGCGACAAACGGTTGGGACATCACCGCACCCGTTGTCGACCGAGGGCGATATGCTGCCATCGAGGACCTGTTGCACCTGATTCGCGATCTGGAAATTCGCGGTGAGGGCCCGGATGATCCGGCGCGCACTGGCCTCGATTCTCCTTCCATCATCGTCAAGATCTCGACACCATCTCGGCGCTATCAACTCGAACTGGGTTCCGACCACCCATCCTTACCGCGGGTCTACGCGGCTGTGGATCAGCGTCCCGTGTTGATCTCCTCGCAGATTCGAGATGCTCTGCGTGACTTCCATCTCGACGAGATCCGAGATGATGCGGTCTGTGGTGTGTCACCTGGCCGCATTCAACGGGTCATGCTGGAGCGGCCAGATCAGGATCGAATCGAACTGGTGCGCGAGGGGCCCCACTGGAAGATGGTGGCACCCTTCCCCGCGGATGCGAATCCGGAAGCTGTCGAGAACTGGCTCACCCGGATCGCCGGCTGGGCAGCGGTCGATTACATCGACGGTTCCCTGTCTGAGCCGCTGGGACTCGATTCTCCGGCAGCGATCTTGACGGTTGAACTTCGCAACCAGGAGGTCAAGACGGTGGCGATCGGGGATCTCGCAGACTCCCGCATTTCTGGAACCGTCGCGGTGCGATGTTCAGGCAGGGAGTCGGTGCTGATCGCTGCGGGCCAGGTCGCACAGGAGTTACTGAGCATGAGAGCGGCATCCCTGATCAGCCCATTCCTGGTTCGTATCGAGCAACCACGCGTCGAGGCGCTGACCCTCACGGGGGGCGCCTACTCGAAGGTCGATCTGCAGCTGGATCCTGCCGGTGGGTGGGCGATGCGCTGGGGCGGCGATCGGTCGATGGTTCCAGCCGATGCGACTCTGGTCGGATGGTGGGTCGAAAGGCTACGTCAATTGAGGGCTTCCGATTGGATCCAGGTCGACCGATCCGCGCTTCAGCAGTGGGGGTTCGATCGCCCACTTCTTCAGATCGCTCTCGTCACTTCACGGGGAGATCCGGAGCGGATCATCTTCGGAGATGAGGTCACGGGTACCGCTGGAGATCGGTTCGCATGGAATCCGCGATGCGAATCGTTGGGTGTTGTGAAGATGGATGGCCTCGATGATCTGGTCAGGGCTCCCTTCAGCCTGAGAGATCCTCATGTGACTTCGATGACCTCCGGTGAGTTGAGAAGATTTCGAATCGGTACCGCAGGAGGAGCGGCGCTGCTGGCGATGCCACGGGATACATGGCGATGCCAGGGAGAGGAGCAGTTGCAATTGCCTCAACCCGATGTTCGGCTGATGGCGCGTCGGCTCTCGCAACTGATCGCCTCGCGCTGGATGCCCGACGACGAAGCCGCTCCTGGCCCGGATCACTATCTGCTGAAGGCGGAGTTGTTTTCCGTGACAGGAACCGAACCTGAAGTGACCCTGTACTTCGGTGATCTGGGTGTCGATGGGGCTCGTCGAGCCAGGATTGGAAACTGGGTGTTTTCACTGGCTCCGACGGACGGCCCCGACCTGGTTCACTTCTGCGAGCAATTTCTGGAACAGTTACAGGAGCAGAGGCGAGAGGAGGGACGCCGATGAGGCATGGCATCGATCGATGGCTCTGGTTGGCCATCCTGATGATCCCCATCGCAGCCTGGCTCTTCAGCGATTCCAGGCCGGCTCCCACGGTGCTGAACCCCGGGGACTCGGTGCCAGCGCCCGTCGTCGACCCTCCACCCGGTGACGTGACCCGGGTTCCACAGGTGGTGGAGGAGCAGCCGGACCCCGTTCCAATTCCGGAGCCCCCCGGGCCCCCTTCTGAGCCATTGAAACTGAGGATCCGAGCCCTCACCGCTGCTGGAGAATTGAGCGAGCCAGGGACGGTACTGCCGCTGGTCTCCGAGTCCGGTCCCATCCGTACTGCAGAAGCGGGATTCAACGAAATCGATGGCGATGGGCTCGATTGGGTCGTCGATACGGAGCACCGGATACCGCTGGGATTGCCGGGGGGCCAGTGGGTGATCGACATCACCTTCCAGGAGCCTTCCTCGTCGGCACCGGCGCAACTGGAGTGGGTCGCGCTCGCCCGTGACGAAGCGGAGACGCTGCCCGCTCGGCTATTTCTTTCGGGCGAGACGGAATTGCCACCCGGATTGCGAATGCTGATCAAGGTGATGTACCGCGATCGGGTTCTGGAGGGGGGTATTGAACTGACCGATGGAAACAAGGTGTGGTGGAATCGGACGCTGGTTTCAGATTCGTGGTTCGCAGGGCGTCTCGATCTGATGTTGGAATGGGATTCGAGTCAGGTCAGCGAATCGATGAGGAAACAGATCGAGAAACTCTGGCCCCCCGCAGCGCGAGGGGAGGTCTGGAGCTGGCACGGTTCGATGTCAGTCGATGATCCGGCAGAAGCGAGGCGTCAGCAGCGGGGGATTGCCAGATGGTACCTCGAGGCCCTCGCGGAAGTGGAAGCGACCAGGGATCTCTTGCTGGTCGCAGGCGCACATGCCAGGGGTAAGCGAGCGAGTTTGTTGCGGGATCCGCAGCGAACCGATCAGGTGTACGAACATCCGCTAGCACCTGTACTCGACAAGCTCGGTCGTGGAGCGAGTTTTGATTTCAAGAGGTGGCGAGCCCTGATCGACGAGGACCTTCCCCGTCGCTGGAAGAAGTGGGCCGCAGAAGGTCAGGTGCCCTGGCCCCACAAACATCCCGGCGCGGCACGAAATGTCGCCCTGCTGTTCGGGAGTCTGAGAAAGTACAGTCGCCTTGAGAGTACCATTCTCTACGAGGCCCTCGGAAAGCCGCGACACCTCAACGACTTCGTCGCGAACTTTGACTGGGGACCGGCAACCGAGCGAAAGCAGACTCTTCCGAAATTGCGCAATTACATCGAATCGATCCGGGCTTCGATCTGGCCGTGAAGATGGGGCCAGGAGTCAACGGTCCTTGCCACCGGGATCGGGAGTGGGTTCTGGAGGCACCGGTGGAGTCTCGGATGGTTTGCGAATCCTGCGGATTTCCAGATCTCCCTGGCGGTATTGTTCGATCGATCCGCCGGGCCCTGTCCAGATCTTTGCGGTGAAGTCTCTCGACAGAATGCTCCAGCGGATCGTCTCGATCGAGCCGATCTTTTCGGCCCGATCCTTTTTCAACTCGAGGCCGAGAATCCTGAATTCGCTCGGGATCAAGGCCTTGAAATGGCGTTGCTCTGTACGATCGAGCAGAAGCCCGATCAGAAGCCAGTGTTCAAATGCCTGGTTTTCAAGCAGTACCGTCCCCGTAGGGAAGTCCATCGTTCGATCCACCTGGCTGCCTCTGGCCGGATCCTGTACCACGATGCGGACGCGTTCTTCCTCGAGATCGACCTCACTGGCAACCACACCGCGTTTTTCCCCTGCACCGGAGGCACCGATGCGACTCTCCCGGCGAGTACGTAACGGCATGTTCGAGGGCAACTGGAAATCTGACCTGTTGCTGATTTCCATCGTTCTTCCTGGCTGGCTCCAGAGTAGCCGAGCGTCGAGAGTCCACCGCTTGGAGAGCGGATCTGACCGCTTGATCTGGAGCTTTGTCGAGCCAACGGTGAGCCCTTTCTGGACCCATTGCCACTCCAGAGGCTGCTCGACAGGGTAGGGAAAGGTGTCAAGTATCCCATCGATGACGGAAGGGACTCCCGGTGCTGGCGGTGCAGTCGAATGAAGGATGGTCATGAAGATCACCAGGCAAGATGTCATCGTGGCTTCCCTTTCATGACTGACCGGAGAGATTGGCAAACTGGACCCGTGCAATTTGGATGCGGTTTGTGGTACTATCTGATCTTGGTAGGACAGGGTTAGATTCGCAAGTCCCAAACCTGTATATCCTTGGGACTTGAGTCGAGCCCGGCAGATGTGGAGAGGGGGGGCCTCCCGCATTCGTCACGCCCACATGCCCGATCTGAGTATCGCCAGCATGGCCGTGTCCTGGGATGACTGAGGAGTCAATTCTTCGCCGGGTCTCACCGGAGAAGAATGCGGGAAGGAATGTCGATGCGCAAGGATCTGTCCCTAATTCGCCGCCTGGAGAAGATCGAGAAGGAACTGGGGTATTGCCAGATCAAGCTCGAAAAGGAACAGCGCCTCGCGACACGCGTACATTTTCTGCGTTCACATCGTGATCGATTGATGTCGGTTCTCGATCTATTTCCGGAGCAAGACTTCGGCGCAGGAGATCGCCTGTGCGGCATGACATTTGGTGAGATTTCGACTCGCATCATCAATGAAGACAAGAAGCTCGATCTGGAGCCGCTTCGAGCATCGTTCCTCGCCATCGGCATGCGCCCAGAGATCATTGAGGAACTTGAGGAGCTCGATGGAGAGATCAAGGATGTCTCCGATCGACTCGCTACCTTCCGTGTATTCCACGACAAGATCGATGGATTGCAGATGGAGCGCAGACATGCGCTCAGCAGTTTTGATCTTTCCGGGGATGAGCCAGTGCTCGCCATCTCCGATGAGTTCGAGGAGACAGAACATTCCTGGAATGTGCTGACGGAAGATCTCACTAATCTTGACGATGCGCTGTTCAATGTCAGCCGCGCAAAGGACTACCTCACATCAGCCCGCAACTACGTGCTCCATGCAAGAAGCCACTACTCGGTTCAGGAGTGGATCGACAAGGGTTATCTGGTAGACCTTCTCAAGCACTCCACCATCGGAAGAATCCGCGAGATGCTTGAGGGCTCAGAGCGTAATCTGAAGATGGCTCTGAGCGAATTGATCTGCCTTGAGGACTATCCAATCATTGCGGATGACTTCAAGCCGATCCTTCGCCCCTTCTACAGACTCCTGTTTGACGATGTCTTTCACCAGACGAAGTTCCAGGATCTGTTGCAGTTGGTCGAGGAGCGACTCGACCGCTCGGTGCGTCTGCACGATCAACTGGAAAAGGCGCGAGCCACCGTGTTCCAGACCCAGGTCCTGAAGGAGGAGGCTCGTGAGAGCCTGTTCCACAGGATCGGTGATGAACGCAGAAAGTTGCGCCTGACCTCCTGACCTCGCTGCTTCGATCATCCCGGGATCCGCCTCAGGAAAGCCGACAGAGCGCATCTGCGCCGAGCCATCTTTCGAGCAACCCTTTCGCCCCGTCGAGGTCATTTGCGTGATCTCCGGTGACCAGTGCGCGGCCATCCCGGTAGCAGATCAGTGCTCCCCCTCGATCTTCACGCCGGATGGCGGTGGCTCCACGACGCAGTTGTCCGGAGTCCTGTATCTGGCCCAGACGAGTTTCAATCTCATCGAAATCAATGTTGAGCCAGGTTTCGACACTTCCGATTCCGCACAGTTTTCTCAGGTAAACTTGTTGATCCAGACCAAGGCTAGAGGATCGGCTCGATCCATCTCCACTCGACACATCGCCACAGCGGGCGCAACCCGGGTCAGCGACAAGTTCGACGTAAGTTTCACCTTGATCAACGCTTCCTCGAATGATGGTTCGCGTCAATTGTCGAGGAGTACCTTCCGGTGTCGATAGAAGTTGCTCTGTCAACAATCGAATCACCACGGAAGCTGCGGCGAGGCAGGATACCTGCAGCACACCATCCGTTTCACAGGTCCCGATCGAGCCGGGTGCCGGTTCTTCAGCGACCCAGCAGTGATAGCAGGGAGTTCCTGGTGGCAAGAAAGATGCAGCGACCCAGCGGTCAGCGATCGCCCCGGAGTGTATCCATCCGACGCCGGTCCTCATCGCAGTGAGATCGATGAGTGATCGAGTCTGGATATTATCAGTGGCATCCAGCACCACATCATGGCTGTAAAAAAGGGCTTCAGCATTTCTTGGGGTCAGCATCTGTGGCAGTGCATCGACGACTGTACGCCCCCCGATCTTGCACAGGGCGTGGCGCGCCGCCTCTGCTTTTGACCTGCCCTGAGCCACATCTTCATCGAAATACAACAACTGGCGATGAAGATCTGATTCTCGAATGCGATCTCCATCGACGACCGTGAGGCAACCGACACCGCTGCGAACCAGTGACTGGGCCAGAATGGTCCCGACACCTCCACAGCCGACCAGCAGCACCCGCAACCGTTGCCAGTCGCGATCAAATGCTGCCCACCGTGGAACACGTTGTTGACGATCGTATCTGCCCAAGTGACCTCCAGCAGCGGCTCGCTCCCGAGCCAAATACCAGTGAGCCAGCCTAAGCGACCTCCGAGCCAGGCTCCAGCGCTGCCAGAATACCGGGCAGTCGGATGCGCTGGGGTTGCTTCGCTACCGATCCAGTTGTGTACTGCGGCTTGACCGGGAAACCCTCGCTGCAGCAGCGAGCCTCGCCTACTGGGGAATCTTCGATGACGGGACCGGGTCCGTTGGTAAACATCTGCTTTCAAACTTGGGAGATCCCCTCCTCGGTCCAGCTACCTCTTCTGGGGATCATCGATTCCCTGGCCCCAACCAGTGCTGCGGCAGGGCAGTTGCTGTGGCCACTGCTGGCTTCTTTCGTGTGTGGCTCCATCCCCTTCGCGTGGCTGATAGGAAGGGCGCGCGGACTCGATCTGTTGAAGGTGGGCAGTGGCAATCCGGGGGCGACCAATCTGAGTCGAGAAGTGGGCAAACCGTATGGATTCCTGGGATTGACTCTCGACGTCATGAAGGGGGCAATTCCGATCCTGTGGTTCTCATCGTTTTCTCCTGGATCTCTGCTACTGATCGGTGCTGCTTCAGTGCTGGGACACTGCTTCTCGCCGTTTCTGAAAGGCAGGGGTGGCAAGGGTGTGGCGACGACGGGGGGCGTGTTGCTGGCTCTTGAGCCGGTGATTGCACTGGTGATGTTGTCGAGTTGGTTCGTGACCTTCAAGGCCATCAAGAGCGTCGGGATGGCGTCAGTGATGGCGGCGACGACTGGTTCACTCCTGGCACTTTGCCTGTTGCTGGGCTGGGAGCCGATCATTTCCGTCCTGAGAACGGCTGACGCTGGGTTGAAATTCCCTTCGATGCTGGGAGCGGTACTACTGACACTCTCACTACTGGTGTTGATTCGTCATCGATCTAATATCAAGGAGTACTACGACTCGCGCCGGGAAGAAGATTCTAGATGAAAGTTCTGGTGGCAGGATCCGGAAGTTGGGGCACAGCCCTGGCCCATGTCGCACGCAAGGCCGGCGCAGATGTGACCATCCACTGCCGGCGTCAGGAACGCGCGGATCAGTTGGTTCGGGGAGAACACGATATGTTGCCTGCCGGCTGCCTGGGCAGCGGATTCAAGGTTTCGCTGGCTGGCAGCGGACCTGCCCCGGAGGCGGATGTGGTCATCAATGCCGTGCCGACGCAGAACATCCGGACTTACATGGAGGGGCCTGGTGCGGATCTTCCCCGGGATGCCGTGTGGGTGTCTACCTCCAAGGGACTCGAACTGGAGACCCACATGCTGCCCTCGGAGGTGCTCATCTCATGTGGCGTAACAGTAGCGCCGGCCGTACTTTCTGGGCCGTCACATGCAGAGGAGGTCGTCATCGACCTTCCCACCGCAGTGGTTCTTGCTGACTCCGATCCAGATCGAGGAAGACTCATCCAGCAGCTATTGAAAACTCCCAGGTTCAGGATTTACCGAAGTGACGATCGGGTCGGTGTCGAGTGGGCCGGAGCCCTGAAGAATGTCGTTGCTTTGGGGTGTGGCATTGCAATCGGCCAGGGATTCGGTGACAACACCGTTGCAGCGCTGGTGACACGAGGCACCGCTGAGATTTCGCGGCTGGGTACTGCCCGAGGTGGGCAACGCGAGACCTTCGCAGGCCTTTCTGGCCTCGGTGATTTGATTGTCACTTGCTGCAGTGGGCATTCTCGTAATCGAGCAGTTGGATGCAAGATTGGCGCAGGCGACAAGGTCAGTGCTGTTCTCGATTCGATGGTGCAGGTGGCGGAAGGGGTTCCCACGTCGAAGGTGGTCGATCAACTTCGCCGTGAGAGCCAGGTCGAGATGCCGATTGCGGAGACAGTATATCGAATTGTTCATGAGCAACTTCCGGTGGAAGAGGGGATCGAGCATCTTCTCTTGAGACAGCCAGAAGAAGAGTAGAGGGAGGAGCGCCTCGTGTACTGGGTTGTTTCGATCATCCCGCCGGATGCGCTGGACCTCTTGACCGAGAGATTCTCGAAGGTGGGAATCGTGCGCTTCACTGTGGCGGAAGTGGAACTGATGAGCCCCGATTCTGCTACCGCCTCCGTGGATCACGCATTGAGAGTTGAAGTTGCCTTGAACGAGGAGTTCTTGCGACCTGCGATGCAGGTGCTCGAAACGATGAAATCGGAGGGGATCGATGTCGCGACCCATGTCGGACATTTGTTGGATGCGGTGAGAACCAGAACGGGGGAACAGGGGCCCGAAGCGATTTGAAACTTGCGAAGTGTCGGTGGGAGAAGGTCGGAAGTTCCTGGTTGAGCAGGAGAATGGATCCGAGTTATTTTTTGAAGATAAGTAGTGCCGGTGCTGAGATGTTCCGGTGAAGGGAGTGGAAGTGACCGTCAATGAGGTCCTAGAACTTGTCAAGAACAAGGGGGTGGAGGCCATCGACTTCCGCTTCATGGATTTTCCTGGGTTGTGGCAGCATTTCACGATTCCAGCCAGCGGCCTGGATGAGGGCACCTTCAGGGATGGCCTCGGATTCGATGGTTCCAGCATGCGTGGCTGGAAAGGGATCCAGGAGAGCGACATGCTCGTCGTTCCCGATCCTTCTACCGCATGGATCGACCCATTTCCAAAGATGAAAACCCTGGTGCTGATCTGCGACATCAAGGATCCCGTGACCCACGAATCTTATTCGAGGGATCCAAGAAACATTGCAAAGAAAGCCGAGGCTTACCTTCGAACTACCGGTATCGGGGATCAAGCATTCATCGGTCCCGAGGCGGAGTTCTTCATCTTTGATGACATCCGCTTCGACCAGAATGAGCACTCGGGTTTCTATTTCCTCGATAGTGTCGAGGGACGCTGGAACACAGGATCCGATGAAGGCCCGAATCTCGGATACAAACCGCGTTACAAGGAGGGTTATTTCCCCGTCCCTCCGACCGATAAGTTCAATGATCTTCGTAATGAGATGATGAAGAATCTCATCAACTGCGGTCTCGAAATCGAGTGCCAGCACCACGAGGTGGCCACTGCCGGTCAAGCCGAGATTGACATCAAGTACAACACCTTGCTGGCCGCAGCAGACGGTTTGATGAGTTACAAGTACATCGTCAAGAACACGGCTCACCAGCATGGCAAGACGGTCACATTCATGCCCAAGCCGGTCTGGAATGACAATGGCAGCGGCATGCACATGCACCTCTCCATCTGGAAAGACGGCGTCAACCAGTTTGCCGGTGACGGATACGCAGGGATGAGCGAGACCGCGCTCCACGCCATCGGAGGGATCCTTCAGCACGCGCCTGCACTCGTAGCACTGACCAACCCGACCACCAACTCATACAAACGCCTGGTGCCAGGCTTCGAGGCGCCGACACGGCTTGCATACTCATCGAGAAATCGTTCTGCAGCGGTGCGAATCCCGGTCGGAGCGACCAGCGATGCTGCCCGCCGATTCGAGTTCCGTTGCCCCGATCCTTCGTGCAATCCATACCTGGCCTTCTCGGCACTGGTGATGGCGGCGCTCGATGGGATCAACAGCAAGACCGATCCTGGGCTTCCCTTCGACAAGGACCTCTATGATCTTCCTGCGGAACAACTGGCCGATGTGAGGAGTACTCCAGCGACTCTCGAGGAAGCTCTCGTCGAACTGGAAAAGGATCACGAGTTCTTGCTTGCAGGTGATGTTTTCACAGCCGACACCATCCGTGCATGGGTCGAATACAAACGTGAAAGGGAAGTGGATCAGTTGAGACTGCGTCCGCACCCTTATGAGTTCGCACTGTACTACGACATCTAGTCGCGGTGATCGGTCGGAGGAGGCTCAAAACAGAGCCTCCTCCGATGCGATGTCTTCGGGGAACACACTCCCCGATGGTCAAGCGATGCTGCGGCTATCTGCATGGCTCATCGAGAATCGGCCGGTAGTTGTCGCTCTCTCGGGTGGGGTCGATTCTGCGGTGATGGCATCCCTGGCTGTTGAACACCTGGGGTCCGATGCTGTGGCAGTCACCGGGATCTCTCCGAGTTTATCAACGCAGGAACTCGATGCCGCACGGCAATCAGCCAGCATCACCGGCATTCGACATCTTGAAGTTGAAACAGATGAATTGTCTAGCCCGGATTACCGCGCCAACTCTGGTGATCGTTGTTATCACTGCAAGTCTGAACTTTACGATGTGATTCTTTCCGTTGAAGAACTTGCGGGCCATACCATCGTCGATGGGGCACAGGCTTCCGACGACTCGACCGATCGGCCAGGCATGACCGCCTCGGGTGAGCGTGGTGTGAAGAGTCCCTTGAGGCTCTTTGGCATCGATAAGAATCATGTTCGAGAAATCGCTCATCGCAGGGGGCTCCCCAGCTGGAACCGTCCCGCTCGCCCCTGCCTCGCCAGTAGAGTTCCTGTGGGAACCGAGGTGAGCGGTGACCTTCTGGGCAAGATCGAGGCGCTGGAGGCGCTGCTCTCCGGTGAGGGATTTTCCATCTACAGGGCTCGCTGCAACGAGCACAGGGTCGTGGTCGAGATCGATCGAGAACAACTTGAAAATTGTCGTGACGACCGCTGGAGGAATCGACTCGATGCGCTGGCGAGGACGCTGGGATTCACCGATAGATTCCTCGATCTTCGTGGTTATGGGGGCGATGGGCCCGCACATCTGGAACGATTGGTCGGCTAACCAGCGGCCGGCTTTCGACCGCCCTGACCTGGCCAGCATGCCGTGTCAGTCCTCCAGAGACTCGGATGAGCCAGAAATGGTTCGATGGGCACGTTCTGGCTCCGATGGAATGGCCGGAATGGCCCGATGAACTTGCGCAACTCCCCCTGGATCCGTAGTTTATTGGACTCGCACGATCATCACCGAGGCCCGATAGGGGGTTCGGGGAAATCGTTGCCGCAGGTTAGACCCGGGAGGATCGCTTGGATCTTCAGATCGCGACCCTGGATGGTCCCGCCGGATGCGGTAAGAGCAGTGTCGCACGGCGGCTCTCTGCCCGCATCGGAGGACGTATGTTCTCCAGTGGGCGGGTGTACCGGACATTGACCTGGCTCGCTCTCGAGCAAGGCGTGGCACTTCCCGACGGGGAAGCGGTACTGGCACTGATCGATGAACATCGACTGGAGATCGTCGCCGACGCCGGATTGTTTCGGGTCGAGGTGGGCGGGTTCGATCCAGGGGATGTACTGGACTCGACCCGGGTGACCGGTGAAATCCACCACATCTCCAACGATGCGGCCGTGAGAAGAGCCGTGTTGCCGATGCAACGCGGGCTGCCAGCGGATCTTCCGGTGGTGGCTGAGGGTAGGGATATGGGTACCGTGGTGTTCCCGGATGCCCCGGTGAAGATCTTCTTGACCGCATCCATAGAGGAGCGGGCCAGAAGGAGACAGGCGGAACTGCGCGATCGTCTCGCAGAGGATCTGCCGCTGGAAGAAGTCCAGGAGCAGGTAGCGCTTCGTGACGCCCTGGATGAAAAACGGGATGTTTCGCCATTGGTGGCAGCATCCGATGCAATGACGATCGATACGACCATGCTCGACATCGGGCAGGTGCTATCGGCGATCATGGAGAGGATCCCGGCGGCTTGGAACCGGGGGCCAACTGGTTCTACTTCCTGAATCGCGCCGTGGCTTGGCTTTGTTGTCGGATCTTGTTCCGGCACAGGAGTCACGGTGTTGAGAAGATCCCATCGGATGGGGCCTTCCTGCTGGCGGTGAACCATTGCAGCTTCCTGGATCCTGTCCTGGCAGGGATCTCGTTGCGGAGACCGCTGGCCTTCATGGCCAGAAGTACGCTATTTCGACCCGCTCCCATCGCGATGGCGCTGAGGGGGTTGAATGCTCTTCCGCTCGAGAGGGAGGGTGTTGGAATCTCCGGATTCCGTTCGGTACTCGATCACCTGGCGAAGGGTGGTGGAGTGCTGGTCTTCCCGGAGGGAACTCGCAGTCGCGATGGTCGACTGGGAAGGCTCAAGGGTGGAGTGTTGAAACTGGCTCGTATGGCCCGTGTGCCGGTGGTGCCGGCGATGGTCATCGGATCTGACCGAGCCCTCGGAAGGGGACATTGGTTTCCCAGGCCGGTTCGAGTCGAGATTCGTTTTGGAGATGCCATCGATTTCATCGACGGGCAGGACGAGAAGGAGGCGTTGGCACGCCTCAGAGATGCGATGGAGAGCCTCGTTCCCGAGGAACCGGGCAACTCGGTCATCGCAGAAGTGTGATGGACGGAAACAGCAGAAGATGAGCGGGTGATGGTCACCCCGACGACAGGCAGACCAGGACGAGCGTCGACAAGCCGGTGACGGGCATGATGGTCATGCCCGGGCTGCGCGCAGTCCGTAACCAGAAACAAGAGGCCTTTTCATGGCCAGATCTGAACTGCTCAAGCAGTTTGACCTCCGGGGAGATGCCCTGGAGGAGGGTGTGAAGGAATTTCTCGGCGATAGTTCGCTCGATAACGTCGATGAGATCCTTCGTGAATCCATCGGAGATTTTGAAGAAGACAAGATCATTGTCGGCACCGTGGTGAGCGTCAGCGATGACTGGGTCATCGTCGATGTGGGCTACAAGGCCGAGGGTGAGGTTCCGAAAAGCCACTTTGAAGGTGCTGAGATCAAGGTCGGAGATCAGGTCGATGTCCTCATCGAGGAGGTCGATGAATCTGACGGCAGGATCATGCTCTCGAAGCGCAAGGCAGACCGCATCAAGGGCTGGGAACAGGTGGTCGACACTCACAATGAGGGAGATGTGGTCAGTGGCCGCGTGACCCGCAAGATCAAGGGTGGATTGCTGATCGACATCGGTGTTCCTGTATTCCTCCCCGCCTCGCAGATTGCGATCCGCAGGGTTGGAGATGTCTCCGAGTTTGTCGGACGCGATCTCGAGTGCAAGATCATCAAGATCGATGAACCCCGCATGAATATCGTCGTCAGCCGCAGGAAACTACTCGAAGAGCGTCGCGATGAGATGAAGTCCAATCTGATGGGCGAGATCGAACTCGGTCAGGTGCGTATGGGAACCGTGAAGAACATCACGGACTTTGGCGCATTCGTTGACCTCGGCGGTATCGATGGCTTGCTCCACATCACGGACATGTCATGGGGTCGTATCAACCACCCCAACGAGATCCTCACCGTGGAACAGGAAATCGATGTCAAGGTGCTCAAGATCGACAAGGAACGAGAGAGGATCTCGCTGGGACTGAAGCAGACGCAGCCGAGTCCCTGGGATGATATCGAGGAGCGCTTCCCCATCGGTTCACGGATCAGTGGCAAGGTTGTCAATGTCCTCTCCTACGGTGCTTTCATCGAACTGGAGGAGGGCATCGAGGGCCTCGTGCATGTATCCGAGATGTCATGGACCCGTCGAATCTCGAACCCCAAGGAGGTGGTCGACGCGGGACAGGAAGTCGATGTCGTGGTGCTGGAGATCAAGAAGGAGAAGCAGGAGATCAGCCTCGGAATGAAACAGATCGAGGTGAATCCGTGGGAAGTGGTCGCTCAGAAGTATCCCGTCGGGCACTACATCAGCGGCAAGGTACGCAATCTGACCAACTACGGTGCCTTCATCGAACTCGAAGATGGGATCGACGGCCTGCTGCACGTCAGCGATATGTCGTGGACTCGCAAGATCATCCACCCGTCTGAAAAGATCGAAAAGGGTGAAGAGATTCATGCGGTGGTTCTCGAGGTGGACCAGGAGCGAAAACGAATTGCTCTTGGCCTCAAACAGATGGAGGAGGACCCATGGATCCGCTTCATCCCCGAGACCTATGTTGTCGGAACCGTCATCCGAGGTACGGTCACAAAAACCACGAACTTCGGAGCCTTCGTCCAGATGGACGAGGATCTGGAAGGATTGCTCCATATCTCTGAACTTTCGGAAGAGAAAGTGGAGGCGCCTGAAGAGGTGGTCAAGATTGACCAGAAAGTCGATGTGAAGGTGATCAAGGTCGACGAAGAAAATCGCAAGATTGGTCTTAGCCTCAAAGAGGTCACGGCAGAAGAGAGTGAGCAACTGTCGGCACTCTACGCCGAAGCGGGTGAGGGTGAATCGCCCACAGCGGTGGGATCTGTTCCCGAGAACTTGCCCGATGAGATTCCCGATCTCGGCGATGTCGTCGAGGATGAGGAGAAGGCCGAAGCAGCGGATGACACGGCAGAGGTGGAGGAGTCGAAGGAGCCGGACGTAGAAGCGGCCCCGGAGCCGACACCGGAAGAACCTGTTGCCGAGGCGAGCGCCGAGGAAGATGCGCCCGCTGCCGAAGCCGCCGCCGAGGATGAGACCCCCGTCGAGGAGGTTGAGCCAGCGGCGGATGCACCTGAGGACGCGGAAGCGTCTGCCGAGGCAGAAGCACCGGAAGTTGCTGAAGCGTCATCCGAGGCAGAAGCACCGGAAGTTGCTGAAGCGTCAGCCGAGGCAGAAGCACCGGAGGCTGCTGAAGCGTCAGCCGAGGTAGAAGCGCCGGAAGTTGCTGAAGCGTCTGCCGAGGCAGAAACACCGGAGGCTGAGGAGGCGTCTGCCGAGTCAGAAGCTCCGGAAGCTGAGGAGGCGTCTGCCGAGTCAGAAGCTCCGGAAGCTGCGGAGGATGGCGATGGTGCGACGGAAGCAACTCCGGATGAAGAGGCTGTCGAGAACTCCGATGAGGAGGCCCGGGAATCCTAGATTCTCGGGAGAAGACATCGGATTTCGAATGACTGCCTCGAAGCTCACTGCGGGAGCCTTGCGGATCTGGATCCTCGTCATCATTGCAGTGTATGCCACTGCTGGTGACGGGGATCTGGTTCCGCGCGCCACGGGTCCATCGGCCGCAGTGGCCGCTGCTTCTCCGGTAACGGAATCGAGACAGACGCCCCCCAGCGACGAAGTCGTCAACCAATTTCTGAAGGTACGCTTCCAGGAAGCAGCCACGGCCTTCGCAGAAGGAAACTACGAAAAGTCGTGGCGCATCTGTGAGGCGATCCTGGTGCTGGCTCCCGACACCTTCGGGTCGCGTTTCGAGGTCTCCAAGTTGCGGCGCCGAGCCCATGGAAGATTCCTCAGTCGAAGCGCTCTTGTGGTTCGCTTCGAACAGGATCAGGAGGATGAACCATTACCATTCCCCCTCGCATTGCTTCAAGGATCAGTCGTGCTGGAAAACCTATCACAGCAAAAGATCGTGTTTGGTGCGCTGGGTCGGGATCCAGTGATCGGGCAACTTTTCTGGGCGGTCAAGGAAGTGTTCGAAGATGGAACCGAGCGATCGACATCGGATGTCAGGGTGTTACGGATCGAGAGCGGATTCAGTGTCGAAGCGGGCGCTAGCCGCGCGATTCCGGTCACCTTGCCTCTGGCGGTACCGTCCCGGATGCCGGTTCTGCAGCAGTGGGCAGTGACCGGGGTCACCATGCCTGTTCGTATCGTGACTGCCGATGGCGATTTCACTCGTGGCGTTCCGTGGATCGAAGAAACTGGCCTGGAGGTGCCGAAGGGATACGATCAGGCCGTACGCGATCCTGCCACCGAGATGAAGAGAGCACTCCTCGAGGGGGATCTCACCAGATTTGCCATCTGCCGCTACCTGTGGCTTGCAGATCGGCTGAAAAGGGGCGTTTTGGCCACTCCTTCGCATCCCATGGTCGATGAGTTGCTGGGCTTCCTGGGTTCCCACAATGCTATTCTGGATGCCCAGATCGTCATGACGCTGGAGCGGGTGACGGGGTTGATCCGTGAACGATCTGCGAGAGCATGGAAGATCTGGGGAGTTACTCGTCAGGTCAGGCGTGAAGCAGACGCAGGCAAGGACTGAGTGCGGGGAGAACATGATGTCCGATGAAAACCAGATTTCGTCCGATTCCTCACTCGAAGAGGTCACGCGAGGCGTGATCAGCATCGATACGACCGAGGAGTTGCACAGAAAGTGGCAGAGTTCACTCAAGACTGGCGACCCCTTGCGAGTCAAACTGGGAGTCGATCCGACCAACCCTCAGTTACACCTCGGTCATGCGGTACCGCTGAGAAAGTTGAGACAATTTCAGGACGCCGGCCACATCGCTGTATTGATCATCGGAGATTACACAGCCTGTGTTGGAGATCCGTCCGGCAAGGACAAGACACGTCCCACGCTCACCCACGATGAATGTCGAGAGAACGCCCAGGACTACCTGGAACAGGCGTGGCGGATACTGGACCAGGAACGTACGGAACTGCGTTGGAATGGAGACTGGTTCAGGGAGATGTCCTTTCTGGATGTGATTGCTCTATGCGGACGCACCACAGTGGCACGACAACTTGAGCGAGATGATTTCCAGAAGCGATATTCTGGAGGAAAGCCGATCAGCCTCCACGAGTTCATCTACCCGCTGATGCAGGCGTGGGATTCTGTGCAGGTGAAAGCAGATATCGAAGTTGGCGGCACCGATCAAACCTTCAACCTGTTGCTGGGCAGAGATCTGATGCGCCAGGAGGGGTTGGATCCTCAGGTGTGTATGACGACACCGTTACTGGTGGGAACCGATGGCTCGATGAAGATGTCAAAGACTCATGGCAATTCCATCGGTATCAGCGATCCACCTGAAGAGATGTATGGCAAGACGATGTCACTCCCCGATGCTCAGATGGAGGAGTACTTCACGCTTGCCAGCGATCTATCGCTCGGCGAAATCGAGGAGAATCTCTCAGGCTCCCCCAGGGAGGCCAAGGGGAACCTCGCCCGCACGCTGGTGAGGCTCTACCACGACGAGGAGCAGGCTCTGGCCGCTGAAGCCCATTTTCTACGAGTCTTCAGCCAGCGAGAGATGCCAGAAGTGATCGAGGAATACACGGTCGCTGCCACCGATCTTGACGACGGTAAGATCTGGCTCGTCAAATTGATCGTCGATGCGGGCCTCGCACAGAAGAACAACGAGGCACGCCGCAACATCGAGGGCGGTGGGGTGAGAATAGACGAGCAGCGCATGGAAGATCACGAAAGCCAGGTGGAGGTGCGAGAGGGGATGGTGCTCCAGGTGGGCAAACGAAAATTCCGCCGCATCCGGATCGGTTAGCAGCGCTCGAAGTTCACCTCTCCGCCGAGTAACATTTCCAGAGCCCGAGGGTAGGCGATCTTCTCCGCATCGAAGACTCTGTTCGCCAGTTCCTCCACCGTATCACCCACCAATACAGGTACCTGAAGTTGCAGAATCTTGGGCCCGTGGTCGAATTCGTCATCGACGAAGTGGACGGTACAGCCACTGGTTTGCTGCTCTGACTCCAGCACCTTGCGATGGACATGATCTCCGTAACAACCCGCGCCACCATGGAGGGGAAGCAAGGAAGGGTGGATGTTGAGGACCCTGCCCAACCATTCCCGAGGGATCTCCAGCTTGCGAAGCCAGCCTCCGAGTAAAGCATACTGGCAGCCGGCAGCATCCAGCGCCTCGAAGATCCGAATCGAGGCGCCAGGTTTGCGGCAAGGATGGATCTGGTGAGGAATCCCCAGGCGCTGCGCTCGCTCGATCCCGCCAGCGCTGGAGCGGCTCGAGATCACCAGTTCGATGCTGGCAGGGATCGATCGCTGCTCGATCACATCGTGCAGATTCTCGAGACTTCGCCCGCCACCAGACAGGAGAAAACCGATCCCCGCTCTGGCGGCGTTCATCGAACTCTCAGATCGTCACTGACCCGCTGCAACGGATCGCTACAGATCGTTGAGGCTGGTCAGGATCTTGCCGATCAGGCCGTACTCGAGCGCTTCCACCGGAGACATCCAGCAGTCCCCATTGGTATCCTTCTCGACCTGCTCCAGAGGCTTTCCAGTCTCGTCGGCGATCAGTTGATTACAGCGACGGCGTAATTTCATGATCTCCTCGGCAGTGACCTCGATCTCGGAGGCCTTTCCGCGTACTCCGCTGGAAGGCTGGTGGATCATGATGCGACTGTTGGGCAAGGAGAAGCGACGCTCCTTGGGAGTCGACAGCAAGATCACGGTGCCTGCAGATGCGTTCAACCCGTTCGTGATACACAGAACCGGGCTGCGCACGAAGCGGATGGCGTCGTGAATCGCAAAGCCATCATCTGCGCTTCCTCCGGGCGTGTTGATGAAGAGTCGAATCGGGTCGTCCGATTTCGAGTCGAGCCACATCAGGGCAGGGACAATTTTGCTCGTCAATTTTGGAGAGACCTCTTCAGAGATGAAGAGCGTTCTCTGCTTTTCCATCAACTCACGCATGAAGGGAGTCTTGGCCTTTTTCGGCTGCTCGTCATCTGCTTGCTTGTCCTCGTTCATGAATGCATCGATCGAGTTGTCATATTCAGTCATCCGGTTTGGTTCCTTCCCGGGCTCACTGAGCCAGGTTCCATCATTTCAAAAATTCCACAATTATCCGGGTCAGTCTCGGTTCTGCATCTGCTGCTACTGCAAGGATCTCCTCGACGGACACTTTCTTCAAGTCTTCCGGGTCGCAAAGGTCCGTGACGACCGAAATAGCCGAGGCTCTAATCCCCTCGTGGGAGCAGATGATCACCTCGGGAATGGTGGACATCCCGACAACATCAGCCCCCAGAGCGCGCAGCATCCGGTATTCAGCCCTGGTTTCGAGATTTGGCCCGGGCACCGCGACATACACTCCCCTGCTGGCCCGGATCTGCTGCTCGTCGGCGATTTGTTTCAGCCTGGTTGCGGATTCGAGGCAGTACGGCACGGACATATCCGGAAATCGAGGTCCCCATTCATCCACATTGGCACCGGTCAGGGGGTTTGCTCCGAGCAGGTTGATGTGATCATCGAGGATCAGCAGGTCGCCCTTCTGCAACTCCTGATTCATGCCGCCGCAGGCATTGGTGATGATGGCGGATGAGATTCCCAGTCGGCAAGCGACTCTCATCGGTAGCCCGATATCATCCATCGTCCAGCCCTCGTAGAGGTGGAATCGTCCCTCGAATGCGATCACGCGAGTCGCTCCGAGTAGCCCGATGTGCAACTGCCCCTCATGTCCCGGAGCGGTGGAAACCGGAAAGCCGGGGATCTCCCCGTAGGGGAGGGTCACAGCGTCAGAGATCTCATTCACCACGGCTCCGAGTCCTGTTCCCAGGATCAGTGCGGTTTCAGGAGGAGCGCCGTGATGCCAGCTCGAAATCGCCCCTGCGGCGTTTTCAATGCGTTGCTTCAGGGCTGCGCCTTCCTCGATGATGCGATTCATTCCTTCTCCTTGTCGGATCGATCTTGTCACTCCATCGATGTGCGCAGGATCTGTTCGATCTGTTGCATCCGGGCTCCACTCAGGAGCATCCTCTTGTTCCTGTGGTGCTCGCCGCGCATCAGCACCACATCTTTCCTTCGCAGCAGTAGTACAGCTGCCAGTAGGTCGATGATGGCCCTGTTTGCCTTCCCCTTCTCGGGTGCCGAACGGATACGAACGATCAGCGATCCTTCACGGACGCCGCCGATCTCTGTCCGAGAAGATCCTGCAATCGCCCAGACCGGCAGTTCCACTCCCTGCTCGGTCTGAACCAGCGCGACCGGAGTATAGGATGACACCACTATCCTTCCAGCCTAATCCTGCGTCTCCTCGACCAGCTGGCGAATCGAATCGGTGGTCTTCGGATCGATGCGGCTCCAGAGCGCCCTCGCGTCGGACTCCCGGCCTGCCCATTCGAGCAGTACCGTGACATGCTCGAGGATTTCCCGAGGAGGACCTGCCTCGAGCAGTAGATCGAGTCTGGATCCGGGGGCGATTTCCTTCCACAGGAGATAACGCCCGACCTGCTGCGGTGATTCCCGATAGCTCACTCGATCCTTCTCGATTTTCACATGAGGCGCAGTGATGTCCCCGGAGCCGCTTCCCTCGATGACCCGATCCCGCTTGTAGGGGAGTTCGACGGCAGGGATATTCAGCAGCAACTGGTCAAAATTGCCCAGGAACGCCAGATGACGATCGATCAGGACCATCGCACTTTCAGGCAGTCCATCCCGGAGTGCGGCATCACGCAGCACGACACAGGCCTCGCGCCCGGAGAAGGTCCGATTGAAGGCACTCCAGCCCTCCTGGACGACGGGACCGACCTCAGGAGTACGGGTCTCTGCCGAGGTTGCGCGCGCCTTCTTCACCTCGGCACGAAGAAGTGGTTCGAGGTCGCGAGTGCAGGGTAGCAGGGCACGAGACACCACACCGTCGATGACATCTTCTGCCTGGGCGATCCGGTCCTCCGTCAGCAGCCTCCGTACTTCGGCGCGAGCTCGAGCCCACAATCCAGTCGCTTCCGAATCGAGTTGATCAAGGAAGTGTCCTCGCAGATTCCAGGCCTCCGTGCTGGCGAACTGCTCCGGAAGAGTCAGTGCTTCCTCTCGCGCTCGAGCCGGATTCCCGGAGCTTCTCCATCCCTGAGCCCTGGCGAGGGTCTGCTTCCATGCGATGAGAGCGTCCCCCTCGAGCTTTTCTTTCAGTTCCAGTGTCTCCTTCAGGCTGCCGGCAAGCTCCGCAGCTCGTTCGCCGGCGCGGGTGTCCGGGTGATTCCTGGCCAGTGTGTTCAGTTGCTGCAATCGTTGCTCGGGAGGCAATTTGTCCTCGCCCGTGGTGAGGATCTCCGCAAGCCTGCTTCTGGCCTGTTCCTCGCGGGAGACGGTGTCGATCCTCCGGTGTTCCAGTTCGATCGCTTGCTCCAGATCTCTGATTCGATTGAGTAGGTCTTCAGGAACATCTGCGAGCGAATCGAGGATTTCCTGTGCCGAGACCGGTTCTCCTCTGCTCACTGCTGAATCTGCCAGGTCGAGGCGATGTGACAGTTCAAGTCGCCTTGTGGCCAGGTTCTGAGCCGCCAGGTCTTCGTTCATCCGAATCTTCTGCAACTGGAGCAGTCCACCGATGGTGCCCAGCATGATGATCAAGAGAACGATCCAGGTCATCGATGATTTCAGTCGGGATGGTCGGAGTTGTTGCTGGCTTCTCGATCCGTGGCGGATCAACAGTTGATCGAGTTCTTCGCCGAGAACTCTTGCACTGGCGGGGCGTCCCGACGGATCAGGTGACATCATCCGGGCGACCAGATCGCAGATCTCTGCAGGGACCTCGGGAGCCATCTCGAGAAGGTCGGGTGCCGTCTTGGCCTGGATGTGCTTGAGAATCACTTCCCTGGCACCGGCTCCCCTGTACGGGGTTCGCCCGGCGAGGCAGTGAAAGAGCGTCGCCCCCAGCGAGTAGATGTCTGCTCGCTGATCGATGGCTTCTCCTCGAGCCTGTTCAGGAGCGATGTAGTGGGGGGATCCGCTGACACCATCCTGTTGCGACGCAACTCCCGATTCGTCGGTCTGTCGAGCGATGCCCAGGTCTCCGATCTTGACCGCCCCGTTGGTTGCGATCATCAAATTTCCGGGTTTGATATCGCGGTGAACCATCCCCTGCTTCTCGGCATACTCCAGTCCTGTGGCGGCATCCCTGGCGATGCGCAGCGCCTGATCGACGCTGATGGCACCCCCCTCATCGATCACCTTTTCGACGCTGCCACCTGCGACCAGTTCCATGGTGAAGTAGTGCTGCTCACCTTCTTTTCCGACATCGTATACCTGCACGATGTGAGGATGGCTGAGTCGCCCCGCCGCCCTTGCTTCTCGGATGAACATCTCGATGAACTGCGGATCGCTGGTGTACTTCTCCGACAGGATCTTGAGCGCAATGGGTCGGTCGAGAGACTTTTGGCGCGCACGATAAACCGTTCCCATTCCTCCGCGCCCGATTCTCTGTTCTATCCTGCAGCCGCCTATCTCGGAGCCCAGCAAGGGGTCGTCGTCATTGAGAAAGGTGAGTCGCGTGATGCCAACCTCGATGTGATCGTTGTGCTTGAGCGCAGTCGGTTCGGTGATCTCCTCGCCGTTGAGGAGAACACCATTGGTGCTCTCGAGATCCCGCAGTAGCCACTGACGATCACGGTATTCGAGCTGGCAGTGGCGCCTGCTGATCTCTTCATCCCGCAGCGCGATCTGGGCACTGGAGTCTCTCCCTATCAGGAGAACGCCCTGCTCTCGTATCGACCAGGTGCTGCCGCGGTCCGGCCCCTTCTCGGCGACGATGCGGGGCATCAGTCCTCCAGCCCGGGAGGAAGGAAGAGCGCACGCCCGATCCGTATCCAGGTGGCGCCCTCCTCGGCCGCGACTTGCCAGTCTCCTGACATACCCATCGAGAGATGGGAAAAGGCACTGGCAGCGTCCGGGGAGAGCTGGTCTCGGATGGAGTCTCGAATTAGCCGCAACTGGCGGAATACGGGCCTGCATTGCTCGGCACTCAGGTCGGGTGGCATCGTCATCAATCCTTCAAACCGTAACGACCGAAATCGGCTCACCCAGTCGATGATCAACTCGGGCGCCAGCACGGGATCGATACCCGCCTTCCGTGTTTCGCCTGCAATGTTGACCTGGACCAGCACGCCGAGCGGAGAAACCAGGTGATCTTCAACCCAGGCGTCGAGGGATGCTGCGAGTCGTTCAGAATCGAGCGAGTGAAGCAGACCGATGCGTGGTACCACGGTACTGATCTTGTTGCGCTGAAGTCTGCCGATGAAATGCCAGCAGTCCGGATCCTGTCCCGGATCTGTTTTCTGCATCAACTGATCGGAGCGATTTTCACCAAGCGGCCAGAATCCTTGCTCAAGAAGAGTTCTGGAATCATCGCGGTCGAGATACTTGGTCACGGGGAGAATCGTCGCTCCCGGTTCACCCGGTCTGGCCAGCTCGCCCAGTGTGTCGCGAAAGCGAGTCACATTCTCCTGAAACAGCGGTAGATCCAGAGCCAGAAGACTCTTTTTCATGCCGACTCCACCGGGCTGGCGATGTCGAGACGAACCGAGTTCTCACCCAGCAATGAGCGAATCTCGGTGATCATCTGCTGCGAGGCGCTGGTTCGTAACCGCTCACCACAGTCGATCCGCCACGAGTTCGGGCCATGCTGGTCAAAGAGCAGGGTCACCGGCAACTTGCCTGGATGGCGTTGCAGGATCTCCTTGGTCTGAAACAGAACTGCTTCGGTCGCATCGGGGGGAAAGTTGATGCCGATCTGGCGCGTGACCCGTTCTGCGGCGGTATCGAGTGACAGGAGCCTTTTGACCACGATCTGATTGCCGCCGCCTCCGCTGCCGCCGCTGCCCCCTTCTTGATTCTCGGTGATCTCGGCGGTTCCCTGGACGACGAGGATCCGATCCTCCTCCAGCATCTCGTTCGCCTCCTTGAAGACCTTGGGAAAGAGGACCGCCTCGATGGAGCCGCTTCGATCCTCGATGGTCAAGATCGCCATCGGCTCGCCGCGCCGGGTCTGCCGTTTCTTGATCTTCGAGACCATCGTCACCAGGGTGACCGGTTTCTGGTCCTGGCCGCTGGTGAGAGAGGAGATCAGATGACTGCGAAGCGGCTCGATCTCGCTTTCGATCCGTTCGAGTGGGTGTCCGCTCAGATAGAATCCAAGGGAGGCCTTTTCTCTCGATAGAGTCTCGCCATCGCTCCACTGCGGAACCACGGGCCACTGCTCCTGAACCGTGGGTGCCGCATCCGAGGCGAACAGGCTCAGTTGACCGGCTCTGCGCTCCGCATGAACCCGTTTTCCTTCATCGATGGCGTCCTTGACCGCGGCAAAAAGTGACGGTCGATCAGGTCCCAGGCCATCCATGGCACCGGCATTGATCAACTGTTCCAGCACCATCTTGTTGACCAGTTCGGGCTCGACCCGCGAGGTCAGGTCGAACAGTGTCTTGAAGGGACCCGATTTTTCGCGTTGATCGATGATCGCCTCGATCGCCCTTTCTCCGACTCCCTTGAGAGCAACAAGCCCGTAAACGATCTTGTCATCTTGAAGCGAGAAGTTGTTGCACGACAGATTGACATGAGGAGGGAGAACCTCCAGTCCCATCACCTTGCACTCCTCAAGATAGGTGATCATCTTGTCCACTGCGGTGATGTGGCAGGACATCAGTGCTGCAAGAAATGCACCCGGGTGATTCGCCTTGAGATATGCGGTCTGATAAGAGATCAATGCGTAGGCGGTCGAGTGAGACTTGTTGAATCCATACTTTGCGAACTGCTCGATCTGCTCGAAGATGGACTTTGAAATCTTTGCCGGCATCTTGCTCTGCTGCTCGGCACCGGAGACGAACTGATCCCTGAACTTTTCCATCAATTTGATCTTCTTCTTGCCCATCGCCTTTCGCAGGTTGTCTGCATCGTTCATCGAGAATCCGGCAAGGTCGTGGGCGATCTTCATCACCTGCTCCTGGTACAGGATCACGCCATTGGTCGCCTCGAGGATCGGCTGGAGAGCAGCATGAAGGTATTCGACCTTCTCCTTGCCATGCTTTCGATCGCAGTAAAGTGTGTGCATCCCGGACCCGAGAGGTCCCGGTCTGAACAGTGCCAGCACAGCGATCACATCCTCGAAAGAGTCCGGGGCGAGATTTCTCAGCAGCTTTCGCATGCCTTTACTCTCGAGCTGGAAGATCCCGTGCGTCTCGCCCAGGCAGAGCAGTTTGAATGTGGCCGCATCATCGAGGGGGAGGTTGTCGAGATCGACCTTGATGCCCTCGTGCTCCTCGATGAGGCCGATGGCCCTGTCGAGGATGGTGAGATTGCGAAGCCCGAGAAAGTCCATCTTCAACATGCCCAGCTGCTCGAGGATCTCCATCGGGTACTGGGTGACGATGTCCTCACCATTCTTGGCCAGCGGGATCAACTCGGTCAGTGGCCTGTCTGCGATCACCACACCTGCGGCGTGAGTCGAGCAATGACGGTTGAGGCCCTCGAGGCGTTGACCGACATCGAATAGCTCCTCGAAACGAGGGTCCTTTGCTGCGGCTGCGAGCTTGGGCTCCTGCAGGATCGCTTCCTCGAGCTTGATCCCTACCGTATCCGGTATCAACTTGGCGATGGTGTCGACGTCTTTGAGTGGGATGCTCAGCACTCGCCCGACATCACGGATCACCGCCTTCGCCGCCATCGTTCCGAATGTGACGATCTGGCACACCCGATCTGAGCCGTACTTTTCTTGCACGTAACGGATCACCTTTTCACGGCCATCGATGCAGAAGTCGATGTCGATATCGGGCATCGAGATCCGGTCCGAGTTGAGAAATCTCTCGAAGATCAGATCGTACTTGAGAGGGCACAGGTTGGTGATACCGAGGCAGTAGGAGACGATCGAACCCACCGCCGATCCCCGACCCGGGCCGACCGGTATTCCCTCACTTCTGGCGTACCTGCAGAAGTCCCAGGTGATCAGGAAATAGGAGACAAAACCCATCTCGACGATCACCGAGATCTCGTACTCGAGGCGTTCCCTGGCCTCATCGGATGGGTCTGGATAGAGGCGATGGAATCCTTCCTCGACCAGCTCGCGGAACCGTTCCTGGTTGCTGTCTTGAAGATCTTCCGGAGTCTGTGGCTTCGATGAGTTGTCCGTATCGCCTTCCACGAAGACCGGCAGAAAGGTCTTGCCCGTCTCCATCTTGAAATCGATCATCGATGCGATATCCATCGTGTTGGAGATGTACTCGGGGTAGTCCCCAAAGAGGCGAGCCATCTCATCGCCGCTTTTGAAGTAGAAGGAATCCGAATCGAAGGTCATTCGATCGGTATCTTCCATCTTCTTGCCCGTGTTGATGCAGAGATGCACTTCCTGTGCGTGAGCATCTTCTTTGCGGAGATAGTGCACATCATTGGTTGCGATCACCGGAACACCCAGTCTGCTGGCGAGTTCGGGCGCTCTTTCCAGTATACGCTTCTGTTCGGCAAGTCCGTGATCCTGCACCTCCATGAAGAAGCGTCCGGGTGCAAAGATGTCGATGTACCGACGTGCGCATTGCTCGGCCTTCTCGCTATCCCCATGAAGTAGTGCTCGATTGATCTCTCCCGAGAGGCACGCTGACGTGGCGATGAGTCCATCCGAGTGCTGACTCAGCAATTGATGGTCGATGCGTGGCTTGTAGTAGAAGCCCTCGGTGAAGGCGCCGGTGGTCAGTTGAAGTAGGTTGTGGTATCCAACCTCGTTCTCTGCCAGCAAGATGAGATGGAATGCGTGTTGCTTGCCGTGCTCTCGCTTGCGGTCATGACGACTCCCATCGGTGATGTACGCTTCGATTCCGATGATCGGCTTGATTCCCGCATCGTGGCAGCAGTCATGGAACTCTACCGCACCGTACATGTTGCCATGATCGGTCAACGCGAGCGCCTTCATCCCCTGATCCTTGGCGCTCCGGACCATCGATGGAATGGTCATCACACCATCCAGTAGGCTGTAGTGGCTGTGGACATGAAGATGGCAGTATCGATCCGCTAATTGTGCCAAGACTCCTCCGGCTGCTCGGATTCTATTTCGTGGTCATGCAGTTCAGGTTGTAGATGCCAGAGCGGGGGCGGGCAAGGGCCACGGAGACTGGATGCCAGGGCGACTTGATGCCGGGGCCGCAGGGTGTGATCCTGACACTGGAGAGGGGCACCCTTGAATCAGTCTGAATCCACTTCTGCCGGCTCCGATCCTCCATCGGCCCCGGAGGATCCGCCGGAGCCTGCCGCTGAAGCGGGCTCAGAGGCACCATCGGGTTCTGCACCCGCTGCCGGGGAGGCCTTCGCTCGTTTGCGAAACGAGGAGCAGATGGTGGCGGGGGGAGGCCGCTGGAGCATCGATGCCAGTCGCCGAAGTTGCCATCGTTGCCAGCAGCAGATCGACCGCGGAACTCCCTTCTGGACCGTTCTCACCGAGGCCGATCCCGATCAGGAGGGAGACGGGGTGGCTGCTTTCTTCTCGCGTCAGGACCACTGTGAGGCTTGCATCGAGCGCCTCGAGCAGGATCCCTTCTTTGCCCGCTGGAAGACCACGGTTCCTGCTGAGCAGGGACCTCCCGTCCGGATCGTCAACATCGCCTCGCTGCATGCCACGTTTCTGTCCCTGGTGGAGCCGGATGTGACCGCCTCGGGCACAGAGCAGCCATCGGCGGATCCGGATGAATCGCCCGGTTCGGGCAAGAATTCAGCATCTGGCCCCTCGCTGGAGGTCTCTGGCTCGGCAGATCGGACCCGTATCGCATACCTGCTGGCGCTGTTTCTGGTGCGAAAGAGGGCGCTGCGATGGATCAGTCACGGCGACGGTGTCCTGACCGTCGCTGAGCGATCGGGGACACTGCACCAGGTGCCCGTATCCACCATCGACCCCTCCTCACTCGAACAGGCCGTCGCCGAGATGGAGCAGCTGCTCGGCTGATCGGGGCAGTCTCGAGCCTCCGATCGACGCGCCCACATCGATGGCCCATCGGCATCGTTCCATTTCTTCCCCACATTCTCCCACTCTTCGCTCACGCAAGTCCTGGCAGAAGCCAGCATCTGGGGCGCTGAATAGCACCAGACTCGCCAAAAGACGTGTATTCGCACCAGTTCAGTGCATCCGGCCAGGACCCACCCCGATCTGCGGCCTGCATTTTTTTTGTGGCCGTCAAAGCACCAGATGTAGGGGAGGCAGGGCCAGTGGGTGGCGATGGATTGTGGAAGTCGAAGTCACAACCCATTATCTGATAAGGATCTATATGATTGCCCGGTTGTCGATGGTGATTTGTACCCATATGGTGGGGCGAAGTGGAGGCCAAGGGAGGCCCGGTGGGGTCAGCGGCCAGGGTCGAGTCAGCGCCCACACCAGCCTGTCCGAGGCCAGAACACGGAGAACCGATGGCAGCTCACTTCAAGGGACAGTTCGAACTGACGCTCGACGACAAGGGAAGAGTCATCATCCCTTCTCGCCTGAGGTCGAAGATCGATCCTCGCGCTGACGGGGAGGGCTTCGTCGCCACGGCAGGCACGGCTCCGTGCCTGTGGATCTACACCGCTGCCGAGTGGGAGCGAATCTTCAACGAGATGCGGCGCTTCGAGCGCGGCTCCCCCGAACTCCACGAATTACAGCGAGATTACTTTGGACAGGCCGAGGATCTGGCCCCCGATCGCCAGGGTCGGGTGCTGCTTCCCGAGCGGCTACGGAACTGGGCTCAACTTGACCGAGAACTGGTTTTTGTCGGTTGCTTCGACCGCATCGAAATCTGGGGTGCCGAGGTCTGGAAGGAGAGAAACGACGACCGGGATGCCTATCAACGCAGGATCGATGCGTTCCTCGAGCGGCACGGGAGTTATGCGGGCCGGATGCAGAAGTACTTCGGTGGAGAACTCACCGGAGAGAGGTAGAGGGCTTCAGGAAAACAGATTCTTCCCCGGGGAAAGGGAAGGGTCGAAGGGAAAATCAGGGGGAAAAAATGATTTCATTGATCGAGCAGAACGTCGAGCCAAGCAAGGCGCAGAAGTCGGTTCGTCAGCGAGTCAGTGAGTATCTCGCTACCGGGCGGCCATTGGATCTGGCACCAGATTCGATCCTCGAGGATGTGGATCGCCTGTGGCAGATGATGGAGCGGGCCAGGAAACGCGGTGCAAAGGGGATCCGACTCTCCAGGGAACTGCACCAGGTGGCGAGAGCCCGCGCCTTTGGACAGGCCATTGCGCCCCTCTCCGAGGGAGCCTGAGCTCACTGGAGGCGCGGATGACAGGACACGATCCGGTCCTCCTCGAAGCGGTGTTGGAAGGTCTGGCCCCGGTGCCGGGAGAGCACTTGCTGGATCTGACCGTCGGCCTGGGAGGCCATGCGCTGAGGATTCTCGAGGCGACTGCTCCGGGTGGGAGATTGGTCGGAGTCGATAGAGACCCCGCCGCCCATGCGATCTGCAGTTCCAGTCTGCCCGCCGATCGAACCGAACTGGTTCATGGCAACTTCGGAGACCTCCCAGCGTTGCGCCACAGCATCGGTAGCGGCACATGGGATCTGGTGCTGGCGGACCTGGGAGTTTCCTCGCCGCAACTCGACGAGGGAGAAAGAGGCTTCTCCTTTCGATTCGACGGACCACTCGACATGAGGATGGATCCGACACGAGGAGAGACTGCCGCACAACTGATCGAAACGATCAAGGAGGAGTCGCTGGTGACTTTGATCCAGGAACTGGGAGAGGATCGTCATGCCAGGAAGATCGCTGCCGCGATCATCCGAGCTCGAGCCGAGGAACCGATCGAGACGACGGGGCGTTTGGCATCGGTGATACGGAGCGCCGTACCGGTCACCGGAAATAGCAAGGTCGATGTTGCGACTCGCACCTTTCAGGCCATCAGAATCGCCGTCAATGGCGAGTTGGAGGCGCTCCAGCACCTTCTCGATCGGATCGGGAGCCTCCTGTCTCCCGGCGGTCGGCTCGCCATCATCAGTTTCCATTCCCTCGAGGATCGCAAGGTGAAGGAATCCTTCCGCACCCTCTCCTCAGAGGGCGACCACCTGCTGCTCACGCCACGTCCCATCCGCGCCACGGAAGACGAAATTCGCCACAACCCTCGGTCCAGATCAGCACGATTACGAATCATCCGCAGATTGGAGGAGCCAGCATGAACATCCTGAAACTGGTCATGGTCGCTGCCTGCATCCTGATGCTCGGATTTGATCTGGCCAGAGACGGAGCGCAGAAGATCCGCCTCAAGCGAAATGTCGAGTCGCAGCAACAGTTGCTCGATCGGCTGCGAATCGATCTGTCGACGAAGAGGTCATTCAACGATGCCCTGAGATTCGAACTCGCCTGGGGAGACGATCTGATGCAGATCGATGACGAGGGGCGCGAACCGATGGCGCATCTCGGTGGCGGGAGCTCCGGGGGACCGGTTGCAGTTCTCACACCGATCACGGTACGTGAGCACCTGGGTGCTGAGGGTGAAGGGCAGGGGAATTGAACTGGAGATCGATCCTGGGAGTAGACGCTGTCGATCCCCGCAGGGGCTCCGACCCGAGCGATCGATCGAGATGGAGTGAACGCTGTATTTCTGTCGTGTTCTGGCTCGTCGCGGCGAGTTTCGTCGTCGTGGTGGTACGCTGCGCCTCGCTTCAACTGGCCCAGCAGCAACAGTGGAGCCAGCTCCAGAAGCAAGCCCAGAGCAGGACCAGCTGGTCCACGGCAAAGCGTGGACGGATCATCGATCGAAACGGATTGATTCTGGCAGAGGATCTCGTGACCTTCCGCGTCGCCATCGATCCTCACGCTGCCGCCAGAGTTTCTGACGACGATTCAGGCACCGCACCACTCAGGCGAGCGATCGATGGAGTCCTTGCTCTGCCAGGGTTGGTCCTCGATCACCCGAGGCAGGTGATCGAAGATCGCATTCAACAGGCGTGCCGGAGAAATGCAGCACTGCTGAAGGTGCCCGTATCGGATCGGACATCCTCTCTCGTCCAGTTCATCCCGGTAGGGCATGTCAACGGCGGGTTCGATGAAGTGAACTTGTTGAAGGCGAAGTCAAGACTCCATCGTGATCTGGGACGCGCGGTGGTGCCGGTGCTCGAGCCGCTCGTAAAAAGGCAGTATCCATTTGGTAGCCGCGGCACGCTGGTGATCGGAGAGTTGCGGGGAGACCGAGCGATCGGATTGCACGGCGTGGAACTGTACTACAACGATCGGCTCAAGGAACGGCGAGGCCTCCTCACTCAGCAAACCGATGCTGTGGGTCGTGAATTACAAGCAGCGACCGAAGATGTACCGGGTTTTCATGGCCAGGACATCCAGTTGAGCCTGGGGATCCAGGAACAGGCTCTGCTCGAATCGATTCTGGAAGACACGCTGATCAAGACCGGCGCCCGGAGTGTCAGCGGCATAGTGATGGATCCCAGAAATGGCGAGATCGTGGCGATGGGGACCTATCCAGGACTGATGAGGGGTGATCTGCAGAAACTCTGGAATCGTGACGAACCCGAGGTCGCGTTGCCGAGAATGCTACAGGGACTGCACCTGACGATGGAGCCAGGCTCGATCGTGAAACCCCTGATTCTCACTGCGGCGTTACAGAATGGACTCACTTTCGAGGACCCCGTCGATGTTCGCAGCAGGAGTCAAACGTTTGATAATCACAGGCGAAGATACGAAGACAGTCACCTTCTGCGCGACCGCACGGTGCTCGGTACGGTGGTCGAATCGAGCAACATCGGAATCGTCGATATCGGTAGAAAACTGGGGAAGCAAACCGTCCATCGTTGCCTCACATCCTTCGGTCTAGGGCGCAGAACAGGGGTGGATCTTCCGGGAGAGGAGCGAGGGAGAGTGATCCCCCTCAAGCAGTGGAAGTGGCACACATTGAGCTCCGCCAGCTTCGGGTATGCGATCCAGGTCACGCCGATCCAGATGATTCGCGCCTATAGCATCATCGCCAATGGAGGAAGAGCGGTCACTCCCCACCTGAGGCGAGAGGCATCGCTGATCGACCAGCGGGTGCCGGGGAACCGCGTCATTCCGGAATCGATCGCCGCACAGGCGCGCTTCGCCATGCGCGAGGTGATGCGAATCGGCACCGGCAAGACGGTGGGCGGCACCGTCGAGATGGCGGGCAAGACGGGAACCGCCAAGATGAACGTCAATGGCGCCTACATCGACGGCAAGTACACCTCCAGTTTCATCGGTTTTGCACCCTGGAATGCCCCGGAGAGGATCGCCATGGTGGTCGTCGAGGAACCCGATCCATCGATGCAGGGCTACTACGCATCGAGGACCGCAGCACCGGCGGTTCGAGAACTGCTCGAGGGGGTGCTGAGGGCACCGGGGAATCAGGTCCAGCAGGCACTGGAACAGCGAATCCCCGTCTCCTGGCTTTCGGGGAGCCACACCGCAGCCGCTTCGTCCGCGAATCGTCGTCGCTGGATCGAGGCAGGCCAACTTCAGCCGAGCCGGATTGATCCGGGGCGAAGGGCCGATAGTCTGGCCTCTCCGGATGATCGGGAGCAGGGGGGGGAGCCGGAAGCTTGGCATCACGACGACTGAAGCCGCTGCGTATTCCTCTGGATCGTGCGGCTCTGGAAAAAATCCTCGGCACTCCCTGTCGAGGCACCGTGGGAGCATCACCGATCCAGTTGCTCTGTCGTGACCATCGGCAGATGCCAGCAGATCTGTTCGTCGCCATCCGAGGCACTCAGCACGATGCAAGTCAGTTCATCGATGCGGTCATCGATGGTGGGGTCTGCGCCATCGTGACCGAGAGTGAACCCCTCGTTGATCTCCCCGACGATATCGTGTGGTGGCAGGTAGCCGATGCTCGCCAGGCGCTGGCGCAGTTGGAGCAGGCAGGCGCAGGATCGCCGGGCTCCAGGCTGCGGATCTTCGGCATCACCGGTACCAATGGCAAGAGTACGACGGTCCGGTACCTGTCGAACATCCTCGAGAAGGCAGGTCACACGGTTGGCTGGATGACGACGGTTGAGAATAAAATCGGAGCGACGCGGGAGCCGAGCCGGATGACGACGCAGGAGCCGGCTCGGATCGCCTCTGCCCTCGCCAGGCATCTCGAGGGGGGGGGATCCGATTTTGTTCTGGAAATTTCCTCGCACGGTATCGACCAGAATCGCATCGGTGGGCTCTCCCTGGCAGCAGGTGCCATCACCTCTCTCGGACGGGACCACCTTGATTATCACGAGACCATCGATCGATACCATGCGACCAAGGAGTCGCTGCAGAAGTTCTGTGACGCAGATGCACCCTTTGTTCGCCCTGTGTCCACTGCGGCTGATTCTGTCGGATCGGTGTCGCTTCGTTTCGAGGTTGTCGGATTTGGCGAAGCGCAGGCGGAGTCGATCGAATCGACAATCACCGGGCAGAGGGCCCGTATTCGAACCCCTGGATTCGAGGGAGAGGTCTGTCTCCGGCAACCGGGTCGCCACAACCTGTCCAATGCGCTGGTTGCCATCGCACTCGCCGGTGCGATCGGTATCGATCGGACGGCCATCGCAGCGGGGATCGAGAAGGCCGAGGGGGTTGCAGGTAGGCTCGAAGAGATCGAGGTCGAGCAGGGGCAGGTCTTTGTTGATTTTGCCCACACTCCAGACGCCATCGATGCGGTGATCGCTTCGATGAGACCTCTGGTGCGCGGACGATTGATGGTGCTCTTTGGCTGTGGAGGCGAGCGGGATCGGGGAAAGAGATCCGAGATGGGAGCGAGCGCCTCGAAGGCGGACCGACTGATCGTCACCAGCGACAATCCGCGATCGGAAGATCCCCTGCACATCATCGAGCAGATTCGAGAAGGGATCGTTGTCGGGACCGATCACATCATCGAGGTGGATCGCCGCAGAGCCATCCAGTGCGCCATCGAGATGCTGGAAGAAGACGATGTGCTTCTCATCGCCGGCAAGGGGCATGAGCAGACGCAGCAATCATCAGGTATAGAGGAGCCCTTCGATGACAGGACGGTGGCGAGAGAGATCATCGCTGCGCGTCAGCAAGGGAGGATCATCGGATGAGGATCCGCGCTCTGGGGGAGGTGGCGAGGCTGGCCAGAGCGGGACTGGTCAGAGGCGATGCATCGAGCGAGATCCGAACTGCAGTCATCGATAGCAGAGAGGCGTCACCGGGTGCCCTCTTCGTGGCCCTTCAGGGAGAGCACTGCCACGGCATCGAGCACGCAGATGCTGCACTGCAACTGGGAGCCGCAGCGGTTCTCTGTGACCCCGGCTACTCCGACCGTCATGAGGGTGCTTCGATAGAAGCTCCCAGTGCCAGAGAGGCGCTCTCGACGCTGGCGGGGGCCATTCGAGAGCAGGAGGAAGATCAAACTGCTGCAGTGGCAGTGACCGGTAGCGTCGGCAAGACCACCACCTGTGCCATGATCGAGGCGATTCTCGGTAGCACCTGCAAGTCCCACGCACCGAGAGCTTCCTTCAATAATGATCTCGGTGTTCCCATCACCATCCTCGAGGCGGCGCCAGACACCGAGGTGCTCGTGCTCGAACTGGGGACCAGTTCACCCGGGGAGATCGCTGCCCGAGCAGAGATGGCAAGACCTTCGCACGGCGTCATCACGGCGATCTCCGAGACACACCTGAGCGGTCTGCTCGATCTCGAAGGTGTCCGGAGAGAGAAGTTCTCGATGCTGAACCACATCGAAGGAGATGCACGATGGGCTCCTGTCGAGTGGCGAAGCAGCACCGGAGAATCGGCATCCCGTTATCGATGGACCGGAGCAGCGGGGGACCTTGAGGTGAGAAGAAATGGACCGGGCTCCGTGTTGGTGCTCGACCGCCTGCGAGCTCGTGAGTTTTCGTTGCCATACGATCCAGGGCCGGATTGGGTGCTCCGTTGCTTCGAATCTGCGCTGGCGATCGTGCTCGACTTTGTCGAGGATCCCGGGCAGTTGAGTGAAGCGATTCCGATGATTTCTTTACCACCGCTCAGGCATGAAATTCACCGCGTGTGTGGGGTTCAATTTGTCCTCGACTGCTACAATTCCAGTCCGCAAGCCCTCAAGTCGGAGATCGATTGGCTGAGTCGTTCAGATTCTTGCCGGAGACTAGCCGTAGTCGGGACGATGGAGGAACTGGGAGAAAACGAGGTGCAGTTCCACATCGATGCGGGCCGGCATCTGGCCTCATCCTGTATCGATCTCGTTTTTGTCTGTGGAAGAGGGGCTGAATGGCTCGCCGAAGGCGCCAGTGCAGGTGATGGCGAGGTGATTCACATCGAGAAGAACGGCCAGGGTGTCCAGGAAATCGTCGGCCAGCTTCAGGAGGGGGACACCGTACTCTTCAAGGCTTCCCGGGCGGAGGCGCTGGACCAGTTCGCCCTCGATCTCAGGACCCGGTGGATCGAAGAGAGGGGTGAGTCCTGAACCAACTGACCGCCACTCCTGGATCCGAATCACCAGTGCCCCTCGATCCCGCAGTCGAGGGAGCGAGATTCATCGGAGCGGTCATCTTGTTGCTCGCGATCGGGATGTTCTTTCACTACAGCGCCTCGTCCTACCGATCCAGTGTCACTGACCTGAATTCAACATCGATGTGGCTCAAGCAGTTGAAGGGGTATGGGCTCGGTGTTCTGTTGTTTGCTGCTGGATACCTCATTTCTCCGCGTAGATGGATGGATACTTACTGGCTGCCGCTCTGGGGTGGAGTCGTGTTGCTGCTGGTGGCCACCCTGTGGAGCCCGCTGGGAAGAGAACTCAACGATGCCCACCGTTGGCTGGACCTCGGAGTGCGGTTTCAGCCATCCGAACTTGCAAAATTCTGCATTCCCATCTCGACCATTGCCCTGACGGGGATGATGCGTTACCGAGGGATTTTTGGGCGCCCCATCACGGTTCGAAGTGGGTCACTGATTGCGGCTGCACTGGTAGGCATCCCCTTCGCCATGATTTTCGTGCAGCCAGACTTTGGAAGTGCACTATTCATTCTGGTTCTGGGTGCGATTCCGCTGCTGCGGTGGTTGAAATTGTGCTGGTACTGTTGCTTGTTGATGCTGCCAGTAGCACTGGTCAATATGAATGCGGTCATAGATCGCTGGGGAGAGATGCAGCAGCGCTTCATGGCGGTGCACTCTCCGGAAAGTGTTCCACAAGTGTGGGCAGGACTTCAGGGGATCGGAAGTGGAGGGCTGTGGGGCAAAGGAATTGGAATGGGATCGAGCAAGACATTGTTCGTGCCTTCGGAATACAGCGATTTCATCTTTTCGGTGTATGCGGAGGAAACCGGATTCATCGGAGTGCTGTGCCTCGCAACACTGTATCTGCTGGTTCTGATCTTTGGCTGGAGGCTCTCCCGAGCGGTGGAGGATGCTGATCTTGCCTGCCTGGTACGCGTCGTCACCATCGCCATCACGGGGCAAGCAGCGATCAATCTGCTGGTGAATGTGGCACTCTTTCCGACCAAGGGGATCCCACTGCCCTTCTTTTCTCATGGATCGACCGGTCTGGCGGTGTTCATGGGCATGACGGGTGTCGTGATGGCGATCTCTCGATCTCGAGTTCGACAGGTGGTGAGCGTCACATGAAACGGATCTTGCTCGCAGGGGGAAACTCCGGAGGACATATCTATCCGGGATGGTCACTGGCGAGAGCCCTCGCCGATCGTGGCATCGCCGAGGTCCTTTTCCTCGACCACGGCACGGCTCTGGAGCGCAAGATCCTCGAGGGTTGTGATCTGGAAACCCTGGCACCCCCGTGGCAGGGAGTCGGCACCATCCATCAGGCTCTGCTCCGTGTCATACCTGCACTCGGTTGGCTTCGTGAACAGCGCATCGATGCGGTGATCGCTCTGGGTGCTCGTCCTGGAGTTGCTGTGGGCATCGCAGCATCTCTCTCGGGGAAACCGCTCTTCATTCTGGAACAGAACAAGGTGATGGGTCTGGCAAATAAGTTACTGACTCGATTCGCTCGCAAGATTTTCCTCAGCTGGCCGATTGAAAATGCACCTCGTGGCCTGCGATCACGAACTGCCCTACTCGGTTGTCCGGTACGCGATCGTTTTGTTCCGAGTCAGCCGATGAGCAGCGGCCTTCCGGAGTTGCTGATCATGGGAGGAAGCCAGGGCTCAGAGGCGGTCAACGAGTCCATCCTCGAGGCAGCGACCCATCTGAGGCAGCCGGGTGCATTTCGGGTCCATCACATCTGCGGTGCCGGCAAAGCGCAGGGAATCGAGGACAGATGGCGATGTGCGGGTGTCGATGCGACGGTCCGTTCCTACCTCGACAATCCTGCCCAGGCACTGATCGATGCCAGTCTGATAGTGTCGAGAGCGGGAGGATCGACCGTTGCCGAGGTCTGTTGCGTCGGGCGAGCAGCCCTATACTGGCCATTTCTCCATCATGGTGATCAACATCAGCTGAGAAATGCCAGCCATGTTGCACACCACGGCGGTGCGATGGTTGTCGACCAGGAGTCTCCGCAACAGATCGCTGACTTGATTGAATCATTGATTCAGGACCGGTCCAGGCTCGAACAGATGTCGATCTGCTCCCGGCAACTGGGTCGTCCAGGCGCGGCGCAGCGGATTGCAGAGATGGTGGCGACCCATCTGGGTGAGCGGATCGGGATCTCAGGCAGTGACGATCCGGATCTCCTCCACCAACCTCGACTGGAGGTGACTGGATGAAGATGAACGCTCTTCGGTGGAGTTTCTGTATCCTGGTTCTCATCGCAGGGATCTTCGCAGTGAGTAACGGTATCAGCCCAGACGGCATCCCATTGCCGGGAAGCGCAGATGATGTGATGACGAGCCCGGTATCTCTTTCCTGGTATTCGGTCGATGAACGATCGCGTCAACTCCTCGAAGAGATTCCACTGGCGCCAGCGCTCCAGGATCCATCAGCGAAGCTGCAGCCATCTCCGGTCGCTCCATCGCCACTCGGTGGCGACCCGCAGCGTTCCAACGTTCCCCAGCAGACTCCAACACAGCAGACTCCAAAACAGTGGACCGTTCGTCCAGGAGACAGCATCTGGAAAATCGCTGCTGAGGTGCTGGGTCACGGAGGTCGATCGGGAGAGATCATCGCACTCAATCGAGATATCGACCCGGATCGTCTCAAGGTGGGGCAAATCATCCGGCTCCCTGGCAACACGGAAACTGCTCCTCCACCCGGTCGGGAGGAACTCGTCAACACGGCGTTGATCCACGAGGTGGAGCCTGGAGATACACTCGCCTCCATCGCCCGACAATACTACGGTGTCGAGGACTGGAAGCCGATCCTGGAAGCGAACCGTGATCAAATCGCTGTGCCAGAGGTGCTCAAGATTGGCATCCTGCTGCGAGTTCCCGATCGGGTTCCAGATCGAAATAGGAATGACCGTCGATGAGTGACCGAGCCATTCCCGAAAAGATCCACATCGTGGGCATCTGTGGAACTGCGACCAGCGGCCTGGCGATGCTGCTGAGAGAACGTAAACACGAGGTCTCGGGGAGCGATCAGGACGGTCGGCTTCAGGAGATGTTCCGCGGGGCGGGCATCCGCTTCATTCAGGGCCACGATGTTCGAAATGTGCCAATGGATGCAGGGTTGCTGATCCGATCGGCAGCGGTTCCAGTCAGCAATCCAGAGGTCGCCGAGGCGCGCAGACTCGGAATCGAGGTGCTTCTCTACAGCGAGGTTCTGGGACGGTTGGCGGCAACAGGCCACGCCATCGCAGTTGCGGGAACCCATGGCAAGACATCTACGACTGGAATGTTGACGAGCATCATGATTGCGGCGGGGAGAGATCCATCCGTCATCATCGGAGGGGAACTGGAAGCGATCGGTGGCCGCAACTGGCGAAATGGTAACGGTGAGGATTTCATCGTCGAGGCGTGCGAGTACCAGCGTAGTTTTCTGAACCTGAGTCCGAGCGCCGGGATCATCACCAACATCGAGGTCGATCACCCCGAGATCTATTGCGACCTGGACGCGGTTCAGCAGACCTTTCGTTCCTTCCTCGAGGGATTCCGCACCGGTGCCCCTGTCGTGATTCCAGAACTTCATGCAGACCGCCTCAGCGGTATTGCAGATGTCGAACCGATCCTGTTCGGTCTCGATCAGGGGCCCGGGTGGAGATCGACGGTGATCGAGGACGGGCTGCATCCCCTCATCCAGATCAGTCATGACGGGGTTGCAAAACTAGAGGTCCGATTGTCGATTCCGGGACGCCACACGATTCTCAACGCGACTGCAGCCGTTGCGTTGGCTGCGGAACTCGGTGTGAATCTGGATAAGATTCGCGCCGGAATCGAGAGTTACAGGGGAGTCAAACGACGCTTCGAACGTCGGGACGTGTTGCCTGAAGTCGAATGGTTTGAAGACTATGCACACCATCCTACCGAGGTCAGTACGACTCTCGAGACCGCCAGGGGCCTGTTTCCCGATCGCAAGATCTGGGCAATGTTTCAGCCCCACCAGGCAACTCGTCTGCAACACTTCCTGACCGAGTTCACCGACGCCTTCAATTGTTCCGACGAGGTGCTGTTGTTGCCGATCTATCATGTGAGGGAAAATTCCCTGGAATTCCCCACCGACTTGCTCTCACAATTTGCAGCCAGGTTGAGATCGCGCGGCATTGCCGCGCGTATCATCGGCTCCGAGGATGCGGTGTATGACCTGCAAGAAATCGTCAAGGCGGGAGACGTGGTGTTTTCGCTCGGTGCGGGCGACATCGACAAGATAGGTACTCGGATACGTGAAGAGGTTGCGTCTGTGCAGCAGGGACAACCAGGATGAGTACCCCGCCACTGAACATCCAGGAATCGGTGCTGCTGCGCCAGCGTTGCTGGTATCGGACCGGTGGTGAAGCGAGGTACTTTGGTCGCCCTGGATCGCTGGAAGAACTGCAGCAGCAGGTCGACTGGGGTAACACGGCGGGATTTCCCCTGTTTCTCATGGGACACGGCTCGAATGTACTCTTTGCCGATGACGGATTCGATGGCCTGGTCATCTGTACCACCGGGTTGAAGGCCAAGGAGGTTGTCGAGCCGGGAGTGATCGAGGTCGAGGCGGGCTTCCAACTCGAAAAACTGGTCGACCGGGCCAACGAGCATGGCTGGCAAGGACTCGAATCATTCCCGGGGATACCAGGGACGATCGGGGGCGCTGTGTGGGGAAACGCCGGCGCCGGTGGTGAGGACATCGGCGACCGCGTTTCTGAGATTCTGCTGATGGAGCCGGGCCAGGGACGCGAATGGGTCGACAGTCGTGACCTGGATTGGCGTTACCGTTACTCGGGGATTGAAGATCGGGTTGTCGCCGCGGTTCGATTGCGGCTCAACGAAGGATCCGATCCTCAGGAGTTGAAGAGAAGAACTGCCGAGATCAAACAGAGAAAGCTGAATACTCAACCCTTCGCCCTGAGATCTTGCGGCTGCATCTTTCGCAACCCTCCTGGAGAGAGTGCCGGGGCTCTGATCGAGAAGTGCGGCCTCAAGGGAATGGTTCTGGGAGGAGCGCGCGTTTCCACCGTGCATGCCAACTTCATTGTCAATGAAGGTGGGGCGACATCTCAGGACATCGAACAGTTGATCAAACGTGTGCAGAGCCAGGTGCAGAAGTTGAGTTCCGTGAATCTGGAGCGTGAGGTGATCATGCCAGGCCATCGGGGGGGAGGGCGTGAGTGATCAGCGAAGCGGCCACAGAAGTCAACGGATCAGAAAAAGGGGCCGGCCGTAACTGGATGGTGGCGCTCCTGCTGCTGATCATCTTTGGCACATTTCTCGTCATCGCCAAGAATGAGGTGGATCTTCGTTTGACACGAGCGGGCGGTGTCTGGTCCGTCGAACCTTCAACACTGCCAGACTGGTTTCCCGAGCAGTTCAGCGGCCATCTCGGTTCCCTCAGAGACATCCCCTCGCGGGTTTCTCTGCAATCGGTTCACTGGCAAGAGGATGTGAAGCGAGAACTGTCGACGAATCCCTGGATCTCTTCGATTCAAAGCGTTGAGCGCACAGCGGACGGAATTGGATTCTCAGGGCGCTTCCGGCGCCCTTCTGTCGGGGTTCGTTGCCTGGATGGCTGGCTACTCGCAGACGGGTCAGGAAGGATCATCGATCGCCAACCTGGAGACTTCCTCGATCCGAAGTGGGGCATACCGGAATACATCCCCGTCGGGGTTGGTGCCCAGCAGCAGCAACTCGCCGCGGCTACATCGGGTTTCATCCTCGTGGGGAAACAGTTCGAGGAACTGTTCTCGCTGTTGTCGGTGCTGTGGACGGATAAGGTGTTCGATCGAGTTCCCGGCTTCCTTCACGAGATATCCAGTACCGTCGAGGAAGGTGGAGCACGCCGCTGGCATCTCCATACCACTGCCGGAATTCCTCTTCACTGGGGCCGATCTCCCTCCTCCGATGCCGCTGCAGTGACCACCTCGGAGCAGAAACTGAACTGCCTCAGACAGGTTCTGGAATTGCGCCATGAGTTGACAGGGTCGAGCGACATCCCGGGAATCAGTCTATACAGCGGTGAGGAACCATTGGTGGTCGATGGTCACCAGTGATGGGGCGGTGGCGTCCGTCAAACTAGCCTGATATCCTCGCCAACGAGGTTGCCATCGAGTGCCTCCGCATTCTCGTGGCGTGGCGAGCACCTTGCCTGTTCGATGGCGATGCCAGGCTTGCAGTTGTGGATCACCAGTGACTGTGGTTTGCCCGCTGCGACCCAGGGCCAGGAAGGAGAGTCGTCAGTTGTCAGATGCAGACAGATATCGGCGCCTCTTCGGAGAAGTGGCCATCGAACAGGGAGTCGTGAATGAGACCCAGATCTACGAGGCCTTGACGATCCAGGAGCGACTGCGCAACGAGGGCAAGCAAGTGCCGCTGCTGGGCCAGGTCCTGGTCGAACTGGGTCACCTGACTCCAGAGCAACTGCAGCAACTGATCGAGATCCTCTACCCGGTCTCCGACGATGATGCCTCGGCGGGCGATGAGACGGTCATCGGGAGCGAGGGGTCATGACATCTGACGAGGAAACGAAGGACTCCAGCGAGCGAAGACCCAGGAAGAGGCGGCGTGTTCCCACTCCTCGAACGAAGGGGGCTGCCGGTGCCTCCGGTGGAAAGCGGGTCCCGACCCGACGAGTGGATCTCAGCCCCGGTGCCGAGTCAGAGTCTCCCCCGAGCGTGAGTTCGGATACGCCGGCCGTGCCACAGCAGCAAGCCGCGGCACAGCAGGCGGCCGCACAGCAAGCCGCGGCACAGCAAGCCGCGGCACAGCAAGCGGCTGCGAAGCAGGCGGCTGCGCAGAAAGCCGCCGCACAGCAGGCGGCTGCGAAGCAGGCGGCCGCACAGAAAGCCGTCGCACAGCAGGCGGCCGCGAAGCAGGCGGCCGCGCAGAAAGCCGCGGCACAGCAGGCGGCCGCACAGCAGGCGGCCACACAGAATACTCCCGCGAAGCAGGCGGCAGCGAAGCAGGCGGCCGCGAAGCAGGCGGCCGCGAAAGCCGCCGCTGCGCAGTCGCCACGCCCCAGACCCACATCTGCAACGCCCCCGGGGGCCAAGCGAGCCGGCGCGCCAGTTCGAGCGGGACGTGGGAGACCACCGCGCAGGAAAGCGGCAAGGCTCGCTGCTGTGGGCACCGATGCCGCTTCGTCAGAAGATCATCTTCCGCCTTCAAAGAGTCCGTTGCCCCTCATCCTCATCGGCGTCGCTGTGCTGGTCGTGGTCGTGATCGTGGGGGTGATGATGATTCCCGACTCCACACCTGAAGTGAAGGAAGAGGAGACGAAGGTCGCCCAGGAACCGGTCGTCGATCCCCGTCAGGTGCGCGAGGATCAGGCTCGCGAGACGTTGAACCGGATCGAGCAGTCCAATCGAAAGGAGCCGGATGACCGGCTCTCTGCCGCACTGCGTTTCGGGTCGATCGCCAGAGAATACGCGGATACCACTGCTGGAAAGGAAGCTGCGGCTCTGCGCGCGACGCTCCTCTCTACCTGGAGAGCGGAGGTGGACCAAGCGTGGCACACTCTCAAGGGAGATGTGCAGGCTGCCTTCAAGCGTGGAGATTTCGCAGCAGCGGTGCAACTGCTGGAAGGTCTTCCCAAGGTCTTTGACGGCGCAGAAGTGGTGCTGGAAGCGTCCTTCGAGAACGAACTGGACAACCTCCGAATCGACGCTCAGCAGCAACATCGTTACAAGCAGCGCCTAGACGAACTTTCCTCCAAGGCAGGAAAGTATGCCCGAAAGGGATACGACGACATCGCCATCGCCACGATCGAAGCACTCGACGAGAGAGTCGAGGATGAAGCCCCCGATGTCTGGAAACTCAAGGAAGACCTGGTGAAACAGGTTCAGCGCGAGGGACTGGCGATGCTGATCGAGCAGGAGGGTGTGGCGGAGGCGCTGATCGCCGAGGCGAAGCGTCTGGAGGAAGAGCGAAAGAAGGCCGAGCGAGAGCAACGGTGGCGAGATCTGAGAGAATCGGTCGCATGGAGTCATAAGCTCGCACCTACAAACCTCTACAACTGGGTGGTGACGAGCGACAGACAGCTGGTCGGAAGCGGCCAGGCGGGAAACTGGCGAATCCTTGAGCGAGAAGGAAGTGCAGTACTGCTCGGCGACAACCGATCCGGCAGTGACATGTTCATCGGCCTCTTCTCGAACCACTGGGAAGACTATGTCTGTCATTTCGAGGTCAACATTCGCGACGGTGACCTGCGCATCTCTCCAAGGACCAATTCCCGTGGCGGTGGTGTCGGAGATCAAACCTCTCCATTGCTGGAACTCGGGGACGATTTTCCCAGGAATCGCTGGGTCGGAGTGGACCTCGAGGTGCATGGCGATCAGGTCGTACTCCGGTACGGCGACTCTTCCGATGAGATTTCCCTCGACCCCGAGACGACGCGGCTTCCCTCTACCGGTGGGTTCGTGTTTTACATCGCCGATGGCACCCGGCTCGAGATCCGAGATGTTCGCGTCAAACTGGTCAGCGACACTCGCGGCGGCGGCATCTGGGCACGCTGAAACGGCAGGTCGGAATCTGCCATCCTGGCAGCAGCAGTGCCCCCTCCATCCCCGGGTCTGTCGATGTGGCAGGTGTACTTCTGCCACGTTCCATCGCTTTTTCTACAAGTCCCTGTTCTGTATGTACTTGTGAAGGCAGTTGGCGAATCGGATGGCCACGCTTTTGCTCGTGAACTGGAACGATAGGCGAGTGGCGACCCCGTGGGGGTGGCCTCATCTCGCAGCCTCGGGTGACCAGTTCGGATGATTGCGAGGAGGAGCCAACATGGTGAAAGAACTGACTTTTGAAGATGAAGCCAGGGAGAAGTTACTCTCGGGTGCCCACAAACTGGCCCGCGCGGTTCGCACGACTCTGGGTCCACGGGGACGAAGTGCAGTGATCGATCGCTCCTGGGGTGGACCCCGTGTCTCCAAGGATGGAGCCACGGTCGCGGAGGAAGTCGAACTCGAGGACAGGGTCGAGAACATCGGTGCCCGTCTGATTCGTGAAGCGGGCACACTGACCGCCCGGGATGCTGGGGACGGAAGTACGACCGCAACGGTGCTCGCAGAGGCCGTATTTCGCCGAGGCATGAGGCAGGTGATGGCGGGTGAGAATCCGGTGTTGCTGCAGCGTGCGCTGCTCTCCTGTACCGATCGCATATGCAAGAAACTCGAAGCTCTCTCCGAGCCGATCGAGTATCAGGATTCGATCCTCAGCGTGGCCTCCATTGCAGCCAATAACGATGACCGCATCGGCAAGACCATCGCCTCTGCGCTCGACAAGGTCGGCAACGATGGTGTTTGTACCATCGAGGAGGGAAAAGGGATCGAGACAACGCTGGATGTTGAAGAAGGTCTTTACTTCGATCGGGGATACATTTCCCAGCAGTTCGTTGCCAATCCCGACTCAGCAGAGATCCAACTGGAGAATCCGTTCATCCTGATCCTGGAAGAGAAGGTCTCCAACCTGGCTCAGCTCGTTCCCGTGCTTGAAAAAGTTGTAGAGAAGCGAAAGCCACTACTGATCATCGCAGAGGATATCGACGGAGAAGCGCTCACCACGCTGGTTGTCAATAGCCAACGCGGTGTGTTGCAGGTTGCAGCAGTGAAGGCCCCGGGTTACGGAGACCGGCGCAAGGCGATGCTTCAGGATATAGCCATCGCGACCGGTGGCAGGGCGATCTTCTCTGACCTCGGGATTGATCCTGGATCGATCCAGATCTCTGATCTGGGCACCGCCAAGAAGATCGAGATCAACTCTCAGATGACAACCATCGTCAATGGCGGTGGGAAAAAGAGTGATATGGAAGAGCGCTGCCGTGTGATCCGGCTCGAGATCGAGGCGGCCAGCAGCGATTACGATCGAGAGAAGTTACAGGAGCGACTCGCTCGATTGATCGGTGGGATCGCCGTGATCCGGGTGGGAGGATCGACAGAGGGAGAGGTGAAGGAGCGCAAGAAACGCTTCGAGAACTCTCTAGCTGCGACACGCTCGGCTCTCGAAGCAGGAATACTGCCCGGTGGTGGAGTGGCGTTGATCCACTGCGCCGATGAAGTGGCCCGGATGAAGGTGCGCGACCCTCTCGAAAGGGTTGCTGCACAGATCCTGGCCGATGCTCTCGAAGAACCATTTCGACAGCTGGCCAGGAACTCGGGTGTCGAGCCGTCCATCTTGCTTCGCGAGATCCGAGCTTCGGAGGATACGACGACAGGCTACGACTTCGCTCGCCTGGAGATGCGCGATCTCATGGAGACGGGCATCATCGACTCCTGTGATGTGATCAGGAGAGCTCTCCAGAATGCTGTCAGTAGCGCCACCATGATTCTTACCTCGGATGCTGTGATCACGGAGATCCCATCGGAAGCGGCTGATGAGGATCACCACCATGACCATGAAGGCGCAGGCGCTTTCTAGGCCCCCAGGGAATTACAAAGGAGAAGGAAGATGACCAAACAGATTCTCTTCGACGATGATGCCAGACGCCATCTCCGGGAGGGAGTTCGCACTCTCTCCAGGGCTGTGAAGGTGACCTACGGTCCAGGCGGAAGAAATGTTCTGTTCGAGAAGAGTATGGGAAAGTCCGAACTGACGAAGGACGGCCAGACCGTTTCTCGGGAGATCGAGGTTTCTCAGCCCTTCGAGAATATGGGTGCTCGGCTCGTCAACGAGGTCGCAAGCAAGACCAACAAGGAGGTCGGCGATGGCACCACTTCGTCGATCATCCTGGCAGAAGCGATGATCGAGCGAGGCGCAAGATTCGCCATGACCGGAGTCAACCCGGTGGAGTTGCGTAATGGAATCGACAAGGCGGTCGCAACTGCCGTTCGCGAACTAGAGGAGATTTCTAGCCCCGTTCAGAAGCAAAAGGAAGTGGTCCAGGTCGGTACCATCGCTGCCAATGATGTGGAACTGGGAAAGATGTTCGGTGAAGCGATTCACAAGGTCGGCGAGAACGGAGTGGTCACCGTCGAGGAAAACGATGGTGTCGAGACAGCTCTGGATCTGGTCGAGGGTCTCGAGATCGATAAGGGGTGGATCTCGCCCTACTTCATCACCGACAGGGTTGCCGCTGTCTGTGTACTGGAAAAGCCATGGATCCTCTTTACCGACCACAAGATTTCCACCATCCAGGATCTGGTTCCTGTTCTTGAACAGGTCGTCTCTTCACGTCGCCCACTGGTGATCATCGCTGAGGACGTGGAGGGAGAAGCTCTCGCCGGATTACTCCTCAACAAGTTGAGAGGTGTGATGGAAGTCGTGGCCATCAAGGCGCCAGGATTTGGAGACAGACGAAAGGCATTGCTTGAAGATCTCGCCATCGTCACTGGCGGACAGATGATCGCCAAGGACACCGGAGTGACATGGGACCAGGTTGGCAAGGACCAGCTCGGAACGGTTCGCAAGATCGAGGTTTCAAAGGACAGCACCTTGTTCTTCAGGGGTACTGGAAACAAAGAGGCGATCGAGAGCCGCTGCCAGCAGATCAAGGCACAGATGGAGCAGACCCAGTCGAACTATGACAAGGAGAAGCTCGAGGAGAGACTCGCCAGGATCATGGGCAAGATTGCCGTGATTCGCGTCGGCGGAACCACTGAACTGGAGATCAAGGAGCGAAAAGCACGAGCAGAAGATGCACTCAGTGCAACCCGAGCGGCGATGGCCGAGGGGATCGTGCCTGGTGCAGGGACTGCCTTCTTGCAAATCGTCGAGAAGGTGGCGGCGACACGCGCCACAGGAGATGCTCGTTTCGGAGTACAGGTGGTTGCCGATGCATTGCTGGAACCGACGGCTCAGTTGGCCCGGAACTGTGGACATGACGGACCTGCAGTGGTTGCAGAGGTGATGGAATACGAGGATCTGGAGATGGGCTTCGACGGCGTCAAGGGCAAGGTGGTCGACCTGGTCAAAGCCGGTGTCGTGGATCCCGCAAAGGTGCTGAGAGTCGCGCTGCAGAATGCTGCAAGTGTTGCGGGCCTGTTTTTGACCTCAGATACTGCCATCACCGAACTGGAAAAAGATGAGGATGCCGTAGAAGGCGCCCTCGTCTAGGGGAGAAACGGATGTCAGCGAGGGATTACTACGATGTCCTGGGGGTAACCCGGGATGCCTCGGATGATGTGATCAAGAAGGCCTACCGCAAGCTGGCCCTCAAGCATCATCCAGACAAGAACCCCGGAGATTCCGATGCTGAACGCAAGTTCAAGGAGGCTGCTGAAGCCTACGACGTACTCAGAGATGCCGAGAAGCGGCGTATCTACGATGCGCATGGTCACGACGGCCTGTCTGGAATCGGACAGGGCGCTGGCTTCTCCGATGTCGAGGACATCTTCCGTGTCTTTGGCGACATCTTCAGTGGTGGTGGAGGCGGTGGCATCTTTGGCGATCTCTTCGGTGGCGGTCGAAGCCGGATCCGAAGGGGAGAGAGCCTTCGAGCTCATCTCCAGCTGACCCTCGAGGAAGCCGCCACCGGGATTCGCAGGACCATCGAATTGAGAAGGATGGTCAGTTGCAAATCTTGTTCGGGATCCGGTGCGAGCCGTGGCAGCCAACCGATTCGCTGTGGTACCTGCTCGGGAGCTGGCCAGGTACTTCGCTCGCAGGGCTTCTTCAGCGTAAGAACTCCCTGTCCCGCTTGTTCTGGCAGAGGAGAAATCATCGAGGATCCCTGTACTGATTGTCATCGATCAGGGCTGGTAGAGAAGGCAGAATCGATCGAGGTAGAAGTTCCGGCCGGTGTCGAGGATGGAATGATCCTGAGAGTTGCCGGTCGCGGCAATGAAGGTCCTCAAGGAGCTCAAGCAGGGGATCTGCAGGTTGTCATCGGCTATCACCGACACGCCTTCTTTCGGCGCGTGAGTGACCATGTCTGCTTTGAACTTCCGATCTCGTACTCCCAGGCTGCCCTCGGTTGCGAGGTCGAGGTGCCGACCCTCGACGGCAAGGCGGTGCTCACCATCCCTCCTGGTACGCACAGTGGCGATATTCTCAGGATGAGGAAGATGGGATTCCGCTCGGTTGGGTCCAGTCGCAAGGGTGACCAACTGGTCGAGACTACCATCGAGGTCCCGAGTAAACTCGGCCCGGAGGAGGAAGAGTTGCTACTGCGTCTCGCCGAGATCGAGGAAACGGAAGTGGGAACCCGCAGGCGAGGGTTTCTCGAGAGATTCAAGGAATACTTTGGTTAGGAAGAGGTCTCGATGAACTGCGAAGATCAAGATCAGTCGATCCCTCAAGATGAGGAAGAGAAACGGCCAGACGTCTCCTCGGACTCTGCAGATGAGGAGACTGCTGACGAATCGGGTGGTGAGGACCAGGAGTTCCTCGTCCAGCAACTGCAAAGATCCAGGGCGGATCTCGAGAACTTTCGACGCAGGACTCTTGAAGAGCGAGCCGTGTCGAGAAAGCGAGCCATCTCGGATGTATTCAGGACATTCCTCCCGGTGCTGGACGGCCTGTGGGCGGCTCTGAAAGTGGACTCCTCCGAGCCAGAGGGTGTCGATGGAGTTCGCGATGGTTTGAAACTGATCTCGGGAAAGATCGACAAGATATTGCTGGAACTGGGCATCGAGTCGGTCGCAACGGTCGGGGAAGATTTCGATCCTGAGATCCATGAGGCGATGCTACAGGTCGATCAACCGGATGCTCGTAATGGCGAGATTGTCGAGGAGATCGAGAAGGGATATCGCTGCGGAGATCATCTGATTCGAGCAGCCCGAGTCATCGTGGCTCGCAAAGAACCCGCTTCCGAGGAGGCGTGAGATGCCAACCTACGATTATCTGTGCGAGCATTGCGATCACCGTTTTGAACTGTTTCAAAAAGTAGATGAGAAGTTGAAGCGCACCTGTTCCGAGTGCGGAGAAAAAAAGCTCAAGCGCCTCATCGGAGCCGGAGGCGGCATCCTTTTCAAAGGCAGTGGATTTTACGAGACTGACTACCGCAGTTCTGATTACAAGAAACGGCAAAAGGAAGAGTCGGGAGCGGCATCGAAGGAGTCTCCCAAGAAGGAAAAGACCGACGGCGACAGTTCGTCGAAGCCGAAGAGCAAAGATGGATCATCATCTTGAAACGCAAATTGCTTTGCCTCGTATGCAAGGATCCAAACTCTCCAGTGGAGAAGGGATCTCGCTGCTTTCCCTTTTGTAGTGACAGTTGCCGGGATCGGGATCTTGGCGGTTGGCTAAGAAATCAGTACAAGATTGGCCAGCGACCGCTGGAATCCGATGACTTTCCGGATGGGCTGCCAGCAGAGACTGACTGATGAAGAAGTGAAACGCAGATGGCCTGTCAGCTACGCGATGGCAAAAAAAACAACAGGTGTCAGGGATGAATCCCTGACACCTGTTGCTCGTTGATGCGAAGTTACCTCGAAACCGTGGTTACTCGCCACCCTGATCGACCAGCGATCCAGGAAGTACCTTGCCTTCGCGCATTTCCTCCACGGGCACCTTCTGCACATCACCACCTGCGTATACGACCATGAGGAAGGCTTCGTGGTTCTCATCGATGCCATTCTCCTTGTCGCCGATGGAATCATCGGCCCCGAGAGCAGTCGATGCGCTGGTGGACGCCTTGGTCTTTTTTCCGAGCCAGGCGTATGAGTTTGTCATTTCATCGAGGACAAACTTATTCCTGTCATCTTTCTCTGCTCTTTCCTCGGTGGACGCCGGGCAGACGAAGACATCGGGACTGAGGTCTGATCCCTCGGATGAAGAAAGGAGAACATTGAGCGACTCGTAGGCAGGAGGATTCTTGCCTTTTGCTACCGGGAAGAAGTTCCTATCCAGTGCGTAAGCAATCGCTGCTTGTCCCATGTTCCTCAGGTTATTGGTGCAACTGACCTCGTCGCCTTTTCTGAGCGCACTGAGGATGTTCCCCGAGAACATTGCAGCCAATGTGCCGATGATCGCGATCACGACGAGCAGTTCCACCAGGGTGAACCCGTCCGATCTTTCGCGAATGTCAGAGGTCTTCTCGTGAGAAGCCTGGTATCTCATATCTGATATCTCCTTCCGGGTGGGGCATGGGATCCTGCTGGGATTCTGGAGGTACTCGCCGGAAGACTCCCTGGGCAGGATGGCCACCGGATCCGTCGAGATCCTCCAGGGCTCTGGGGTGCCCCGGAAAGACATGATAAGGGCAACGGAATCGATTTGCCAGCCTTCGGGTCCGTTGACACCCAGGATGTTCGGTTGCTATGATCCTTCCTTCCACGCCATCGATCGGATCCCGTTGCTGGGGTCCAGAATTGCTGGTCGGAAATACCTCGGAAAGAACTCGATTTCGGTCGAGCCAGGAAAGCAATCGGGAGCCGATGGGTCCAGAAATGGACCTGGCATCATTGGCTCTCTCGGGGAGGCATTAGCATGATCGACGCCACTGTGCTGAAGACACATTCACGAGTGATTTCAATTCCAGGTAGCTGGGCAAGACCCGGACTGGCACTGTTGATGGTGATGATTCTGGCCGGGTTCTCGGGTGGTGTATTTTCACTCGATGCTCAGGACGATCCGGGGATTGCCCGACTCGAATTGAAGTTCGAGCGGCCTCGTCAGATCACCATCTTTGGCGGCAAGGGAAACGATCTTCGCCCGGATGGAGTTCCAGCGAGCGGACGGACCTACTGGTATCTGCCCTACACCATCGAGAACAAGAGCGGTATCGACTCGACCTTCCATCTCGGCATGATGGCCAGTTCCGACAAGAACCATCGCTACACTGACATTGCCCTTCCTTGGGTAGAAAAAGCAGTCGAGCGTCGTGAGCGTAAGCGACTCTTCTCACGGGTTGACATGCTCAAGAAAAATGGTGCTGGAGAACTGGGAATCGATTTTGCCGCAGGCGATAAACGTGAATGTGTTGCTATCTTCAATGCCATCGATCCGGAAGCGGATCGAATCATCATCGATGTCCATGGGCTGATCGACGATATTCAGGTCGAGGAATTACCGAACAACGGTGTCAGGCTGACCGAGCGGGTGATGCGGCTGGAGTTCCATCGTCCAGGAGACGAGTTCTTCACCTCGATGGACTCCTTCCAGTTTGAAAAGAAGAAATGGGTCGATGTGACCCACGAATTCTCCGGATCCTGAGGATCTGGCACCGATGGGTTACGACAGGGGGAGAGCCGCAGTGACCGCGGACCATCGCGAATTTCTGCAGCGGCTGTCTCGGCAGGAGCGAACGCTGCTCGTGCTGCGAGAAGAACTATACGAGGGATCGTGGAAAGAAATGACGGTTGATCTTGAGGCACGTCTCAAGAAAAAGCCTCACCTGTTTGAACTCTCGGAGACGATCGAAGCGGATATCCTCAGGATACAGAAGTTGATCGATTACGAGAGACAGCATGATATCGACCTCGGGGAATACCTCGAGGATGAACAATAGACAGGAGCCTTGAAGATCACTCCGGTGAGATTTCGAGGTTCTGGAACGGGAGTACCGAGCGAATGAACTCGAGAGCATCCCTGGCCTTGCAGGCCAGCATCATCCTGACATCGATGGCACTTCTCATCGGCTGTGGTTCAGGATCATTCTACAGAACTGATACGACTCCAGATTCTGAAGCCGTTGCCAGCAATCCCGTCAATGTCACCTCCTCGCGTGGAGGTGAGGGATTCAGCGACCATCAGGTCGCACCGATGGGCCTGAACATCGATTGGTCCTACCATCACCCGGGCAGGATTCAGCAGGCCTTCGAGGCCAATGGCAACCTTTACCTCGTCTCCTCCAGCAAATCGAACGACCACGTGCTCATCAAGGTGAGCGGTGAATCTGGATTACCGCAGTGGACCTACCCCTTGCAGGTGCCGCTAGACTTCGCTCCCTCCGTGTATGTTTACCCGGAAGAGATTCGCAATGAGAATCCGGATGAGTTGTTCATTGTTGAGCGGGGAATGATTCACTGCATCGATGATTTATATGGAGCCAGGAGCTATCGAATCCGCTGCAACTTCCCCATCTCTACTTCAGTGGCACCTGGCATCGAGTACCTTGTTGTCGGTGGCTACGATATGCGCATCTACGGAGTCTCCAAGAAGGACCGGTTCGTCAAGTGGACCTATCTCACAGCCGGAGGGATCACTGCGACTCCGACCAACGTTGCCGGGCGCAGTTATGTCAGCAGTGAGGACGGAGCGGTTTACTGCGTCAAACAGGGCGCAGGATATTCCAAGGGCGATAGTTGGACCTTCAAGACACTCTCTTCCATCGAAACATCGCCTACCGTATCCGCGGATCGAGTTTACGTCGGTTCCCGTGACACCAAGTTGTACTGCCTCTCGGATGTGGGCGAAGAGTCGTATCTCAACTGGCAAGCCTCACTCGGTCTGCCTGTTCTCAGCAGTCCAGTACTCGCAGGAAATTCGATCTTCGTGACACTGCGAGATGACCGAATCAGCGATGCGCCCGAGCAGGTTCTCGCATGCCTCGATATCGCCGACGGCAGCGAGAAGTGGCGCCAGGATGGATTTTCCAGAATCGTATCTGCGACCAGCGATGAAATCTGGACGACCGATACCAGTGGGAAATTAAACTCACTGGATGCTGAGGATGGTTCGCCAAGATGGACCCTTGACTGTTCCGGCACCGTTGGTGTGTTGATGCTGTCAGAGACGGTGATAGCCGTTGTCGATGGCACGGGCCTGGTCCAATGCATCTCGAAGCAGCGATGATCCGATCTGCCGCAGTCGGTTGCCCGCCATCGTGAATCTGGACTGAACCTGCCGATCGACTGCGTCATTCAACGCCCGGATCGTGCCAGTATCCGCAGTAGGTGGTACGACAGTTCCTGTTGCGGATCCGGCACTGCGACCTGCAGTGCCACCGGCGCACGTGCTCGGTCAGGGCCCTCGTCGGCCTCTCCTGCAAACCAGCACACTGAATCTGCCTGATCGACCACCAGTGGCCACTCCTTTCGGGGCCCCGGTGGCACTCCACGAATTCGCAACTCCTCTTCGATGGTAGCCTGTCGTCCTGGGCACCTTTCTCCCGGATATAGAGTGCGGATCGTCAGTGGGTGGTCGACGAGTGATGTCCATTCGATGCCCTGCAGCACTCTGTGCGATCCCGGCTCCATCTGAATCCGGATCGGCTCAGCGGCAGGCTGAACCTCGGGGATGGGTCCGATGTGAAGCCAGCCTCCGCATCGAATGGCTCTCCTTTGACCTGGAAGATCGAGCGAGGCGGAGCGCGATGTCCCGGTCGCGAGCCTCTCCAGCGAGGTGAGGTGTTCACGGTTCAGGCCGCCTTCCTCGCCTGTAGCGAGATGTACAGCCTGGCGCAGCAGGTCTCCGATCTCGGGTCCCGCCACGAATTGCCAGCATTCGGGAGGAAGTGAAATCCTCGAACCGGAGAGGTGTGCACACTGCAGAGCGGAGTCAATTCTTCCTCGCACGACATTCCAGCGCGATTTGGCCTCGTCCGAGAGTGCGAGCAGGTGAGAGACGACCTCCGGGGACTCTCCCTTCAACATCGGGAGCAGGTCGATGCGAATCCTGTTCCGGCGGTGATCTCTGGAGCGATTGCTGAGGTCCTCGATCCCCTCGAGCCCCACTTCCAGCAGGTACTCCTCGATTTCAGATCTGAAACTGGTGAGGAGCGGCCTCGCGATGGTGAGCTGGCTCGAATCGATGTGTGAAACGCCTTCCATTGCGCGAAGCCCTCGCAGCCCACAACCCCGAAGCAGGTTGCCAAGCACCGTCTCCGCTTGATCGTCTCCGTGGTGACCGGTCAGTAGCAGCGAAGTGGATCTGGACCGACACACCTCAGCGAAGCGCCTTCTTCGAGCGTCTCTTCCGGCGGTTTCGATCGACACTCCGGGACAACTGGCCGCCAACTCGATCGGTTCCGATACGACATGAAGCGCAACCTGTAGTTGAGAGCAGATCCGGGCGCAGTGCCTGGCATCGCGGTCCGCCTCCTCCCCACGCAGTCCATGGTGAACATGAAGTGCCTCACACTCCGGTCGGTTCTCCTGAGCCTGCGACCAGCGCCTGCATAGAGAGAGCAGGGCGACGGAGTCCGCTCCTCCCGAGAGGGCGACTACGTAGCGCTTCAAATGCGCAGGAACGACCCGGGTCATGAATCCGGACACGGTGGCAGGAAGTGAACTCGCCATCTTCACTCCAGAAAGTCCACCCGCAGGTGGAGTCGGATGGGGGGAGTGATCACCGCTGGAGGAGGGGTGAGCGGGTTCAAGATGGCGATGGCATCACGAATCGCGATGGCATCGATCTGGATTCCAGGTGCAGGACGCAAACTGATGTCAAAGATCCATCCATCGGCATCGATGAAAAATCCGAGCAGGCAACTGGCCTCGCCCGGTCCCACGGTGATCCTTGTTTCCTTCTGTTGCAGTTGAGCTAGATTTGCCCTGATTTTTTCTCGCACTTCGAGCATCAACCAGCGCTCTCTGGTCTGATCCCTGGCGAGCGCATCTCTGGTCTCCTGCAGCAAGGATGTGACGCGGCTACCGTCGAGGTCAGCGGTGGCCTCGGGATCGGCGGCTCCAGGGGATGGGATCGCCATTTCCGCAACTTCTTCAGCAGCGGGGGTGGGGAGCTCGGTCCTCTGATATTGCTCGGGGTCGGTCAGATTCTCGGGCTCTTCTGGCACGTGTTTGGCGCCTTCGATGGACTCGGCCGGGGGGGCTGGATCAGGCAATTCGGAAACCGATGTGTGAAGAGTGATCCGCGGTTGAGGAGTACTCTGTGAAGATGCTCCAGGAGATGGAATCAGTAGCAGGGCCATCAGGTGCAACAGCACGGATCCGATGGCAGCGTTCTGTAGCAGCTCATCTTTTCTGCGGTGAGGACCCTCCTGCGCAGGCCTCGTGGCAGCCGCACCGGAGGTGGCAACGGAACCTGCCACCCGGTTGCGGAGCCGCCCAAAGCCCTGCCTGAAGTGCTCGAACATCCCGACTCCCCATCGAATTGCTGCCCATCAGGAACCGGAGTCTAGCCTCCGGATCCAGGCCTGTTGCAGTTCGAGCAAGGTATCGGCCCCGGTGACCTTGCTCAAGCAATGCTCCAGTTCGGTTGTCGCCAGCAGGTCGAGAAGGTCAGGAAGCAGCACCAGGGGCACATCTTCAATGATCCAGGCCACCAACGACCCGCATGCTGCTCGGAAGACCTCGTCATCGATGCTGCCCGGCATCGAGGTCAACTGTGAGAGATCTGGAAGTGTTTCGAGTGCACTGGCCCGGGAGAGCAACATCCGGTCTCGGGCCAGAGCCAGGCTTCCCCTGGAGATGGAACAGAGTCCTTCCTCCAGCCAGGGAGGGAGGTCACGAGGTTGGCCCAGGATCAGGGGAAGATATCTGCGCATCAGTTCACGTGGCAGCGCGTCCTGATCCAGGAAAGGTGTTTCTGGCGCCAGATGAAGCGTTTCGGAGAGGATTCGGCCATATTGCATCTGGCTGATCAGGATCGCTGGTCCGCAGTCGAGGCCCAGCGTTTCACGCATCGATTCGACATCTTCATGGATGCGAACGGGAGTTGTGGTGGGTGGAGAGTGTGGCAGTCTCCATCGCTTCCAGAGCTGCTGTTTGGTTCTCTCGAGCAACTGCTGAACGGACGGATTCTGCGCAGGCATCCCGGCGAGTTCCTGGCTCGCCCGCTGCCGCAATTCTTGTTCGATCCTGCTCGGCACGATCTCGTTTCCGACCAGTTCTCGCACGCGAGTGAGGTGCTTCGATTGAAGGAAAATGAATCCACGGAGGCGAGCGTCCTGAGCAGCGGCGAGGTGCAGGGCGGGCTCATCGGGATCGAGTTCCAGAGCTTCTTCGAGGGAGAGGCCGAAACCGTTGGATGCACAGTGTGCCATGGCGCTACGTACCCTCGAGATCAATTGAGGACGCAAGATGGTCGCTTCCACCAGCATCGGAGCCGCTGCGGATAGATCGCCAGAGTCATGCAATCTGCGAGCGGACTCGACCATCACATCGATCCGGATTTCTGACCATTTCCAGGCCTCGGACGGGAATCGATCGAGCAACTGTCCGATACCATCCAGCGCATCATCGGGTCTGTTCGCCTCGAGCGAGCGGTGAATCTGTCCTTCAAGAGTGGCCAGCAACTGTTCGCCTGAAAAAATACGGGATCGAAGCGGGAGTGATTCAGGTTTGCTCCCAGGAAGCGAACAGTACTCCTTCCAGAGCGAGAGCGCTGGGTCCACTTTTCCCCGATCGAGTAGCAGGGTCACCTCTGCGAGCAGGCTGTTGCGATAGATGCCAAGCACTTCATCGCGGTGGGGTGAGGTGTGAAACTCACGACGCAGGAAGGGAAGTGCGGATCCGGGGGAGCCTCGCTCCAGGCGACGGTGGCACTCCTCGATCAGCGAATTTCCGGAGGATAGCCGCAGGATCGATTCGATCTGGGATCGGCGGATCCACATCTTTCCCTCAGGAACCTGCAGTAGCACCTGCTTGCCATCGTCGGAAACGACCCTTCCCCGCAACATGTGGCCATTCTTCAACTGCACCTCATCGGCAGGCAGTGAGGTGGAGCAGATGAGCAGCAGCAATGCCCAGGTGGTGGCGATCCTGGGCATAAGAAGTCGCCATCCCGATGCATGGGAGCAGTTGACGGGGGTGTACTGCAAGGGCGATGATCCTTTCTCCGGGGGGGGCCATGACCTCGGATCGATCTCGTAACAGGGTCCACCCTTTGAATCGGCATCCAGGGCGGAATTCTGAAGTGTGCTCTTCGATAACAACCACGATGGCCAGAGAGGCCGGGAAACGTTGAATCACGATCAGTACATCGACCCGGTAGCTCACCGATATGCGTCGGATGTGATGCAAAAACTGTTCTCACCCGGGCGCAGGGCGTTGACCTGGCGAGACATCTGGATCGCTCTTGCGAGGGTCGAGAGGGACGCTGGTCTCCCTGTCACGGATGCACAGGTGAAATCGCTGGAGCAAGCCAGGGATCAGATCGACCTCGATCGAGTTGCCGAGATCGAAAGCGAAACTCGCCACGATGTGATGGCTCACATTCACCACTATGGAGAGGTGGCTCCGGATGCTGCGGGGGTCATTCACCTGGGAGCGACTTCCTGCTTTGTTACCGACAATGGGGATCTCGTCATCCTCAAGGAGGCGCTGGGGATCGTTCGAGACCGGATGCTCAGAACGATACATGCGCTCTCCACATTCTGCAGGGAGTACGCATCCGTACCGACTCTCGGGTTGACTCACCTTCAGCCAGCTCAACTGACAACCATCGGCAAAAGATCTTCGTTGTGGCTTCAGGATCTGGTCGAGTGCTACGACCAGATCGAGGACCTGATCGAGCAACTTCAACTGCGCGGATTGAAGGGGACAACGGGTACACAGGCAACCTTCTTGCAATTGTGTGAAGGAGATGGGGACCGGGTAGATCAGCTGGAGCAGGCACTCGCAAAGGAACTCGGCTTCTCCAGGGTGTTTCCGCTATGCGGTCAGACCTATCCGCGTCTATGGGATCACCGGATCGTCTGCAGGTTGACCGACGTCGCGGTCGCAATTCACAAGGCGGCCACAGACATCCGGCTGTTGCAATCCTGGGGAGAGGTGGAGGAACCCTTCGAATCGACGCAGGTTGGATCTTCAGCGATGCCGTACAAACGCAACCCGATGCGTTGTGAGCGGATGTGCGGACTTGCGCGACATGTGATGACGATCGCTCCCGGTCTGGCTCAGTTGGCGGCGAACCAGTGGATGGAGCGTACTCTCGACGACAGCGCACAGCGCCGGGTGGCTCTGCCAGCAGCATTTCTTGCCATCGATGCGATCTTGATCACGGCCAGAAATGTATTTTCTGGGCTGGTCGTACATGATCGGGTTCGCTCACGCAGGATCGAAGAGCATCTTCCATTCATGGCAGCCGAGGAGTTGCTGATGGAGGGGGTCTGTAGAGGAGGGGATCGACAGCAACTTCATGAGAGGATCCGGGAGCACGCATGGAGTGCCAGGGAAGCGGTACTGGAGGGCAAGGATAATCCTCTGAGGGCGTTGATAGAGTCCGATGATGTACTCGGTGAAGTCGCGGCGAGTCTGCCACCGTGGGATGCCGATCGGTTCACAGGCAGGGCTGCGATCCAGACCATCCGCTATCTTGACGAGGTTGTCGATTGTCTACCCCGACCCGATGAGGATCACCTCACCGAGTTGCTGGTCTAGTTGCCGATGCGGGCGCAGGTGGTCTTCAGATCGAGCCGTGGCGTGACAGTGCACGCATCGGGGCGAGACTACAGGTGCGAACTGGCCGGCCGCCTCCGAAAAGATGGGCGAATTGCGATCGTCGTCGGGGACTGGGTCGAGGTCGAGTTGACAGCGGAGTCCGATGGTGGACCAGACGGACGCATCGTATCGGTTGAGGAACGCAAGGTTTGGATCTCTCGTCGAAGAGATGTGGGCAAGGCCCGCGAACTGATCCTTGCCGCAAACCTGGACCAGGTTGCCTGCGTATTCTCGGTAGCTCGTCCCACCATCAAGTTTGGAGCACTGGACCGACTCCTCATGGCCGCCTCGTCGAGCAATCTGCCAGCATTTCTGGTTCTCAACAAGATGGATCTTGGTGTTCCCGATGAACTGCAGGAACGATTGTCGATCTATCCGAAAATTGGCGTGGACGTGATTCACACATCCGTGGAATCCTCACTGGGACTGGAAGAATTCAGGGATCGAATCGCCGGGAAGGCCACGGTGTTGACCGGTCCCAGTGGTGTCGGAAAGTCCTCGCTCATCTCCAGGGTGCTCGGCATCGAGATCCGTACGGCTCCTGTGAGCGATCACAACGAGAAGGGCAAGCACACCACATCCGCGGTGACCTGGCATCCTGCCGGAGAGGACACATCCATCATCGATACGCCCGGTTTCAGGGACTGGGCATTGTGGGGTCTCGATCCTCTGGAGCTCGCCAGTTGCATGCCGGATCTGGCTCCTGAGGTCAGCCGCTGCAAATTTCGGGACTGCCTCCACCGTCAGGAACCGGGCTGCGGGGTGCTGGCGGCGATCGAGCAGGAACGGATTCATCCGCTTCGCTATCGCTCCTACATTGGCATTCTGGATTCTGTCCTGGAGCGACAGGAGCGAGATCGTTGAGCGTGAGGGATGTTGATCTTTCAAGCGTCCTACTGGATGGGTCGACCGTGCTGGAGATTCAGGAATGAGTCCGGAAATCGCCAACCTGGTTGCCTCTGCTCGTGAAGGAGATCGAGAGGCCTTCTCGCAACTGATTGCGCTGCACCAGGGTGCAGCAGCGAGCGTCGCTTACGGAATCCTGGGCGATACCCATCTTGCTGCAGATGCTGTGCAGGATTCCTACCTGAAGGCGTGGCAACGACTCTCGAGTTTGCGAGAGGACAACCGATTTTCCGCATGGTTCATGCAGATCGTCAGAACACGAGCGCTGGATCTGTTACGTCACAGGAAACGCAAGGCGCCAGAAATTGCTCCCCTTGACGAGGACCGAGATGCTCACAGAGCACCGGGGCCGCCGGAGATGCTGGAGAGAAAGGAACGCTCTCTCCGCATTCGAGAGATCATCGACGAACTCCCGGCGGACTACAGGGAAGTGTTGCTACTCAAGCATGACCAGGGACGGTCGTACAGGGACATTGCGCGCTTGCTTGGAACCACCGCCAAGGGTGTAGAATCTCGATTGTTTCGAGCTCGCCAGGCACTCGCAGAGAAGTTGAAGTTGCTCGATGGAGATGGATTGGACTCTCGATGAGTTCCCAACAGGATTGCGAACTGATCCGGCGTTGGATCTCTCTTTCGGAGGATCATGAACTGACTCCGGAACGGACAGAGATTCTGGAAGCCCATCTGGATCGCTGCGGCGATTGCAGGGCATGGCATGAGCAATTTCTTTCCGGAATGGATGTTCTGGACCTGGGATTTGACGAGGTTGTCGGTGAAATCGATCAGTTGCTGGTCGGGAGTCTGGAACCGGGCCAGTTGATTTCAGAGCGCGAACCGATGGAAGTGTCCCTTGCCGCTGAGCGGGCTGCACCCAGATTTGCAGCGGTGGTTCTCACGCTACTGGCGTTCATCTCATTGCTCGCCTGGTGGTGGGTCCCGTCGGGAAAGGAATCCGCTTTCGATTCCGTGTTCGTGCTTCGAACCATTGCTGAGCAGAGCGTGGTGGAACTGGACGAGGAACAGATCCGGCTTCGTACTGGAATCGCCAGTGTGTTGATGGGGCCTGGGCAGACGGTGTCCTGCCAGCAGGGCGAGGTGTGGATCGATGATCCGAACGGACGAAGTGTCAGATTCGGAGTGGGGGCCAAGGTCACCATACTGTCCAACGACTCGGTGCTCCTCGAAGATGGCCTGGCTCGCTTCGATGTCGAGCCGGAGGGGAGAGGCTTCCTTGTTATCACCGAGGAATTACAGATTCGTGTCACCGGAACGCTCTTCGAGATGAGACGGTGGGCCAGTCGAGGTCACACCGAGGTTCGGGTCTGGGAAGGCGATGTGGAAGTGATTCGAGGTGAGACGATTCCACTTCCCCTGCGCCAGGGCGAGATGGTCGAGGTCTCGGGTAGGGGAGGCCTGATGTTCCATGCAGCGCGGGTTGTCGAGGAGGGAGTCGCTCCACTGCCACGCGCTAGATTGGGAACTGTACGCAAACCTGTAGAGCAGGATCCGCAGCTTCCAGGTACTCCCTTTGATCCGGACGAGCCAGAATCAAGCCCCAGCAGTGGAGGAGAAAACATGCCACTGGATTTGCCGGTGATTCATGATGGGGACGCCGATGAAGATGGCGAGGGAGAGTGATCCTCTCCGGTTGAGCGCTACTGCCGATGATCTGTAGTGACGACCTCGAAGACACGGCCATCGATGATGCGCATCAACTTGTCACTGTAGGTCCATTCCTCGATGAAATGCCCCTCCATCTGGATCCAGGTCACTTCACCTGGATTCCCGTGTAGCGCCACCACGGCCCTTCTGCTGGCTCCAGGCCGGATGTCCCTGGCCAGAGTCTCCTTCTTCGACAGAGTGAGGATTTGATCCAGATTCCCTGCCGTGGTCTGTTCCAGGGAGTGCCGCGAAGCCACCACCGCATGCCCCTCGATTTCGGTCAGTTGATTCAAGCGGTAGAAATCTGGCTTCGAGAGCCACACTCCTTCTTGCAGGAACATCTCCTGTCCAAGAGCGACCGATTGGAGAGAGAGACGGTGGATCGTCTCGCTCAGAACATCGGTGCCGGAAAGGAACTGGCCTCCGAGTCGGATCCACGTCGCTGGATCTTCTGTGACCTTCTCGAGCGTGAGCCACAGTTGTGCTCGTCCATTTCGAGGTGCTTCCCTCAGAAGGAAGTTCAGGATCGCTTCTTGATCAGAAGCAGTGGCTGTTGCGAGACGAGCCAGATGGTAGTCGAGGCACTGCTGCCATGAGTTGACTGGGGTGGCCTGTGTGATCGTCAAACTCTGCTCCTGCTGGAGCAACCAGATATCCAGCAGGTATGGTCTGTCTCTGGTGCCTCGCCGAGGGATCTTGACTCCCTCTGGTACCGCGACCATCTCATCGTAACCGGCGATTTGTATCTGATTGCCGATTCGATCACCGGTTCGTCCCTGAAGATGGATCAGATGTCCACGGTGGAGAGCCAGTTCATCTGGGGTCACCAGTTCGGAGCCTCCCACGGAAGCCAGTATTGCAATGGTCAGAAGGGTAGTGGAGATCATCGTTTCAGTTCCTCCACATCGCAGAGTCTTCCGTCGGAGAGCGTGACCAAAATCCTGCCTTGCTCGCTGCGTTGAAGATCAATAGCGGTCGCACCCAGTTCTACCTCGCTGGCAATTTCGCCGTTCGAATCATGCAGCCGCAAGATGCCATCCACGCCGGCGATCCATGTCGCACCATCGCCGCTGCTGGACTCAAGCGGTGCGCAAGCAGCTGCCGAGGGACTCTGATGCTCCTCGGTGGACGAACCGGCGAAGACAGCCCAGCCATTTTCCGTTCCGTAGAGGCTGCGCGGTCCTTCATGCCTGAGGGTGGTCGAGGGAGCGGGCCCGAGCGACATCGATCCTGGTTTCCACATGCGCCCGTCGTGAAGAAGCGCTCTTCCATCGGGGAGCAAATGCATCGCTTCTCCAGGGAGCCTGACCGCGCTTCCGACCTGCTTCCCATCGGTACCGATTCGATGCTGGAAACGAGCCGCGTCGATGACATAGAGCTGGCCTTCGGCGGACGAGCCCAGCAGAGCCACCGGGGCATTACAGTTGTATTCCCAGCGAGTCTTGCCTCGAGAGTCGAGATGGATCACCCGCCCCTCGACATCGGCCAGCACCCAACCACGGTCGAGGCCACACGCTGCAGACCAGGGGGCCTTGGCCGCGGGTCCAAAGGGCCGAACCTTTCCATCCGCCCTGACGATCACGGGCCTGCCGGAATAGGGCACGGCGAGTACGATTCCGTTTTGCTCGATCAGTATCGGTGTTGGATGTCCTTCGATACCGATGACGTGTTCACCGATGGAACTGAGCTGGTTTACATCGACGATGCGAACCTGGCCGTCTCTTCCGGCCAGTACCAACGAATCGCCTGCAAGCGCCGCCTGCTGAACCGGGCCTGGAAGTGTGTAGGTTCGGAGCGGCCCTCGCACAAGTGCTACAGCGACCGTGGCGGGGGAGGATCCTGACAGTTGGATCGACTTGGTCCGACAACCGGGTCGCTCGACGAAGAACTTCAGTTCATCACCGAGAGGGACATCCACGATGGTCGGTGTGATGCCGACGAATTTCTTCATCGAATTGAGAACGCGGGCTCCGATGGGACGACTTTCGATCAGTACTGGCACCTGGATGCTGTTGAACTCGATCTCGGGCAGGACATCGAGAGCTTCGGGGTCGATGGCATCCAGTATTTTTCTCGCGGCGATGACGTCGCCCTGTTTTCTGAATGCTTGAGATTCTCGGATCGACTTCCTGACCAGCATCAACTTTTCTAGCCTTTTTGTTCGTTGCATCTGGAGGTCAGCTGTTTGCGCACGTTGGTCCGAATGTTGTTGCTGCTGAATGGAATCTCTCAGCCTGTCGCTCGATCGAGCACCATTATTGCCAGCAAAGGTCCATGGGTGTTCCCTGGAAACTCTCTCGAATGCGATCGCAGCACTTTTCATGCCCGAGATTCCATTTCCGCTCGCCTCTATCGAGCGGGCTGCTGATAGCAGACCTCTCGCCCTCCACTCGGAGGAAACTTGCAGCAAGCAGAGGGCAAACAGGAGTCCTGCAGCGCCCAGAACGACGCCGCGCCGTAATTTTCTATGGCTATCGATGTCGGTTCTGCGTTGCCGTAACTGTTCGACATCCTCATCCCCGAGCGCGAGGTCGGAGTTCAGGTCCCGGAGCATCCGCTCCGCACGCAGTGCGACCTCTGGTTCCTTCTTGTCAGAGATCTGGATGGCTCGGGCGAGGTAGACCTCTGCTTCCGGATCCTTGCATCGCTGCAGTGCCTCTCCCAGTTGCAGCCAGTAGCTGGGCTCCGTTCCTCGGAGCGGCTCAGCATCTCGCAGGATGGAACTCAACTGTCGATATTCGCCCGCACGACGAAGGGCCTTCGTCAATTCGTCGAGAAGCGTCAGCACACGGCGGGTCGGGATGTACTCGCGCAATGACCAGGCCCCGAGCAGATCCTCAAGAGAACCTGGTGCCAGCACCAGTAACCGTTGAAGGCGAATCCATGCGCCCGGACCATCTCCGTGGCTCCTGAGAATCTCCACTGCTTGACGGATGAAGTCAGCCTGTGCCGACGGATCGTGGTGAGCTGCGCAATCTGCAGCCTCTTCCAGTAGCGTGTGTCCCATCGAGGATCCGGCACGCTCGATGAGAGATTCGTAAAGGCAAAGTGATGAGGCGGGCCGGTCTTGTACACGCGCCCGGGCCTCCTTGAGCATCTCTCCATGAGTGGCTTCGCGAAGTTTGCCTTCTTCGATGAATCGATAGAGTACCGAGCAGGTGTCGAACCGAGTTGAACTTGCGAGTGCGAGCACTTCATCTGTGCTTCGATGCCCATCTACCAACTTGTAGAGAGAATGAGATTCTGCAGGGGCAGGTGTTCCATCGACCGGCACCAGGATCCAGTGCAGGTCCTGGATTCGATCACGAATGACCTTCCACTCGTCCGCCTGTCTGAGACCTTCGATGATCACCGACATCGGATCGACCTGAATCCTTGTGACCTGGTGAATGTCATCCTCGGCCGTGGACTGGATCAACTTCGGGAAGAATTCGAAGGTACCGCTTTCCCACAGGAACAGATCAAACAGTTCCTCCTCCACCTTGAGGCGAAGTGCCTGGGAGAGCTGCGCATCATCGATGATTCCTCGTTCGATGAGCGCCCTGCCGAGCAGCATTCCGGTTTCTTCCTGATCTTTACGTGCCTGGAGAAGATCTGCTTCCGAAACAATCCCTCCCCGTAGCAAGATACTGCGGAAGCGGATGTGGCTTGAGGAGCCGGTTCGAACCACCGTGATGTGGCCAGTTTCGAACACGATCGACACCTTCTCGTCGTTGCGTTCGATCTGAAGCGTGCCGGTACGAGCTCCATGGGACAGGGTCTGCAACAACTCCTGAAGACCAAAGTGCTCGAGATGTCCACGAAGGCTACTCATGTCAAGACTCCCGCTTCATCCGTCGTCAGCGGCCGACAGAGGCCGGAGGTCCTGAGAGCCAGATGCCCCCGAGTCGCGTCGAGGGTAGGATCCAGGGAGAGACCTCGAATAAGGATACAGAATGACTGCGAGATCCACCAATCGGAGGGAGACAGGAATCGAAGCGATTCGCCACGAGAGCTACTCTCCGGGGCTCTATGTGCATGTGCCTTTCTGTAGAGTTCGGTGCACATATTGTGACTTCCATGTTGCATCCCTCAGTCCTCCAGTGACTCGCAAGTACACCCAGGTCCTCATCAAGGAGATCGAATCGATCGCTGTGACGGGGTTCAAGCCACGTACCATCTTCATCGGAGGGGGGACACCCAGTGCCCTCGACGATGATTCCTGGAGCGACCTGTTGCAGGCACTGGGAGATCATTTCGGTGCGGGGTTGAGCGAATGGACCGTGGAAACCAATCCGGAGTCCATCGATGAGAAGAAGTTGGAGGTAGCCCTTCAATTCGGCGTGGATCGAATCAGCACCGGTGCTCAGACCTTTGACGAGAAAGGACTCTCGCTTCTCGGCAGGCAACACGATGCTTCCAGGGTGATCGAGGTTCATCAGATGATGCACCGTCTCGGCGTCCCCAGAACCAATCTTGACCTGATTGTCGGCTGGCCTGGCCAGGATGAGCCATCGGTGATCGCAGATCTTGCTGCAGTGGAGCAGATCGATCCAGACCATATCAGTCTCTACCATCTCAGTTACGAACGCGGAACCTGGCTCGATAAGATGCGAAGCAGGGGAGACATCGATCCGTTACAAGATGAGCAGTGCATCGATCGTGCAAGGCAGTTCTTATCCGGCTTGACCGACCAGGGATATCGGAGATACGAGGTTTCCAATCTGTACAAGCGAGGAGGAGAATCCCTTCACAATCTCAACTACTGGCAGCGTGGCACCTACCTGGGCATCGGCAGCGGTGCGGCCTCTTTTCATGAGGGCAAACGGTGGAAAAACCTCGCAAATGTCACCTCATACATCGAATCAGGAGGCTCACCGAAACGGGTAGACCAGGAAGTTCCTGACCGGATCACTGCTGCAGTGGAAACGATCATGCTCCAGGCGAGGTTGGTTTCAGGGCTCGATCTGGCCGAGATTCGTGCCGCAACTGGATTTTCCCTCGAGCACATCTGTGAGTCCAGTTTGCGCAGATTCGAGCGGCGGGGTTTGCTTCTTCATGAGGAGGACAGGGTCCGGATCACTGATCTGGGCTTCGAGGTCCTCGATTCGATCATCCTGTCGCTGGTCGAAGAACTGGAGGGAGCCTCAGATGCCAAGCGCCTCGACTCGAGCACCGGATCTGATGATGGCAGTGCGAATCCTGCGCCTTCGGGGCTGGATCGAGGATGATCACATCGCTGAGGCACTTCTTTGCTGCCCGAGAGACCCGGGGGCGAGAGAGTTGCTGGAGGTTCTGATCCGAAGTGGTGCGCTGGCCATGAGTGTGGCCAACTGTGTGCTCAAGATGACCAGGGATCACCTCAGGACGAGAGTCGGAGATGGGCGACGGCGCCGATCCGAGGATGGTTCACTGGGTCGCCTGGCGAGAGATCGAGGCTGGATCACTCTCGATCAACTGGAGTCGGCTGTCCGGGAACAGGCACAACTTCGTAGGATCGGTCTTCGTTTTCGCATCGGCGAGGTGCTGGTTCGTCAAGGCGCTCTGACCGGGCAGCAGGTTCGCTGGCTGCTCGATCTCCAGGGGCTGTTGACAAGATTCTGTCGCCTGTGCGGCAGTGTTGATCTGGAGCCTGGCAGTTGCCGCAGTTGCGGAAAACCACTTCATGCGGCTCCGACCCTGGGTCCGGTTGTTGCGGATCACGAACTCTCCGAGGACCTCGTATCCAGCTCCTGACACGGTTTCCGGGCCCATTTGGCACCATCCTCGATCTCATCCTACTCTTTAGCGTGGACCATCCCCCCGCCCGGTGGGTGGTTGGCCAGGTAACAAGTAGGGAAATTGCCGATGAATGAAGACAAATTGAAATCAGCCACCGAGGAGGACCTGATCGAGGAGTCTGCCACCACGTCCCCTGTTCCTGGATCCGTGAAGGATCCGGTCGAGGAGACGGAGGTCGTCACTCCCGATACGGACCTCGTCGATCTGAATCAACTACATGAGGATGATGTCATCGTGTTCCTCGATGACGATGAAACCATCGAGGACGATCAGGATATTCCTGTATTGCTGTCGGTGAGACCCGGTGAGGAGCAATGCACCGAACTGGATGACCTCCCGGAGATCACCGCTCATCTGATCGACGATCTCCCCGATGTTGAAAGTGTCGAGGATATCACCAGCCTCGTCGAAGGCTCTGACCCCTCCTACAAGGATGAACTCCTGAAGGTGACGCATCGCGTCATCGACAGGGCTCGTGAAATCGGGGAGCGTGCCCGCGAGTTGGCCGAACAGGCTCGTGAACTTGCCATCGAGCACTGGAAGCCAGGTGTGATCGCAGCGTCGCTTCTGCTCGGCGCAGTGCTGCTCTTCTTCCCGTGGGGGAAGATGGGTCCCGTGACCGATGATTCGGTGAGCCCTGCTGCTGTGGCCGAGTTCGAAAACTGGGTTGACGATGTGATCGATCAGCACCAGCAAGGAATTGGAGCGAAAAGTCGATGAAAAAGTACACATTCCTACTTGGACTGGTCTCCTTGTTGTTGGTGATCCCGACCGTCCCTGCAGAAGGTGGCACGGTGTTCCTCAAGAATGGCCACGTCATCAGCGGCAAGGTCATCGCGAGCGATGACGAGAAGGTGATCCTGACCTGGGCCAATGGAAGGGCGACCTTCTATCGCCGCTTCATCTCCGAGGTGGTGCTGGAGACTTCCGAAAAGGAATATCTGGCTCGCCGGCTCGATGCCCAGCCACCCCTGAAGACAACTGCTGGAATCACACACATCCAGTTGCCTGAACTTGCTGAACTTCTGCCGAGTGCTTCTGCCGATGTGGGGCCATCTACCGATGACCCGTCGGACGCGGTTGAGTTGACTCAGGGCGACGGCAGTACCGAGCTCAGCGAGGCGCTGGAATCCGATGTCGTGGAGGTGGCTACAGTCGATCCCGAGTTGACGGTCTTTCGTACGGCTCAACTCGATGGGCTGGGACTGGCTCTGGATGTGCCTGAAGATTGGCAATCAGTGAGTGCCAAGGGAGCCGCAAGGATCTCATCAGAAGATGGGTCGATACTGATCGCACTGGATCGCTACCGGGGAACCAAACTGACTCCGGAAGTCGCCGCCAACTCGCTCGGAGATCGCCTGGAAGAGGTTGGTTTTGCTCCGTCGAGTACCGGACGGGCATGGGTGCTGGCTCCATTGAGAGCGGCCTTCATCCATGAGAGCATCTCTCCCGATCAACAGAAAAAATGTCTTCATGCACTCGTCGCGGCAAACGAGGGGACTCTACTGGTCTCCATCTACACCCCCGCCGAAGTCGATCCGGAAACGGAAACATTGATTTCCACCATCGTTTCGTCTCTAGGTAGTTCGATTGCATCGCGCTGATTCGACTATTTAGAGCGAAATTGCATGAACATGGGGGCTTTTACCGTGACACGGTGAAAGCCCCTTCTTTTTTCCGCACTGATTTTCTCCAGTGACGGCATCGCACAAAAAAAAAGTAGATGGAACACGGTGCGTGTTTCTGTAGTATACCGCCGTTGACGGGGAGCACCGATCACCCGAGGGGAACGGGAGGTGCTTTCCACTGCGCTGGAGTTTGCGAGTCACATCGGTCGGGAAAGTGATGATCTTTCGTAGGACCTCTCGTACTCCATCGTGGTGAAGGGGAATGCGCTCGCGTCGTCACGACGCACTCTCCTCTCCGGGCAGGGCGACACTGGGGGACGGGTTGGTCCAACCCACTCTCTACAAGCAAGTCGGTTCCGTGAACACGGCATCTGCCCGTGTCGGCGAATCGATGGATGATCAGCAGGGACCTGGCCACGGATCTGAAAGCGGATCCGTGTCGGGAGTTCCCGCCAGGTCGAGTCATCGACCCACCTCTTCAGGCGCGCTGGACGTGGCTTGCATGAAGAGAAGTTCCCCACACATACTTTCCACGAGTTCTTTCCGGTGGAGGCAGGGTGCAACGGTTGCACCTCAGCTTCTATCGGTCGTCCCCTCGGAGGGGGGCGTGAGCATCAGGTCTTTGGGGCATAGACCCCGATAGGAGTTGGCATGGCCAAGAAGAAGGCGGCGAAGAAGAAGGCGAAACGGAAGACCGCTAAGCGGAAAACCGCGAAGCGGAAAACCGCGAAGCGCAAGACGAAGAAGAAGGCCGCGAAGCGGAAGCCCGCGAAGCGCAAGGCGAAGAAGAAGGCGAAGAAGAAGGCCAAGCGCAAGACCAAGAAGAAGGCTGCGAAGAAGAAGGCCAAGCGCAAGACCAAGAAGAAGGCTGCGAAGAAGAAGGCCAAGCGCAAGACCAAGAAGAAGGCCAAGCGCAAGACGAAGAAGAAGGCCACGAAGAAGAAGGCCAAGCGCAAGGCAAAGAAGAAGCCAGCCAAGAAGAAGGCCAAGAAGAAGGCCAAGCGCAAGGCCAAGAAGAAGCCAGCCAAGCGCAAGGCCAAGAAGAAGGCCAAGCGGCGCAAAAAAAAGTAGCCAAGCCTTCCGGTCAGCATCGACCCTGGCGCACCCGCGCGGTGCGTTCCGAGTCTTCACCGAGAACTCGTCCCAAGTACGAGTATTGGTGAGGCGAGGGAAGAAGTACCCGGGACTGACCAGGGTCGATCCGGGGGGCAAGAGCTCACTGGTTCGGATCGGGTCGGGGCCAACAAAATGGGGAGATGGGGCAGTGCCCCGTCTCCCTGTTTTTTTGTCGTGAATCAGGCATCGCCAGGAGACGGAAAGAGACGGATGGAGACGGATGGAGACGGAAGGTAGTGATGAAGCAGATGAGAGTGCAGGGGAAGTCAAATGCCGAGGGGGGGACTCGAACCCCCATGGGCTAATGCCCACCAGGTCCTTAACCTGGCGCGTCTGCCAGTTCCGCCACCTCGGCTCAGAACGGAAAACGGGAGTGTAGGCCTCGGTGACCAGAAGTCAAGATCAGCACCCGATTCGACACTTCACATCGTCCCCGAGAGTGCATCAGGGATTGGCTCCTTCATCGATCCACTGCTGGATCAGTTCGATCTGTGTCGTCTCCAGGCAACAGAAGGGCCCCAGTGGCATCTGGTCTCCTGCATCCATCGCTAAACAGCCTGCAGATGTCGCTGCCTCGACATGAGTGCCGCTGATCTTCCGGTATAGCCAGCTGGCCTGGGAGTCACCCGGTTCGACAAGATCATAGGAATCGCATTCGTCCGAGGGCGTGTTGACGATTCGTGCGTAGGGATCATTTCCAGCGGTGGTGGATAGATCCAGGTCGGCGAAATTGGACGGGGGGCCGTGACAGAAGGTGCACTCATCGATGATGATCTGATAAATATCCAGATCGAAGGAGAGTGGGGGTGCGCAGATCGGATCGGTATCACAATCGGGATCAGCGCAGTCGATCAATGTATCTCCGTCATCGTCGACACCATTGCTGCAATCCTCCACCGGTGGTGGACAGGTGCTGGGGCCGGTCAGGCAATCGAGGCTATCCGGGCTGGGATCGGCACCGCAGTCATCGGGTGGTGGCGGGTTCGGGCCACTGGAGAAGAGGTTGCCGAGCATGAAGATGGGGTCGCTGATGTCGTTTTGGCCATCGTCGTTGACATCACAGGCATCGGCGCAATCGGCAGGGCCAGCTCCGGAAAACAGGATACCCAGTCCCAGCACCGCATCTGCGATGTTGATCACCCCATCGATGTTGCAATCGCCACGGGTAAAGAGCATCTGAGCCTGTGCGGCGGAGGGCGTCAGAAATACGGATCCTGACAGCAGTAGCGTCAACAACATGGGCAAGGCGATCTTCTGGTGCATCGGGGACCTCGTTCAATTCGGGCACTTGCGTGTACCTTGACGCCAATACGGGCCAAATCCACAATTTTCGACGATCTAGCGAGCGCCATTCTCCTCCATCATAGCCACACTGCTGACCGCTGCAACTTTCAGGATGGTGGCGAGATGGCGTCGAAAGCGCCATTGAATGGCTTCCGTGCCTCGCAAGTCACGATGCTTGGCGATAGTATCCGCACTCTCATCGCATCGATCTCATCGGATCGAGAGAAATCGGAGTTCAAATGATCAGCCAGCGCGTCCGTACCATTCAACCGTCAGCGACCCTGACCCTCAACGCCAGGTTGCAGGACCTCATCCGAGATGGGCAGGAGATTCTCAACCTCAGCGTGGGGGAACCTGATTTCCCGACACCGCAATTCATCCGCGATGCAGCGAAGGCAGGGATGGATGCAGGTTGGACTCGATACACTGCTGCGGCGGGCCACATCGAGGCGCGAGAAGCGATCTGCCGTCATGTCACACGAACTCGTGGGGTCGAAGTCGATCCTTCGATGGTCGTGATCTCATCGGGAGCAAAACAGTCCCTCTCCCAGTGCTTGCTCTCGCTGGTGGATCCAGGTGACGAAGTGATGTTGGCGGTGCCATACTGGGTCTCGTATCCGGAACTGATCACTCTTGCTGAAGGGGTTCCGGTAAAGGTACCCACCGACTGCAGGGACGGCCATCGTCTGACACCCGAGCTGCTGGCCAGATACCTCACTCCTCGTACCACGGGGCTGATACTCAACGAGCCCGGCAACCCGACAGGGACGGTGAGTAGCCCCGAGGACATCGCGATGGTGGTGGAATTCGCCCGAGAAAACGACCTCTGGGTCATTTCAGACGAGATCTACGAGAGCCTCGTCCACGACGGAGAGCACCAGAGCCCCTTCAGCGTCGATCCTCAGCGAGTGGCGCTGATTTCCGGTCTATCCAAGTCGTTTGCCATGACCGGCTGGAGGATCGGTTGGACCGTCTGTAGCCCACCGCTGGCGGCGGCGATGGGAAGGCTTCAGAGCCAGAACTCTGCCAATGCCTGTAGCGTTTCTCAGGCGTGTATCGCCACTGCACTCGATCAGTTTGACCACCCGGACCTGGTGTCGATGTATGACTGCTTCCGTCAGCGAAGGGATCTCCTTGTCGACGGGCTCTCCGATATTCCGGGGACACACTTTGCATTTCCTGGTGGAGCTTTCTACCTGTTCCTCGATGTTTCCGAGCGACTGGGAGTCGATGGTGTTGCAGAGAACGCCGATGCATTTGCTCTTCGCCTGCTCGAGGAGAAGAACGTCGCCGTGGTACCCGGTGGAGCTTTTGGCTCTGAGGGCTGTATCCGCATATCTTTTGCCCGGCCAGACGATGAACTGAAGCAAGCGATCGCACGAATTCGTGATCTCCTGTGCTGATCCAGCGTCTCAGGAGATCCCGGCTCTGGTTATTGCCGAGCAGCGGTGTGTCGGTCAGAATCACCGAGTAACGTGAGTGTCACTGGCTGGCGAATGGCCGCGATCTTCACCGCACGCAGACCTCGAACGCAGACCTCGAACCAAGGGACCTCCAATGAGGAGGAAGGGAAAAAAATGAGCATCATCCCCATGCACATCTTCACCAGGGCAAGAGCCCTATTTCTGATCATGCTTCTCGGCATGGTTTCTTCGAATGTGATCGCTGCAGATGTGATCCGTTCCGATTCCGTCAAGGACGGAGTCCAGCTAGACGATGACCTCAAGGAGATCGAGGCTCGATTCGTCGCCGAACTGGAGAAGATGAAGGAGCAATTCAGGGCGGAGTTGGCTCGTGCCCAGGAAGGCCCCCGCGCCGATCTGGAGGCAGCGAGGCAGACGATCTCGGTCTTGACGGCAGAGAAGATCGAGTTACAGAAGGCACTCGAAGCAGCCCTGGTAGAACTGGCCCAGCTCCGTGGGCAGGCGCAGACGGTGGCTGCCGCGACAGATCCCGATAGGCCCCGTGGCCAGCTCGGGGTTCAGATCGTCGAGATGAGCCAGGAACAGGCCGCCACCCTCGAGGTCGATGGGGCCGGCTCGGTCCTGGTCGAGGACGTGACCGAGGGCAGTACCGCGGATCAGATGGGTATTCGATCTGGCGATGCGATTTTCGAGCTCGACGGTCAGGGCGCTGATATGGACCAGTTGGTCACGATTCTGGGTTCGAAGAAGGCTGGAGATGCGGTCACCATCGGGTGGGCTCGCAAGGGAAGCGACGGAGTTCTGAAAGTGACGGGCAGAGGCATCATGAAGGAGTGGGCGGAAGCGGTGCCAGTGGCCGAAGTTCCACGGAGCATCCCCGCCATACGGCTGGTCGAACCATTGCCGCCAGCACCGGAGCCAGTACCCGTGGTCAAAGCCGGGATCGCGCTGGGGATCACGGTGGTGCAATCCGATGAGTTCGGATTGGAAGTGGTCACCGTCGAGGACGGTTCCAATGGTCAGGTTGCGGGATTCGCTGCCGGAGATCTGATCACTCACTTCGGCGATGCCCGCATTCGCACCATCGAAGGCCTGCGAGATGTATTGAACGCCACCACTCCAGGTGTCGAGACCACGGTCGGGTACAGCCGGGGCGGCTCGCCCTGGACGATCCAGATCCGTTTTGGAGGCGGTGATCTGGCCGCGGTGCGCCTCGGAGACCCCACATCCGCTTCCGATGCCTCGGATGCCGCCGTGCCGGTGGCCAGGGATCCAGGCTTCCTGGGCGTGGCTCCGGTGGAGAAGGGGGCGGGAGTCTTTGTCGAGGAGGTCATTCCCGGCAGTTGTGCCGAGCAGATGAAACTCAAGGTGGGTGATCAACTCTCCACCGTCGGAGGCCAGCAGGTGCAATCGATCGATGACCTGCGCAAGGCGCTCGCCGGGCGCATGGCAGGCGACAGCATCGTGATCGGTTTCGTCCGCTCGGGAGAGGACCCCAGGGTGGTCGAGGGGGTGCTGGGCACCTATCCGACCGCAGAGGGGCAGTCCGCTGTCACCGAGGATGATGAGAAGGTGGCGACACCGGTCCCATCGTCGGCCCGCGTCGCTCCGGTGCCGGAACGCACGCCGGGAAAACTGGGCATCATCGTGTCCTGGGACGCAGATGGAGCCCTCATCGATGCGATATTGCCGGGTAGCGGTGCCGGCATCGCGGGAGCCGAGGTGGGGGATCGATTGCTCACGATCGATGGAGTGGCGATCCGATCTCTCGATGAGATCGGTGAGGTGCTGTCGAGCATCGGTTCCGGATCTGCCATCGAGATGGAGGTCATCCGTGGCGATGAGGTCCGGCATCTGGTGGCTCACCGCCAGCAGGATCCGCTCGACAACCCGGTGATGGAGGCGGATGTGGTGCCGGCGGCGTACCAGGAACCGCCGGTGCTCGGCATCGAGGTGGAAGAGAATGCCATCGGCATCCTGCTGACCGAGGTGCACGAGGGGTCGCTGGCTCACGATGCAGGGTTGAAGCGTGGCGACTGGATCATCCGGATCTGCGAGATGGAAGTTCGCTCCATCGAGGACATCCAGGATTCGTTGCAGTACTCGGGACTCGCCGAGATCCAGATCACGGTTCGTCGCGATCTCGAACTGATCGAGATCTCGATACCATTGAATCGTCGCTGAAAGGCAGCGGATGGAGCGGGTAGCGCTGATCGGTCTCCCCGGAAGCGGTAAGAGCACGGTCGGAGCACTGCTGGCCAGCCGGATCGGCTATCGCTTCCTGGATGTCGATCAGGAACTCGAGAAGCAATCGGGCTGGAGTGCAGCCCGTTGGATCCACGAGAAGGGCCTCCCGGCTTTCAGGGCCGCGGAGGCCCTTTTCGTCGCAACAGCGACCGATCGACACGATGCCCGGGTCGTCATGGCGACCGGTGGCGGTGTCGTCGAGATGCCCGAGAACCGCCAATATCTGTCGCTTTGGCGCTGCTTCTGGCTCGATGCGAGCCATCCCATCCTGATCGAACGCAGTCAGCAGCAGATACGTCCACTTCTCGAGGGCGGTAGCCGTAGCCAGTTGCTGGAGCAGTTGCGAAGAGATCGAGAACCGCTCTATCGGCAGTTGTGTGCCGAGGCACTCGAGACCGACGGAATTTCACCATCCATGGTGGTCGATGCTATCCTGTCGCGTCTCGAGGAGGATCTTTGATCTCGTACCCGATCGTGTTGCTCTTTTCAGGCCTGCTCGGAGGGATCGTCGGGTCCTTCCTGAACGTGTGCATCTACCGCATCCCCATCGATGGGCTACGGGTGAGCCATCCGCGCGGCTCCTTCTGCCCCTCCTGCAAGGCTCCGGTGCGTTGGTTCGACAATGTACCGGTGCTGGCCTGGATGTGGCTACGAGGACGCTGTCGAGACTGCTCCAACCCGATCTCGCCGAGATACCCGCTGGTGGAGGCGTTCAGCGCTGCCATCTTCCTTCTGATTGCGGTGCGGCTCGGAGGGCAATTCGAAGAGGTCATCGATTTCTTCACCGTTCTGGTGCTGTGGATCTGGGTCTCGACTCTGATCGTCGTCAGCGGCATCGACCTCGACCATCGCATCATCCCCGATCGAATCACGATTCCAGGAACAGCTCTGGTCTTGCTACTGTCTCCATGGTTCTCCTGGCTCACCGAGAGTGGCTACGTTTTCACCATCGATCCCTCCTCGGTGACCCTGGACCTGAAGAATCCGCAGATCTGGATCGCTGTGGCCGGGGGAGTCGCGCTCATCGGGGGCGGATTTCACCGCTTCGTGCCCAACTGGCAGCAGCAGCGCCGTGGCTTCAGTGACAGCCTGCTCGCCTATGTTGTCGGTGGACTGCTCGGATTGCTGCTGGCGGCCAGCATGATCGATCCCTCGCTTCTGGCCGTTTCGCCCCTGCACAGGATCGTGCTGAGCCTCGGCGGCGCAGCGGTCGGTTCCGGCTGCATCTGGGGCATCGGCTGGATCGGATCGGTCATCTTTCGAAAACCTGCAATGGGGTTCGGAGATGTGAAGTGGATGGGCTTCCTCGGCGCAACTCTGGGGCCGGTCGAGGTCCTCATCGCCTTTCTGATCGCCTGCGTGCTCGGCTCGGTGGTGGGGATCTGGTTGTGGAAGGTCAAGGGCTCGCGCTACATCCCCTTCGGCCCATTCCTCGCTGCCGGAGCCGCCTCGATGTTGCTGGCTCGACCGGAATTGGAGTGGATCTGGAATCGATATACCCAGTTGCTGCAGGGCTGAACAGGTCGTCAGGTTCCTTATCTTCTCATCAGGTCAGTTTCCCGGCCCTCCGGTCAGGGGTATCCTGCGCGGCGTCCCTGGGGGCTATCTTCCGGGAGGCGGTGACCCTTTCGGGTCACTCGTCGCGTCGAAAACATCACTGAAAGGGGAGTGATCAGGATGTCATCGATTTCTCGCGGGCTACTGTTATTTCTCATCGCCTCGATCACGGCAGGTTGCCAGACCACCAGTCTCGAACGTGAACTGGCCTACAATCAGGACAAGTTGCGAACAGCGGAGGAGCAGCGCGATCGCCTGGAGTTCCAGCTCGCCACATCCGAGCGACAGCAGCAAGAAGCGGTCGACGAGTTGGTGGGATTTCAGAAGAGATTTGCAGATATCAGCGCCAAGAATGCCGCACTGATCGCAGAAAATGAGATGCTCATCGCGCGGCCGACTCCTGCTTCTGCGATCATCGAAGATGTCGGCGAACCCAACCTGGATGGCTTCGATGGAATCGACGGCCTCAAGGCGAGTGCTGACGGCGGCATGGTGACTTTGACCCTCGACCAGCAGGTCCTCTTCAACTCAGGATCTGCAGATATTTCCAAGCGTGGCCAGCAGGCGCTCGGAAAGCTGGCAGTGGTGCTTCGTGATCAATTTGCGGGTCGAGAGATTCGCGTCGAGGGCCATTCCGATTCGACACCGGTCAAGAAAACAAAGTCCAGATGGGCATCCAACTGGGAACTGAGTTCTACCCGTGCATGCTCGGTGTTGAGAGAACTGATCAGCGCCAACGCCGCGGCTGCGAACAGGATCGCTGCGGTCGGTTATGGTGCCCAGCGGCCGGTCTTCGACAACAGTACCAAGGAGGGTCGCAGCAAGAATCGACGCGTCGAGGTAATCGTTTTTCCGTAGCCTCGAAGTGGCCGCGCGATGATGCACCTCGATGATGCTCCTGGGCGAACGGGCTGCAGTCTCCACATGAGGGTCGCTTTTGCTACCCGATCCGACGGATGAACAGGGAGCGATCGGGCTTTGCCCGATCGCTCCTCGTTCTTTGATGCAACACTTCTGGATCGAATCGGGTCGGTTCCATTCACTCCCCGGTGGGGTCATGCGAGAGTTGCAGGCACCGCCGCATCGAGTCGCCTCTTCGCCTGCCAGGGACCTCCGTGCCGGGGCACTCCATCGACGAATTCGGGGTTGTCCTGCGGTGAGATTCATCGATGAGAGGCGAATGTCCGCTGAGAGGCTGCTGAGCCCCGGTTGAGCCCGATTCGACCTCTGGCCCCCGCCTCCCTCTTGGCTCGATCCGGAGCCCAGATGCTACTCTTCCCTGTACTTCCGGGAAATCCACGATGTCCTGTTCCTTCGCCCAGGAGCGGCCCCGTGGCAATAAAAGGAGCCTGAATTGATCACCATAGAGGATCTCGTACAGCAGCTGGTGGAGCGCGAAGGCTCCGATCTACATCTGGGTGCGGGAACCCCGCCCATGATTCGAATTCACGGTCGTCTGATCGCTGCCGGGGATGCAGTTCTCGACAACGACGCCGTTCGTCAGATCGTTTACTCGATTCTCGATAACGAACAGGTGCGTAAGTTCGAGAAGGAGCAAGAACTGGACATGGCGTTCGGGATCAGTGGTCTCGGCAGATTCCGTACAAACGTCTTCTATCAGAGGGGATCGGTCAGCGCGGTGCTCCGGGTGATACCGAATGAGATCCCGGAGATGGAATCGCTCGGTCTTCCTCTGGAAGTCTGCGAGGGACTCTGCTTGAAGAAGAAGGGCCTGGTGCTGGTCACCGGAGCGACCGGATCAGGAAAATCGACAACTCTCGCCTCGATGATCGACTACATCAACAGGAATCGAAACGATCACATCGTCACCATCGAGGACCCCCTGGAATTTGTCCATCGCAACAAGAACTGTCGCATCTCTCAACGAGAGGTGGGAACCGACACTCCCAGCTTCGAGAGCGCGCTCCGTCGCGTATTGCGCCAGGATCCCGACGTGATCATGGTCGGAGAACTGCGAGATCTCGAGAGTATCTCGGCGGCGATTACCGTTGCAGAGACGGGACACCTGACCTTTGGCACCCTGCACACCAATGATGCGGTTCAGAGTCTCAATCGTCTCATCGATGTTTTCCCACCCCATCAGCAGCAGCAGGTCAGAACCCAGCTTTCGTTCGTACTCGAGGGGATCTTCTGTCAGCAACTGGTCACTCGTTCCGACGGACGCGGCAGGGTTCTCGCCAGCGAGGTCCTGCTCGCCACGCCTGCGGTCCGTGCCCTGATTCGCGATGACAAGGCTCACCAGATCCCGTCAGCGATTCAGACCAGTGGACGACTTGGCATGCGGACGATGAATCAGTCTCTCTACGAACTCTACCGCACGCGCCAGATCACCTATGAAGAGGCGGTCTCTCGCGCGTCGGATTCCGATGAACTCAAGAGGATATTCCAGCGGCAGTCCTGACCATGTCCCACGTCATCAGCAGATTCAATCGAAGACTCGGGAAGATCCTCTCTCGCCACAGGCTGGTCGAGGACGAGGCGATCGATGATGCGATCCAGAATGCCGGCGTACAGGGTTCAGTGACCCGGTTGCTGGTCGAGTCGGGGGCCCTCGATGAGCAGGAATTGCTCGGCGTGCTCGCCCTCGAAACAGGGGTGACACCGATCGACCTCGGCCGATTGCAACTGGAAGAGAATCCTTGCGAAGAACTTCGCGAGAAGACCGCGCGTTCTTGCAGGGTGTTACCTGTGGCCAGGAGCGCCGGGGTTCTGACGATCGCCATCGCAGATCCCCATGACATCGTGCAGATCGACGAGATACGAAATGTGACTCGCTGTCATGTCCAGGCGGTTCTCGCCTGCGATTTCCGCATCGAGGAAGCGATCGATCGGCTCTACGGTGATGGACGCAAGGAAATCGAGGAAGTGCTCGACGACTACGGCGATCTCGAACTCGAACTACGAGATTCCAGCGACGAGGATGAAGGCATCCAGGAACTCTCTTTCGAGGGAGACGAATCTCCGGTGGTCAAGATCGTCAATCATGTCATCTACCAGGCGCTGCGCGAGAGAGCCTCTGACATCCATATCGAGCCACAGGAGCGATCGCTACGGATTCGCTATCGGTGCGACGGAGTGCTGCGCGAGGTGCAGCCGCCTCCTGCGAAGTTGAGAGCCTCGATCACCAGTCGAATCAAGATCATGTCGGGCCTGGATATCGCAGAGCGAAGGATCCCTCAGGATGGGAAATTTCAGTTGCGGATCGATGGTCGCCAGGTCGATTTCAGGGTCTCGACCCTGCCGACGGTGCACGGCGAGAAGGTCGTGATGAGGATCCTCGACTCGTCGAGCCTCGCCCTGAGCCTTGATACCCTCGGGTTCGAGGAGAAGGCCCTGCGCGACATCAGAGATGCCATCACCAGCGCCTACGGGATGATGCTGGTGACGGGACCTACCGGATCGGGCAAGTCGACGACGCTCTACTCATGCGTCAATGAAGTGCTCTCTCCCGAGGAGAACATCACTACCGTGGAAGATCCGGTCGAGTACCAGATCGATGGAGTGGTCCAGGTTCCGGTCAATGCGAAACGAGGGCTGACCTTTTCCAGGGCGCTCCGAGCGATTCTTCGTCAGGATCCGGACACGGTGATGATCGGAGAGATCCGCGACCTCGAAACAGCAGAGATCGCCATCAAGGCTGCTCTCACCGGTCACAGGGTCTTCTCGACCCTGCACACCAATGACGCTCCGTCGACCGTTGTCCGGATGGTGGATATGGGTATCGACCCCTTCCTGGTCGCATCCGCAACCCAGTGCATCGCTGCGCAGCGCCTCAGCCGGAGGCTGTGCGAGGACTGCAAGCAGGAAGCAGGGCCGTTGCCTGCAAAGAGACTCGAAGCGCTCGGATTTCTGCCCGAAGAGGCAGACGGAGCTCGCCTGTGGGAGCCGGTTGGATGCTCCCGATGCCAGGGAGGCTATCGAGGGCGCTTCGCCCTGATCGAAACGATGCCGCTCGACGATGAGATTCGAAGGGCGGTGGTGGAGGGGGCCTCTGCTCTGGCCATCCGAGACGTCGCACTGAAGCAGGGCATGGTGACGCTGCGGCGTGTCGGCCTGCTCAACGCACTACGTGGAAAAACATCACTCGAAGAAATCCTGCGGGTAACGCAGGGGGAATAGAGCCAGGAGACCGACTTGAAAAAGTACGATTACAAGTCCAGAAACCCTCAGGGAAAATCGGTCGTAGGCACCGTCGAGGCAGAAACTGAATCGGAAGCGGTTCAGGAATTGCGTCGTCGTGGTTTGACCGTGACCTCGATCGGTGGCTCTGGAGCTAGAAAGAGCAACAAGAAATTCCGGATCACACTGCCTTCCTTCAGAAAAAACAAGAATGGTACTGCATTCAAGGGGCGCATCTCGCGCAAGGAACTGGTGCCCGTCTCCCGGCAACTGGCGACGATGTTCGAGTCGGGGATTCCGCTCGTCGAGGCGCTCGAGGTGATCGAGGATCAGGCTGAAAATTCTACCCTCAAGGCCGTGATCGGAGACATCGCTTCGGAGGTTCGTCAGGGCAAGGACTTTTCCATGGCGCTGAGTCGACACCCCAGAGTTTTCGACGACATCTTCATCAACATGGTTCGCGCCGGCGAGGCGAGTGGACAGCTCGATGGAGTGCTCGATCGGCTCGCGTCGCACATGGAAGAGGCGGAAGAACTCAAGGGAGAGATCAAGGGCGCGATGACCTATCCGGTGGTCAGCCTGCTGATGATCGCTGTCATCAGTTCCGGCCTGCTGGTCTTCGTGCTGCCCAACTTCCAGGCCCTCTTCGATGATATGGACGCTGAGATGCCCGCATTGACACTGTTTGTCATGGGCATGAGCAACTTCGCCCAGTCGCATTTCATGTTGTTGATGGTGACGGTGGGCCTCATCTACGGCGGTTACAAGTTGGCAGGCAAGACGACCCGCGGAGAGTTGATTCGCGACTGGCTGATACTTCGAATACCCGTGTTCGGTACGCTGGTCCAGAAAACTGCGCTGTCTCGTTTCAGTGGCACCTTCGCGACATTGATTCGCAGTGGAGTTCCGATTCTAGGGGCTCTGGAGATCGTCAAGACGACGACAGGAAATGTCTGGTACGCCAGAGCCATCGCGGAATCGGCAGAAGCGGTGCGCCAGGGAGAGAGCCTCGGAGCGCCTCTCGCGAGATCGGGCCAGTTCCCCCCGATGGTCACACGAATGATCAGCATCGGTGAAAAATCGGGCTCCCTCGAGCAGCTGCTCGAGAAGGTCTCGCAGTTCTATGACCGGGAAGTCAAAGCCACCGTCAAGCAACTGACATCGCTGATCGAACCGTTCTTGATCCTCGTCATGGGCATCATCGTGGGCACCATGGTGATTGCGATGTTCATGCCACTGCTGAGTGCGTTCGGAGCAATTGGTAAGTAATCACAACGACCGGGAGTGGTGAGATGAGACAGGATCGACCCCTTCAATTCGTCATGCATGCGGGCATTCCGCTGCTGGCCTTTGGCCTCACGGCATTGCTTCCGGCGGGCAGTGGCGGCTGGTCGCTGTCTCTGGTGCTGTTTGCGTGGGCGAGTGCATCACTGTCGACGATGTTGCTGCCTGGCCTGCGCTTTCGCCCTGAAACGGTCGATCTGGTCGGAGCGCTTGCCGTCGTCGCACTGACCGGTGGTGTCTCATCTACATTTGCACCGCTGTTGCCGATCGTGATCGTGATCACAGGAGCCAGGCGTGGCACCGGTGCCAGTTTGATCCGTGCCACGATCGCAACTCTGGTACTGGCCTCCGCCACGACCCTGATCTCATCGACTGCGGGCGCTCCTGCGATCGAGCGAGGAGCTGCCGCACTGGTGGCGATGGCGATCGCTCTGCACGGCGTGGCCTGGCTCAGCGGTCGATTGAATCATCGCTGGCGCGCTCTCGAGGTGGAGCACGATAGCGTCATCGTCGCCCTCGAGGAGGGCATCATCGTGACCGACGCACGAGGTAGAGTCGTACGATCCAATCCTTCCGCACGCAGGTTGCTCGAGTTTCCCGACGGGGATGATTGGCGTGGCCAGTTGCTCCCTGATCTGTTTCAAAGAAAGACCGATGAGGATCTGAGAGAAGCACTGGCAGAGCCGCGGAAGATGGCGAGCAGTATCGAGTGGCGTACTCGCGAGGGCCTGACCCGGTTTTTTCAAATTCGCACGACCGAACTGGACGGCGGATTGCGAGTCGCGGTCTTTGCTGACCGAACCTCTCAGCGACGAACGATCGAGGTGGAAGCCAGATTGCTGCACCTCGAAGAACTGGAACAACTGGCGCTTGGACTCGCACATGAGATCCGGAATCCGCTCGCATCCTTGCGGGGGGCAGCGGTGGAACTGGTCTCGGGATCCTTGCCACCTCAGCAGGCACAACGGATGGAGGCGATCGTGCGGCGCGAATCCGATCGACTCGATCGGACCGTCGATGATTTCCTGGAGTATTCAAGATCTCGCAGGGTAGAGCACTCTGCAGCAGTCCACCTGGCCGAGGTGGTCGAAGAAGTGATCGATTCAGTCAGCGGGCGTCCAGATGCTCGGGAAGTTCAGATGACTCGTCAGTTCCAGGAAGGTGCGGTGGTACTCGGCGATCGCGATGGTCTGCATCAGGTCGTCAGTAACCTGGCGATCAATGCGCTGGAGGCGGGTGCTCGGAAGATCGGATTCGGGATCTCACTGCAGGGCGATCATGTGTGCCTGCAAATTACGGATGACGGCAGCGGCATGACTCCTCAACTGCAGTCGCGAGCGTTTCTCCCCTTCGTCTCGACCAAGACGAGAGAAGGGGGTCTGGGACTGGCTCTGGTCAAGAAGATCATCGATTCCGCAGCAGGTTGGATCGAGTTGGAGAGTCTTCAGGGTGAAGGAACGACCTTCCGCATCACGCTTCCGGTGGCGGTATCGATGCCACAGAAGGTGGGTGCTCGATGAAGCCAGAGATGCTCGACATCCTCGTCGCAGACGATGAACAGAGTATGCGGGAGTTTCTCGAGATCGTGCTCTCCAATCAGGGGTACAAGGTGCTCTGTGTCTCCTCAGGAGAGAAAGCGATGGAAGTGCTGCGCGATCGTGGTGCGCGGATCTTCATCCAGGATCTCAGGATGGGCGGCCTCGATGGGATGGAATTGCTCGAGGCCGCTCGCGAAGCGGCGCCGACGATGCCGATCCTCGTGATGACCGCCTTCTCGACATCGGATGTGGCGATCGAGGCGATGCGCCGTGGAGGCTTCGATTTTCTGCGCAAGCCGTTCCAGAATGACGATGTCAGGGGCGCGGTTCGCAGGGCACTGGAATCCACAACCCAGGAGGGCGATCCCCAGCACAGAAATGTGACGCGACGATTGATCGGCAACACCGCGGTGATGCGGGAACTGTTCGAGGTGATCGAGCAGGTAGCGCCGACGGAATCCACGGTACTGGTGACAGGCGAGAGCGGTTGCGGCAAGGAGTTGATCGCTCGCGCAATACACGACGGATCGCCCAGAAATCAGGGCCGCTTCGTTGCCGTCAATTGCTCGGCATTCACCGAAGGCTTGCTCGAGAGTGAGTTGTTTGGTCATGTCAAGGGCGCCTTCACCGGAGCGGTTGAGGATCGAAAGGGAGTGTTCCTCAACGCCGATGGGGGAACACTGTTTCTGGACGAGGTGGCGGACATGAGCCTCTCCACCCAGGTCCGGATCCTGCGTTCACTCGAGGATCGCAAGGTGGTCCCGGTCGGCGGAGATCAGCAGATCTCGACCGATGTTCGCATCATCGCAGCCACCAACAAGGATCTGGCTGCCCAGGTGAAGCAGGGCCTATTCCGGGAGGATCTCTTCTACCGCCTCAATGTCATTCCGCTGCATCTGTTGCCACTTCGAGACCGAAAAGAGGACTTGCCGCTCCTCGCAGGGCACTTCCTGCGGCGCCATTCCCAGAAGATGGGAAAGGCGATCGATGGTCTCAGCGATGCCGCATGGGAATCGCTACAGGCCCATCATTGGCCAGGAAATGTCAGAGAACTGGAGAATGTGATCCAGCGTCAGGTGGCCCTGGCGCGAGGTCGCATCATCGAATCGATTCAGCTGGATCTTCTGTCGACTGTACCGGATGAGCCGACCTCGTTGGAGGATGGGCCCGAGTCTGCGGCGCCATCCGCCTCGACTCTTCCCGAGCAGGGCTGTCAACTCGAACAGCACCTGGAACAGGTCGAACGAGACCTGATCCTTCAGGCACTGGAGCGCACCGGAGGAAATCAGACGCGCGCTGCCGAGCTGCTGGGGGTCTCCTATCGGCAGATCAGGTACCGCGCTCAGAAACTCGGGATTCGCTCGCGCACGGTCTCCGAAGCCCAATGAAATTACACCCCACTCCCCACCAGCGCTTCCCGATGACGGGAATCGTGCTCGGATTTGTGATCTGCATGGCACTGATGCTGATCACCGAATCGAATGGTGATCCGGAGTCGATCACCGGCGTGGCTTCGGTTTTTCCCGAGACGGGATCGTGGCCTTTCGCTCATGCGAGGGCGAATTTCCACGACATCGATGTGGGTATTCCTGCATTCAGAGAGACTCCCATCCTCACCGCCATGGTGGGTGTCGCCTTCTCCTACTTTGGAAGTGGTGTGGCGACGCTCAAGTTGTTCTCGGTGATCCCCTTTCTCACCTGCATGCTGGTGATCGCATTGGTGCTGGCGAGGCGACGGGGAGAAGGAATCGCCGTGCTGGGGGCACTCGTGCTGGCGCTCCAGCCGACCTTTCTGCCCTGGTCGAGCGTTCCGAACACGGTGCCACTGGCGGCGCTGTCGATCCTCTGCATCTCATTGCTGGCTGGCGTGCGCTGGAAATTTGCGCCGCATTCAGCACTACTGCTGTGTGGCGTGCTGTGGTGGGGAATCGGGCCGCTGGTGCTGGTCGCCGCGCCAGCCTGCTGGCTCGAGTTGATACGCCGCGCCTTGCCCCGAAGACTGCGTCCGAAGGGCTGGACCGTCACCCTGGTGGTGGCCGCCGTGCTGATGAGTCTGCAACAACTGGGTGCGGATCCCGTGACGCTCGCCACCGGCTTGACCGGATCGACGGACCTGTTCCGGGCCGGCGAGGTGCCGTCGATCCTGCTCTCCGATCCTGGTTGGTTGATCGCAGTGGTGGCGGCGCTGATCGCAGGTCCGAGGGGGCGAGATTCTCGCTTCAGGCCGTTGCGGATGACCCTGGTGGCCGGGGTGCTGCCGTGGATCATGGCGTCGCAGCTGCCGGTGTTTCCACTCGTCGTCTTGATGCCGATGGGTGTGCTGCTGGCGATGGATCTGCTCGCTGAACGTGGACGTACGCTGCTGACATCCGTCGCCCCGGTGGGCAAGGCGCCTCAGGCGGCGTTGGGCCTCTTCTTCGTTGCGATCTTGCTGGTGGCGTCCTTTTCCTCGGCGATGAGCGCCTCTGCGGCGGTTCGAATTGCCATCTCGCTGGGCCTCTCCACGGCCGGGGTCGGGATCGTGCTGGCGGTGCGCTCGGGGCTCGGCAGGTCGCGCGGGATCCTGCTCGCCGCGACCACCACGGTGGCGCTCTGCTTGCCGCTCAACCTGCACAGGATCGCGCACGAGCAACAGCACTGGGAACGGTCGAGAGCGAGCCTGGAGCGGATTGTACCGGCCGGAGTTGGCATCGGTGGACGCTGGGCTCATGCGCTCGTCTGTGGCTCCAGCCGCCCGGCGTCGGTGTCCCTCGATACAGATCATGTGATCCTGGCCAGGGAGCAAGAAGCCGAAGGACTGGTGCTGGAGGACTATGCACTGTTCGGTCAGCGACAATCGCTGTTGCGACAGCGCGGCGTTCCCATCGGCACCTTCGAGGTCGCCTGCGCACTGCAGAAATCGGGCCAGAGATCCGAGGCACGAGCAGATCTGGCGCTGCTGCTGAGGGCTGACCCGGCCTGTTCCGCGGCGTGGGAACGCTTCGCACTGATCTTGCTCGAGGATGGGATCGAGGATCTGGCGGCAGAGTGCCTCTTCTTTGCCCTGCAGGGCGATCCGGAGCGCTCATCTTCGCATCGGCTGCTGGCGCAGATGTATGCCACTCAGGGGATGATGAGGGAAGCTCACCATCACATGGTCATGTCCGGAGCGGTTTCGAAGCCGCTGGCGCTGCCGCTTCTCGCTCCAGCAGCAGAGACTTCACCTTCAGGTCGCCGGTGAATCCTCCCAGCTGTCCATCGGCTGAGATGATCCGATGACAGGGGAGTCTCAGCGGTAGCCGATTCTTGCCGCAAGCACTGCCGACCGCTCGAGCGGCACCCGGCACGCCGACACGCCTCGCCAGTTGCCCGTAACTGATCGTCTCTCCCGCCTCCACCCGATCCAGCTGCTGCCAGACGCGTCTCTGAAAGTCGGTTCCCCCGACGGGAGCGGCGTCGTGACTCCAGCACACCGGCTCGCCAGCGAGAGCCAGGAGTAGCTCCTGTTCCAGTCGTGGAGGAAAGGACTCGACCACCTGGAAGGCGCCCGGGACCGTCGACGTGCACGCCTTCAGCGCCACTTCTCGGCGAGCCGCCAGCGACATCGAGAGCAATTGACGCTCGCACCAGAGCACCGCGATGCCCAGATCGATGCCATCGATCGTGTGCTTGACATGGTGGAAGTGATGGATCGGTTGCACGCGCCTCCAGGCAGGCAGGATAACCGCCGTGCCATCTTGTGGCAGCGGTAATCCGACCGCATCATCGGCGCAGAAGGGAGTCTCAGGTGATCCTGTCCGAAGCGATTCGAGACCCGGTGCATCGGCTGATCCGTCTCGAGCGAGAGGATCTGCCGCTGCTCGATGGGGCTCCGGTGCAGCGTCTGCGATCGATCTCGCAGCTGGGATTGACCGATCGGGTCTATCCGGGTGCCCGGCACAGTCGCTTTGAACACGCCCTGGGCACCCTCGAGGTCGCCACCTTGCTGCTCGAGGAGATGCGCGCCCGGCTCGGTCTCGATGCGTTGCTGGGGCCGCTGGGGCTCCCTGAGAGCGAAAGCAACTGGGACCAGCTGTTGCGAGTTGCGCGGCTCGTGGCGCTGTTGCATGACATCGGCCATGCACCCTTCTCCCATGTCAGCGAGGGGCTGTTGCCCTCCGGTGGACACGAGCAGATGACCCTCTCTTTGCTGGAACACCCGGCGGTGCTCGAACATCTACGCCGGCGTGGAGATGCCATCTGCGAGGCGGTGATGCGGATCCTCGATCCCACCGATCTCGACCTGCCGCCGCACCTTCGATTTGTTCGCTCGCTGGTGTGCGGCCGATTTGGTGCCGATCGGATGGATTACCTGCTCAGAGATTCGCACTGTCTCGGGGTCCAGTACGGTTGCTTTGATCTGCCGAGAATTCTCCACACCCTCACCCCTGTCGAGACCAGCGACGGAGTGCGACTGGGCATCGAACGGGGCGGAGTGCTCGCCGCCGAGGGATTGCAGTGGGCACGGTTCTCGATGTTCACCCAGGTGTATTTCCACCACACCCGTCGGATCCTGGACCGCCACCTCATCAATTTTCTGCGTGTCGCCATCCCCGAGGGACGCTATCCACAGCCACCTCAGGAGTACCTGCACTGGGATGACCACAGGGTTCTGGGGCTACTGCAGCAGGCCAGACGAGACACCACGGCACCGGGCCATCTCGATGCATGCAGGATCCTGGACAGAAAACAACACAGGGCAGTGGCTGACATCGTCGAGGGAACCGATGTCGAGGATGTGACCCGTAGGCTCCACCAGCGCTGCAAGGAGCTGCTACTGGGGGATCCAGATCTGGATCCGATCATCGATGTCGTGGAACCTCCACCGGATCTCGACGCCGGTGCTGCGCTGCCGGTACTGCTCGGCAATCAACAGGTCCGCCCTCTCGGTGAGATCAGCGCGCTGGTGGGGAGGCTTCGGGTCAAACCCTACGGTCGCATCTATTGCAGCAGAGTGGCGCAACCGAGCGGCTGAGTCGGGATCAATCGATCAGTTCCTGGCGCCAGTAGGCATCGCTGATGAACTTGTCCCACGAGGACCAGATCGGTCTCGGTGCAATCTTGCGGATCATCGTCCAGTCAGGCTGAATCGGTGCGGTGAGAAGTTTCATCTGAGCTTCGTCTGGCGTTCTGTTGGCCTTGCGTTTGTTGCAACTGACGCAGGCGAGTACGCAATTTCCCCAGCTCAACTTGCCGCCGCGGCTGCGCGGCAAGATGTGATCGATGGTCAGTTCCCGGGTTCCAGGGCGCTTGCCGCAGTACTGGCAGGTGTTGCGATCGCGCCGGTAGAGGTTGAGCCTCGAAAAGGTCACGGTTCGATCACCGACTCCGGAATAGGAGGTCAGCACGATCACCTCCAGCGGTGCGAGCCACAGCGACTCCGATTTGATCGAGAGGCCATCGACGAACTCGCGCGCCTGAGAAACATCGTGCCACGACTGCAGATCATGGATCTCATAGGTCTCCGGATCGATGATGCGGGCCGCATCTCTGGCCACCATGCCGATGGCGAACTTGGCAGGTAAGGTGTGAATCGGCGTCCAACTGCGATTCAGAACCAGGGTCGGGATCTCCAGAGCGGTCAAACCAATTCCCTTCAGCGACAGTGTGTCGGTGTTTCAAGGGTAAGGTGACGCAACGGTTTGATCTAGCACCGAGGTGTGTGGGTGGTCGGTGGGGGATAAAATAATAGCCTCTGGTCGCCGTTAGTCGAAGAGGGCCATCCCTGTCCCTCCCCGAACCCCTGTCGGCAGACCAGAGGCTAACCGCGCATAGGTGCACCGCGCGGATTGAATAACAAAGCAAGTCGAATATCAATTCACGATTGCCGTCAAGTTCTTCGCAAGCCGGAGCATCGTGTGTGCTGGATATCGTTACACTTTTGTAAGCAAGTTGTATGCCAACGCGTGGTTGGCCTCGTTCGGGCGAATGCCCGCAAATTGTGCCGGGTGCCGTGGCTGCATCTGGCCAATCAGCACTCTGGATGGCCACGGATAGCCGCTCAAACCGTCTCTATCTCCAGTCAGTGCTTCATTTTATGACTTTACATTCAGACATGACTTACCTGTCATTACTGACCTGTACAACCCCTCCGTAGCGGGCACGATGGAGCCCTCAGGGAGAGGACACATCCAGCCGGGAAGGGACACCATGACGCATCCAGAACCGCTCGCCGAGAGGCATTGCTCGCCGTGCCACGGCGAGACGCCGCTGGCCACCGATTCCGAGCGACAGCAGTGGCTCGCAGAGTTGCAGGATTGGAGCATCGGGGGAGATCACCATCTGGTCAGGAAATTCGTGTTTCCCGACTTCGTATCGGCGCTCGCTCATGTGCAGGGTATCGGCGATCTGGCCGAGCAACTGGGGCACCATCCCGATCTGTCCCTCGGCTGGGGGCGAGTCGAGGTGAAGATCTTCACCCACGCCGTCGATGGCCTGACCGAGTTGGACTTCATCCTGGCGGCCCGCATCGACCAGCTCTCGGGGTCAAAGTGACGGCATGATTCGCTCGTTGACGATCTCGTGTTTGCTGTCGATATTTTCTGCCCGCGCCGCTTCTCGTAGTCACTCCCTGGCACCTGCGGCCTTGAGGAGTTTGATGATCTCGGGGGTCGAACCGAACCTGGGTTTGGCAAACCACAGCGGGGTATAGCCGTTATTGTTCATGGCATTGACATCCGCACCCGCCTCGATCAACAGCGTGACGATCTCCGGGGTCTCGGAACGGGCGGCGACCATCAGCGGGGTCCAGCCGTTACCGTCCTTGGCGTTGAGGTCCGCACCCGCCTCGATCAATAGAGTGACGATCTCCGGGGTCTCTGAGAAGGCGGCCGCGAACATCAGCGGGGTCCAGCCGGCGTGACTCTTTGCGTTGACCGCTGCACCCCTTGCCACCAGCACCGTGACGATCTCCGGGATCGAGGAGAAGCCGGCGGCGAACATCAGCGGGGTCCAGCCGGCACTACTCATGGCGTTGACATCCGCATTCGCCTCGATCAACAGCTTGACGATCTCCGGGGTCGAGGAGAAGCGGGCGGCGAACATCAGTGGGGTCTTGCCGTTCTTATCCCTGACGTTGACATTCGCACCATCGCCGATCAACACCATGATGGAATACGTATCTGAACCCTGGATGTCCTCATCCCACACCGACAGCAACTTCTCAGTGGCCTCGACCCTCTCCTGCGCCGACGGCTCGCACCCCGGTCCGCAGATCATCACAGTCGTCAGTGCAGCGATGCAGATCCGGTTCATCCGTTTCTCCTTCGGTCACCAGCAGTCGTGTGGTTCCACCCGTAGTCACTCCCTGGCACCTGCGGCCTTGGGGAGTTCGATGATCTCCGGGTGGGTGGTCAAGTCCAGAGGGCACTGCCCGCGACGGTGATCTGGCGCTTCGCCCGGCCGCGCGATCTCGATCACTGCACGACCGATGCGCCACTGTGATGATGTCGATGATGATGTCGATGTGGTCCCGGCAAACTTCCGCCGATGAAAAAAGCCGGGAGAGGGTTAACTCTCCCGGCGCATCAGGATCGAGGGAGCCAGAGGCCCCTCCGGAGTGCAACTTCAACTCGAGTCGTTGAACCCGAGCGTGCCGTCGTCATCGAATCTCGCAACACGGTGAGTACCGCACTCAGGTTCCGTTCACGGATCACCGGACCGGGGCGCGCTGGCATCCCGGTGAGATCGTTGCCGCAGGACCGAATCACCATAGCGAATTGACTCGATGACTTCCAGAAGAACGGTTCAGCAGTAGAAGGTGGTCAGAATGCAGCCGCTTCGCCCTGTCGGTGAGGGCCGAGAATCGTGCCTGGTGGCCGGATACGAGCATCCGTCTCGGATGAATACGGCTGTTGCGGCTCCGAGGGGTTTTCGAGAGAGGAACTTCGGCACCGATGCAGGCTCCGGATCGGGGTCAGACCCGTCGCGTAACGAATTCTTACGGCTAGAACTGCTCGGGCAACTCGTGGGCCGGAAAACAGGGGCCCTCGACGCAGACGCGTCGATATCGAGGAGGCTCGTCTGGCGGCCCCGGGATGACGCAGCCGAAGCAGGCTCCGAATCCGCACGGCATGTAGTTTTCGAGCGAGATCCAGAAGCGTAGATCGCGCTCGACGGCCAGCTGTCGCAGGGCCAGGTTCATGCCGTGGGGACCACATCCGATTCCCGCCACCGCGTCGCCCTCGGGCAGCTGGTCGAGGAGATCGCCGAGCAACTGGATGATGTTGCCGTGATATCCGCTGCTGCCGTCATCGGTAGCGGCGCAGGTTTCGACCCCGATCGATTCGAAGGCATCGAGTCCGATCAGCAGTGCACGACTTCTGGCTCCCAGTAGTACCTTGTACTGGAACGCAGAGGATTCGCTGGCCAGTTCCCGACAGTAGAAGTAAAGGGGCGCCACGCCGATGCCACCACCGACCAGAAACAGGGTGCCGGCAGCATCCAGTTCGGGTCTGGGCATCGGTTGACCGAGCGGGCCCATCAGATCGATCCTGTCGCCCGCCCTCAGATTCACCATGGCACTGGAGCCGGGTCCGACACGCTGCACCAGCAGTCGAATCATCGTCGCATCGGCACCGGGCGTGGGTCCGACATCGAAGATGCTGAAGGGGCGACGGATCAGCGGAATGTCACCGGAACCGATGCGCACCTGGACGAACTGCCCGGCTCTTGCCGTCGAGGCGATGGCGGGTGCTTCGATGTCGAGTCGAAACCAGTCCTGCCCCAGATCCACCGTCTCGAGCACCTCGTAGTCATCGACCTGGCACAGTTCCACGGGCATCTTCAACTCGATGGCTCCTGTTCCATGAACGCGTCCGCGAGGGAATCGACGATGTCTCCCGCGATCAGCGATTCCACTCCGAGTCTCTGCGCGGCCAGGTCACCGGCTCGACCGTGTAACCAGGCGCCGCGTCGAGCCGCGATCTCGGGTTCATCTCCTCGCGCCATCAGTGCTCCGATCACCCCTGCCAGCACATCGCCACTTCCGGCAGTGGCCATGCCACGATTGCCGGTGTCGTTGCGAAAGACACCGATGTCACCGACGGTCACGGTGCCCGGTCCCTTGGCCACCACCACGGCACCGCAGATTTGCTGCAATCCTCGTGACAGATCCTCACGCTGCGAGCCCTCCAGGTCGAGAACTTCTGCCAATCGATCCAGTTCGCCGCGGTGGGGCGTGAGCACGACATCGGGTCCGAGCATCGAGAACATCCGAGGATCGCTCGCCAGATGCCACAGTGCATCGGCATCGATCACCGCAGGGCGATCACGATTCTGCAGCCAGCAGTGCATCGCTTCCGTCGATCGTGCATCGCGACCGAGTCCACAGCCGAACACCCAGCAACTTGGCGCTGGCGTCTCCAGCAGCGCCTCGATCGCGGCCACTGTCCAGACATCACCGTTGTCCTGTGGACTCCACGACATCGCCTCGAGCGGCTTCCGTTCCTCTGCGACCGATGCCAGCGACGCGGGCACGGCGACGATGACACGGCCACTTCCCGAGCGGAGTGCGGCATGGGCCGCCAGCAGTGGGGCACCGCTGAGCCCCGGTGATCCGCCGACCACCTGCACCGTTCCCATCGTCGATTTGTTGGCATCGGCAGGTCTTGGCGGCAGCGGGCCAAAGGAATCAGCGCCCACCAGGTCCTCCGTCGCAGGCGAGTTTATTGATCCTCGCCGCGATGATTCCGGCTCCGAAGCCGTTATCGATGTTGACCACCGAGATCCCCGATGCACAGGAGCAGAGCATTCCGAGCAATGCCGTGACACCTCCGAAGGAGGCGCCGTATCCGATGCTGGTGGGAACGGCGATCACCGGAACCGAGACGCGCCCGGCCACAACAGAGGGCAGCGCTCCTTCCATGCCGGCCACCACCACCAGCACATTCGAGGAGCGCAATCGTTCATCATGCGAAAGCACGCGATGGATGCCAGCGACGCCGGCATCCGCGAGCAGTTCGGTGTGAGCTCCTGCCAGGTCACAGGTCAGCAGCGCCTCCTGGGCCACGGGAAGATCGCTGGTTCCGGCACAGATGATGGTGACCTGGCCCTGGCGGGTTTGCTCGGTTCGATCGATGGAGATGCAACGACATCTCTCGTGCCAGCAGGCATCGGCGATGTCGCTGGCGATCGCTTCCCCGACCGTTTCATCGACGCGGGTTGCGAGAGCCAGACCCGATCGATCTGCGATGGAGGAGAGCGCATCGGTGATCTCTGCGGCGGTCTTGCCGGCTCCGAAGACCACCTCGGGAAAGCCGCATCGCTGTTGACGGTCATGATCGATGTCCAGGTTGTTGGATCGACTCATGGTTGTGCCTCCGCGACCAGTTCCAGGTCATCGATGTGTCCCGCTTCGAGCCGACGCAGCGCCAGTGCGCCGATCATGGCGGCGTTGTCGGTGGCGTACTGCAGCGGCGGGAAATAGAGCTGAAACTTCTCGCCGAGTTGTTCTGCAAGTGATTCGCGAAGGGCGCGATTCGCCGTCACGCCTCCGCCGAGCACCACTTCCGAGAGCGATTCCTGCTGACAGGCGCGCTCGATCTTCTGCGCCAGCACATCGAAGACCGCTTCCTGAAAGGCAGCGCAGATGTCCTGTGGCTCCGGTGCCCCGGGAGCCCTACCAGGATACGAGGCGTTTCGACCGCGCCAAAGGTACAGAACCGCGGTCTTGATGCCGGAAAAGGAGAAATCGAGCGAATCCTCCTCGAGCAGCGTCCTCGGTAACTGGACCGCCTTGGCATCGCCTCCTCTGGCCGCCTTCTCGACGGCGGGACCGCCCGGGTAGCCGAGTCCGAGTACCGAGGAGACCTTGTCAAACGCCTCGCCGAGAGCATCGTCGCGGGTGCCTCCGAGCCACCGCGTGGTGCCCAACTCCTCGACGCGATGCAGATCGGTGTGGCCTCCAGAGATCACGACACCGAGGTAGGGTGGGTCCACCTGTTGCCCGTCCAGTGCCGAGGCCTCGAGGTGAGCGTGAAGGTGGTGAACCCCGATCAGGGGTAGATCCCAGGCCCACGCCAGCGCCTTGGCAGTGGTGACTCCGATCATCAGAGCGCCGATCAGGCCCGGTCGCTGGGCCACCGCAACCGCATCGAGTTGCGAAGGCTGCAGCTGTGATTTCTGCAGCGCCTGTTCGATCACTGCGGTCAACTGTTCGACATGGCTTCGACTGGCGATCTCGGGCACGACGCCGCCGAAGGGAGCGTGTTCTTCGATCTGTGAATAGACGACATTGGAAAGCACCTTCGGCCCGCACTCGACGACCGCGGCTGCCGTCTCATCGCAGGTGGTCTCGATGGCGAGCACCTTCATCGCGGCTCCTGGTCCACGGGGGCATCGTCGGCGTCGTCAGCCAGCCACTGCCGCAGAGCGGCTGGATCTCTGAGGCGATCGATGGCAGCGCATAGTGCAGCATCGCCATTGCCGAGCAGATCGACCTTCTGATCCGGTAGGGGATCGTCGAGGAGGGTGATCGCAGCCGGCTGCTCGATCCGATCGTAACTTCTGCCGCGCCACGATCGGACCAGATCCAGTCCTACATCCGGGGCCGTCGCCAGCTCCAGGTCGGGGATCAGTCCCGACCTCTGCCCGTTGTCGTCGTGCGAGACACGGATCCCATGTGGGGCGTGAAAGGACTGGGTGGTCAGTTTGAGGATCGAAGTCTCGGTGCCATCTCGAATCGGAATCAGATCCTGCACCGACCATTTGCCGAAACTCAGCGACCCGATCAGCGCTGCCCGGCGATGATCTCGAAGCGACGATGCGACGATCTCGGACGCACTGGCACTGCCGCCGTCGATGAGGATCACCAGGGGAAGTTCAAGATAGGGCCCCGATTCCACCACCTTGACCGATTTCTCGCTGTCTGGACCCGATCGACCCCGGGTGCTGATCACGGTCAGTCCCTCTTCCAGAAACAGCGAAACGATGTCGATCGCCTCGGAGAAGAGACCTCCGCCATTGTTGCGCAGATCGAGCACCACTCCCTCGGCTCCCGCTGCGACCAGTTTTTCCAGTGCCAGGCGCACCTCCCTGGAGGAGTCCGGCTGGAATTGCTGCAGTCGAACCAGGCCGATGGCAACCGCGTCTTCTTGAGTCGGTCGAAACAGTGCGATCTCGGTCACGCTGGGAACCTGCACCTGACCTCGTGTTGCCGACAGATCCAGTTCGGTGCCATCGCGATCCACCCGGATCGCCACGGCACTGTCGAGGTCTCCGCGGATCTGCATCGAGAGCTGTTCGATGGTCCAGCTGCTGCAATCGTCTCCGTCGATGGCTGTGATGCGATCCTGGGTGAGAATCCCTGCCATGTCCGCAGGGCCTTCCGGGATCACTGCCAGCACCGTGGCGCCACCTTCTGCCGCTGCAGACAGGATGATGCCGATCCCGAACACGATGCCGCCGGTATCCTGTTCAAACCGAGCCGCCTCGGCGGGGGGGAAGAAGCGGCTGTTGCGGTCGAGTTGTTGCACGACCCGATCGAGTCCTTCGCGCAGCAGTTGCTGTCCATCGACCGCCTCGACATAGCGATCCTCGATCACTCGCATGACCCGATCAGCGACCACCGCAGCAGATTCTGAACCGAGCGGCTGCAACGGCCAGCCGCAGAGCAGGCCAAGGATCGCACCCACGAGCAGTGCTGTGGTGGTGTTTAGACGGGTGCTCCCCGACATGGAAATCTCCTTCTCGCCTTCGAGCCGGCCAGGTCGGGCCGGATCGTCGATCGGGAAGCAGCATACCCTCGTCAACGGTCTCCTGCGACCTCCAGCGGTCAATTGACGACATCCGAAGATGCTCCTTCAGATTCACGACCCGGATGCCGATGCAGGGGGTGGAGCGCCTGACAGTGTCTCGCCCGCCCCGGTGAGATCGCCCGCCTGGCGAGCAGGAGTGATGAAAAGCCTGATTCTGTTTCTATCTGGTTGCATGGCACTGACCACCTTCGCAGGGGAGGTGCCCGCACGTCGTCCTCTGGATTTGCCCTCCGGGGGTCGATCCGGGACTCAAAATGATGAAGAAGAGATTCCCGAGGTGATCCACTTCTATGGCCATCACTACGAGGCCGACGCCTTCCTGTTCGTGATCGATCGCAGCGGATCGATGAGCACCGGTGGCAAGTGGCAGGCGTTACTCCAGGAGATGGTCGCTGCCATCCAGGGGCTCTCCAGTGCTGCCGAACTGGGCATCGTCGCCTTCTCGACCCCGATCATCCCCTGGAACGATCAGATGGTCACCGCCGGACCCCATGCGCGCGCCATGGCCATCTCCTTTCTTTCTGAACTGCAGCCGATGGGGGCCACATGCATCTCGCTGGGAGTCAATGCTGGATTACAGATCCTGCGTACCTCGAACAAGGACATCGACTCGCGAAAGCTGATCCTGATCGGCGATGGCGGCCAGTTCTGCGCCGGCAATAACGACCCGGAGATGGTCGTAGCCGAGATCGTGACCGGGAACTGGGACATGCATCGCATCGATACCATATTCCTCGGCAACTACGATGCAGGGATCTTGCTGTTCGGGGATATCGCCCAGCACAACGGCGGACAGATGCGGATCGTGCCGTGAAGCCCGCTGTCGCTGTCACCCTGTATTGTGACGCTCATCACGGGTGACTCTGTCGTTGCGACCCGTTATAATTTGCAGGTGCTGCTGAGCACTGACCGAAGACGATCAGCGGTTCCTGGAGGTGTCGTGAGGGTATTTCTCTGCTCTTCTCTGTTGTTGCTGCTGTGGCAGCCGCTGACGGCTCAGACCCTTTACTGGATCGATGCCGGAGACCTGGTCCAGCACCAGGTCGGCAGCGGCACCACGACGGTGCTGCCGTCGGCGAGCCCGCTGGTGACGCTGTCGGTGGATGTTGCGGTCGAGAAGATCTTTTACTTTCGCGAGCCCTTCTCACTGATGAGCGCCGATCTCGACGGTGGCAACGCCGCAAGTATCACCAGCTACCCCTTCGGCTTCCAGGCGCTGGCCGCGAACCCGGTCGATCAGCGACTCTACTGGATCAACGCCTTCAACGGTCAACTGGTCTCCATCGGTTACGACGGCTCCAATCCGACAGCGGTTGGCGGAATGTTCGCCACTTCGGGGATTGGCATCGATGGGATCGCTGAAAAACTCTATTTCACCCTCGATACTCCCGGCCGTCTGACTCGAAGGAACTTCGATGCCAGCGGTGAAGAGGTCATCGTTGCCGGTGGCCTCAGCATGCCGCGTGACTGCCGTTACGATCCGATGGGACTCAAGGTCTACTGGATCAACGCTGCTGGATCGGTGCAGCGCTGCGATAACGATGGAAGTGGTATCGAGGTGATCGTCGCGGGCACCACCATATCTGGCATCACCAATCTGGTCATCGACGAGTTCGATGAATCGGTCTTCGTATCCACCTCGACGGGAAGTGTCTGGCGAACCGATCTCGACGGCAGCAACCCGGAGCAGATATACACGGGTGGCACCAACATTTCGGAACTGGCGATCACCCCCGCGGTGGTGTGCTCGCCAGCATTCATCCGTGGCGATGCCAACGACGATGGCAGTTTCGATATCGGCGATCCGATTGCGGTGCTGGCACTGCTGTTCGTGCCGGGTACCGCCGCCCTGCCCTGCCAGGACGCGGGCGATGCCAATGATGATGGATTGCTCAATATCGCCGACGCGGTTTCGGCGCTCGCATCGCTGTTTTCACCCGGCGCACCGCTCCCGCCACTTCCCCATCCAGATTGTGGCGGCGATCCGACCGCAGACGCACTCGAATGCGCCAATTCGAGCGGTTGCCCCTGCCTCTAGCGGCTCCACTGTGCACGCTCTTACCTGGAACTGCGGATTTCGCCCTTCTGTCTCGATGGGCCTCTGGCGTGAGGATGATCGAGATTGTGCAGCGTCGGAACCGCCGGGAACCGCATCCAGGAGGCCGTCGTTGGTCAGGTGGAGCGAATGAAATCTGGAATGCACGCCTGGTGAATGAGTCCGCCTGGTGAGTGAGCAGCACGATGAGAGTGTTGATTCTGATCCTGTCAGTGTCCCTGGCACTACTTCTAGTCGGTGCCGATGGTCCCAAACGACGCCCCCTCGACCTTCCTTCCGGCGGTGGCGTGGATGTGCCCACAGAAGATGATGAAATCCCCGAATCGATCCTGTTCTACGGCCGCATCTACGAGGCGGACGCATTCATGTTCGTGGTCGATTTCAGCGGCTCGATGGGGCGAGTATACGGCGACAAGTGGAATGACCTGCTGCACGAACTGGTGCTGGCCATCGATGAACTGTCGTCCGAGGCGGAGCTGGGCCTGCTCGCCTTCTCCGACCGGATCGAGATCTGGAATCCAGAGATGATCGCTGCCGGATTGAATGCCCGCATCTATGCGAAGGATTTCCTGGGCCAGCTGATTCCCAGTGGCACCACCTGCATCTCGACCGGAGTCATCGCGGGGCTGGAAGTGCTTCGTACATCGAAGAAGGACATCTCGTCGAGGAGATTGATCCTGATCGGAGATGGGGCCCACTACTGCCAGGGACAAACCGATTCTGCACCGGTGCAGGAGGACATTCGAAATGGCAACTGGGATCTACACCGCATCGACACCTTCTTCATCGGCACCTGGCAAAAAGGGATCGACCTCTTCACCAATATCGCACGCCAGAACAGGGGCCAGTTTCGTATCGTGCAGTGAATATCGAGCAGTGACTATCGTGCAGGGACTGTCGTGCAGGCACGGGCAGTAGGTCGTATTTCGTTCAGCAGCGGCTATCCTGAACGGAACGAACGAAGCTCGAGAAGGGAGTCGATATGACCGACGACAAGAAGCACGACGACAAGGACCGCAAGAAGCTCTCCGACGAGGAGATGGAGGATGTGGCGGGGGGGGTAAGTAACGATCTTAAGAATGCACTGGGCGTTGCGGACCAAGGCGACGGGTATTTCCCCAGCAAGAAAAAGGGCAAGAAGAAGCCTGGTTTTCGTGGCGATGGGGTTACGAAGGCATGACTAACTGGTTACTCGTCCTCACGGGCGAAGTGATCTCGTAACGGAACGAACGAAACTCAAGAAGGGAGGTCGATATGACCGACGATAAGAAGAAGAAGCACGACGACAAGGACCGTGAGAAGCTCTCCGACGAGGAGATGGAAGATGTCGATGGCGGTGTAATTCTTGCTGCGTTTGCAATCTCAAATGCCGCGAAGCAGAAGGACGAGGAGCTGAAGGCTAAGAGCAATCCTCACAACAGTGGCCGGAGTAACAAGGGCTAGTCCCTACTCGTCATCACGGGCGAAGTGATCTCGTAACGGGTGGAACGCTTCACGCAACACGGCTGGTATCTCTGACTCACGGGTCAGCGGTGCCCGCCGTGTTTCTGTTGAAGGGTCCACCCCGAGATGAAAAAGCCCCCCCGCCACGGTCGTGACGGGGGGGCCTTGCTGGTTCAGTGGTGGTCAGGGGCGGATTCGAACCGCCGACACCTGCATTTTCAGTGCAGTGCTCTACCAACTGAGCTACCTGACCCGGATTTCTTGCGACATCTCGCGAGAAGTCTAGGGCGATCAGGACAGTTTGGCAAGGTGACGTTGGATCAGCGCCTTGCGACGGCCGACCGTATTGGCGTGCATCGTGCCCGATTTGGCAGCACGGTCCAGTTTTGACTGGACCACCTTTGCCATCTGCTGGGCATCGTCTGCATTTCCCTCCTCGACCGCAGCCAGGATCTTCTTGGTCAGCGTGCGGATCTCGGATTTTTTCATCCGGTTGCGCAGATTGCGCTGCACATCCTGGCGCAACCGTTTCTTCGTCGATGCGTTATTCGGCATTTTCCTCTTCTTCCTGCGGCGCGCGCTAGAGCGAGCCGCGGATTTCAGTCACTTTCTGGGAGACATCGCGAAAACTGATGTCCACCGACATGATTTCTTCCAGGAACTCGAGGGCCTTCTCCTTCGAGCCCTTCTTTTCGTAGGCGAGCGCCAGATCGTATCTGACCGACTTCGCCAACTCGCTATCCGCTTCTTTGATTTGCTCCAGTGCGGCGCCGTACTCCTTGATCGCCAGATCGTGCAGGTTCTTGTTGAAGAACGCCTTGCCGATCATGTAGGTCGATCCGGTGACGAACTTCGGATCCTTGCGGGCGTTCTGGAACTGGGCGATCGCCTCGTCCCATTGGCCCCCTTCCACCAGCAACTCTCCATACTTGTATTTCAGTCCGAAGTCGGTGGGGTGGTCCATGACGCGACGGGCGTAGTCCTTCATCATGAAGTCCTTCTGCTCCGAAACCACGTCCTCCATCTCGGTTGCGGCGGCAGTATCTCCGGCCGCTGCTTTCTGTCGCAGCCCCTCGATACGGTCGACATAGATCGCCTCGCGCAGCGAACCGAGCTTGTCGGCGGCATACATATCCTCGGGATTGACCTCGCGTGCTTTTTCGTAGGAAGCGCGGGCGCCGTCGAAATCTCTCGCCTTCGACTGTAGATCGCCGAGGTCTCGCCACAGTCGCGAGTTCTCCGGGTCAGCCTCGGCCTTCTCGCGGCTGATGTCTATGGCACTGCGAGCATCCTCGGCGGTGCGGATGATCGAGGAGGCCTGTTCCAGCTTGGCGGAGTCCTCTTCACTCTTGAGCAGGTCCCGGAAGGATCCCTCGCCGCCTTGCTTTCGCTCCTCGGCCTTGACCATCATCTGGGCTGCCGAGAGGTTGCGGATCGCCTTGCCAGCCTCGGCATCGTGTGGGGCCGCGATCCGTACGCGCTCCCAGCATTCGATGGCATCATCGAGCGACTTCTCCTGCTCGTAGATGCGTCCGAGAGATTTCCACGCTTCGGTGTTGGAAGCGTCTGTCTCGGTCACTTCCAGGTACGCTTGCTTGGCGCTGCTGGGACGCTCGGTGGCGAGAAACGCCTCGGCGAGCAGGAACAGATGTCCCGCATTCTGCGGTGCAACGCAGAGGAACTTCTCGATCTCGAGGATCTGTTCCTCGTACTTCTTCTGCATTCCCAGCTTCTTGATGTTGCCGAGCAGCAGGCCATTCTTGAACATGACGCCGGCGCCACCCTGGGTGTTTCCACCCCTATCGAGGATGCGAAGAACCTGTGCCTGGCGCAGACGCATTCGCTCCTCGACACGGTCCGGGTCGATTTGAAGACCTTGCTGGTACAACTCGAGGGCATAGTCATAATTCTTCTTCTTGCGAGCCTGGTCTGCTTTCGTGAAGAAGTTATCCGCTGCTGCCATTGAGCTGTTCTCCGACCTTACAGGATCCGATGCGCTGGATCCGGAAATGAAAATTGAATGCAGTCCGATGCCGTGCGGATACACGGGTCATCGAGCACCAGTGCGGTTGTCGTGCGGTCTGATCGCCGCTGCTGATGACCCTACACTGTTCGGGCCAGCAGCGCCCCCTGATCGGGTCCGGCGACTGATCCCGGAAACCCCGGAGGGTACCCGCGAGGCCCCGGATGGTCAACATCTCCGGGTCGGATTTGCGCCTGGGGCTCTGGCCCGGATCGGGCTAGCCTGCTAGGATTCGCGACGATGTTGCCACCCAGAGAAGGACCTGGATGGCCAGGGAGGGCCCTTGTCGACTCCATCACCTCATGCACCCGGATCCGGGTCCTTTGTCACTGCGGCCGAGGATCTGTACCTGAGGTACTACCCTGATCCGGTGCTGGGAGTGCGCTGTCACTCGCTCGGACTCCCCGATGACGCGGCGCACGCCTGTATCCGACGGATGTTCGAATTGATGTACGAGCACCAGGGGATCGGCCTTGCTGCGCCCCAGGTCGGCTGGAATGCCCGCGTCTTCGTCGTCAATATCGACATCGAGGATCATGATCCGGCGTCGGAGAGGGTCTTCATCGATCCGCAGTTGTCACACCCATCGCAGACTCCGGAGGAGGGTGAAGAGGGGTGTCTCAGTCTGCCGGGCCTTCGCCTGGCAGTGGATCGAACGCCTCAGGTCAATGTCAGGGCGACCGGCATCGACGGAGTGCAATTTGATCTGGAGAGCGATGGAATTCTTGCGCGCTGCATCCAGCACGAAAATGATCACCTCGATGGGATCCTGATCACCGCCAGGGTCTCGACCCTGCAGCGCATCTCTGTCGATGGAGTGCTGCGTGAGATGCGCGATGACTGGCAACAGCGCGAGGAAGAATCTTGAAGATCCTCCATGGTCTCGAGCAGCTCGCCCAGCAACCTCCGGAATGTCCGGTTTGCACCATCGGTTTTTTCGACGGGTTTCACCGTGGCCATGCATCGTTGATGCAAGACCTGCTGCGCTGGAGTGAAGAACTGGGCGGAACCTCGACGGTGATCACCTTCTCGACCCATCCGAAGCAGGTGGTGCTGGGCATGGCGCCGGCGGTTCTGACACCGCTCGACCGGAGGCTCGAACTCCTGGGGCAGACCGGTGTCGATACGGTGGTCGTGTTGCCCTTCGATGATGAACTGGCTTCCTGGAGTCCCGAGCGCTTCATCGACGAGGTGCTGGTCGGGGCGCTCGGGAGTGATCACCTGCTGATGGGATTCGATTCAGCATTTGGCCACGGTGCCCGGGGTACTGCGGAGTATCTCCAGGCGATTCCGGACCTGTCGCTGGAACTGCGCATCTCGCCGCCGCTGTTACTGGAGGGAGAGGCGGTCAGTTCGTCGGTGGTGCGTCGCTGTCTCGAGGAGGGCGATCTGGCCCGGGCGCAGCGATTACTGGGGCGTCCCTTCTCGCTGAGCGGCGAGGTGATCGTCGGTGACATGCGAGGGCGCACCATCGGTTTTCCGACCGCCAATCTCGATCCGGGACCGATACTGGTACCGCCCGTGGGAGTCTATCTCGGCAGCGTCTTGCTCGGCGACGAACCGATCGATGGGCAGGTGCACCCGCAACCGTGGCCTGCGGCGATCAACATCGGCCGACGGCCGACCTTCGGCACACCGGAGGCTCCGGAAGGAACCCCCTTCGATCCGAAACTCGATCGTCTCGAAGCGCACCTCGATGGATTTCAGGGCGATCTGTACCAGCGAACCATCACGGTAGAACTGCACCGACGATTGCGAGGAGAGCGGCGATTTGAGTCGCCCGAGGCGTTGCGCCGACAGATCGTCAGAGATGTCGAATCCTTGCGAGACTGGTGGTCGGCGAGAAGTGCCGATGCGGAGACCCGCCCCTAGCGCTGATTCCAGCTGGTCGTGCCAAATCGTTCCAGTACGCGCTCGTCGATCTGCTGCATCCAGTCAGCATCGAGGGCTCCCTCGCTGAGTGTCATCTCGCCCAGTCCGAGCAGGAAGCCCAGCTGTTCCAGAAGGGGCCGGTCGTCGCCGGGGTCCGCCTGGAGCAGTTCACGACGCAGGCTCACCTCGATCAGTACCCGTGAGTCGCGAAACGCCAGCGCAATCCCTCCCGCCTTGATCTTGCCGGAGGGCCCTTCGACCATCACATCACTCGGAGAACTGCGCTGGAAGCAGTCGCTGATGTGTTGCATCGAGATTTCCTGCGATTCTCCACCGCGCGAGGTGGCCGTGCATTCAAACATCTCTGCCAGTACCGCAGAGATGGTAGCCGCGACCTCGGCTGGCCTTCTGCGTCGAAAAATGGCCGAGGGGCAGTCGCCGGCGATGGCGAGTGTCAGATCATCGCCGTGAAGGATGGCGCCTCCGCCTGTGACCCTGCGTACCGATTCAATCGTTTCGCATCCCGCCAACGAATCGGACGACGACTGGAATCGACCGATGGTGATGGCCGCCTCTTGCCAGCGGGTGAGTCGGATGAACCAGCCGGGCCGATCGAGCAGCAGATCATCGAGCGCCATGTTCTGGGCTGCAGTGAGAGCATCTGGAAGCAGTAGCTCAAAGTTGGAAACGATGGGGGAGGCGGGCATCGGCTGGATCATCGCAACCGCTGTTGCATCAGGACTCTTGCAATTGCGCCTCGTATGCTGAGGCGTCGAGCAGTTTGGTGAGACCGGAATCGTCAGCAGGAGCCACCTTGATCATCCAACCATCTGCGAAGGGGGATTCGCTGATGGCATCCTGGCTATCGGAGAGTGCCGTGTTCACTTCCACGACCTTACCGGACACGGGGGAGTTCAACTCGCTGACCGCCTTCACCGATTCGATTTCACCGAACTGACTGTCGTACTGGACCTCATCACCCTTCTCGGGAAGTTCGATGAAGACCAGTTCACCCAGTTCTTGAGCTGCGTGTTCCGAAATACCGACCACGACAAGTCCATCGTCGGTGGGCATCGCCCATTCGTGGGAAGAGAGATAGGAACGATCGCTGGGAATCTCGGACATGAACGCACCAACCCTTTCACGGCAACACGGTGTTTCTGCTGGTGGGTCGACCACCGAGGTTGTCACTGTGGTTCAGCGGCGAAATATGATCGAGAGAGCGTGCCTGCGCAAGAGGGAAACCGATCAACGAGGGGCCGGCAGATTCAGGCGGTCTCGGTGCTTCGACGATAGAAGGGCAACGGATGAGGAGTCAGATCGGCTTCTTTGCCCCGTAAATCGACCTTCAGGCGTGCCTCCTCGGGGACCTCGGCCGAGACATAACCGCATGCGATGGCCACTCCCAGGGTAGGGGATGGCGAGCCGCTCGTGATCTCACCGACCGTCTGGCCCTGATACAGAATCGCAGCACCCTGCCGCGCAGGGCGTCGTCCCTCGACGACAAATCCGCGCAACTGCCGTGCGGGACCGGCGCTGTTGATCTGCGCGAGTGCCTGCTGGCCGATGAATCCACCCTCCTTATCGAGTGCGATTCCGAAGGATAGCCCCGCAGAAATCGGGTCCTGTTGCTGGGAGAGTTCGTGCCCGTAGAGCGGCATTCCCGCCTCGAGCCGCAAGGTGTCGCGGCAGCCGAGTCCGCACGGAATCACATCGTCGGAGAGATCGAGCAGAGCATCGAAGACACTCTCCGCTGAAGTGGAAGGGATATAGAGTTCGAAGCCGTCCTCACCGGTGTATCCGGTGCGAGAGACCCAACCCTCGATTTCAGATGATGTCAGATTTATTCGCGCTGCAGCGATCCGGTAGTAGCCGAGATCGGCGAGAGCCCGCTGGCCGGATCGTTCGATGTGTGGCGCCAGTAGCGAGCCGGAGAGGGGCCCCTGCAGCGCAACCATGGCGAGATCGTCACTGTGGTCGATCACCTTCGCACCCTGCAGGCGCTCGGCGAACCAGGTCAGCAGCTTGTCGCGGTTTCCGGCATTGACGACCAGCCACAGTCGATCGGGCAGCCGGTAGATCAGGATATCGTCGAGTACGCCGCCCTCGTCGTTGCAGACCAGCGAGTAGCGCACCTGCCCCTTCTTCATGCGAGAAACATCCTGGGTCACGACCTGATCGAGCGAGGCGATGGGATCGTCTCCGACGATCTCGAAACGCCCCATGTGACACAGATCGAAGACTCCGGCACGCTGGCGCACCGCATGGTGTTCCGCGGTGAGTCCCGAGTACCAGACGGGCATCTCGAAGCCACCGAACTCGACGAGCCGGGCCCCGTGACGCTGATGTGCGCTGTTCAGCACGGTCTTCATCATCTGGAGATCCTCCGTCGAGGGGTTCCGGCTCTAGAAGTCGAAATCATCGCCCTCGGTGTCCCCGCGGGTGCCGTCGCTGGCCTTCTTGAGTTCCGCCTCGGCCCACTCCTCGTCGACGATGCCAGAGATCTCCAGTTCCTGGATGATGAACTTGGTGTCGGTCCACCGGAAGCCCGGGAACCCTTTGCGGTAGCGATCGGTCTTCAACTTGACCGTCGTCTCGCCGTTGATCTTTGCCTCCAGCACGCCTTTGTCTTCGCCCCGTTTGTAATAGACGAACTCGAACTCGTAGGCCTCGCGCTTCTGCACCCAGTCCTTGGGGTTTTTCTTGTAGGCCGCCAGGGGGCTACTCATCTGCCCGACCGGCAGTCCATTCTTGTAGACCTTGGCGTGAGCACCGTAACTGGCGGCATAGAAATCCTGACCTCCATCACTCATCAGGATGATCTCGAAGGCAGGCTTGTCGATCAGTAACTGAAACAACACCTTGGCGCGAACCCGAACTCCATCCTCGAAGGAAGCATTGACGATCCAGTAACCCGATGTATTGCCGGCCATGACATAGGCACCATCTTGACCCTGGCCCACTCCCTCATCTCCCTCGAAGTGGACATTGGCAGGATCTCCCAGCAGCCGCTTCATGTCCGATTTGAGTTCGGTTCCGTCGGCCCAGTTGAGGCGAAGAGCCTGCTTGGCCGTGTTGTACTCTGCCGATCCACTGAAGAGTCCTGCCAGACCGGTGTTGAGATCGACATCGCCACCGACACCGATATCGGGAATCTCGATCTGATCGACGCCCGGTGCATCTCCACTGTCGCCGTGACCGCCGACTCCGATATCGCTGGCTCCACCGTTACCACCGGCGATCACGTTATCTGTCCTGCGGGCGGTCTCGATGGCACCGATGTATCCGGTCTTGGCATCGCGGTAACTCCGTGCTGCCGAATGGAAGTCGCTTCGCTCGTATGCCTGATCTCCCATTCGTTCGCGATCGCGAGCGTACTCCAGGTCACGCAGTGCTTTCTCTTCGGCTCCCGCATCGAGCGCCTGCTGACGCTTCTCTGTCATCAGCACTTTTTCCTCATCGGCGGCCACTTTTTGCTGGTTACTCTTGCTGAATTCCTCGATGGCGCGGTCGAGGTCCGAGATGGCGTATCCGAGATATTTCCCGGCGCTGGTAGTTTTGCCATCCGCGATGTAATTCTTGGCTTTTTCAAAGGATCGCGCAGCACCTTCCATCTCCGAGGGCGCTACCTTGTCGGCTCCGATCGCGATCACTTCTGCGAGTTTTTTCTCGTAGGCGGTCACCTTTTCCTCGACGCTCTTCATCTTGGCGGCGATGGCACTCGAATCCTGAACCAGAGATTCCAGCTTTCTTTTGGCGCTACGAGCCTGGGTGCGCGCCTTCTTGGCCTCTCCATCCTCGAAGTACTCCTTGGCCCGGTTGAGAACCTTGATGGCTGCGTTCAATTCTGCAGACTTGTACTTCTCGGCATTGGCCTTCTTGGCGGCAGCGACCAGGTCATCGGAATCCTCGATCAGTTGCTCGACCTGCGTCGTCAGTGCTTCGGATCCGCCGGAGCCAGAATCGTCATCTCCGGAGCCATCGCCAGAGCCGCCACAACCGCTCAGTAACAGGCTGATCGACAGAGCCAGCATGAAACTCAGCAGTGGGGGCAAGAAATTTCGATGGTCAACGGTATCTTCGGTGGTCTCTCTGGTTGCGATGGGCATCGCATCTCCTCCCGGGAGTGAACGGGTACTGGTGGGGCATGGGCAGTCCGCCCCTGACCTGATTCTAGCCCTCGGAGTCGCGATCCTCAATGATTCCGGAGCCATTCGGGGGGGCAGATACCTCGAATTCGACCTGGCTCCAGCCGAGCAGCCGTAGCATTTCCAGCAGCTGAATCCCCGATTCGAGCACAACGCCGCGGTCCGCCTGAACGGTGAATGGACGCAGGCGCTGCTCCGAGGGCAGCAGCGCCAGCCGGTCTGCGAGCTGTCGTGCTGTGACATCCTCGCCCTTCCATTGCAACGATCCGTCCTTCAAGAGCACCACTTCCAGCGGTTCCAGCGCTGTCGTCTGGACGATTTCGCCCTTCGCCTCGGGGAGATCCACCTCGATGGTCCGGGTGCGATCGAAACGTGCCGAGACGAGCAAGAAGATGACCAGCAAGAAGATCACATCGAGAAGTGGAGCCAGCGAGTCACCCCATCGAGGAACCCATCGCCTTCTGCGCAGTCGAGATGAATGCGGTTCGTATCTCATCCGGTCGTCTCCTCGATCTTGGGCGTCGATGAGACCCTTTTCTTGCGCGGAGCGATGATGCTGAGAATCTCGATCAGGTCGGAACGAGATCGATCGAGATCGGCGATGAAGGTGTCGACGCGGTGACTGAACCAGTGATGCAGCAGCGTCGCCGGAATCGCCACGGCAAGTCCAAAGGCGGTGGTTACCAGTGCCTGACCGATGCCGCTGGCGAGCAACTCACCATCGATACCGATACCGCTGGCCAGTCCACCCGCAACGCCCTCGAAGGAACTGATCATGCCCCAGACGGTGCCGAGAATCCCGATCAGCGGCGCAACCTGGGCGATCACGCCCACGATGGGAAGGTACTTTTCCAGACGCTGGACCTCGGCGATCGACACCGAGTCCATCCGCTCTCTGAGCACCGGCAGCGGCAGCCGGTGGGCCCCCAGGCCTGCGCTCCACGCGGCTGCGATGGGGCCTGGAAACTGATCGGCGAGTTCGATACCTGCGCGAGGACCATCTTCGATCATCGCCTCGCGGATCTCGGAGAGGAACCCATCGTAGTCGACCGACGCGCGACGGAATCGACGGTAGCGTTCGATGGCGATCGTCACCACGAGCACCGATCCAGCCAGCAACGGAAGCATGAAGAAAGGGCCGCCAACCCAGAAGAGTTCGATCATCCTAGATCCTCTAGAGTCTGTTGCTGCTGGTCAGCGAAGCGTCCGATTTCCATGTACTTGCGGAACCTGAGTTCCTTGCGCTGGTCGGGATCCTGATCACAAATTTCATCGAGGTGTCTGAGTATCGTCTCCTCGACACGCTGGATCATCTCTGAAGACGCTCGATGCGCACCGCCGATCGGTTCGGTGATCACCTCGTCGACGATGCCAAAACCAGATAGATCTGCACTGGTCAGTTTCAAAATCTCGGCTGCCCGCGGCGCGTGGCTCGCATCCTTCCACAAGATCGCTGCACAACCCTCGGGGGAGATGACGGAGTAGTATGAGTTTTCCAGCATCAGGATGCGGTCAGCGACGCCGATTCCGATGGCACCACCACTGCCTCCTTCCCCGATGACGATGGCGACGACAGGCACACGCAGCGACGCCATGTCCTGAAGATTTTTAGCGATGACAAATGCCTGGCCGCGCTCCTCCGCCTCGATCCCCGGGAAAGCCCCAGCGGTATTGATGAAACTGATGATGGGAATGTTGAACTTCTCGGCGAGTCTCATCTTCTTCATCGCCTTGCGATACCCCTCCGGGTGGGGCATGCCGAAGTTGCAGGCGACCTTCTCCGGGTTGGTCTTGCCCTTGCGATGCCCGACGATCATCACCTTGCGTCCGCGAATTCTGCCGAGGCCCGTGACGATGGCGGGATCGTCCCTGAAGGCGCCATCTCCGTGCAACTCGAGGAAATCGCTGACAAAACCCCGGATGTAATCACTGGTCAGGGGGCGCTGGGGGTGGCGGGCGATCTGGACCCGCTGCCACGGGTTCAGGTGGGTGTATATCGCCCGTTTCTTCTCCTCGCACTTCTTCTTCAACTCCTCGAGTTGCCCGGAGAGGTCGATCTCGGAACTTTCCGAGAAGGCGCGCAATTCCGAGATCCGGTTCTCCAGCTCGACGATGGGAGCCTCGAAGTCGAGTCCGTGTGCGCTGGATTCATTCTCCATCGGTGCCTTTCCTCGTCAGTTCGGGTCGTCATCCTAAGGGCCGGATGGGTGTGAGGCCAGTGCTCCGGTGCGCTTGCCCGGACCCCCGTCCGACTGCACAATCTCGGTGACCCGACCCGAGTTCCGGGTCGCTTCCGCCGAGGAGTATCGATGTCCTTGACCTACACCGTGACCGTCATCCATGACAGGGATCCGAATCCGAGCCCCGACCATCAGTTGCGGACTGCCCTCAGCGCCTTCGGTTGTGCTCCCGCCGAGAGCCAACAACTCGCCACCGATCCCGTCTATTACCTGCGAGTCACCGATCAGGATGCCGGGCGAGTCGAACTGCTGGCGGACCAATTCCTCGCAGGGTCGCCAGCTTGCCGTGCTGTCGTCGAGGAGGGAGTGAAACTTCCCGATCGAGCAGGGCAGGAAGCGTCGATCGTTGTTCAGAGGCGCCCAGGAGTGATGGATCCGGTATCGCACAGTGTTCTGCATGCCATGAACGAATCCGGTTTCGATGCACCTTCCTGCCAGGTCCGAACTGCACGGCGTTATCGTCTCGGTGGAATCGAGGCCAGCAGAGAACTGCTCGATGGACTCGCAGGCCGGTTGGGAAACGCCATCGTGGACGAGTGGCGCTCCTTCGGCAGAGGTGAGCCCGAGGATGTACCGGATCACTTCAGGGAGTTTCCCGCTCATGACCAGGGCCGAGTAGAGATTCCCATCACGACCGTTACCGATGAACAGTTGCAATGCATCAGCGATGAGGGTGGGCTCAGTCTCGACCTCGCCGAGATGCAGGCGATTCGAGATCACTACATCGAACGCGGTTGCGAACCGAGCGAAATCGAACTGGAGACGATAGCGCAGACCTGGTCGGAGCATTGCTGTCACAAGACGCTGACCGGGGCGATTCGACACGGCGACCTGAAATACGGCAACCTGCTCAAGGAAACCATCTTTCAGGTCACGCGCGACCTGGATCTGCCGTGGTGCTGGTCGATCTTCAAGGACAATGCCGGCGTGATCGGCATCGACGAGGAGTGGGGGGTCTCCTTCAAGGTCGAGACCCACAACCACCCCAGTGCACTCGAGCCGTACGGCGGTGCCGGCACCGGCGTCGGCGGCGTGATCCGCGACACCCTCGGAACCGGAGTGGGCGCACGACCGATCCTCAACACCGACATCTTCTGCTTCGCTCCCACCGATACTCCGATGGAAGATCTGCCGACAGGAACCCTGCATCCGCGTCGATTGCTGCGCGGGGTCGTCTCGGGGGTCAGGGATTATGGAAACCGGATGGGAATTCCCACCGCCAACGGTGCCATCCACTTCCACCCGGGATTTGTCGGCAATCCGCTGGTGTTCTGCGGCTCGGTTGGATTGATGCGTCGGAAGCATGTCGAGAAAGAGGTCCATCCCGGAGATCTCGTCGTCGCCGTAGGTGGCAGAACAGGTCGCGACGGAATCCATGGCGCGACCTTCTCGTCGAGGGAACTGACCGAGGATTCGGAAGAAGTCTCCTCCGGAGCGGTACAGATCGGCAATCCGCTCGAGGAGAAGAAGGTCCTCGATGCTCTGATGCGAATTCGAGATGAGGAGCTGTGTCGGTCGGTGACCGACTGCGGAGCAGGGGGCTTTTCCAGTGCGGTCGGCGAGATGGGCGAGCATACCGGTGCAGAAGTGCATCTCGACCGTGCTCCACTGAAGTATCCGGGGCTGGGTCCGACCGAGGTGTGGATCAGCGAGGCCCAGGAGCGGATGGTGTTTGCCGTCGATCCCGTGAATCTGGCCAGGATCGAGCAGATCCTCGCCGAGGAAGAGGTGGAGTGTGCGGTGCTCGGAGAGTTCCGCGATGATGGCATGTTGCGTCTGATCCATCATGGTGAAGTGGTGGGGCAACTCGATGTACGCTTCTTGCACGGAGGTCGTCCAGACAATGAACGGGTGTCGGTGGTGCCAGAGCCTCTCGAAGAGGTGGCACCTGATCTTCGAGGTGCCGATGCCGAGCAACTGCTGAAGGAACTTCTGGCCAACGGTAATGTCGCTTCCAAGGAGCCGGTGATCCGTCAGTACGACCACGAAGTGCAGGGACGCATGACGTTGCGTCCGCTCGCCGGTGCCCACCGGGATGCACCGATGGACGGTTGTGCTCTCGATCCGTTGCGTGACGGCTCGCATCAGGTGGTGGTTTCCTGCGGCCTGGCGCTGGCGATGGGCGAGGTCGATCCTTACCAGATGGCGTGTCACTCCGTCGACGAAGCGCTCAGAAATTGCATCTGCTCCGGTGGATCCCTGGAGCGTGCCGCCTTGCTCGATAACTACGCCTGGGGAGATGTGAAGGATCCGGCCATCCTGGGGCAGATCGTCGAGTGCTCTCGAGGTGCTGCCGATGCGGCACGCGCCTATCAGACCCCCTTCATCTCGGGCAAGGATTCGCTTCATAACACCTATCGCGCCGGCGGTGTTTCCCGATCGATTCCTCCTGTGCTGCTGGTCTCCGCCATCTCCATCGCCGCCGGTCCTCTACGAGTGCCTGGATCCGACCTCAAGGAGGCAGGCTCGGTGATCATGCTGCTGGGGCCAGAAGGCGCTGTCCCCGGTAGCCTGCTACAGATGTGTTACGGCGGGCGTGGCGGAGTTCCCGCCCCCTTCGATGCGAGGCTGGGCCCTGAACTGTTGAAGACGCTTCGTCGATGGATCGTCGAGGGGCGTTTCCGTTCACTGCACGATCTCTCCGACGGGGGACTGGCAGTGGCTGCCGCAGAGATGTGCTTTGGTGGCGATGGCCTTGGCATCGATCTTGAACTCTCGGCGCTCGGATCGGATGAGATCGCAGCACTGTTCGGGGAGGGGCCGCACAGGTTCCTGGCCGAGGTCCGAAGCGGTGACGTCGATCTCCTGCTCGAAGAGGCACAGACGTCCCGGATCCCCATCGCCTGCATCGGCGAGAGCACGGCCGATGGCATCTTCCGTGTTCGCCGCGACGGGGCTGGCTGCATCGAGGCGGGCGTCGATGAACTGAAACAGACCTGGAAGCAGACACTGGAGGCGATATGGCCGAGGCCGTGACCAACGATCGTCCACTGGCGCTGGTGCTGAGGGCGGCAGGGACCAACTGCGACAGGGAGACGGTTCACGCACTTGAACTGTCGGGGGCAGAGGTCGAGTCGCTCCACGTCAACGCCCTGGCTCGTGATCCATCGATTCTGGATCGAGCAGGGCTGCTGGCGTTTCCCGGTGGTTTCACCTTCGGCGACGATGTCGCCAGTGGTGCGGTGCTGGCGCACATCATCGAGCAGCGCCTGCGACCCAGGATTCAACAGTTCGTCGATGACGGTGGACTCGTGATCGGGATCTGCAACGGATTTCAGGTGCTGGTGCGGCTCGGATTGCTGCCCGGGGGAGAAGGGCGCGGCGCGATGCTGTGGAATCGATCGGGTCGTTTCGAGGATCGTTGGGTCCATCTCGAGTCGGGAAGCGGCGAAAGTCCCTGGTTCGCTCCGGGGCAGCGTTACTTCATGCCGGTCGCGCACGCCGAGGGTCGTTTCGAGTGGTTCCCAGAGGATCCGGGCGACCGTTTCCCCGCCCAACAGGTCGCATTTCGATACTGCAATGAGGACGGGTCAGAGGCGCAATATCCCGAGGATCCTAATGGATCGCACGGCTCCATCGCAGGAGTGATCTCTGCCGATGGTCATGTGCTCGGAATGATGCCCCATCCGGAACGATTCGTGCGCCCCGAGCACCATCCATCGTGGACCAGGATTCGCTCCGATGGAGTGATCCCTTCCGAGCATGAACTTCCGGAGCCGATGGGGCTTTCGATCTTTCGTCGAGCCGTCGCTCACCTTCGCTCTCACCAGGGTGATCTGGTGGGTGGGGGAGGATCACGTTGAATACTCCCGCTGAAATCCGCAGAAGACCGTGGCAGAGCATGGAGTGCGATGAGGAGCTGGTCGCTGGCCTCGCCAGCGATGCCAAGCTGCACCCGGTGATCGCGCGTCTGCTGGTGCTCAGAAATATCACCTCCGTCGAGGATGCAGCGGCATTCTTGAATCCAAAGATGACGGATCTTCTGCAGCCCGATGAGATTCCCGATATCGATGTGGCGGTGGAGATGATCCTCGCCGTGCGCGATGCCGGCGGCAAGATCGCCGTCTTTGGCGATTACGACGTCGATGGCATCAGCGGAAGTGCGGTGTTGCTGGAGATGCTGCGTCACATCGGTGCCGAGACGCTGCATCGATTGCCGGATCGGGTGACCGAGGGGTATGGCCTTCAAACTGCTGTCGTCGATGGCTTCGCAGAGGAGGGTGCCGATCTGATCATCACGGTCGATGGCGGCTCCAATGATCTGGATGCACTGAGTCATTCGCAGCAACTGGGGATCGAGGTGATTGTCACCGACCACCATCCGATCCAGCAACTACCCGAGGGTGTGCCGCTGGTGCATCCCGATCGCAGTGATCGACCGTCACTCTCGCGCGGGCTGTGTGGAGCGGGGGTTGCGTACAAACTGTGCTGGGCGCTGGCCCGAGAGGAAGCAGGGGGAGAGAAGGTCGACAGCAAGACCCGGGATCTGCTGGTGGAACTGCTCGCCTTCACCTCGCTGGGCACCGTCGCCGATGTCGTGCCGCTTCTCGGCGAGAATCGGATCATCGTCAAGCAGGGCTTGCGGGCGCTGGCCGCGACCCGGAGGCCGGGACTCGATGCTCTGATGGAGGTGTGCCGGGTCGATCGTAGCAACCTGAGTGCCGTCGATATCGGCTTCAAACTCGGGCCCCACATCAATGCAGCCGGGCGCATAGGCGATGCGGAAGATGCGCTGGAGTTGCTGCTGACCGACGATGCCAAACGGGGCCGAGAACTGGCGCAGCAACTCGCATCTCTCAACCGAAACCGCAAGGAGATCGAGAAGCAGATCACCGAGGAGTGTCGTGAAGAACTGGAGCAGGGGATTCATCCCGAAGAGGGACCGATCGTCTTTGCTCGTGAAGGATGGCATCCGGGCGTGGTCGGGATCGTTGCCGCGAGGATGGTCGATCTGGTCCACCGGCAGGTGTGGATCCTCTGCATCGATGGAGACATCGCGCGCGGATCTGGCCGCAGTATCCAGGCACTGCCTCTCTCTGACCTTTATGATGAGATGTCCGAGGTGGTCGAGAAGGTCGGCGGCCATGCCGCTGCAGGTGGCATGACGATCAAATCGGAGCGTATCGAGGAGTTACGAGCGGTACTGGCTCGCTATCAGGCACGCCCGGAGGTATCCGCTGAAATCCCGCCGCGCAACTACGACATGGAGATCTCTCCATCGCAACTGGACCTGCCTCTCGCAGAGGCGCTCGATTCGCTGGCTCCCTTTGGTGAGGCGAACCGACAACCGGTGTTCCGGATCGGCGGCCTGAAGACCGATGGCACGCCGCGGCTGGTGGGCCAGGGCGAGGAGCATGTCCAGGTGACCTTCCGCAGCGACTCGGGGCGCATCCCGGCGATCTGGTTCCGGGCCGCAGGCCGAGCACGGGAACTGACCGCCGGCGGCGAACTGACACTGCTGGCGCATGTCGGAGTGAACCACTTCCGGGGTCGAAACCTGCAGTTACAGATCCTCGACATCTTGTCCACCTCAGAGTGACCAGATTGGTCACATTCACACACTTCTGTTCGTTTCAGTGACACAAATTGTCACATCGTGTGACTTCGAGGTGTGACTGCGGATCATCAGCGAGTTCACAAGCATCACTGCTGTAACAAGTTGCGCACAAAATAGCACATCTGGCACGACTGGGCCTGCCACTTGCCATGTATCCCCTGCAACAAGGCAGTGAGTGTCGGAGCGAGAACTCGTTGCTGCGTGCAGGGCCAGTCGGGTCCTCAAACTCAACCGAACATTTACCTGGCTCGCTCCGGGACAGTCATGGGAGGAAAAAACCATGAAGCGCATTCAGAAGACCGAGGGATTCACCCTCATCGAATTGATGATCGTTGTTGCGATCATCGCCATCATCGCAGCGATTGCGATTCCGAACCTGCTCAACGCCAAGAAAGCTGGCAACGAGGCGAGCGCCATCGCTAGCCTTCGTACCCTGAGCACGGTATCGGAGCAGTACCGCAATCGATTTGACACCTACCCGGTCGCCACGCCGCTGGCAACCCTCGAAACGACCGGTTATGTCGATTCGAGCCTGGGAGCGGGCAACAAGTCCGGATACGACTTCGTGTTCGTCGGAACCGCCTCGACCTGGACCTGCACAGCAGCGCCGTCGACGCTCAACAGCACGGGAGATCGCTTCTTCTTCGTCGACGAGAGCGGCGTCATCCGCTGGGACGGTGCCGCGGCCGCGACCGTGGCGAGTCCTGCCATCGACTAGACCTGTCTCGGAGTTCGGGGAGGGACTGCTTCGCAGTTCCTCCCCTTCTTCTTCATCCGGGGCAGTGGAATCGATCCTGATCAGATATTTCCGAGGAGGAAGTCATCATGAAACGCACTCAGAAGACCGAGGGATTCACCCTCATCGAATTGATGATCGTTGTTGCGATCATCGCCATCATCGCAGCGATTGCGATCCCGAGCCTGATCAACGCCAAGAAAGCGGCCAACGAGGCGAGTGCCATCGCCAGTATGCGTACCCTGAGCACGGTGTCGGAGCAGTACCGCAATCGTTTTGACACCTTTCCGGTGGCCACACCGCTGGCAACACTCGAAACGACCGGTTACGTCGATTCGAGCCTGGGAGCAGGCAACAAGTCGGGATACGACTTCGTGTTCGTCGGAACCTTGACCACCTGGACCTGCACGGCAGCACCGACGATCCCCACCAGCACCGGAGATCGATTCTTCTTCGTCGACGAGAGTGGTGTCATCCGCTGGGACGGTTCCGCGGCCGCAACGGTGGCGAGCTCGGCCCTCGACTAGACCCGTCTCGGAGTCTGGGCAGGGCTGCTTCGCAGTGGCTCCGCTTCTTCTCCATCCGGGGCACTGGAATCAAAACGGACCGCGAGTTCAGAGGAGCAAGGCATCATGAGAAGAACAGACTCAGGATTCACGCTGATCGAACTGATGATCGTGGTTTCGATCATCGCCGTCATCGCAGCCATCGCGATTCCGAATCTCCGTGCGAGCCTGGCAGGCAGCCGCGAAGCGGCCGCGATCGGTTCGCTCCGGACCATCAGCACTGCAGCAGAGCAGTATCGCATCAAGGTAGGGGATTATCCGGTTGGACTGACCGAGCTCTCCAGCCAGTTTCCTGGCCTCATCGACGAGGAACTGGGACAGGGGCAGCGAAATGGTTACCTGTTCGCCATGGTCCCGGTCGGCGATGGCTACGGCTGTACCGCAGATCCGGATCAGAGCCCCGAAGCCCGCTACTTCTATGTCGATCATACCGGAGTGATCCGCTACGAGCCCGATACCACCGCAGGACCGGCAAGTTCCCCCATCCAGTGAGCGGCCGCCGTTGACTCGACTCCGGTGGCTTCTACCATGCCCTGACGACTCCCCACCCGCTCGTGGAGGGTCCGGAAAGGGCTGCTCGATGACGTCCTCGAATCCGCCGGTGCGACTCGCTCCCAGCATCCTCTCCAGTGATTTCAGTCATCTCTGTGACGAGGTGAATCTGGTGATCGGAGCAGGCGCGGACTGGATTCATGTCGATGTGATGGATGGCCACTTCGTGCCGAACCTGACCATCGGCGCTCCGGTCGTGAAGTCGCTGCGGGCTGCCACCGATGCTTTTCTCGATGTCCACCTGATGATCGCCAATCCTGCGCAGTACCTCGATGACTTCATCGCCGCCGGCAGTGACATGGTCACCTTCCACATCGAGGCAGAGCCCGATCCCTTGCCGCTGCTCGAAAAGCTGCGTGCTGCGGGTCGAAAGGGCGGACTCGCGATCCGGCCGGGCACTGCCGTGGAGGAACTTCTGCCGTATGTCGGTGCCTGTGACATGGTGCTGGTGATGACGGTGGAACCGGGATTCGGCGGCCAGTCCTTCATGGTCGAGCCACTCGAGAAGATCGCTGCCATTCGTGACGCAGGTGCTGCCGATCTGGAGGTGCAGGTCGATGGGGGCATCACCGTAGCGACGCTACCCCATGCGCTCCAGGCCGGTGCCAACGTGTTCGTCGCTGGCAGTGCAGTGTTCGGTGGTGATGATGTAGCGGCCAATGTTGCGGCATTGAAACGGGCGATGTCGGGGGGGAGGACGGTGGCATGAGCGAGGAGAAGCGAGAACCGCGTCCCAACCGTCGCCGAGATGTGCCGGGCGGGCTCTGGATGCGCTGCACCGGCTGCTCCAAGATGATCTATCGCAATCTGGTCGTCGAACGTGGCAATGTCTGTCCCGAGTGCAGTTACCACTTTCCCATCACAAGCGAAGAGCGTATCCGACTGCTCTGCGATCCGGATACCTTCAAAGAAGAGTTCACGGAACTGGCTCCTGCCGACCCACTCAAATTTGTGGCCCGACGCACCTACAAGGAACGTCTCGACGAGACGCAGAAAAAGACCGGGCTGCGAGATGCCTGCGTGGTCGGTTGCGCCGAGATCGGCGAGGTCCCGGTGGTGCTCGGAGTCAGTGACTCGCGATTTCTGATGGGTTCGATGGGATCGGTGGTGGGGGAAAAGATCGCACGCGGTATCGAGATGGCCAGGGAGCACAACCGTCCCTTCATCTTCGTCAGCGGCTCCGGTGGTGGTGCGCGCATGGATGAGGGCATGTTCTCATTGATGCAGATGGCCAAGACCGCTGCGGCGATCCAGCGCTTGCACGAGGCGGGCGGTCTGTTCGTCAGTATCCTGACCAATCCGACGATGGGCGGCGCGATGGCGAGTTTTGCCGCACTCGGTGATGTGATCATCGCGGAACCGAAGGCACTCATCGGTTTTGCCGGACCCAACGTGATCAAGCAGACGATCAATGCCGATCTTCCCGACGATTTCCAGTCCTCCGAGTTCAATCTGGAACACGGCTTCATCGACCGGGTCGTCGACCGCCAGGAGTTGCGGAGCACGCTGATCCGGATCCTGGCTTATTTCTGTCAGGAAGCGTGATATCGCGCCATCCCGGCGAATCTCGGCAGCACAGGTGAGCCACTACATCCTCAAGATTCTACACCTCGATGCCGATATATGACTCTGTAGGCACCTCTTGAACCTGTTCGCCCCGTGGTGGTGCCCAGAAGGAGCAGAAACGCGATGAGACGCCATAGAATCCTGGTGCTCGGCCTCGACCGAGACTCCGCATACGCCATTCGTAATGTTTTCGAGTTCGAGCGCCATGAAATCGATGTCTGTCTCGAGATGGAAGTGGTGCGTGATGTGCTCGTCGAGCGCGCCTACGACCTGATCGTCGTCGACGCCCGCGTCTGCCAGCAGGAAGATTTCGATCTGGTTGATTTTCAGCTGGACCGAGGATTGCGAGTACCGCTGATCGTCATCGGTAGCGAGAACACCGGATTGCGCCGCACGCTTCGCTCTCGCCAGGGACTCGAGGTGGTTCACCTCGATCTGGACGGGCACCAGTTGCTCGAGACGGTCGGATCCTGGAACTCGACTCCTGATCCTGAAGCGGCTGCCTGAAGAGCTCGCTCACATCGGTGTGTCCAGACCGTTGCAGACGGCACGAGCAACCAGGCACCAGATCATGGTACGATGAACTCCGGCACGCACAGGGCGGCCCGGAGATTTATTCGCCATGTCCCACCTGAATCAGTTTCGAGAACTCGAAGCGCAGGGGATCGACATCCTCGCCATCCTGGCAGGAGATCGCATCCTGGAGGATCAGCAGCTGGAAGTGCTGCTGGAAAATCTCGGGCCTCTCGATGAGGAATACCATCGCGACCTGATCGAATTGCTGACCCATCGTCGTTTCGAGTCGACGGAGGCACAGGGGCTGTGGAAGGGGATCGTGCGCCACAAGCGCAAGATGGAGCGGGCGCTCGGCCGAGATGTCGGGGTCAGGGTCGCTGCAGCGGATTACCTGACCAATCGCAGGCCATTGATCGAATCTCCTCGCATCGTGGGGCGCCCGGAGATGGAACGGTTGATCTCCCAGGTGAGCCGAGATCCTCTCACTGGCCTGCTCAACCGACGCAGCATCGATGACGCTCTGCGCCTCGAGATGCAGCGTACGCGCCGTTATGGCGGCGTGTTCACGGTGCTGCTGATCGACCTCGACCACTTCAAGGCGATCAACGACAAGCAGGGTCACATCGCAGGCGACGCGGCCCTGGTCGAGATCTCCAGACGAGTCGAGGCCGCCTGTCGCGAGACCGATAGCGTCGGTCGCTGGGGTGGCGATGAACTGCTGGTGATCTTGCCCCAGACCGAACCTCGCGATGCTCGCATCCTGTCGGGTCGGCTGCGCCATGATGTTCGGCACCGGCCGATCCTTCTTCACAATGGTGAGTTCTGGGATGCGACCATCTCCATCGGCATCGCCGGCTACCCCGAGCACGGGACCGTTGCTCAGGAACTGGTCGACTCGGCCAGCACTGCCTTGCGAGGAGCCAAGGGAGCGGGGCGAGATGCCGAGGCGATCGCCGGGGTTTCCGGTTTCGATCCGACTCACATCGCCACGAAGCGGCGCCAGATCTTTGAAGAAGATGTCGTGCCCGATGATCCGCCAGACACAGGTGCTGGCGAGGGGCGTATCTAGCGACGTTGTGCTGGACGCAGCGATTCCCTCATCGATTCTGGAACGGCACTCTCGCGAACCCACATCCGGCAGTCAGGATCGATATGGATCGGCGCCCAATCCGCATCTTGATCGAGCCGGCTGGCGAGTCCAGATCGGCTCGCATCCCTCCGGATCAGCACCGCATTCGCCAGCTTCAATAGCCGCAACTGTTCCTCTGTTTCTCCGACGAGCGCCGCCTGGTGGGCGAGATAGCGCTGGGCGCCATAGACGGTGTTGCGCGAGTCCATCGTCGGTTTGAGCCGCCCATCGGAGGCATGGGTGACGACGCTGCCATACTCGTACTCACAGAAGACCACTCCCGTCACTTGCCACTCGTTGGCGAGTACCGATACCGGAATCCGCGGCATCGTCGCCGACCAGCCGGAGCCGCCCTTTCGCCACTGGACCCCGGTGTCCTCGAACCGTGCAGGATAGCCGTAGGAGATCAGCATCAGGACCGTCGCACTGATCAGTATCGCCGCACGTCCTCGCACCCGGTGCATCGTTTCGGGCCACTTCAGGCACCAGGGGGTGATCCACATCCCCAGCAGCACCGAGCAGAGCAATGCGGCGAGTGCGAAGTGGCGTTGCTGCAGCAGCGCCATGGCGATCGACACGACCACCGCCAGACGCACCGTGCGAGGCGCCTCCGTTTCACCGAATCGGGTCCCCTGTCGCCACACGGCGATCAGTGCCAGTACCATCGTCGGCACTCCGATGCCGAAGCTGATGGTGCTCCTGAACTGTATTGCACTGATGGAACTGGCAAAGGGGCTGACCCACTCCGCCACCTCGCTGGTGAAGACCGGATCGAGCCCGAGCTGGAAGGGAAACAGAAATAAACCGAGACCGTGCGGTTGCAGAGCGGTGGCTCCGACACAACTGACGAGCACCGTGAGTCGCTGGCGGGCGCTGGCTCGATGACCATCGGGCCACACCATCAGATCAAAGATCAGGAAGGCGATGCCAAGGATGAAGGAGGAGTGCAGATTCGCCCACAGCGCCATCAGGGGCACGGCACACCAGAGCAGCAGCGGGCGCTTTCTACCGATCAAGGTGACCACCCACAACCCCAGAACACAGCACAGGCCCAGAAGATGGGGTCGCAGCATCAGTCGGCGTCCCGCCACCAGCCAGATTGGCACCAGCAACAGCAGCCGTGCCACGGCAGGCACGCCCAGCAGTTGCGAGATCCTGTTCTGCAACGCTCCCAGCAGTGCCGAGAGGAGTACTGCAAGCGCCACCAGGCCGCTGGCCCCCGCCACCTTGTAGGTGACCGCAAACCCCAGCGCTGACAGCCACTCGTGAGCGATCCAGCGCTCGCCGTGGCCGTTGGCAGAGAAGGGATCGGTGGTGGGCACCTCGCCGTGTTCGATGATCCAGTCACCGATCGCCAGATGCATCGGCAGGTCGTTATTGGCGAGCGGATGAAAGGCGATCACCGCCGGTATCAGCAGCGCAAAAAAGGTCACCCAGCGATCCCCGGCACCGGGCAGGTCAGAAGGCAGGTCAGAATTTGGCGCGCTGTCGCTGTTCAATGGCACTCTCTCGTGTAGGCGGTGGCTGCTCCGGCCCTGCTCCCCTTCCTACCGCAGCCCATCCCGAAGCGGTATCACTTTCTGGAGGCGAGGCTGCGGCTCCCGGAGATCACCCGATGCATCCCGCAACTCCAGGCGCGCCGGCTCTCCGCAACATCCTGCGCCTACACCTGAGCCGATACCGGTTTCCGACCTGGAGGCTGTCCACCGACTTCCAATACCCGGGGCGGCTCGTATGATCCCGCTATGCCAATTCCGACGCCGTTCCACGATCGCACAGCGCCCCTGTGTACCTCCCTGCAGTGGAAGGACTGGAGTGGATTTCATGCGGTATGTCGCTATGGAACCCATCTCGAAGCGGAGTATCACGCCATCCGCCAGAGTGCTGGATTGCTGGATGTCTCGCCCTTGACCAAGATCGCGGTGACGGGAGCCGATGCCGCAGCATTTCTCTCTTATGTCACCTCTCGCAACATCCAACGGCTGCGCAGCCATCGTGTCCGTTATGCCGCCGTCTGTGATGAAGCGGGAAAACTGGTCGACGATGGAACGGTGATGAATCTGGGTGACGGGAATTACCGCCTCACCTCGGCCTCACCCATCTGGCGCTGGGTCGATCGCTTCTCTGCAGGATTTGATGTCAGCATCGTCGATGAATCCGACTCCATCGCCAGCCTGGCCATCCAGGGACCTCGCTCCCGCGCCATCCTCGAAGAGGCCACGGGAGAAGAGATCCCACTTCGTTACTTCCAGATGGCGTCCGTTGCTCTCGATGGAATCCCGCTGCAGATCTCGAGGACCGGCTACACCGGCGATCTCGGTTACGAGCTCTGGTGCGATCCGGAACACTCGACGGCGCTGTGGGATCATCTGATGGCAGCGGGGAAGCCGCATCGGCTACTGCCGGTCGGACTGGATGCGCTCGATATCGTTCGGATCGAGGCGGGGCTAGTGTTGCAGGGGGTCGACTACTACAGCGCTCCCACCTGTTTGATCGAGAGCCGCAAGTCATCGCCCTTCGAGGCGGGGATCGGCTTCGCCGTCGACCTCGATGGCCGATCCTTCGTCGGAGGTGAGGCGCTCGAGGCGGAGTCCCGGCGACCACTGAAGTGGCAGTTGATCGGGCTCGAACTGTCATTGCCCGACATCGAGAAGTTGTACGCCACTGTTGGCCTTCCTCCGGCTCTCTCCATCGAGGCGTCTCGCCAGTCGAGGCCGGTGTATCTGAGAAGTCGACAGGTCGGCTACATCACCAGTTCCACCTTCTCGCCGATCCTCAAGAGCGCGATCGCGCTGGCGACCGTCGAGGGAGATGTGGGCGCGCCAGGGACAGATCTCGAGGTCGAGTTCACCATCGAACACATCCATCATCGGATCCCGGCAACGGTTGTCGGACGGCCCTTCTTCGATCCACCTCGAAAGCGAGACTGAGCGATGGCAGCCACCTACGATCAGGTGATCATCGGCGGCGGCCACAACGGCCTGACCTGTGCTGCCTACCTCGCGCGTGCCGGACGCAAGGTTCTGGTGCTCGAGGCGCGTCACGTCCTCGGCGGCGCCGCGGTGACCGAGGAGGTTTTCCCCGGCTTCAAGTATTCCGTCTGCTCTTACGTGGTGAGCCTGCTTCGACCGGAGATCATCCGCGAACTGGATCTCTCTCGGCACGGTCTGGAATTGATTCCGCTGGAGTGCTCCTTCTCCCCGTACCCCGATGGCAGCAGCCTGGTGCGCTGGCCCGACCCGGAGCAAACGCGTCGTGAGATCGCCCATTTCTCGCGCCGTGATGCCGAGACCTATCCCCTGTTCGGGGATGCGATGATGCGCCTGGCTCGCTTCGTGCGACCGATCCTCGAGATGTCTCCTCCGGATGCCGTCGATCCGGGGCTCGGCGATCTGCTCGATCTGCTCAAACTGGGGCGCAGTTTTCGCCATCTCGATCCGATCGATCGGCTGCGCAAGATTCAGATGTTCACGATGAGTGCCGTCGACTTTCTCGATCGCTGGTTCGAATCGGATGCTCTGAAGGCGCCGATGGCGGTCAGCGGCATCATCGGCACCTTTCTCGGCGTGCGCTCCCCCGGAACCGCCTACGTGCTGTTGCACCACTACATGGGTGAGATCGACGGTGCCTCGCGCTCGTGGGGTTTCGCCCGCGGCGGTACCGGTAGCGTCAGCAACGCGATCGCCGATTCCGCCCGCAGTTTTGGTGCCGAGATACGCACCGAGGCTCCGGTCGCCCGCATCGATGTCCGAAACGGCGAGGCGCGCACCGTCGTTCTCGAGGATGGCACCGAGATCCGTGCCCGGCAGATCGTCTCCGCAGTAGATCCCAGGCGCACCTTCTTCGGCCTGGTCGGGCGGGAGCATCTCGATCCCGACTTCGCCACCGGCATCGATCGATTCAAGTACCGCGGCTCATCCGGCAAGGTCAATCTCGCCCTCGACCGTCTGCCCAGTTTCACCTCGCGCCCCGGCGACGGACCCCATCTGCGCGGCGACATCGCCATCGCCCCTTCCATCGATGCGCTCGAACTCGCCTACGATGAGGCCAAGTACGGCGGCTATTCCTCTCGCCCTTATCTCAATGTCGTCATTCCATCGGTGGTCGATCCGACCCTCGCCCCGCCGGGCAAGCACGTGATGTCGATCTTCGTCCAGTACGCTCCCTACCACATCGAGGGTGGCGCGGAGTCGTGGCCGCAGCATCGAGAGGCGTTCGGCGACACCGTCATCGACACCCTCGAGGAATACTGTCCCGGGCTTCGCGATTCGATCCTGCATCGCCAGGTGCTCACGCCTTGGGACCTGGAACAGCAGATCGGCCTCACCGAGGGCAACATCTTCCACGGCGAACTGTCGCTCGAGCAACTCTTCTTCCTGCGTCCCACCGCTGGCTGGGCCGCTTACCGAACCCCGGTCAAGAACCTGTGGATGTGCGCCTCGGGAACCCATCCCGGCGGTGGTGTGATGGGCGCGCCAGGGCGAAACGCCGCCCGTGCCCTGCTGAAGGCGGGGAACTGACATGGCCCTGGAAAAAACCGATCTGCTGGTGGTCGGCGGAGGCATCGATGCGCTCGCTGCGGCGACCATCGTCGCGCGTGCAGGGCACTCGGTGCGTCTGATCTGTGCCGAGCCCGGCCTCGGTGAGATCGATGCCAGCTGCGAGTTTCATCCGGGCTACCGCAGCGCGGGCCTGCGCTCTCTGTCGGCACCGCGGCCTGCTGTGGTGGCACGGCTACGACTCGAGCAGTTTGGCTACCGTTCACGGCCAAGACCTGAATCGGATGCCCATCGAGCGCTGGCCGCTCCTCTGCTCGACGAGATGGCCCCGATCATCGCGACGATCCACGAGTTTGCCGATGGGGCTCCGCGAGACCTGATCGATCCTCCCTTCCTGGAACTGCTGAAACTCGGGGGTTCCCTACGAAGGACGCGGCGAGCGATGGGAAATACCGGCTTCGCCGATGCGTTGCGGGTGCTGCCGATGAGCATCGAGGACTGGCTGTCGGAAACCATCGAAGATCCGAAACAACGCGCCCACATCGCAGCCTCCGCACTGTTCGGGGGGTGGGTCGGACCGATGTCGCCATCGAGCGCATTTCTGTGGTTGCTCGCCCACGCCGGCGGCCATCACGAACCTGCCGGCGGTGGCCCGGCGCTGGTGGCGGCGCTGGAAGCGGCGGCTGGTGCGGCAGGGGTCTGCATCGAGACGTCCACGACGGTCGAGGACTGGATCATAGAGGATGATCGTGTCGTCGGTGCCCGCACAGACTCAGGCGATCATCGAACGCATCAACTGCTGTCGTGCGTCCATCCCGGCACCACCTTGCTCGAGCGACTCGGCGCAAGGGAGATCCCCGCGACCCTGCGCGAGGATCTCGGGGCTTATCGCAGCCGTGGCATCGTTGCGGTGATGCACGTTGCTCTCGATGGTCCCGTCGTCGGAGACGAGCAGCGCTGGATCGGGGATTCCCCGCTGGCGTGGGAGCGAGCCTTCGACTCCGCCAAGCACGGCACCATCCCCCAACATCCGTGTCTGCGCTTGCGTGTGGTGAGCGCGACCGATGCCTCTCTCGCTGCTGAGGGGGGGAGTGTGGTCCAGTTGCAGGTGTTTGCCGTGCCGGTGGTCGCCCCCGAGAATGCCAGACCACAGCGCGAGCAACTGGCGGCTCGGGTGCTGGAGCAACTGAGATGTCACGACGAGAAGCTGGCAGCATCGGTGGTGGGGCACCAGTTGATCACGCCCACCGATCTCGAACAGCAGCATCATCTGCCTGGCGGCCACCTCGAGCACGGCGAACTCGCTCTCGACCAGATCTTTTCGCTCAGGCCCTGTGTCGGGATCGGCAGTTACAGCACGCCCATCCCCGGACTGTGGATCGCCGGAGCGGGCACCCACCCGGGCGGCCCCTTTCCCGCCAGTTCCGGAGTCCTCGCCGCCGATCAGATACTGGCGGCGCTGTGAATCTGCGGGTCGAGGGGCCGGTTCACCTCCAGCTGGTGACAATGTACATTCCCGACACGATGGTATGACGTGAGGTGGATGTGACGCGTTGATGTGAGCGAGGTTGCAGGGAAGGGGACTCGTCATGAAGTCCAGTTCACCGGTCGCTTCTCAGGATCGTATCGCCAGTCTCGATGTGCTGCGGGGCTTTGCGCTGCTCGGCATCCTGGTGATGAACATCCAGGCCTTTGCGATGCCCTTCTGTGCCTACATGAATCCGACCTCCTTCGGCGAGCAGGAGGGGATCAACCGGTTGGTGTGGGACTTCAGCCACATCTTCTTCGACATGAAGTTCATGGGGCTCTTCTCGATGCTGTTCGGTGCCGGCGTGTTGCTATTTGCCGATCGTGCCGAAGCGCGGGGCGCATCACTGACGCAGGTAGGGTGGCTGCACTGCAAGAGGAACTTCTACCTGGTGATGTTCGGGCTGCTCCATGCGCATCTTCTGTGGAGTGGCGATATCCTGTTCGCCTACGGAGTGTGTGCGTTTCCCATCTACCTGTTTCGCCGTCGCTCGGCTCGAACGCTGCTGATCTGTGGGTTGCTTTTCCTGCTGCTCGGTTCGGGTCTGTCGTTGATGTTTGGTCTCTCCTTCGAGCATTGGTCCGAGCAGGAGCAGACCGGTCTCGTCGAGTTCTGGCGACCGGATCAGGCAGCACTCGACGAGGAGATTGCAAAGTACTCGGCAGGGTTTGCCTCGGGATTCGCCAGCAACAGTGAAGGCTCTTTCTTCGTCGAGACCATAATATTCGCGACCAACATCTTCTGGCGAGTGATGGGGATGATGTTGCTGGGGATGGCCTTCTATCGCTCGAAGATCCTCAGCGGCGAGCGGTCCGCTGGTTTCTATCGCCGCTTGCTGGTGGTGGGAGCGGTGATCGGTCTGCTGCTGATCGGCATCGGCATGAGGGAAAACCTCGCCCACGACTATGCCATCGAGTACAGCTTTTACCTCGGATCTCAGTGGAACTTCTGGGGCAGTGTGGCGCTGTCGATGGCCTACATCGGCCTGGTCGTGGGTGCGGTGCGTAGCGGTGCCATGCCGGCCCTGCAGCGACGTTTCGGAGCGGTCGGCCAGATGGCGTTCAGCAACTACATCCTGCACACCGTCATCGGAGTCGTGGTGTTCCGGGTGCTGGGCTACTTCGGCAGCGTCGAGCGGGTGGAGCAACTGGGCATGGTGATCGCCATCTGGATCCTTCAACTGTGGCTGTCGCCGATGTGGCTGTCGCGCTACCGCTTCGGTCCCCTCGAATGGCTGTGGCGCAGCCTCACCTACTGGCAGAGGCAACCGATGGGTCGTGGATAAGAAGTGCCAGAAGCTCCGATCGTCACCGCTGCTGTCGCTACCGTGGCTACAGGGAATCGGTGCGGGCTCGACGAGGGCGAATTGACTGCCATGAAACTCCTGAGGATCTTGACGGTATTGTGGAAACCGTTCCCTCTCGGTAGCTCGTGAGGCCCTCTCCGTGGCCGATCCAGGGGCATATCGGTTTCCTCGAGGTTCTCCTGTCCGGACTGCTCCTGCTTCCGGATACCTCGGTAGCGGGCAGTTCCGGGAGTGTTCCTGGCTGATCGCTGGGGAAAGAAACGCAACGATGACGTTGCAAGGAGATGGAGTCACCATGAACAACAACGAAGTCGACAAGGTCACGGATGCGGAGCTCGAAGGTGTCGCTGGTGGTGCGAAACTGGATGCGCAAGAACAAAAGAAGCTCGCTGAAATCAAGCGAAACGCAGCCAACGAGTCAGATGTGGACACGAAGCCCAAGCCCAAGGGCAAGTAGTTCCGCTCGATCACTTTCGTGACACAGGTTCGTCACACGGCCTGGATCTCCGACCAGCGGTCAGGGATTCAGGCCGTGTGTTTGTTCACCCCGATTCATGAGATTCACCAGGTGCCAGGCAGGGGGAGCCGTTGCTCGACGGGTCCAGACTTTCTCCTCGAACCCGCAGCGGCTTGTAGTGGCCTTCCAGCCGGGCCAGCGGCTATATTTCCGGAGGGATGGGGGAAAACCGAAGGTTGATGCCATCTTCTTCGGTCGTATCGTGGGTGGCACGGGTACTCGTTACACTGCTCTTTCTGGAGGTGGTAATGCTTCGCAACGTCGGTGCGGTCATCGCTGGCATGATTGTAGGCATGGCGCTCAACATGGCGATCATCATGCTCAACCTCATTTTTTTCCCGATGCCCGAAGGATTGTCGATGCAGGACCAGGAGGGCTTCAGTGCGTGGGCCAAGACGTTGCCTGAAACCGCCTTCATCCTGCCGATGGTGGCGCATCTTGCCCAGGCCTTCGGAGGCGGCTGGCTGGCGGCTCGACTCGGTGCGTCGCATCCGATGGTGCTGGCGATGATC
>JAYZBV010000036.1:0-13282 GCA_036338595.1 Planctomycetota bacterium | reverse complement strand
GCTCTGCTGGCAACTCCTCACCCTGAGAACCCGAGGTCCCTGGTAGTGCTCCGGCTGCGGGTATCGCTGCCATCGAGACCCCCGCACGATTCGCCTCGGGACGCTTGCGAAGCCGGATTCGCTGATCTCCATCGACCACCTCCAACTCCTCGAGTTGGTTGCGATCCATCAGTTCGATCAATTCCTTGAGGCGTGAGGTTTCCACGGTGTGCATCCGGTCATGTAGGGAGATCTCTGCAGGCAGAACTCCGATGGAGGGGCTCCCTCGCCCCGGCGGTACCGTGGATGGTAGGGATCCTCCCGGGAGCGGTCAAGTCTGCCCGCTTTGCTGGCACACCGATGGCGTTACCCTAAAATACAGATCCGGTGGCTCACTCCACACTGGAGACCCGAGGACTCTACCTACCTCCGGAGACCGGATCCGGAGATCGCTCGGCACAGAACCAGGAAATTTCGAAGATGGTACTCACTCCAGGCAGAGATCTCTCCCGACCGCCGCAATCGGCCCTCTTCAGGGTTCGACAGAAGCAGCGAAATCGCCTGGATCTGTGGCTGCAGGCGCGCCTCGGCTGGAGCTCTCGAAGCAAGATCCAGAAATTGATCTCGCTCGGTCGGGTTCACATCAACGGTTCCAGAGCCAGACCCTCGACTCGTGTCAGTTGCGGTGACGAGGTCGAGGTGATGCTCGAGATGGGTTCCCGCACCGATATCCCCCCCATTCGGCTGCCGGTCTTGCATGAGGACCCGTGGATACTGATCGTCGAAAAGCCTCCAGGAATGCTGGTGCATCCGGTTGGCAAGACTCACTCAGGTACCGTCATCGATGGACTCCACCGCCAGTGGCGAGCTCTCAACGAGCGATCCGCGCGACAGGTGACACCGCGACTGTGCCACCGCCTCGATCGGGATACGTCAGGTTTATTACTGCTGGCGAAAACCGTGGAAGCGAGAAGACGTCTTCAGGATGACTTCGAGAAGGACCTGGTCCGAAAATCCTACCTCGCTGTTGTCGAAGGAGTCCCTGAAACCAGCTCCTTCGAGATCGATGCTGGCGTTTCGGCTCACATCGATCGTAGCCGACACCGGGACCATCGCCTTGCCCGCGCTGACGACGTCACGGGAAAGGCGTCCCTCACCCGAGTTCAACTGATCGCCGCTGGAGATGGCATCTCGGTGCTGCTGTGCATGCCCATCACCGGTCGACAGAATCAGATTCGTGTTCATCTGCAAGTTGCAGGACACCCGATCCTCGGCGATCAGGGCTACGGCCAGACGCAACAGTCCTTGCAAGAGTCTGGCGGTCGATTGCCCGAGCAAATCGCCCATCCCGAACGAGCTCTGCTCCACAGCTTCCAGTTGCGCTTCCCGCACCCCGTGTGGAATCTACCGACCGAGGTCCGGTGTCCCCCTGCGGGGGACATGGCACCTCTGCTGGCGGCTCTCGCCGTCGATCCGAGCAGGCTCCCGCCGCTCGCCGCCGACCGACAAGTCGATGGAACTGCTTGCCAAGCGGGTCCTGTCAGCCCCTGATGGGGGGCTGTACAGAAGTCCAACAGATCCTGGAGCATCGCCTCCGCGGAGGACCGGAATCCAGGATCGAGATGAGGGAGGACCTCACCGATGAAGATCGCAGTGTGCATGAAGCGAGTCCCCGATACCGCAACCCGCCTCAGTTTCGCTCCGGATGGGACCTCGATCGACACATCCGAGGTGCAGTGGGTGATCAGCCCCTACGATGAGCACGCCATCGAGGAAGCGCTTCGCATCCGGGAAGATGTCGGTGAAGGATCCGTGACCGTCATCTCCGTGGGACCCGAGTCATCGACGAAGGAACTGCGAAAGGCTCTCGGCATGGGAGCCGACGATGCTGTGCTAGCCACCTCCGATGAGCCACTCGATCCGATCCAGACTGCTCGAGCACTGGCAGCGGTTCTGTCGAAACGAGGGGATGACCTGATCCTGTTTGGCCGCCAGTCGGTCGATTCTCAGGGAGCACAGGTGGGCGCCCTCGTCGCACGCCTTCTTGGCCATCCCTTCGTCAACGACATCGCAGCGATAGCGGTGACCGAGGGCAAGGTCCGAATCGAACGAGAAGTAGAGGGAGGTAGGGAAGTGATCGAGGGGCCTCTCCCTGTCGTTGTCGGTGCCGACAAGAGTCTCAACGAACCTCGCTACCCGAAGCTCAAGGAGATCATGCTGGCAAAGAAGAAACCGATCGAAACGGTCCCCTGCGATGCCGGAGCGCCAGCCCTCGAGACCGTTGCGCTCACCCCGCCTCCACCACGCCCGGAGGGCCGAATCGTCGGCGAAGGGCCTGAAGCAGTGGGAGAACTGATCCGGGTATTACGCGAAGAAGCCAAGGTCATCTGATGCGATCCAGGAGGAAGCCATGAAGATCATCGTCTGGATCGAATTCAGTCACGGCAGGGTCAAATCCGCCAGTCTCGAAGCACTCGGAAGTGCCAGGACGCTGGCAGAGCCTGCCTCGGGTGAGGTGATCGCAGTACTGTGCGGGCCTGGTGCCGGTCAAGCGGCCTCCTCGCTGGTGACTGCAGGCGCTCACCGCATCCTTGCCATCGAGGGTGAGTCGCTCGTCAATTCTCATGTCGATGCCATCGCATCCGAAGTCACTCAACTGGCCACGGCAGAATCGGCATCGATGGTGTTTGCCTCTGCTACTGCAAGTGGCAAGGAAGTGACTGCTCTGATCGCAGGCAGTCTTGAAACCGCTGTAGCTGCAGATTGCATCTCCATTTCGCAAGAAGGAGATGCCATTTGCATCGAACGACCCGTATTCGCAGGTAAGGCAAATCTACGCCAGAAAGTGGTCACTGCCCCCGCTGTCATCTCGCTTCGCCCGAACTATGGCAAACAGGTTGAGCGAGAAGCAGCAACCGTCAGTGAAAAACTGGCCACTGCAGAATCTGTACTGAAACGTACCGAGTTCATCGAGGGAAACACCGCCAAGGTGGAATTGACCGAGGCTGAGATCATCGTCTCCGGAGGTCGCGGGCTGAAGGAGCCGGAGAATTTCGCCATGCTGGAGAGTCTCGCGGATCTACTCGGGGGAGCAGTGGGAGCGTCACGCGTCGTCGTGGATGCCGGCTGGCGCCCTCATTCCGATCAGGTGGGTCAGACGGGAAAAACGGTCAGCCCGAAGCTCTACATCGCCGTCGGAATCTCGGGAGCCATCCAGCACCTGGCGGGGATGTCCTCTTCTCGGACCATCGTAGCCATCAACAAGGATGCCTCCGCTCCGATCTTCCAGGTGGCGACCTACGGTCTCGTGGGAGACCTCTTCGAGGTGATTCCTCGCCTCGAATCCGAGCTCAAGGCGGTTCTCCAGTGACCGGCAGTAGCGGCGTGAAACGTCCCTGAGGACGCTTTCCTGGCATCCTGGAGCCCATCCAGCACGGTTCGGCTGAGCGTCCCATTCCGGCACCATCTGCGGTGACATCGTATTCTTCTCGGGAGCATCCTCACTTTCCGGGGCTCCAGGGAGGATCGAAGTGCACCTGATCATCGTCCAGGGACCAGGTCGAGGGCAGCGGATCGTGCTCGGATCAGAGCCGGTCCACATCGGCCGTGACCCCAGTAATGACCTCATCGTCGATGACACCCGCGCATCTCGGAAGCATGCGCAGGTGATTCCCTCCGGTGATGACAGCTGGTTGCTGAGGGATGGCGGCAGTCGAAATGGGACTCTCCTCAATGGAGAGATCATCGACCGCACCATCCTGGAGGCGGGAGATGTGATCGAGATCGGTGACTGCCGCATAGCAGTTCATGCCGTGCAGGAGCACCTGAGTACCTTCTCGGTCAAGGTCGACCCGGAGAGTCTGCAGAAGCAACTTCGTGACAGCGCAATGAGCAACCAGGGGGCAAAAAGCCTTCAGGAAGCTCTCTTCGAAGTGGGTCTACTGGCGCAGACCGATCTGCCACCAGAGGAACTGGTGAAACAGGTCGTCGATGTGATCCGCAGTGGCGTGCACTTTGAATCCTGGGGCTGGATCCGCTGGGATGATGACACGGGGCCCCACGCCATCGGAGATCGCGATGGAAAGCCCATCGATCTCGATGGTCTCGATCCAAGCCGAACCCTCATCGAAGCGGCGCGACGCCGTCGGGAGGGGATGATCTCCTCACAGGTAGGAGAAGCGTTCGAGGCGAGCGTCTGTCTTCGTAGGAAGCAGGCACTCTCGGCGCTGTCGTTACCACTGGCGGGCCGGGGAGAAAATGCCACGGTGCTGTATCTGGAACGGGGAACGGGCACACAACCCTTCCTGGCAGAAGAGCTCCAGTGGGTCGCAGCGGTAGCCGCGCAACTCGCCGTAGGCCTCCAAAACTCCCGTCTCTTCGTGGAGTTGCGCGAAGCCCATGACGAACTGCTGGCCAGTCGCGAGCAGTTATCGCGCCAGGAGAAGATGGCGGCGATCGGCCGCCTGGCAAGCGGCTTCGCCCATGACCTCAACAATCCGCTCGCATCCGTGATCGGATTCCTGCAACTGGCCAGTCGCTCGATCGAATCGAACGGCGACGACGCCCGGGCAGTGCAACACCTTCAACGCGCCCAGGACGCTGCCGGTTTCTGCCGTGGCCTGTGTCGAAACCTGCTGGCATTCGCCAGGACTCGCCCCTTCAAACCGGGCAGCGAGGCCCCCTTCCCCATCGCCGAGGCGATAGAAGGAACCCTCGCCATCTGTGAGGCGAGATTGCGCGATGCCGGTGTCACGACCGAACTCGATGTGGAGAAAGATCTGGTGCTGACCGGCGATGCCACTGCCCTTCAGCAGGTGATCATGAATCTGGTTCTCAACAGCGCCGATGCCGTGCGTGAATCGGGACAGGGCACGACCCTCTCGATCCAGGCCAGAAAAAATCCCGACGGTGGTATCGAACTGCTCATCGAGGACGACGGTCCCGGTATGCCTCCAGAGGTCTCGGAGCGGGCGTTCGATCCGCTCTTCACGACAAAGGAAGCAGATCGTGGCAGCGGTCTCGGTCTCTTCGTGGTCAAAAGAATCGTCGACGGGGCCGGTGGAGAGATCGAACTCGATACCGGTCAGGGGGAGGGAACCAGATTCCGCGTCTCGATTCCGGATGCTCTCGCTCAGCTAGGCAGTGAAGAGATCGATCCGCTGGAAATCTCCAGCGACTGGCAGGAAACAACCTGATGACCGCTCACTCCTCGCCAAGACTCGATGTGCTCGTCGTCGACGACGACCCCTTCATCAGGGAAAGCATCCAGTTATTCCTCGAATCGGAAGGACTCAGCGTCCGTGTCGCTTCCGGAGGTGAAGAGGGTATCGCCATGCTCCACGAAACGGAGCCAGATGTAGCCCTCGTCGATCTGCGAATGCCGCGCGTCAACGGACTCGATGTGTTGCGAGAGTTCAAGAGACTCGCCCCGGAAGTCGAGGTCGTCATGGCGACAGGGGATGCAACTCTCGAAAGTGCCCTCAGTGCCATGAAACTCGGTGCCTATACCTACATCGAGAAGCCCATCGTCGATCTTGAAAAGGACCTGCTCGGTGTATTACTTCGCGCAGCCGAGAGGCGAACATTGCGCAAGACCAACCGTAAGTTGCAAGGAGAGTTGCAACTGGCGCTTCATCAACTGGACGCAGAACGCCGCGAGCGCCGTATCGGCCTAGATGGATTTCCCGTCTCTCGCTTCCTGCGTCGATGTGCCAGCGCATCCGATGCGGACCTGAAGTCGATGATCTTGTCGAGCATTCCAGGTGAATCTGCTGCCATCCTGTACCTGCGAAGCGAGAGCATGCTGATCCCCTGCGCTTCGAGAGCAGTCGATCTTCCACCAGTGGACGCAGTGCTGCCGACCCATCGATTTTCCGATCCCGGGGAAAGGTGGCGCGAAGGAGATCTTCCTGGCGTCTTCGTCGAAGACGATGGAGCCTTGATGTTGCCGCTCTTCTGGCTCGGTGAACTGGTCGGACTGATCGTGGTTCCCTGCACCAATTCTGCTACAGATCTAGACACCGTGCATCGGCTTTTACGCCGCATCGCCGACACCGCAGCAGCCATCCTCGGCTCCGTCAGGACCCGCTCTTCCTCGGCGACAGGTTGAGCCAGCCCTGAGTATCTCGTACAAGCAAGGGGAGCCCGATCGGAGATCCAGGAGGATCCCAGATGCTAGCCCCCGATCCAGGCCGCGATGCGGTGCACAGGTGCCCCGCATCTCCGGCCTTTCCTCTGACCCTTTTACTCCTGACAGCGCTGCTGTCTGGAGCCGAAGTGCTGCCAGGGGCGAGCGCCCATCGAGAGGCTGCAGAGCCGAAGTGGATCCCGCCTTACAGCAGCGATCTCGAGAATCTGGTTCGCCAGGTCGAGGAGGGGAGAGCCAGCGGAGATCGGTCGCAGATTCGAGAAGCATTCGGCAATCTCTCAGAGCGACTGATCGACGGCGATCCTGGCGGAACAACGACGATCGGTGGAGGACTGTCCATCGGAGCTGGTCAGTACCTTCGCTCGACTCTCTCGCTGCTCGAGGAACCGATCAGGAAAGAGGTACTTCACGAGATCCAGTTGCGGATCTCGAACCGCATCTCCGAGCTTCCCGTGCCTGGACTCGACGCTGAAGCGGACCTTCGGCGCACCTCGATGCTTCTCGACTTACCGCAGGGAGTCGTGTCACCCGATCTGACTCGACAGTTGGCGCATGCTGCGCTCGAGCGGGGCGATCTGCAGACCTGGAATAGACTCGTGTCGAAGCGCTGGATCGAAGACCCGGGGAACATCTCCGTCACGGAGCCAGTTTCAAGTCAGGCCGTCTCCATCGCGACAGGCACCTTGCTCCTTTCTCTCCATCGTAGCGGAGAACCAGATCTGTCCCGCTCCAAGGATGCGGTGTGGAAGAGTTCTCGTGGGTTTTCTGGTGCCGTTGCAGATCGATCGAGGATCTGGATCCAGCAACCAGACAAGATCAGTTCCATCGATGTGAAGACCGGCGAAGAAATCTGGCGACGTGTCCTGCCCCGGCGTGTCCGGCCGTCACTTCCCCGCACGACGAGGAGGCCCGTTCTCCGCCAGCCTTCGATCGTTGCCAGCGTTTCAGACCACATCGAGGCATTTGATGGCCTCTCCGGCAATTTGCTGTGGAGAGTTTCGCTCGATGAGATCCTCGGTCCCCAGCAAGCGCCCCAATCGATTCGCGCCCTCTCGTCACCCTGCCGTGTACCCGGAGGCGTGGTGGTGGTCGCCCTGCGCAGCGAAGCGGGGCGACTCGAGGCCTTCGGAGCACTCATCGAGGATGGAGGCACCGTTGCGTGGGTACGACACCTCGGAGAGGCGAGCGGATCGACCTGGCTAGCCTTGCGAGCCGCCCCTGCGACCCCCATCGAGGGTGTCGGCACCATTCACTGGTCCACAGACCGGGGCTCCATCATCACCTTTCGCACATCCGACGGAGCCGTCGAATGGATCCATGAACTCGATGGCCCCAGCCCTACTGGCCTGAGAGATCACCTGGTAGAGGAGCGGGCAACAGGAGTCTCGTTGCGCAGAAACGGTGCGCGCCTCTTCGCTTCCGCTCCCGGATCGTCAAGGATCACCATCCTGGATGCCGAGAGCGGCAAATCTCTCGGCATCATCGCTGCCAACGCCCCTCGTTGCTGGAACATCTCGGCAGATGGTGAATCGCTGCTGGTGGTCGAAGAATCCGAACTGGTGCTGTGGAATTGCAGAGAGGGAGCGGTGCCAGGATTCAACTGGCATTCCCCCTTGCCCAAGCCTCTCACCGGTAGCGGCTCGGACATCGTGCCCTCTGTCGACGGCGGCTGGTGGATTGGCACTGGAGATGCGCTCCTCTCCATCGATGCCTTCGGTCAACACCAGACAATTCAGGGTCTAGACATTCCCGCGCACTCCTTGCAGTCGATCGGCGATGCATTGCTGGCGGCAGCAGGATCCGAAGTCAGCATCTTGACCAGCCCATCGGAAGATGATGCACAGTTGCAAAACTGGCGAAGTGCGCTGATCGGACAGATCGATCCACGCTGGCTGCCTGATCTGGCTGGAGATTCTCCACGTCAGAGAGCACTCAGGAGAACCGTTCATCTGCTGCTCGATCGTCGCGACCTCGATCTTTCCAGCAATGAGAGGATGCGACTGGAAACCGCGCTGATCTCTGCTCAGTCTCGTGCCGATGACAGGATCGCACTCGCCTGGCAGAGGGCGGTTCGCTCTGCTGAGCTGGGAGACGCCGCAGGAGCGACCTTCATCTGCAACCTGATGCTGAGCGAGACATGGAGAAATCTACAATCCACTCGGGTCCATTCGAGGCAGGGGAGCGTCGTCAGCGCCGACATCGCGTTCACGCACTTATTGCTGCAACAGGATCAACAACCCGGCGGCGAGAGCAGGATAGAGAGTCGCGAGAAGAGAGCGGCACGCGAAGCAGGACAACTGGACCGATCACCCCCGATTCCCGATGGCTGGATCGATCTGGCGCGCACACGCCCAGGCTGCCCCACAGGCCGCCAGGCGCGACTGATCGCTGCACAGATCCTGTATCAACTGGGCGACCTGGATGCCTGTACCCACCAGATCGATCTCCTGTTGATCCGGGAACCCGGATCCGACGAGGCCCTGATCGGACATCTTCGTCGCTCCGAGGTGTTGCGCGAACAGGGTCGACTCTCCGAGGCGATCGAGGAGATCCTGACCCTCGATCGAGACCACGGGGATCGTCCATTGACCAGGATTGTCGATGGCACGGAGACCCGGATCACCCTCAGCGATCGACTCGATGAACTGCGCTCAGAGATTTCCACGCTCGAGGAGAGCCGCCGTGACCATCCTGGCCTACCCCTCGAGTTGGCATGGAGTGGTCGACTCGACATGACACAGACCCGCACCACGAGTGTCTGGCCATTGTCTTCAATTGACGCGCTGGCGGCGGACCCCCGATACCTCGTACTCAGTACCAATTCCGCTCGCATGTATGATTCCAGCGATGGGCTGATGCTGTGGAAGACCGACCTCGAGCGAGATCCCGTGCAGATCAGAGACGGTATCTTGCTGACACGGCGAGATCTTCCTTCTGCCCCGCTGGTCTTTGACGACAGTGCAGTGGTGCTGCATGACAGAAACAGGATCTGGCGTCTGGATCTCGAGAATGGCTCCCTGATCTGGCAGCATCGATTGCCGATCGACTTCGACATTCCTGACCAGGAAATCCGCATCGAACAGTCGTGTGCAGGATCGGGGATCGTCGTGCTCAGTAGCGAAGATGAACAGATCACTGCTCTCGATGTGGTCAGTGGAGAAGTTCTCTGGAATGACAGCCGTGATGGTATCTTCCTGGACGATCCAGAGATCATCCGAGATCGGCTCCTCATCGGCTATGCCATCCCTAACCGTGTTGAACTTCGGTCCGTCAGCGACGGAATGCTGATCAGCAGCATCGATCTGGACAGGGAGGATGGGGCTCTCGCTTCTGCGCCGATCTTGCTGGAAGATGGGTTCATCATCGCCAACGAGAGAGGTGGAATCAGCCGTCATGATGACGACGGTGAACTGCTGTGGAGCGTGCAGATGCCCCACCTCATCTCTCAGGTGCTCATCTCTGCTTCAGGAGACCAACTGGTGTGCGAACTGTTCTGGAGTTCAGAACGGACCACGCTTCTGGGTATCGATGTGGCCACTGGTACCGTCAGCTGGCAAAAGAAATTGTCCCAGGATCAGCGAAGAATTACGACGTTGAAACTGGACGGCGAGGAACTTCTGGTTGTGTGCGGCGATTTCCAGAACAGGTCGATCTTGAGATTCAAAGCGGTGCTCGCTCCTGAGGCGGTCGAACTGGCCGAAGCGGAACTGGAATGGTCTCACGAACTCGCTCCCGCATATGATGCCGTCAACCTTCGACCCAGCGGGGACTGGATCGTGGTGGCGGACAGGATGCGTGGAGAGACAGTCATCCTCGATCGCGCCACGGGCACCCCCCTCTCCGATCGTCAGGGAATCGGGGCGGTTTCTGAGCACCTCCGATCTCTCGGTCGCCTGCATCATGCTTCCATCATTGGAAATACCCTGTTGACGGTTTCATCGAGAGGTGCCGCCGGCTTCAGGGCACCAAACAGCAGGGAAGAACAGATTGCAGCATGGAACTCGCTGAATGATCCACGGCTCTGGAGACTGGAATCCGATCGCCTCGTGGAGATGAAAGAACTGGAACTCGCCATCGAATTGCTGGAAGAGACGATTCGCAACCTTGAACTCGATCGGTTCGAGAGAGCCGCTGCGAGCTGGTTGCTGGAGGGTGCCGATCGGCAACTTGCGCGAACTCCCCGTCCAGATCATGAGATTCCCAGGATGCAGACACCTCCACTGATCGACGGATCCCTCGATGAACCCTGGAACGCAGCCACTGGAATTCCCATCGACAGGCCTCGCCATGTTCGAGGCCTGCAAGGACCTGGCGAACCACTGATTCCCTGGCAGGATCGAGCAGACCTGTCAGGAAGGGTCTTTCTTGGCTGGTCCTCGGAAGGATTACATATAGGGATCGATGTGGATGACGACATCGTCACTGCCCACGAGAGAGACGCAAAACGCTGGGTCGGGGATTGCCTGATACTGGTTCTCGACACGCTCGGCGATGGGGGTGTACGAACCCGTAAAGATGATCAAATTCTGACCCTCGCTTTCATGCCGCCGAGGCGCAACAACCCCCCCCCTCAGGAGGGTGGCGAGGAAGGGGGCGGTGAAGCCCCTCCATTTGATGACGATGACGATGATGATGATCCTGAAGGCGAACATGTCGTGGTTCGTCGTCCAGGAGGAACTGGAGCGGTGTACGAATTGACCATCCCGTGGAGCACCATTGCCGAGCAGCGAGGAGAAACAGACTCTGTTCCCTGGCCTGGAATGCGTATGCGAATCGGCATCGCAGTGACCGATGATGACACTGGCAACGGTGCAACCAAGTACCTCGGATTGACTCCAGGAGTGGTGCTTCATCGCGATCTGGACCGGATCTGGGAAGGCTGCTGTCCAGACCTGATGCTCCCGGTGAGGTTGGGTCGATGAGACTGCAATCCTGGATCCCTCTGCTGATCCTGCTAGCAGGGTGTGTCACACCCATCGATTCTGATCGGGGAGCCCCACCCTTTTACATCGAGAGAAGCGAAACACTCGCTAACGGTAGTGTTCGCGAGTCTCTACATTACTGGCCCTTCTACAGCCACAGTGCCACCCCACCTGACCGGAAAGAAATTCGAATCCTGTGGCCACTCTTCATCGACCGGATCGACACGCGCGTGCGCAAGACCTGGCTACTTCCGCTCTATCATCGAAAAGCGTACACCCATGAGGATGGCCGCATCGATACGGATGCATTCTTGCTTCCTTTTTTTCTCTGGGGATCCGATCCCGCTGAAGGAGACTACTTTGCCTTTGCTCCCGTTGGCGGAACGATCAAGGGCATTCTCGGCAAGGATCGGATCGATTTCGCTCTGTTTCCGTTGTGGGCGCGACTGCAGGATCGACAACAGATCACTACCCACTGGCTGTTCCCCCTGATCGAACTGGACGAAGGACCGCTGCGAAGCGGATTCAGGATTTTTCCCTTCTATTCCCACACCCGAGGCTTCTCCAGCGATGGAGGTCCTCGAGATGATGCAAAGTACATCCTGTGGCCTATCTGGCACCAATCCAGCACTCGACTCGACACCGACAATCCGTCTCACGCCTGGTGGCTTTGGCCCTTCTACGGTCAGATCGAATCGAAAACTCGCCTTGCGCGTACCATCTTCTATCCGCTCTGGACCGAGCAACACAACTACCGCGAACAGACATCGACCTGGTCGTTTCTGATCTGGACGGTCGGGACACTACGGGATCGATGGAATCGATTTCAATTCGCACCGTTCTGGGGGATTCATGATAGAGGTGGGCTGAAGAGCGGCTTTTTCCTGTGGCCCCTCTGGCAGTGGGAGGATCAAGAAGCGGCCGGGCGCACACGGCAAGTGAGACGCCTATTCCCGTTCTGGCGCAGCATAGAAGACGTGGACCCGGATCGGGGCACTCGCTCCAGCAAGTTGCTCTGGCCGCTGGTACGCTGGAATACCGATGCAGAAGGCACGACCAGCGCTTCCGCCCCCGCCTTGCTCCCCTTCGATGGCCCACAGGGATTCTCATGGTCTCACGGCAGAGCCGCACAGTTGATTCGCTGGCGAAAGAGCGAGAAATCATGGGGTCTGGAGATTCTCTGGGGTCTCTTGACTGCCGAGAGTGGTGAGGAAAAGAGCGGATTCTCGATCCTGGGAGGACTTCTCTCGAGGGAGCATGGGGGTCGATCGGATGACACTCGCTGGCGACTGCTGTACATTCCCATCGGACCCGAGCCTCTCTGATCAGTTGCCCTGCGGGCGTTCTGAAGTTCGGGAATGACAGGACCGGTCGGTCCTGGCGGGGAAGCAGCAGCGCTGCGGGGAATGGAGCGAGATGACGGGCTGGATCCACGGTCTCGGGGGATTCCTCGGGCGCAGCGCGGAGACCACCGGATACGGGCTGGTGTTGCTCGCCCGGACCGTCTCCAATCTTCCTCATCTGCTGACACGCCGCAGGCTGCGTGATTCGCTCGACCTCTGTTACAGCTATTGCACCGGGTCCTTCACTGTCACTGCGGTTGTCGCTCTCTTCACCGGCATGATACTGGCCCTCAACGGCGGACTCTCACTCCAGGAACTGGGCCAGGAATCGTTGATCGGCCGCATCGTTGCGGTATCTCTCATCCGAGAGATGGGCCCGTTCATGACGGCGTTGATCCTCACGGCAAGTATCGGCAGTGGCATCGCAGCCGAACTGGGGACGATGAAGGTCTCCGAGGAAATCGATGCACTGCGGATCATGTCGATTTCTCCGGTTCGTTTTCTGATCTTGCCAAGATTGGTCGCTCTCACCCTGGTGACACCGGTGCTGACCATCTTTGCCGGTCTGATTGGCATACTCGGGGGCATCTTCGTGGCCCATTTCCAGTTAGGCGTCGGTTGGATGGCATTTCGTAACGATGCGCTGGAGGTCCTCACTCTCGAGGACATCCAGACCGGGCTCTTCAAGTCGGTGGTTTTCGGAGTCACCATCGCCACCGTTGGTTGCACACAGGGTCTACTGACTCGCGGTGGAGCCACGGGTGTCGGTCAAGCTGCCAGGAGAGCCGTGGTGGTCTCCTTCCTGCTCATCATCATCATGGGCTACTACATCAGTTGGAGTTTTCTGACATGATTCAGCTCAAAGATGTGCACAAGCAACTCGGTGGAAG
>JAYZBV010000035.1:0-28672 GCA_036338595.1 Planctomycetota bacterium | reverse complement strand
AACCAGGTGTGGTTCTGCGGTCCCCGCAAAGGGCCGCTGGATAACCCTGCCAGACACTGCCGGCTGTTCGCAGGGAGCCATCCTGTTTTCCACAACCAATCCATACCGTTTTTATGTCGTAAAGTATTATAAATATACTGGTTACTACATCTCCATCCGTGGTTTTCCACAGTTAGGCCTGGCCCTATGTATAAAGACAACGAATTGATCTAATTTTGATGAACATCTAGGTCCCCAGGATGGTCTCCCGATGACCCGAACGGGGCTCCGAAGAAGCGAACATAAATCCGCTTAGAATTTCTGGTTATGGATCCGGATTTGGACCCGTTTCGGATTGCCTGAAACGGTGCCCTGACCTAGAATATCACTCCATCTTGAGGGGTCGATTCCGGGAGCAAGAAGAGGGTGTAACGGCCGTTACCCGGAACTTCCATCACAGCTCACAGAGTCGGCCGAGAAGGGGCCTACGAGGTCCCTGGAGAGCCTGTATTGGATCCCGTGGGGAGAACCACGGGCAACGGGTAATGAACAGAGAAACAAGAGCATCGACGGAGGAGTTTTTATGAAGATTCAGTGCCATTCACGCCAACTACTCGAAGCGGTCTCCCTGGTTTCAGGAGTGGTTCCGGCGAATCCAACCCGCCCGGTTCTTCAACAGGCGCGCCTCAGTGCGACTCGAGATGGTCTTCAGGTGGAAGCCACTGACCTGGAAGTGGGGCTCAGGGTTCAGGTCGATGAGGTGATGGTGGAGCAGGAGGGTGTTTGCCTGATTCCTTGCGCTCGACTGATGAAGATTCTCCGGGAGATTCACGATCCCGAGGTGGTCTTTGAAGTCGATGCTGCCGGCCAGGCCTGTATCACTTCAGGAAGCGCGCACTTCAAATTACCCACAGGGCCTCTGGATGAGTTTCCCGTTGTAGATTTTTCACCGCCTGGACCATCGATGAAGATGAACAGGGAAACACTTCTGCAGACACTCAACAGGGTCAGCGTCGCTGCAGCAAAAGATGCCACCCGCTTCAACATGCATAGTGTTTTATTCGATGGGAAAGGCAAGGAACTGAGGGTCGTCAGCACTGACGGAAAAAGAATGGCGCTTGGAATTCTTCCGATGACATCCGGCGATAAGACCCCCACCCCGGAAGGGCAATACATCCTTCCGCTCAAGGGAGTGGACCTTTTGAATAAAATCCTGTCGTCTGAAGATGAGGAAGATGTTGTTTTTCATCTCGACCAGAACGAAGTCACGTATGTCTCCGACAGGGTTTCACTCAGTTGCCGACTGGTCGAGGGTAAGTTTCCTGAATACGAAAGAGCAATTCCGGACAAGCTGGAGAATGTATACCACGTCGAAACAGAAGCCCTTCTGGTTGCGCTTCGACAAGCCCGACTGATGACGACCAAGGAAACCAATTCGGTGAGGTTCTTGTTTGGGCGCGACTCAGCAACCATCTCCAGCTCTGCTAGTAACGTTGGCGAGTCGAGAGTGGAGTTTGCGGTGGAAAGGATTGAAGGCGAGGACGATGAGTTCTCCATCCATTTCAATCCGGATTACTTGATAGAACTCCTCAACAAGATCGACAGTTCCAGGGTTTGTTGTGGACTCCGGGATGGAAAGACTGCCGGCTTATTCAGTATTCCCGATGACGAACTTTCTTACCGTCATATCGTGATGCCTCTGGTCGTGAACGAGATGCAAGAAGCTTGAAGCAGCCGATGGAACCCCTGACCAGGTATTACGAACTTGAGCAGGAAAAAGAAAGAGAGAAGAGGGCGGACGCCCGATGTCGATCGGTAAAGGTTGGCCTCGACGCAATCATAAAAAAGTTAGCGCCGAGCAGGGGCAGTGACCCCATGAATCAAATTCAACAGGCTAGAGAAATTTGGAGAGAAGCTGCTGGCGATGAGATTGCCAGACACTCGACACCAACAAGGTGGAGAGAAGGCGTCTTGACCGTGATGGTTGACGCCGTACCACTTACATCCCAGTTGCAGTCCTTCAGTGGTCAAGCACTCGTTGGAGACCTGGTCGGGCTGGGGCTTGAGGGATTACACACGATCAGATTCCAGACAGGCACCAGGCCCGAGGGCCCGGCCCCAGGAGAGGGACGCGAGACTTGAGCGAACAACAACAAGACGAATACTCCGGTTCAAATATCAAGGTGCTCGAAGGGGTAGAGGCGGTCCGCAAACGCCCCGGGATGTACATCGGAAGCACTGGCCCGACGGGTCTCCACCACCTGGTGTACGAGGTCGTGGACAATTGTATCGATGAGGCGATGGCGGGATATGCCCACAACATCACCGTTGTGGTGCATGAAGACGGGTCTCTCAGTGTGGAAGATGACGGGCGCGGAATTCCTGTTGATTGGCACGAAGACCAGCAGATGTCTGCCGTCGAAGTGGTCATGACCAAGCTGCACGCGGGCGGTAAGTTTGATAACGAAACCTACAAGGTGTCGGGCGGCCTCCACGGTGTCGGGGTCTCCGTGGTGAACGCCCTCTCTACACGCCTGGATGTTCAGGTGCGCCGAGATGGAGCCCTCTGGAGCCAGACATACTCGCGGGGAGTTCCCACCAGCAAGCTCGAAAAAATAGGTGAAGCGGAGAACACCGGCACCCGGGTGACCTTCGTCGCCGATTCTGAAATCTTCGAGACGACCATCTACCAGCGCGAGGTGCTGGCAAAGCGCCTGAAAGAACTCTCCTATCTCAATGCTGGCATCAAGATTCACTTCATCGACGAGCGAAGAGACGACGAGCTTCGCGAGGAGATGTACCACTTTCCAGAGGGGCTCATCGCTTTCATCAAGGACATCAACGAGAAGCGAACAACCATCTACGATGACGTGGTTTACTTTCAGAAGGAAGTCGACAACGTGGTCATCGAGGTTGCGATGCAGCACAACGATGGTTACTCACAGGAACAGATCCTCACCTTCGCCAACAACATCAACACGCACCATGGCGGAACTCACCTGAGTGGATTCCGGTCCTCTCTGACCAGGACCCTCAACAAGTTCGCCAAGGAAATGAACCTGCTCAAGAATGACTCCAACCCCGACGGTAAGGATTACCAGGAGGGGCTCGCTGCTGTGGTCAGCGTCAAGCTTCCCGATCCGCAGTTTGAAGGCCAGACCAAGGAAAAACTTGGCAACACCGAGATCGAGGGAATCGTTCAGTCACTCGTGAATGATGCCCTCGGCCAGTGGATCGATCAGAATCCAAAGGTGGGCAAGAAAATTGTCAACAAGGCACTGGAGGCTGCCAGGGCGCGTGAGGCAGCACGCAAGGCTCGCGACCTGACTCGCCGCAAGGGATTACTCAGCGCCGGAAACCTCCCTGGAAAATTGCACGACTGCCGCAGCCGCAACCGCGATGAGACGGAACTGTTCATCGTGGAAGGAGACTCGGCGGGGGGTTCTGCAAAGGGTGGGCGCGATTCGATGGTGCAGGCGATTCTACCGATCAAGGGAAAGATCCTGAACGTCGAGAAGGCACGCATCGATAAAGCACTTCAGCATGAAGAGATCCAGGCCATCATCACGGCCCTGGGCGCAGGCATCGGTGATGAGTTCGACATCGAGAAGCTTCGTTACTCGAAGATCATCATCATGACCGACGCGGATGTCGATGGGTCCCACATTCGCACCCTGCTGCTGACGTTCTTCTACCGCCATCTCACCGAGGTGGTGACCAACGGAAACATCTTCATCGCCCAACCACCGCTCTACCGGGTCAAGTGGAAGAGCCGAGATGAGTACATCGTCTCCGATGAGGGTCTGGACCAGACCCTTGTCGACCTCGCAGCAGACCACGGTGCGTTCAGGCTCGGAGGGTCAGACACCGCCAACGAGATCAAAGGGGATGACTTGCGATCCTTGGTCGAGGCTGTCCACCAGCTCCAGGAAGCGCAATCAATGATGCGAAAGAGGGGCTTTCGCCTCGACGAATGGTTGCGAAGCGGCTGGGGGTTAGAGGGTCGAGTGCCCGCATTTGTGCTCAGGGTCGATGGCGAATATGTGGTTCATGAAGACGCTGCCTCCCTCGAGGAGGCACTTGGCCAGCATGGCGCTGGGGCGGTTGCGATCGAGGTACCGAGAGCAGCGGCCTCCACGGAATCGGTGAAAAAGCTGGAGGCGCTGGGGTTCTCTGCCGACGAGATCCTCCCCGAGGATGTGGTTCTCGATGATTTTGGTGTTCCTGTGTTCGACTTCTCTCGCGAGGGGTTCGAGGATCTGTCCGGTTACCGTTTCGGTGTTGATTCCGTGGAGGTGGGTGCGGACACGCTATCTGAAGCGGTAGCAGAGATGTTCCTGTTGATGAAGAGCAAGGTGGCGCTCACTCGCTTCAAGGGCCTCGGAGAGATGAACCCGGATCAGTTGTGGGAGACCACGATGGACCCGTCGAAGCGCACCATCTTCGAGGTGACCATCGGAGATGCTCAGGCGACCGACGGTCTGTTCGTGAAGTTGATGGGTACCGAGGTTGCCCCTCGCAGGGAGTACATCGAGAAGCACGCACTTGAGGCCAGAGAACTGGATATCTAGAAGAAGTGAAACGAGAATTGAACCGATGAAGCGGGTTGTCATACAGGATCTGAAGCGCTGGAAGCAGGAGGGACGCCGCTGGGTGTGCCTGACTGCCTACGACGCACCGAGCGCGCGGGTTCTGGAAGCCGCCGGGGTTCCGGTGGCGCTGGTGGGAGACTCTCTCGGTAATGTCATCCTCGGGCATGACAGCACCGTGCCGGTCACCATGGAGGACATGGTGTGTCATACAGCGGCGGTTCGTAGGAGCTCTCCGTCCCTCTTTGTCGTTGGTGATCTTCCCTTCCTTGCTGCTCAGGTATCGGATGAGCAGGCGGTTCAGAACTCCGGCAGGCTGATCCAGGAGGGTGGTGCCGATGCGGTCAAGCTGGAAGGTGGCGGCCCTCGCGCAGCGACCGTCCAGCGCATCGTCGAGGCGGGGATCCCCGTGATGGGACATCTTGGACTCACCCCCCAGAACGCGACCCAGCTCGGCGGATACAAGGTGCAGGGAACCGATCCTGAGTCTGCCGCTCGTATCGCACAGGACGCCATGGCGCTCGAGAAGGCCGGGGCCTTTGCCGTGGTCCTTGAATGTGTCCCGGCACCACTGGCGTCTGCCATCGCAGATGAGGCATCAATTCCGATCATCGGAATCGGGGCGGGCCAGGGGGTCGATGCGCAGGTACTGGTTTTCCATGATCTGGTCGGGCTCTCGGGAGATTTCCAGCCCAGGTTTGTTCGTCGGTACGCGAATGTCGAGTCCACGATGATCGAGGCTGTGAAATCGTTTCAGAACGATGTGGCATCGGGTGGTTTCCCCGACGATTCGGAATCGTTTCAGGCCGGCAGTGATACTGAACCAGGTGAAACTGAAACTGAACCCGGGGATGCAGATCCAGAATCTGAACGGCAGTTGAGTGGCTAATCCAGAGCGGCTCGCATGCCATGGCACTGATTCACAGGATCTGGTTGCAGTTGTCGGTGCAGGAGCACTGGGCCGCTGGCTGGCGGTTCGATTGCAGGTTGGCGGTCACGCAGTGAGATTGGTGACACGGCCAGGATCGAGGTCGCATCTGTTGAAGTGTAGCGTGACAGGGGCCGGGACAACCCTCGACCAGGAGGTCGAGTCGATGCCGGCCAGGAACTACGAGTCTGGCACGTTCCGCTGGGTGTTGTACTGCACCAAGGCCGGGGATCTGGAACAGGCTGCGCAAGAAACTGCCAGTCTGTTGTCGCCAGAGGGGTGGTCGGTCGTGCTCAGTAATGGGCTCGGTCACGCAGATACACTCGCCGAGTGTGGACTTCATCGGAGCCTCGCAGCAACGGTGACTTACGGTTTGTGTCCCGTCAGCGGCGGTGCTGTGGAGCAACGTGGCTCGGGAGGCCAGGTGACGGTCGGCCCGATCGCGGTCGACCCGAGCTCCAGGGGTACTGAGTTCGAGGCAGCCTTCGAGGCTTCGCAGCTGCTTGCTGGCATCTTCAGGTGTGCCGGGCTGATGAGCGAGGCCGTTGAGGATGGCGCTGAACTGGTCTGGAGAAAGGCAACCCTCAATGCCGGACTCAATTCAGTTGCCGCCTTGCTTCGTTGTGAGAACGGCGAGTTACCGGCACATCCGTCGTTTCAACTCGCCATCGAGGCAGCGCGTGAAGTGATCCTGGTGGCCAGGGAAGCTGGCGTGGATCTATCGAAGGATGATCCGGAGCAGTTGTTGCGGGATCTGTGTCGGGATACCGCCACCAATCGTTGCTCGACCCTTCAGGATCTGGAGGCCAGTCGAACGACCGAGATGGAGTGGATCTGTGGCGCCGTGGTGCGCATTGCAGAGCGTGCAGGACTCGAAGTGCCTGCCAACCGCCTGCTGGCGAAGATGGTGCAGGAGGCCGAGTCCTCTTGCGTATCGGTTTGATGGAATCTGTGAATTGAACCCAGTTGGCACCATGTGGCCGACTACTCAGGAGACGGAAAACTGATGAGCGAAGAACAGCGGATCCTACCCCTTACTCTCGAAGAAGAGATGAAGGGTTCCTACCTCACTTACGCCATGAGCGTGATCATCCAGCGAGCGTTGCCGGATGTTCGAGATGGCCTGAAGCCATCCCAGAGGCGGATTCTGGTTGCGATGAATGACCTCAACCTGGGGCCCAGATCCAAGCACCGTAAATGTGCAAAGGTTGCTGGTGACACCTCAGGAAACTATCACCCACACGGAGAATCGGTGATTTACCCGACCCTGGTTCGAATGGCACAGCCGTTCAATATGCGCCAGACGATGGTCGATGGTCAGGGCAATTTCGGTTCCATCGATGGAGATCCACCGGCAGCAATGAGGTACACGGAAGCTCGCATGACCGAAGCTTCGACCGAGATGCTGGCCGACATCGACAAGGAGACCGTTGATTTCACGCGGAACTACGACGACACGCGCGATGAGCCGACGGTGTTGCCCGGCAAGTTTCCCAACCTGCTGGTCAATGGTGGTTCTGGAATCGCAGTGGGAATGTCGACCAACTTTGCACCTCACAACCTGCAGGAGGTTTGTACTGCACTACTGATGGTGCTCGATAAGCCAGATGCCAACCTTGCAGAATTGATGCAGGTGATCGAGGGTCCGGATTTCCCGACCGGTGGCGTGATCTGTGGCCGCAGGGGGATTCTAGATGCCTATTCCAAGGGGCGAGGGCTCCTCACCCTGAGGGCCAGAACACACTTCGAGGAGATGACGAGGCAGAAGGAAGCGATCATCATCACCGAGATTCCCTACCAGGTCTCGAAGGCAAAGCTTGCCTCCGATATCGCCGGTTTGGTCAAGGATGGTCGGGTTACGGGGGTCTCGGATATCCGCGACGAATCCGATCGCACCGGTATTCGCCTGGTGGTGGAACTGAAGAGAGATGAGAACGCCCAGGTCATCCTCAACCAGTTGTTCAAGCACACCCAGCTGCAAACGACATTCGGAATCCAACAAATTGCACTGGTCGATGGCAAGCCTCGCACCCTTCCCTTGCTCGATTTGCTTCACGCCTATCGTGATCACAGGGGGGTGGTAATTCGTCGCCGATCTCGCCACTTGCTGGCGAAAGCGGAGCGAAAGGCGCACATCCTTGATGGGTTGATCATCGCGACCGACAACATCGACCGCATCATCGAATTGATTCGCTCCAAGCACAGCGAGGACGAAGCACGTGAATCGATGATGGTCGAGTTTGGGCTGACCAGGATCCAGTCAGAAGCCATCCTCCGGATGCAGTTGCGGCGACTGACCGGACTCGAGAGAGAAAAACTGCAGGCTGATCTCGGGGAAACCCGCGAAGAGATTGCCTATCATCGCACGGTGCTTACCGATGCTTCGGTGGTCACCGAGATCATTCGTGAAGATATCCACGAACTGAGAGATCGCTTCAAGGATGATCGCAGGACCACCTTTGAAGAAGATGCCGAAGAGATCAACTACGCCGACCTCATCACCGAGGAGGATGTCGTCGTGACTCTGACCCATCAGGGCTATGTAAAGAGAACCCCGTTGACCAGCTACCGCTCTCAGGGGCGCGGCGGCAAGGGCGTATCGGGTGGAGCGGTTCGCGAGGACGATTTCGTCAAGAACCTGTTTGTCGCAGGAACGCACGACACGCTTCTGCTTTTCTCCGACCGGGGAAAAGTCTACTGGCTGAAGGTCTACGAGCTTCCCGACATGAGTAGAACAGCCAAGGGAAAACCCGTTGTTCATCTGCTGCAACTCGAGAAAGAGGAGAAGATCCTGCGCATGATTCGAGTTGCGGAATTTGATGATCGCCAGCTGCTCTTTGCAACACGCCTGGGCAAGGTCAAGAAGACACCGCTGGTTGCATACTCAAGACCAAAGAAAACAGGAATCAAGGCGATCAAGATCAACGACGAGGATGAGTTGATCGGAGTTGCCATCACATCGGGAGACGATGAAGTGGTGCTCTCATCTGCTTCCGGAATGTCGATTCGTTTTTCGGAGCAAGATGTTCGCCAGATGGGACGCGATGCTGCGGGCGTGAATGGAATTTCGCTTGGATCAACGGACCAGGTGGTTTCGATGACCGTCGTTGACGAATTGGGTGCCCTATTGACCGTATGCGAGCATGGGTATGGAAAGCGAACCCAGTTCAGCGAATACCGTATTCAGAAACGCGGTGGCAAGGGTCTGATTGATATCCGAACCACGAAGAGGAACGGTTCAGTGGTATCTGCCAAGGCCCTCTCGGGAGATTGTGACGCCATGCTGATGACTTCCGGAGGAATGCTTGTGAGGATCTCTCTGGCCAGTGTGAGGCCTATTGGCAGGAATACTCAGGGTGTTCGTCTCATCAATGTGAAGAAAAATGACCGCGTCATCGGCATGGAACTGGTCGAGTCCATGAGCGAAACACCAGAAACCGAGCCGGATCAAGAATAAACAACTGAGAAGTGGGTGGTAGATTCTCGGCTTGGTTCGTGGCATATCATTCTTGATCGTCAATTCCGTCCTGGATTCAGAATGAATCTCCCCGCGATGTTGGGGGGGTGGGAATCAACCAGGCGAGAGATGCGATCTGGCTCTGTGGTGCAGTACTACTCACAACTCGCGCGGTGCCGTTTCGGGGAAAAGGGGAATCAGGGGAAGTCGGCATCAATGGTGGTGTACGGGTACTATCTTCCGGCACATCGTTGGCTTTGTTCAGGGGCGGGAAATTCCTGAAGCGAAGTCGTGAGTACCGGGGAAATCCATAAGGTTCACTGGCTCTTCGGGGTCACTGCCTGAAATTCACAAGGAGAATCGTCGGGGACGCGAGAGTTGCGACGTCCAGGGCCAAGGTGTCCTGCGTCCGCACCGGCCAACAGGCCGCGATCGGTCCACTCGACGCCTGACAAATGAGTACCGAAGCCAAATCGCTCATCGTGCAGAGCGATGGAACCCTGCTCCTTGAGGTGCATCACCCCACGGCGCAGCGACTCCGACATGAATTGGCGGCCTTCGCCCATCTGGAGAAGAGTCCAGAGTACTTCCACGAGTATCGGATCACGCCGATTTCGTTGTGGAATGCTGCCCAGTCAGGCTGGAGCCAGCAGCGCATCCTCGACCTACTCCATGACAATGCCAGGTACCCGGTTCCCAAGGCGCTGATCGAGGTCATCGAGAAGGCGCTCGCTAACTTCGGTCGCTTCGAACTGGTACGCGATGATGAGAGTGGTGAGTTGATTCTCCGCCCGCGAGAGAAGACCGACGACCACCTCTCAGTACTGGCAAATCGCCCGTCACTGACGAAGATTCTGGTAGATCCGGGCAAGGATAATTCCTACACGATTGCACCTTCCATGAGGGGCGCCCTGAAGGTTGCAATGATTCGCTCCGGCTTCCCCATCGCAGACAGAGCAGGTTTCAAGTCCGGTGCCTCTGTCGAGATCGAGTACTCCGACACTGCGGAGCTCGAACTTCGAAATTATCAGGTCGAATCGGTAGAGTCTTTCTTCTCTGATCAGGGTGGGGGCGGCGGGTCGGGAGTCGTCGTGCTTCCTTGCGGTGCAGGGAAAACGATGGTGGGGATCGGACTCATCGAGAGACTGAAGTGTCAGACATTGATTCTGGCTCCAAACATCACGAGTGTCCGTCAGTGGCAAAAAGAAATCGTACGGTGGACGACTCTCACAGATGATGATGTGGCAGAGTATTCCGGAGCAAGAAAAGGAATCGCATCCGTCACCGTTGCGACCTATCAGATCACAGCCCACAGAAAGTCCAAGACGGATGAGTTTACGCACCTGGATCTGTTTTCTAATAATGACTGGGGACTCATCATCTATGACGAGGTCCATATGCTTCCAGCGCCCGTGTTCCGGTTCACGGCCGAGATTCAAGCGCGCAGAAGGTTGGGCCTGACCGCGACACTTGTCAGGGAGGATGGTCGAGAAGACGAGGTCTTCACCTTGATCGGACCCAGGATTTACGACATGCCCTGGCGAGATCTTGAGAAGGAAGGCTTCATAGCAAAGGTCCGCTGCGTCGAGGTGCGCCTCGATCTACCCGTGGATGAGAGGGACGCATACCTGGCAGCGGATCGGAGACACCGTTTCCGAATCTCCTCGGAAAACCCGATGAAGCTCATCAGGCTGCACAGCATCCTCAAGCGCCATTCCGAGGATCGAATCCTGGTGATCGGACAGTATCTCAGGCAGTTGAGGGAGGTCTCCAGATCGATCGGTGCACCGCTGATCACCGGCCACACCCCGCAAGATGAGAGGGAACGGCTCTACGCTGCGTTTCGCTGCGGAGAGGTCCCGGTGCTCATCGTCAGCAAGGTGGGTAACTTTGCCGTGGATCTACCGGACGCGTCCGTGGCAGTGCAGATCTCGGGAACCTACGGATCAAGGCAGGAGGAAGCGCAGCGGCTCGGTAGAGTTCTGCGTCCCAAGTCTGATGGAAGGGATGCCACCTTTTACTCGCTGGTCACGCGCGATTCTCGCGACCAGGACTTTGCCTTGCGGCGCCAGAGGTTCCTGATGGAGCAGGGTTATCAATACGAAATCGAAGAACAAGAAGAGGTACTTCAATGAGTGCTGTCTGTGAGTTCTTGAAGGGCCTGAAGAAGGCTGAACTGCAGACGATTCATCAATTTTGGCTTCCCGGCGAGTCGGTTCAGTCACGCGCTGAAGTGCTACGAGCACGGGTAGCCAAGGCACTCGAACTGGGTACCGGGATCGAGGAGCGGGTTGCGAGACTCAGCCAATCACAACGCCGATTGATCACCGCGGTGCTTTCGAAGCCCAAACCGAAAGCTGTCCTCAAAGATCTTCAAGAAACGCTTGCTGCGGGGGGGGCCTCAAGAATCGAAGTCGAATCGACACTTCGACAACTCATCGAGCGAGGCTTCATCGCTCGAGGGATGGCCAAGGGGAAGATCCGCTCCGAGGTGATGGAGATCCCCGATGAGCTTGCTGGGCATCTGTGCCGTGTACTGGATGTCGGAGGTGAGCCGCCCTCGCCGGCAGATGTCATCAGCCAGAAACGGCTTCCGTTCGAGATCGAATTCGAAAAAGGCAATGTCGAGGATCGGATCGAGCAACTCGAAGACCCGGCCCTGAAGGAGCTCTGCCTGCTGGCACTGAAGAAACGCGGTGTATTTGACCTGTCATCCGATGAGGCGGATGAACTGCTCGAGTCTTCAGGCCTTTCAGAACCCGACCTGGTTGCCTGGAGAAGTGTGGTCGAGGAGGCGGGGATAGGGACGATTGGCAGTGTCAGCCTTCAGGATTTCGGCATCCATATCCCCAATCCCGCCCTGGTGATCTTTCAGGAGTGGGTACAACTCAGAGCCAATGATCGGCTTGAGGATGTGGAGGAGCCGGATCAGATCATCGAGGCCGGAGTTGATCTCTTCATCGACCTGGAACGTTTTGCGCTACATGTTGAACACGACCCTGTTCGGCTGACCAGAGCAGGAAATTTCCCCAAGCGACTGGCAGAGCAGTGCCGACAGGGAATGCTACTCGAACGGCTGGAGCCCTACCTTGAGGGCGATTCAGTGACTCGAGTTCTTCGGGTCGCCTTACGGCTTGGCATCATCGAGAACTTCGCCGGTGAACTTCGAGTCAACGATGATCGTCTTTCTGCGTGGAGAAAACTGGAGTTCCGCCGCAAGGTTGATGTGTTATTGCAGCGCTTTCTTGACGAGAGTGCCGGAGAGAGGTGGTCCTTCCATCAGGAGGGTCTGCGCAACATTCTCCTCGATGTGTTGAGAACGCGATCCACCAGCGATTGGATTTCTCTCGAGGCTTTGATCGATCAGGCGGTGGGTACATACCTCCTCGAACTGGAAGAAAGAGAAGTCGCTGAATCCTTGCGACAACGTAGGGAAGAGGACTTTGCCCAGAAACGACTGCAGAGCCCATTCCACCGTCTTGGCACCGATCTGGCCTACTGGATCATCAATCGACTTCTGTGCCTCGGCATGTGCGAAATTGGACAGGTCGACGGTTCGTTGTCTGCGGTTCGGCTCTCCTCTCTCGGACACGAGCAGTTTGGCCACCCGTGCGAGGTGGGAGAATGCCGGATCCTCGTCAACCCTGACTTCGAAATCATGTTATTTACCGAGGGTGTTGACGGGATGTGTCTCGAGCTGGAACTGGCGCGATTCTCGGAAAGAGTATCAGCGGAAAGAGTGCGCAGGTTCCGAGCCACGCCGGAGTCGATGCGTTCCGGGATCAGATCAGGCCTCACGGTGGATGAAATACGAAAAGTTCTCGAAGATGCCAGCGACCATCCTCTTCCAGAAACAGTAGCGGTGTCGATTCGCGACTGGGGTCGCGATATGGACTGGGTACAAGCCAGACCCGCCATCATTTTCTCTGGCCTGAGACCCGACCGGTGCAAATCGTTGCGGGATATGCTCGACCAGGAAAAGGTGAAACATCTCGAACTTGGCAGGGGCGAGATCCTCATCCCGGGCAGAGCGCTCGAGGCAGCCGATGGTTCGGTGCCTGCGTTCATCGAGAAGATCCGCAAAGAGGGCTGGCTGGTCCGGATTGAAAGTGATGATGCGCTTCAGTTGAAGCCCCCCACCAAAGGATCTAGATGACGGATTCGATGTCGGCTCCAGACCCAAGCACTCTGGGTGTGTCAGTGGATCTGATTCATTTGCCGATACAGGTCACTACCGAGATGTTACGAGAAGTATATGTCGAGGTTTCTGGCACCTGTGGCTATGAAAATTTCACAAGGACCGCAACCGGCGCGCAACTTCAATCAAGCCCTGAACCTGATAGCGGAGTGTCCCGTGTGAGCTTTGGCAAGGATCGGATTCAGTTCGAGGAGCAGGGGTCTGGCACTGGATCCGAGGTGCTATTCCGGCGAATCGAGGAGGTGTTCAGGTCCCTGGGTCAGCGAGTCAATATTCCAATGATCGTGGCAAGGACCAGGACGCACCGAACGCTATTGCGCGTGCCCAGTGGTGGAAATGCTGCAACCTGGCTCGCCGAAAAAGCATTTCATCTGGACGGAGATGACTTCAATGCGATCGGACGACCGGCAACCATATCTGGACTTCGACTTCAGTTACCTCCGCAAGTTCAGGGAGAAGCGAACCATCTGGTCCGGATCGAGGCGTGGCTAAAAGACCCGCGGTCACTTTTCGTTGAAGATGTAGCCACCTGGCGATACCCGCTGCCAACCACTCAGATGGAAAAACTGGGCCAGGACCTTCGGGCTGCAGAAGAAGTGACAGCAGTCGGCATACCTGGATGGATCGCAAGCCTCGGCCGTTGATCCGGCAATACGGCAGTCACCGGGGAACTACCAGCCGCGCTGGTTGTGCTTCATCCATGGAGGAGGCGGTTCTTCGAGCTTCTCATCTTCGTCGATTTCTCGCACAGGAACATCCAGCAGGGTTCGAACCTGCTCTTCCAGGTTCTTATCGAGTTCGCCATCGGGTTCCACTAACAGCACATGCTCTGCTGCGTCCTCCGGGATCTCGAGCACCCCATCGTGGAGAATCATCTTGTACTCGTCTTTCTCGGTTCTGCGAGCAAAGCCACGTTGATCCCCCACCGCATCGACTCTGACCCCGAGCGAGGATGTACGGTTGAAGCAACGCATTCGCAATTCAGAATCAACGCAAGCAACGAGAACTTTGGGGCCCGTCATATTTTTCCTTACCTGTTTCTTGTGTGCTACTGATCAAGTGCCTCTGGAGGTTTTGCTGCAGTACTTTTAATGTATACATCTCGCTTTGGATATGGGATCTCAATTCCTTCATCGTTGAAACAGTTGTAGATTTCCTTGGTGATCAGGTGGGACACCCTGCCCCGGAGAACCGGCTCATCAATCCAGGCTAGTAACTCGAAGTTCAGACCGGACTCTCCGAAGGCCCTGAAGCGCACGCGTGGTTCAGGTCTGTTCACGATCTCATCATGGGACAGGGCAATGTTCAGCAACAACTCTTCCACCCTGTCCACATCGCTACCGTAAGCAACTCCGACTCGAATCCTGATGCGCTCCTTTTCATAAGGCCCGCCGCTTTCGTTGGTGATCTTCGTGTTACCCATCACTGCATTTGGGATGGTGATTTCGACATCGTCCTGCGTCAGCATCCGGGTACTGCGTAGACCTATCGCGGTCACCTTGCCGCGCTCTCCGCTATCTAGAATGATGAAGTCTCCCAATTTGTATGGTGCATCGGCGAGGATGAACGCGCCCGCGAACAGATTCGCCAGGCTGTCCTTGGCAGCGAAACTCAGCGCCAACCCGATGATCCCTGCGGAGGCAAGCCATGCCGTCGGGTCCGTTTGCCAGGCAAGGAAGAGAAAATAGATGCCAGCCCCGATGATGATGAGTAGCGACAGGTTGGAAAAGAGAGGCACCGTGCGGGGCTGGATCAACTGAAATCTGTCCCGCTTCTTGCTGAGCGAGGCGATGACGATTCGCGAGGCCTGGATGAGAAAAGTGCAGACGGCGATGATCCCGATGGTTTTCAAGCAGGCGACTGTCATCGTCAGGACGCGATCTGGCATTCCTGTCCGCTCAGCTGCCATCCCCAGGCCAACCAGAAGCACGATCAGGAACACGGGTCGATGCAGCAATGAGATCAGTTCGTCGTCGATGGTCGTCTGTGTTTTTCCGACCCAGCGACCGATGATCGCGGTCAGGATCCACCCCGCAAGAACAGCACAGATGATGGAGAAAACTATGATCAAGCCGGCCTGAGCGAGGTCGGGAAGTTGCTGCCAGAATTCCGAGAGCGTTTTTAGTGCAGTATCCAGAAATGACCTCATTCCCAGACCCTGACGCTGATAGATCTCCGGTGCGCTCTGGACCTGTGCTCGAAGATGTAAATCCCCTGCCACTGGCCCATATCGATGCTGCCATCGGTGACAGGGATGTTCTCGCAAGTTCGGGTCACGGCCGCCCGGAGATGCGAGGGCATGTCGTCGGGTCCTTCAGCGGTGTGTGTGTAGAAGATGTCTCCTTCTGGAGCGATTCTCTCCATCCAGTTCTGCAGGTCGTTGCGAACAGAAGGGTCTGCATTTTCCGTGATGAGCAGGCTGGCACTGGTGTGTCGAAGGAAGATCGAGCACAGCCCCGTCTCGATATCGGCTCTCTCCACGGCTTCAGCGATTGGTTCGGTAATCTCGTGAAGCCCCTGGCCCGGGGTCTCAAATGTGATCGTTTCGCCGAACATTTTGGGACCCCCTGTTCCTCGTTCGTGCTTGATCGGCGAGTCTACTGCTCTCAGAATCATTCGCACAACCCACTGAATAGGATTGGTGAAGAAGATGACCGTGTTTTGCAGGCTCGCATTGCCGCTTCTGTTGCTATTGCTTTCTGGATGTACGAACCAGGGTGGCCCTCCGGTAACCACCGGATCTCAAACACGAGCTGTGGTTGAAGTCGACCCTCTACCAAGGCTGATCGATAACTTCCCCGGAGAGAATCATATCGCCAACATCATTCAGCTGACCGATGGGGCAGAAAATGCCGAGGCATACTGGAGCTTCAATGGTCAGAGGCTGATCTTTCAGACCAATAGACCTCCGCACTCCTGTGATCAGATTTACATCATGGATGTTGACGGGGGCAATCTGAAACAGATTTCCAGCGGAAACGGCAGAACCACGTGTGCCTATTTTCTGACCCCCGATGACTCGACCGTCTTGTGGGCTTCCACCCACCTGTCATCGAGCGATTGCCCCCCTGTACCCGACAGGAGCCAGGGGTATGTGTGGCCCATCTACGAGGGTTACGACATCTTTACCAAACAGTTACCCGATGGAGAGCTGGTTCAACTGACCAGTACTCCTGGATATGACGCAGAGGCCACAGTTTCTCCCGATGGATCAAGCATCGTCTTTACGTCGATGAGAGATGGAGATCTCGACATATACACGATGGCAGCCGATGGATCCGATGTGAAAAGGCTCACATCAACACCGGGCTACGATGGAGGTCCTTTCTTTTCTCCGGACGGATCGAAGATCTGTTATCGCGCCAGGCATCCAGAAGGAGAAGAACTGGCACAATATCAGCGATTGTTACAGGAAGGCCTGGTTCGCCCATCTCGGATGGATTTGTTCGTCATGAATAGCGATGGGTCCGGGGTTTTCCGGATCACCGACAATGATGCAGCCAACTTTGCCCCCTTCTTCACCCCGGATGGAAATAGTTTGCTCTTCTCGTCAAACATGGGGGCAGCTGGAGGGCGAGAGTTTGACATATTCAAGGTCAATATCGACGGAACAGGCCTGGAGCAGGTCACCACATCTCCAGGCTTTGATGGGTTCCCGATGTTTTCTCCTGACGGCAATCGATTGGTTTTTTGTTCCAACCGAAACAACAGCCAGCAAGGCGAGACAAATATTTTTGTCGCTGACTGGCTAGGAGAAGAGTAGCAACAGGTTGACGCTTATCGGTTGACGGTGATGGCGCCGTCAACGGATCGGAAAGACGAGCTCGCCCAGGGATCTGTCCTTACCCTCCTCGACAGATGTCTCGAGAACCATGGCTCCGAGTTGTGGATGACTGATGCTGATATTCCAGTTACCTGCGGTGAACGGCTGGCTTCTGAACAGGCCATTGTTGCCGCTCTTTACGAGCCGTGGTGGAGGAGCTTCACCGGGATCCAGTCCCACCGCCTTGATCAGCACCGTCGCTCCCGGAACCGGGTACCGGTTCGGAGCCAGGATCACCCCGGTGATGCGGCCACCAGGGCGCAACTCGACACTCAGCTGCCCTGGTCCTTCTTCGGGCATCGTGTAGCGAAATGTACGAGGAGGTAAAATTACTTCCCCGCTTTCCGTCTTGACTGAATGTCGCACCTCGATCATGTATGTATTACCGCTTGCCAGCACGGAAAGCGCTTCCAGATCGCCGGCGTTGGTATCTACAACTTCAATCCGGTCCCGCCGAATACGAACCCGGGCATCTGTGAGGAGGTGTTGGTCCTTGTCGAAAACTTCGATTTGAAAGGGCTGCGATTTCTTCATCAAGTACGGTCTTCTTACTCCGATCTTGTCGCTCGGGATGATCATCTCGAAAATCTGTTCCTGGTATCCAGGGTGAACCACCTGAACCTTCGCCACTCCCGCTGCGAGACCCGGGATTCGCGCCTTTCCATCGCTGGCAGAGAACCCCTCCGCCTCATCTTTGATCTCGTTGAAGACGCGTACTCTTGCGCCAATGAGGGGGATCTCGTTGCTGAAGACGAAGGCATCGAGGGTGACCCCGGCAGGCAGGATGAAGTCTCTTTCCAGTACTTCTCCTCTTCCCACTTCAAGGTTATCGAAGCGCGCATCGGCGTGGAATTTGGACCGAACGGTAACAATGATCCTGCCGGGAGGAATCGCCACGCTGTACTTGCCGCTGGAGTCGGTGGTCACGGATATGTGCCACCCACCTCCCCCGGCAATCTCGACCGTCGCGCCAACAATTGGTTCGGGTGGGGGCATCTCCTCGCCACTGAGCACAAAGACGTGGCCGAGAACATTACCCCGCAGCGTTCCTCCCCTGAAGAGCACGTACACCTCATTCGGGTCACTGCCAAGTTGGACCTGAACCTGATAGAACCCATCCGCTCGGATGGAAACAAACGGTTGCTGCCCCTGGGGCAGCAACAAGATGAATCTGCCGAGGTCGTCGGAGAGTGTTGAGTGGGCGACACCATCCTCGGTGGTTATCAGCTCGATGGTGGCTCCTGCGATCGGTTGGGCCAGCGCATCGGCGATGATCCCGGCCCAGGGAGCGGGCTTCTGGCGCGCGGGATCGCTGGTGGCGACAGGAGCTATCCCGGTCGTTGCGATGGGCGGTGGGGCGGTCATGGGGATGGTCTGTTGGGGCGCCAGTCGAAGGAAAAACAGGTAGAAAAGCAAGCCGATGACAATTGCGGCGAGCAACAGCAATAAGGTCATTCCGCTGGTGGGGCTTTGTCTCTTCATCAGGGAATCACCTTCACATCATCGGTACCCAGCACAGTTTTTACTCGAAGTGAGTGACGGATGGCATCTTCTCTCTTCTCAAATCTGCCTGATAGAACTCGGTGAAGAGGAGACCCACTTCGACCAGGAATCCGGTGTTCGGCTGCCAGTCCTGCACTTTCAAGTCGGCGAAGTTGACGCTGGGCATTTGATTTTTCAAGAAAAGCACCGACCTGAACGGTAAACCAGGGGTCGTACTGAAGAAGTAGCCGGGCTCTTGCTGCCAGGCCGGGTGCATCCTGTTGAATTGCACACTTCTGCAAGGGAACCACTGCACCGGAAAACTGCCCTGAGCGTTGTAACGAGAGTCCATGCTGGAGCCATCCCTCTGCTCTGGTTTCTCCATCGAGAGCGAGCCGGGCTGCTTCGCCAAAGCAGTGGACTGCTCGATCGGGGTGATCTAGCAGCAGCAGGTAGCCTCTTTGCAGGAACGCCCTGGCGGCTACCGCCCCACCCCTCGTCTGGGCTTCTCTGAAGAGGCCATCTGCCTCAGCGGCTCGTCCTCGCCTCTGAGCGCAGATCCCCGCAGTCAGAAGCGCTTCACCGCTGCGAGGATCTTCAGGGTTGGATTCTGCGAAACGTGAAAATGCAGCCTGAGCAGTGGCGACATCATCGAGCAGCCATGCCGTGCGTGCTGCATCCCATTGTTGTTTGGCAGCCGCATGGTTGATCGCAGGAATTGTGACCTGTCGCTGCGAAGAAGTGCCACAGCCGAAGAGGAGTAAAGCTGTACTGGCAGTGGTCAGGATATAAAAGGAGACCGGCAGCATCCGGGCGATCACCGATGCACAATACGGCCAGGAACTCGCCGCCCGTACTCTCATACAATCCCCCCTCGATGGGCATCTTGACGGGCGTGCAACGACGGTGCAAGGGAGGGTGAAGAAGTTGAGGATTGGCGTCGATAGCGGAGGAACGTTCACCGATTTCATCCTCGATTTCGGAGGAACTGTTGATCTGATCAAGGTTCCATCGACTCCGGCCGATCCAGCCGCTGCCATCCTCTCGGTTCTTCACAACTACACACCGGATGAGGTTGTGCATGGATCGACGGTTGCGACCAATGCGCTGCTGGAGCGTCGCCATGCTCGGGCAGCGTTTGTCACACAACTTGGATTCGAGGACTTGCTCGACATCGGCCGGCAGAATCGACCCGATATCTATCACCTCCAACCCTCCCCGGTCGCTCCTTTGATTCCACGCGAAGATCGCTTCGGGATATCGGGTCGAATCGCTGCCGGCGGCAAGGTGCTCGAAGACCTCGATGCCCGTCAACTGGAGCAACTGGCCTCCAGGCTTGCTGATGGGCCTTATCAGGCGGTGGCGGTGGGTCTGTTGCATAGCACCGAGAATGGAGATCACGAGCGCCGTGTTGGTGAGATACTCGCTACTGCGGGATACCCCGTGATCCTGTCGTGCGAGGCGGCGGCGGAACCTCGAGAATGGGAACGCTTTACCACCGCCTGCGCCAGCGCAGTGCTGACGCCGGTGATGCAAGCCTACCTACAACGCCTGGATCAGTCAGTTTCCCCGGCACTACTCAAGGTGATGGACTCCTGCGGTGCTGCGGTTCCGTGGCAGAGAATCTCGAATCGATCGGCAAGAACGGTGTTGTCCGGGCCAGCGGGCGGGGTTGTGGCAGCAGCAACTCGGGCAGGAAAACGATCAGCGATCTCCTTCGATATGGGCGGAACGAGCACCGATGTTGCGCTGGTCGAGACCGATCAACGTACTGCTCGCAATCGCCGATTCAGCGTCGGCGGGATCCCCCTGGCGGTCCCCCTGCTCGAGATACACACGGTGGGTGCCGGTGGTGGCTCGCTGGCGTGGATCGATGCGGGCGGAGCACTGAGGGTTGGCCCGCGCAGTGCGGGGTCAAATCCAGGTCCGGCGGCCTATCGACGAGGTGGATCCGAAGCCACAGTGACCGATGCTCACATCGTACTGGGAAGACTTCCGGCAGATCTTCGACTTGGCGGCACCTTGTCACTCGATGTCGATGCGGCATTGAAGGCGATGAGCCAACTCGCTGCAAAACTGGGGCTCACGGTCGAAGCAACAGCGTGTGGAATCATCGAGGTGGTCGATGCCGAGATGGAGCGAGCTCTGCGCAGGGTGAGCCAGGAGCGAGGTGCAGATCCTCGCGGAATGACGATGGTGTGTTTTGGTGGCGCGGGAGGATTGCATGCGGTTTCACTCGCTCGTAGTTGTGGCATTGGCGAGATTCGACTGCCCGCAGCCGCGGGGGTGCTGAGCGCCATCGGGATGCTCGAGGCCCCATGGAGCGAGGAGGTGGAGCAGGTCCTGCTTCGTCCTCTGGGTAGCAGTTCAACTTCTCAACTCGATCAACTGGCCCTGGAACTCGCCGAGAAGGCTCGAGAGAAGATCCGCCAATCGGGAGGCGATGAGAGTGCAGTGGTCATCGAAACGACTCTTCGTGGACGCCATGCCGGACAGGCGCATGATATGGAGTTTCTTCCCGGAGATGATGCAGAAACCACCTTCAGGGATCTATACGAGCAACGGTATGGCTATCGGATGCCAGACAGGCAGATCGAGGCGGTAGCGATCCGTGTTTCGGCTACGATTCCGTCGCCAGGGATTTCAACATCTCCAGTAGAGCCGCAAGGAGAGGCCAGCACGGCATCGGTGGTGCTCGATGCGACAGGAAGCCGCAGAGAAGTTCCCCGTGTCCATCATGGATCGATTCGCCAGGGACAACCGTTGACAGGGCCGGCAATCATCACTTCCAGCACGACAACGTTATGGCTTCCTGAGGGGGCCAGCCTTCAATGTGATGCCAAAGCAACTCTGGTCATCGACCCTGGCTGTGCGTGAAATCAGTCCATCGAACAACGGGCTCTGGCAGCGGGTGGATTAATCTGCAGAGGCGGCCGCAGCTCGCCTCATCAGTATCCATTCTCGTATCAAGATGATGACAACCCCACAAACGATGGCGCTATCCGCAATATTGAAATTGGGCCAGACCCACTCATTCTCTCCGCTTCCGACCGAACAACGGATGAAGTCTCTGACACCGCCATGGAACCAGCGATCGTACAGATTACCTGCTGCGCCCGCAGCGATCAGCGCCAGAGAGATAACCATGGGAACCGAGCGCCTTGGCATCGACAGAGCAAACCAGAAACAAACAGGAATCGACAAGCCAGAGACACCGATCAGAAGCCAGGTCACTCCAGCGAACCAGCCGTTGAACGCACCCAGGTTGAGGGACGCTTCAAAAGCAAACCCTGGAAAGAACTTGCGCATCGGAGTTTGTATCAGATAGGGAGTGCCATCCGGGGCGTGCTGTATTTTTGTTTCAAGTAGATCAAAGACATAGGTTTTTGAAGAAAGATCAGCAACAACAATCAGGACAAGAATGGCGACAAATAGCAATGTCGCGTACTGCCGAGATATGGGCTCGGCTGCCCCTGGAAGGATTCCTTCGGGTGTGGGTGTCATCTCTTCATTCATGGCCGCATCGCAACCCGGAAACCGACGCTTGTCGAGTGCTGTTCCTGGCAGAATCGAAACAGGTCGGCCCACCCCTGGTGGTTATTGGCTCACATCCGGAATGAAGATTAACTGCTGGTGATAGCGCTTGGCTTCGGCGAGGACCGCTTCGCGAAGTTCAGCACCCTCGACGGGACAATCACGGACGAACAGGTTGAAGTGCTCCACGGCCTGGTAAAGGGGCATCGAATCCATCGATACACTTCGGATGAAATTGCCGATCTTTCCCAGTACCTGGCGCACCAGATGTGGCAAACGAACGCCCTGCGTTGCCAGGCAGTAGCCATGAACGAGGATCGCAGCCTGCAGTGTGGGGTCGCACTCTTCTTCCATCATTCGCGAGACCAGATCTCCTGGTCGGTCGATCTCTACCACCCCATCTCCGCAGTCGATACAGAGGACTCCGTCAGCGTCACCTTGCCATCTTGCAGCCACAATCATCGTCTCTCATCTCTGATCTGTTGGACCTCGTCCGAGGAAGAATATCTTGCTCGCAGTGTTCACTCAACCCGACTTCCCCCCGAGCTCCTGATGTGCCCGAGCATCGTTGAGGGAAAACCCAGCTACCGAAGTGATAGGTGTCACTCCTGACAATAGTGGATCATGTATCATCAATGGCGACGGATTCATCCCAATTGTCTCAACTTACTCCCTCAACTTGACTCATCCCCATCGAGGCGGGAACCTTGGTAACGATACAGACATTCGCTCTGTATTTGAGGTGGTGGAGGAGAATTTGACATCCTTCCGCTGAGCACTGAATAAGAAATTAACAGTATTGCGGCATATGATCAAAGTGTGCCGTTTGGAGTGCAGGTATAATGAATCCTGGTTCAAACCATTCAGTTATTTGCGGGATCTCAGTTACTTCCCTGATTTCATTTTTCTTGATCCTCATGATGCCCACATCGGCACAAGCCGATGCTCACAGCTGGGCCATCGTGGAGATCTTTTCCAGTGCCGATGGCACGGTTCAGTTCATCGAGTTTTTCAACGACACCGACGACGAGCAGTTCCTGGCCCCGGAGAGTCTTGAAAATGGGAGCGGCCAGGTCTTTCTCTTCAATGTAAATTTGCCCTCGAGCCTGACGGCAAATAGAAGGTTTCTGGTGGGCACTGCTGCCTACGCAGCGATGCCAGGGGCACCAGCGCCAGATTACATCCTGCCTTCAAACTTTTTCCAGGTGACGGGTGGAGAAGCGATATTCTCCGGTGGATCGGAGGTGATCTTTGCTTCCCTTCCGACCAATGGCACGAGTTCCATCGATGAGAATGGAACATCAGGATTGAACAGCCCCACGAACTTTTCTGGAGTAAGCGGCTCAATTACCGTCACGACTAACGCTCCGGATTGTAACGGAAATGGGATCCCCGACGATGTCGATATCGCGAATGGAACCAGTACCGACTGTGACGGCGATGGGGTTCCGGATGACTGCGCTCTTGCGCTAAATGATTGCAATAACAATGGAGTCTTCGACGCATGCGAACTGGATACCGATGGTGATGGTCTGATCAATGAATGTGATCCATGCCCACTCGATGTCAATAACGACAGCGATGGAGATGGTGTTTGTGACAGTCAGGACATCTGTGCCGGCGGTAATGATTTCGTCGACAGCGACCTCGATGGGATTCCAGACTTCTGCGATGCTTGCCCGCTCGATGCTCTGGATGACAGCGATGGAGATGGCGTTTGCGACAGCGAAGACATCTGCGCTGGTGGAAATGATACTCTCGATGCCGATCTGGACGGAATCCCAGATTTCTGCGACAGCTGCCCCCTGGATGCGCAAGACGATATTGACGGGGATGGGCTCTGTGCGGATGTAGACCCCTGCCCCCTGGATACAAACAACGATGCGGATGGCGATGGGCTCTGCGGCGACGTCGATTCTTGCCCCCTGGATGCTCAAAACGATGCCGATGGCGACGGGATCTGTGGAGATGTCGACTCCTGTCCGCTCGATCCTGATAACGATATCGATGGGGATGGTGTCTGTGGAGATGTCGACCCGTGTCCTCTGGACGCCCTGGACGACAGTGACGGAGACGGAGTTTGCGACGGTGTGGATTTGTGCCCAGGTGGCGACGATAACATCGATACTGACCTGGATGGCACACCGGATTTCTGTGATGCATGTCCTGCAGATGCGGCCAATGACATCGATGGCGATGGTCTGTGCGCCGATGTCGATTCCTGTCCCCTCGATGCCGACAACGATGCCGATGGCGATGGGCTCTGCGCAGATGTGGATTCTTGTCCGCTAGATGCTGACAACGACATCGATGGAGATGGAGTTTGCGGAAATCTGGATCCCTGTCCTCTGGACCCGCTGGACGACAGTGACGGCGATGGTATCTGCGACGGTGTGGATGTATGCCCAGGAGGTGACGATGGGACTGACACCGACCTGGATGGAACCGCAGATTTCTGTGATCCATGCCCACTCGACCCGGATAACGATGTCGACGGCGATGGGATTTGCGGCGACGTAGATCCTTGCCCGCTCGATTCAGCGAATGATGCGGATGGCGATGGATTGTGCGAGAGCGTCGATGCCTGTCCATTGGATGCTCAGAACGATGTCGATGGAGATGGTCTCTGTGGCGATGTCGATCCGTGTCCGCTCGACGCCGACAACGATATCGACGGGGATGGCCTGTGCGGCGATGTAGATCCCTGCCCCCTCGATGCAGCCAACGATGCCGACGGGGATGGCTTGTGCGAGAGCAACGACTCCTGCCCGCTCGATCCTGACAACGATATCGACGGCGATGGTCTCTGCGCCGATGTAGATCCCTGCCCCATCGATACCAATAACGATTCCGACGGCGATGGCAGCTGTGATTCGGTAGATACCTGCCCCGGCGGCGACGACAACGTAGATACGGACCAGGACGGATTACCAGATTTCTGTGACGACTGCCCCCTCGATGCGGCAGGCGACAGCGACGGCGACGGTGTCTGCGACTCTTCTGATGCCTGTCCTGGTGGCGACGACGGAGTCGATACCGATCTCGATGGAACCGCCGATTTCTGCGATTCCTGCCCCCTCGATGCAGAGAATGATGCAGATGGCGATGGTCTCTGTGGGGATGTCGACCCCTGTCCCCTCGATGCAGCAAACGATGCCGACGGTGATGGGCTGTGCGAGAGCAACGACTCTTGCCCACTGGACGCCGACAATGATATTGACGGCGACGGCCTCTGTGCCGATGTAGATCCTTGCCCGTTAGATGCCAGCAATGATGCCGACGGCGACGGCCTCTGTGGCGATGTCGATCCGTGCCCGTTCGATGCCGACAACGACATCGACGGTGACGGAATCTGCGGAGATATCGATATTTGTCCCCTCGATGCCGACAACGATATCGACGGCGATGGCCTCTGCGCCGATGTCGATCCTTGCCCCATCGATTCCAATAACGATTCTGACGGCGATGGCAGCTGCGATTCGGTGGATACATGTCCTGGCGGCGACGACAACGTCGATACGGACCAGGACGGATTACCAGATTTCTGTGACGACTGTCCCCTCGATGCTACAGGCGACAGTGACGGCGACGGCGTCTGTGACTCCGAGGATGCCTGTCCCGGTGGCGACGATGGAGTCGATACCGATCTCGATGGCACCCCCGATTTCTGCGATCCTTGCCCCGTCGATGCCAACAACGATTCTGACGGCGATGGCAGCTGCGATTCAGTGGATACCTGCCCTGGCGGTGACGACAACATCGATACGGACCAGGATGGAACGCCCGATTTCTGTGACGACTGCCCGCTCGATGCCGCAGGCGACAGCGACGGTGATGGAAGTTGTGACTCTGACGACACCTGTCCTGGCGGCGACGACAACGTCGATACGGACCAGGATGGCACCGCCGATTTCTGCGATTCCTGTCCTCTGGATGCAGAGAATGATGCGGATGGCGACGGTCTCTGTGCGGATGTCGATCCATGTCCGCTGGATGCTGAAAACGATGCCGACGGGGATGGGCTGTGTGAGAGCAACGACGCCTGCCCGCTCGACCCTGACAACGACATCGATGGCGATGGCATCTGCGGCGATGTGGATGCTTGTCCGTTAGACGCCAGCAATGATGCGGATGGCGATGGCATCTGTGGAGATGTCGATCCGTGCCCGCTCGATGCCGACAACGACATCGATGGCGACGGAATCTGCGGCGATGTCGATCCGTGTCCGCTCGATGCCGACAACGACATCGACGGCGACGGGCTCTGCGCGGATGTCGACCCCTGCCCGCTCGATGCCAACAATGACTCCGACGGCGATGGCAGCTGTGATTCGGTAGATACCTGCCCCGGCGGTGACGACAACGTCGATACGGACCAGGATGGAACGCCCGATTTCTGTGACGACTGCCCGCTCGATGCCGCAGGCGACAGCGACGGTGATGGAAGTTGTGACTCTGACGACACCTGTCCTGGCGGAGACGACAATGTTGATACGGACCAGGATGGAACACCAGATTTCTGCGATACCTGTCCACTCGACGCCAACAACGATGCAGATGGCGATGGAGTCTGTGGAGATGTAGATCCCTGTCCGATGGATCCTCTCGATGACTCCGATGGCGATGGCGTCTGTGACTCTGCTGATGCTTGTCCGGGTTCAGACGATTCCATCGATTGTGATGCAAACGGGATTCCCGATGGGTGTGACCTCGCTGCGGGAGCCGCAGATTGCGATGGCAACGGTGTCCCCGATAGTTGCGATATCGCTTCCGGAACCAGTGCCGATTGCAATGCCAATGAGATTCCCGATGCTTGTGATCTGGCCGCCGGAGCTGCAGATACCAACGGCAATTCGATCCCTGACGAATGCGAAGAAACCTTCTTCAAGAGAGGCGATTCCAACGGTGACGGACTCTTCGATATCGCAGATGCGATACGGTCACTCGGGTACCTCTTTTCTGGAGCCAGCATCGATTGCCTGGATGCAGGCGATGGCAACGACGATGGCCTGATCGATGTGGCCGATGCGATCACGATACTGAGTGCCATCTTCGCCGGAGGATCGATGCCACCTGATCCCGGTCCACTTTCATGTGGAACCGATCCGACCGGCGACACGCTGGATTGCGCAATTTACAACAGCTGTCCCTGACCTCTCTGCGAGTCGCTCCTTGCCCTCATCGGTGCTGCACTCGATGCTACGAGCAGGGAGGGAGGCCTGTTTGGCTGCTCAGCTGGAGATTCTGGCGTACGAGGAAACTCCCCTGGGGATTCTCTGTTTGCGGCGACGCGAATTGCTCTCTCGCCCCGGCACGGTCGTCACCGAGATCACCCTCAATCACGAGTTCCTGATGTCCAGTTACCACACCGATTCAGAGGAGGCACTGGCCAGAATCGGTGTCGAGATGCATGGAGGAGAAGACCTCTCCGTGTTGATCGGTGGCCTCGGACTGGGATACACGGCAAATGCGGCACTCGAGATGGATGCGGTGACATCGGTGGAAGTGATCGAACTGCTGGGGCAGGTGATCCAGTGGCTTGAAGAGGGCCTGGTGCCTTTATCTGAACAACTGAGCGATGACCATCGTCTGACATTGATCGAGGGCGATGGCTATCAAAGATTGTCACAACCTCCGACGACTCTTCATGATTTGATCCTGATCGACATCGACCATTCCCCCGACGATCGACTCGGTTCCGTCGATCAAAGTTTTTACACCGAATCAGGGCTCGAGCGAGCCCGTGCGCATCTCTCCCCTGGTGGAGTCCTCGGCATCTGGTCCTACGAAGAGAACCAGGAGTTCGCAGAGGCGATGGCAAAGACACTTGCCGACGTTCGAATCGAACCGGTCACCCACGAAAATCTACTGATCAATCAGACACAGACGGACTGGCTATACTTTGGTCGAAACCAGGAAACGCCATCTCGATGCGAGTAGATCTGAAGTCACCCCCCTACCTCAAGTAAGGAACCCGGCATGCGGATTCTCGGCAAGGGCATCATCTTCATACTCGTTGCCCTCATCCTTGTGCTGGTCGTAAATAATTACGGCTTCACTCCGCTGGGCGACGCAGTGCATCCAGAGATGAAACGGGCGTTCGAGGCTCATCGTGTTGGCATCTACTGTCACATCTTCGCATCGGGACTGGCTCTGCTGCTGGGACCGTTTCAATTCCTGACACGATTGCGTCAGCGATGGCCAGGTCTGCATCGAGGGATCGGGCGCGTCTATCTGGGGGTCGGGGTTCTGGTCGGAGGCAGTGCCGGTCTGTATATGTCCCAGTACGCCTTCGGTGGGCCGATCGCCAGGGCAGGTTTCGCCCTGCTGGCCGTGTTGTGGCTCTATAGCGGCTTCAGAGCGCTCGTTGCCATCCGTCGAGGAGACATCGTGGAACATCAGGAATGGATGGTGCGCAACTTCTCACTGACCTTTGCCGGGGTGACGTTGCGTTTGTGGTTGATGAGTTCCTTCATCGCCCAGATCCGTTTCGAGGAGTCCTATCACTACATCGCTTGGCTTTGCTGGGTTCCCAACTTGATCTTTGCACAGTGCCAGATCACGCTGGGTCGCAGAAATGCGTGAAGGAGGTCGATGAATCCAGTCTCGTTGTTTGCCACCCTTGCGGGTTTTTCAGTGATGCTGGGTGGTTGCTCTGCTGAGCCTGCAAGCAACGCAGGGA
>JAYZBV010000034.1:0-50271 GCA_036338595.1 Planctomycetota bacterium | reverse complement strand
GCTGTAGTTTCTCGGAGAGGGAGAGTGAGCCGAGCCCATCAAGCAGTCCAGCACGGACGTCTTTCTCCTCGATGGCGTCCGGGGCAACCTGACGAACCGAGCAGGCGTGGCGTAGAAAGGTAGCGAGAATTCCCTGAGCATGAGGTGCCAGTGCGGGATCGACACGGTCGCCCGCATCGTCGATGAGGAAATCAGAAACCCAGTTGTCGATCTGTTCCTGGATCCACCGATCGTCCATGCTGTAGTCCCTCCCGTGAGCGATCAGCATCGAGGAAGAAACCAGCTCATGCCAGTCTCTACCGCTCGTAGTCGTTGGCTGATGCCACCCCTCATCCCTGCTACGATGCCGACTGATCGATCGCAGGTGATTCCTGTCATCGACAAGGTCGTCATGCTGAGGAAGGGGTGCGTCAGATGAATCTCAAACCTGGTTTCCTGTCTCTGATCTTGATCCTGATCGTTCAAATTCCGGCCGCTCAAGTCCTTGGCCAGGAAGCGAAGGAGGCTGTCGAGAAGAAAGACGCTCCTGCCGTCTACGATGAGAACGCCGATGCGGCTGCAGACATTGCCGCTGCAGTGGCCAGGGCAGGCAAGAATCACAAGCGTGTGATGGTGGTCTTCGGCGGCAACTGGTGCGGGTGGTGCGTCAAACTCGATCAGTTCTTCAAGAAGGATCGAACCGTGGCGCGAACTGTCCGCTATGAATACGAAGTGGTGAAGGTAGACATCGGTCACTTCGACAAGAATATGAGCATCACCGAGAAGTATGGTGCGAAGTTGAAGAAGCAGGGGGTTCCCTACATCACCGTCCTGGATGGATCTGGCAAGGTCGTGGCCAACCAGAACACCGGCGACCTGGAAGAGGGAGACCATCACGATAGCGCCAAGGTCGAAAAGTTCCTGCAGGAGCAGAAGACGCCCCCGGAAGATGCCGAGAAGGTGCTGGCAGCGGCGTTGAAGCAAGCGAAGAAGGATGGCCGCAAGGTGTTACTGCATCTCGGTGCACCGTGGTGAGGCTGGTGCGGCAAGCTCGAGGAGTTCCTCGGCACACCAGAAGTATCGAAGTTACTCGCCAACGACTACATCGATCTGAAAATCGACACCGATCGCATGACCGGTGGCAAAGAAGTGGCGGCACGGATCCGGGGTAAGAAAACCGGCGGAATCCCCTGGATGGTGATTCTCGATGGAGATGGCAAGACGCTCATCACCGGGGATGGGCCGGAAGGTAATATCGGTTGCCCGGTGGCGCCTGAAGAGCGCGCCCACTTCATCGACATGATCGGAAAAACTCGCAACAAACTGACCCAAAAGCAGGTCAAGAATATCGAGACCGAATTGCAAGAATTCGCGGACCGGATCACGTCGGCCAGAGCCGCGCGGCGGCGCTGAGACAGGTGTGGATCGACCAGGAGGTCCTGAGGAAGCTGGACGCCTCAGGACTTCTCGATCCAGCCTCCCCCGAGTACCACATTGTCGTCGTACAGGGCAGCGACCTGCCCCGATGCGATGGCGAACACCGGCTGGTCGAGTGATATCTGCAGCCATTCATTGGCAGGAGTGACCTCCACCGTGCACGGCTGAGGCGTGCCGCCATGGCGAATTTGAACCGTGCAGCGAAGGGGAAGTTCCGGTGGCTTTGGTCTGAGCCAGTTCATCTCGGAGATCTGGAACTGATCCTCGAGCAATGATTCCCGGCGACCGAGCACTACCTGGTTGGTGGTTCGGTCCGTTTTCACGACATAGCGTGGTTCGCCGGCGGCGATGCCGAGTCCTCGGCGTTGACCGACGGTGTATGCGGCGTACCCCTCGTGGGTCCCGATCTTGTCGCCCTCCTCATCGATGATGTCTCCTTGCTGGAGGCTCTCTGGAGCTTCCTTGCGGATGACTCGACGATAATCGTTGGCGGGCACGAAGCAGATCTCCTGGCTCTCTGCTTTCTGAACCACTGGCAAACTGGCGGCTCCAGCGAGATCTCTCACTGCGGATTTGCGAAGGTCGCCGACCGGAAACAGGCACTCCTTCAGTACCGAGTAGGGCACGGTGGCGAGGAAGTAGGATTGATCCTTGTCTCCATCGAGGCCACGAGCGAGTCGGGGACCATCCACGCCTTCGATGACCTGGGCGTAGTGACCGGTAGCGACGAATTCGGCACCGAGGTCTCTGGCCAGATCGTGAAAGACATCGAACTTGATCCACTGGTTGCAACGGGCACAAGGGTTGGGAGTACGGCCATCTCGATACTCGTCGACGAAGTAATCGATGATCTTTCTGAACTGCTCGGCGTAGTTGAAGGAGTAGAAGGGGATCTCCAGCACATCGGCGACCCGTCTGGCATCGATGGCATCTTCGACGGTGCAGCAGGCACGGCTCTTCTCCGCCGCCTGGCCGCCGTCTCCCAGCCGCAGGAAGGCTCCGATCACCTCGTGCCCCTGCTCTCGTAGTAGGTGGGCAGCAACGCTGGAGTCGACTCCACCGCTCATCGCTACCAGTACGCGTGCCACGCGATTTCTCCTCTCATTCTTCCTTCGGTCGGTCGCTTGCCCATCGCTTGCGCCAGGGCATGTCAGCGGACAAAGTAACGCAGGCACAACAGGAAGTCTCCACTAGCGCCAGACGATGTAATCAGGACCAGCATCCAGCCGGTCCTCGCCTCCGGAAAGGCCCATGATGGTATCCTTCGCACTCTCCGACGAACAGCGGATGCTGGTCGATATGAGTCGTGAATTCGTCGCCAAGGAGGTCGTCCCGGTCGCCGAGCACCATGACCGCACTGGCGAGTATCCCACTGCTGTTGCTGCCCAGGCCTTCGAACTGGGCCTGATGAACATCACCATTCCGGACCAGTATGGCGGGGGGGCCCTGGGTCACTTCGAGGAGGCGCTCATCACCGAGGAACTGGCCTTCGGCTGTTCAGGAATGGCCATCAGCATCACCGTCAATAACCTCTCAGCGGTTCCGATCCTGATCGGCGGAGATGAAGAGCAAAAGAAGAAGTGGCTTGGAAAACTCACCTCCGAGCACATCACGGCTTCCTATTGCCTGTCGGAACCGGACGCAGGAAGCGATGCTGCGTCGCTTCGTACCACGGCGATTCGAAAGGGAGACAGCTATCTCATCAATGGATCCAAGGCGTGGGTTTCGGGTGGATCACACGCAGGGTTCTTCATCCTGTTTGCCAGCACCGATCCCGGGAGCGGACACGAAGGGATCACCTGTTTCGTGGTTCCTTCCGATGCAGACGGGATCGAGATCGGTAAAAAAGAAGACATGATGGGGCAGCGAGCTTCCAACACCGTCTTCATCAACTTCCAGGATGTGGAGATCCCGGCAGCAAACCGAATCGGAGCCGAGGGCAAGGGTTTCCTCATCGCCATGAAAACCTTTGATCGCACACGGCCGGGTGTCGCTGCTGCGGCGGTGGGGGTGGCACGGCGTTCACTGGAGGAGGCGACCCGCTATTCTCTCGATCGTCGGGCATTCGGGAAACCGATCGCCCGGCAGCAGGCGATACAGTTCATAATTGCCGACATGGCCAAGGATGTGGAAGCGGCACGGCTGTTGACCTGGCAATCGGCGTGGATGATCGATCAGGGGCAACGCAACACCAAGCAATGCTCGATGGCCAAGTGCTTCGCCGGCGACATCGCCATGAAGGCCGCTACCGATGCGGTGCAGGTCTTTGGCGGCTACGGATACTCGAAGGAATACCCGGTCGAGAAACTGATGCGAGACGCCAAGGTGATGCAGATCTACGAGGGCACCAATCAGATCCAGCGACTGATCATCGCCAGGCATGTGCTGGAGGCGTGAGGCTCGTTTCAAACCTGGCGGGCAAAATCCCACAGTGGTAGGACGAATGCGGCAGCGCTCTCGCCGCTCAGTGCACGTTCGAAGTGTAATCTGATCTTTCTGGCGACCAGATCGTCGTTGAGATACGGCATACCGAGACAATCCCAGAACTCATGACTACTTCCGCCCGGGAAACTACGACAGAAGGTCGAGAAGTCGTCCGCTGTACCCTGGAAGTAATCATCCAGGTCATTGGCCCAGTATTCCTCCTGAACATCCGCATCGCCGTCGACCGGCTGCTCCTCGAAGCGCAAGGCGGAGAATCGGATCAGGTAATCCCTCGGACTCCAGGAGTCCGTGGTGCCGTATCGGATACGCACGCGATACTGGCCCCCGTATTCAGAGAGTCGGTGCTCGATCGGCGGCTTTCGCTGACCGATCAGGTAGGGCAGATATCGCTGCTGAAGGAAGTGCAGGATCTGCTGGTGTTGAGTGGTGGCATCGCGTTGTTCATCTCTCAGAGGAGCGACGGGGAAATCGGCGACGATCTCGGTTTCGGGGTCGAAGTGGCGTTGTGACTCCTGATCGAGAACTTCCAGGCCCTGGACGGGTGTCACGGCGCCGGCGACTCCCGAATCGACGCTGACCGATTCACCTCCGTGGAGTGCCATCACCTGGAGCGGCAGGTTTTCTCGAACCACTGCGTCTCGCTCGATCCGTGCCCGGTCTTCGAGTCGCACCGGAAACAGTACACGATTCCAGCAGCCGACAACCTCGTGGGGCAGCGAGATCCCCTGTCCGATGATGATGCGAACCGTGCCTTGTGCCTGCCAGGGGCAGGACGTGGCGCCGTTGGGAACGATCTCCTCCTGTGCCAGTTGTGCCGATACACCTCGCTGATGCGCCACCACTTGCTGCCGGGTCTCCTGATCTGGAGCATCGACACTTGCCATCGTCGCTTCCAGTTCGTTACGAGTGGTGAGAAAGATCCTTTGCCTCGGACCCGCCTCCAGGAGCAACTCGCCGACCATCTCCCTGACGGCAGGGTCCTCCATCGGCAGCACGGCATCGGCCTCCGAAAGGAGGGCATCTTGACCGTTATCGAGCAGCAAGATCATGCAGTCGTCTTCATTCGTGGCATCTTCACGAACATTGAAGAACGCACGCGCATCGATCCCCCCCAGGTCCACGGTGGAATCCTGTTCGAGTACGGTGATCGGCCATTCGGGCAAGAACTCGGTCAGGATCGACTTCAGGTACCTGAGGCTGGTCGGAATCAGCAGCCTTGGATTTCCCTCGAGTTCTCGATGCAGTTGCAGCAGCGAGTAGGGGCACAGGTGATCGGTGTGCGAATGGGAAATCCAGATGCCATCGATGGGGCCCAGTTTGGACCAGTCAGCGCGAATCCTGGGGAACCGACCGCCCACATCACCGATGACGTGATCATCGAGCCACGGATCTGCCAGCAGCCGGTAGGGCGTTTTGTCCTCCCGGTCGATGGTGGCGATGAAGGCGGAATGTCCGAGTGCTTCGATCTTCAAGTGGTCCTCCTGTAGCTTCCAGGATAACGGTACGCCCCGTTGTGCCGGGGTACTAGGGATTCTCGTTCAGGATCTCACGCTCGATCCGGATGACCATCGACCCGGTGAAGCCCTCGATGAAATCGACGATCTGTTGCATGCGGGACTCTGCGTTCTTTCCGTCCGATGCGACAAACGACACTCCGATCACCATTCGTTGCAGCATGTCCTGAGAATCCACCTCGGCCACGGAGACCTCGAAGCGAGATCGCAATCGATCCTTCAAGCTGCGCAGGACATGGCGCTTCTCCTTGAGTGATCTGGAGCCGGGAACCTGCAGGTCGGCTTTGATGATGCCGACCTTCATGATCGGCCCCCATCATTGCCAGTCGATTCCCCGATCCCGAGGTCGTCCATCTTCTTTCGCAACAAGTCAGCGGGCATGTCGAGGCGAGATGCGACCTGCTGCTGATCTCCCTGATGCTCTGCCAGCAGGTGCTCGACCCAGACCCGGAAATCCTGTCTCAATTTGACCGGCGAGATGCCGAGAATCCGTGCCGCGGGTCGCAGTTTCCAGCGCGTCTGTCTCAATGTTTCCGTGATCAAGGTGCCCCCGAACTCCTTCTGCAGCAGCGCCCAGGGGCGCTTTTCCTTGGACGCTTCGTCAGGAGTCGATCGGATCAAGTCGGAGAGACCGGCGCGATCAAATTTCAATAACGATCCCGAGGCGAACTCGAGACCGGTATCTGTTGCGGTTTCGGTTCCCGGCTCACCCCGGACATCGAAGACCCGGTCGAGCACCTGTGAGTCGATACGAGGCCCATTGGACAGATCGACGCTGAGCCGGATGACATTTCGCAGTTCCCGGACATTGTTGGCTCTCCAGTCTCTACCGGCGAGGATCGCCAGTGCCTCGGGAGTGACTTCGGTGATGGGGGGATTCTTGGTTTCTCCGAACAGCGCCACGAAGTGCTGTGAGAGCAGCGGGATGTCCTCCTTTCGCTCCCGAAGAGGAGGCAGTCGCAACGGGAATTCATGCATCCGATGGAACAGATCGAGCAGAAAATTGCCCTTCTCGACTTCCTCGGCAAGATCTCTATTGGTGGCACAGAGAACCCTGACATCGACCTTTCTCCACTGGCGGTCACCGACGCGCCGGATCTCTCCCTCCTGCAAGACTCTGCGGAGCAACTGCTGCATCGAAGCGGTGGCATCGCTGATCTCGTCGAGAAAGACGGTGCCTCCCTCGGCGGCCTCGAAGGCGCCTACCTTGTCCGCAATTGCTCCGGTGAAGGAGCCTCTTACATGTCCGAAGAGTTCACTCTCGAGCAGGGTCTCCGACAGCCCCGAGCAATCCACCACTGCGAAGGGCTTCTGTGACCGCCGCGATTGATCATGAATGGCGCGAGCGACCAGTTCCTTGCCGACGCCAGATTCTCCAGTGATGAGAACGGTCCGATCGAGACCCGAGGCGGTACGAGCCAGATCCAGGGTTTTTACGATGGCGGTGGAATGGCCGATGATTCTCCCCATGCGCGAAGTGGCTTCCGTCTTCGCGCGTAGTTCGCGCAACTCGCGGACATGGTCCTGGTGGATCAGAGCGGTACGAACCGCAGGGGCAATCGTCTCGGCGAGCGCCTCGACAAAGGCCTGATCCCTTTCATTGAAGAGGTGTCGCGCGTCCCTTCGCTCGATGTAGAGCGCTCCGATCACTTCATCCACAGCTCGTAGAGGAACCGACAGCAGCGTCAGCACCTGGATCCCTCTGAGGCTCTCTGATGACCGGAATCGTGGATCATCGAGGGCGTCCTCGCACAGGATCGGGGAGCCACCCTGCATCGTCTGCTCGACGATGGTGCGACTGAACGTGAGATCCTCTTCCTGAGCACTCCAGCCGGCTCCTGCCTCGAGGCGGTCGCCGCGGGGATCCTGGGTGATCAACAGGGCACGGTCGATCGGGGCTCCATCCCCGAACTCCAGTTCTCCCACTGCCAGTGCCAGGATCTCCTCGAGGACCTGACGAACATCGTAGTCCCAATCCACCTCGAGCCTGAGGCTGAATCGGTCGAGGGTACTCCTGACGCGCGCAAGCACCGCCCTGACCCGGTAGTCCAGTTTCTCCATCGTCGTTCTCCCTATCTCGCAATACTGTCGCGAATCGCCATCGTCATCTGCGTCTCTTCCGGGCAATCCAGCTCGGAAAAGGTCACGAGAGCCTGATCGAGCTGATCGTTGGCAAGATCGGGCTCATCGACCTCGATCAGAAATGAGGCAAACTCGCGCCGGGTGACTGCCAGCGCGTGGCGAGCTCCGTGTGCTTCGAACAGTTTCAGTGCTTTCTCGAAGGCCACGCCGGAACGATCGGCCCATTCGAAGCCACGATCGCGTTGAATTTTGCCCAGAGTTCTCCAGCAGCATCCCTCTGCATAGGGGAGCCGCTGGTCGGTACAGTTCTCGATCGATTTTTCGATCTTATCCAGTGCTTCATCGAGTTGTTGAAGATCACGCAGTGCTTCCGCCTGGATGCGCAGCGATTCGATGAGCAGGGGCATCCCCTTCGAGGCCTCAGCCGCCAACTGGGTCGTCTGTGCGATCTGAAGTGCTGCGGCCGCATCGCCATTTCTTCCCGCTGCTCGCGCCTGCTGGACCTGGGCGTGAAGTGCGCCCTGTCGGTCTCCTGCTGCCAGGAACCCATCGAACCCCTGGTCGAGGAATTCACTCGCCAGTTCAGGGCGGTGCCGTTCCAGTTCCAGCATGCCGAGACTGACCCTGGCATCGGCTTCAGGCCTCTTGAGACCGTGCAGCGTCGAGAGTTCCAGGTACTGTTCGAGGATCTGACGCGCCGAGGAGTGGTCCCCTCTGTGGAATCGAAGGCTGCCGAGGTTGCCCAGGGTCAGCACCCGACCCTGCAGGTCACCCGTCTCCCGGAACAGTTCGAGCGCTTTCTGCAGCTGCTCTTCGCCTCGTTCGACGGAGCCACTGCTGACCAGCATCCGTCCCAGGTTCATCAGAGTGATGGCCAATCCCCGCCGATCCCCACATTCCTCACGAAGTGCCCGGGATTTTTCGTAGGCATCGATGGCGTGTTCGATCTGGCCGAGATTCTGAAACAGTGTCCCTCGCTGTCCCAGCAGTCCTGCCAGTTGCATCGGATTATTGACCCGTTCTGCCACGGGCAATGCCGCATCACACAGTTGAAGGGCTTCTTGCAGATGCCCGTTTCGACGATCCAGCGAGGAGAGACCGATCAATGCGACGACATGCGGGTGATCGAGATCCGGTTCCGTCTCGCACAGCGAAGTCGCAGATTCATAGGCAGCCCTGGCTGCGGCCATGTCGTCTGCGAAAGCGTGCACCGCACCCTGTCGACACAGGGACAGCGCCACCTGGTCCGGGAGTTTCGCCACTTCTGCGAGCGATTGTGCCTTTCTAAAATTGGCGAGAGCCTGATCGTATTCTCCAGCGTGCATCTGCGATTCACCGATGCGATGGATCAGCAGGATGTAGGGGCCCAGTTCGGCACCCGATGCTGGCCCTGCATCGGCGAGCAGCTGGCTCTCGACAGCAGTCCACAACCCCATCGCCTCGGTGTAGGCCTCTCGTCCGCCTTCGGGATCGCCGGTTCGTAGACGCAGATCGCCGATGCGCCCCAGTAGTTCTCTCTGGGCTTCTTTCTGGTGCGAGAGGTGCAGCGCACGCTCGCACAGTTCCAGCGCACGATCGTGCGCCCAGGCCGTCTCGGCACGATCTGCAGCCTTGAGAAGCCAGTCGCGCCCCTTCTGCTCGTCTCCGCCGAGTGAGAAATGCTCGGCGATCGCCTGCACAGGTGCATCCTCTTCGGTATAGCGCTGCTCGAGTAATCGGCCGACTCGCAGGTTCAAGCGCCTGCGCATCGGCTGGGTCAATTCGGTGTTGACGATCTCTTTCTCCCAGCCATGACCCCAGCGAAAGCCACCCGGATCCTCCTGGAGCGTGCCACTTCGAACCAGCACCCTGGCGTGACCATCGAGTTCGAACTCGTCGATACCACACGCTTCGACCAGGATGTCGAAGTCGATGGAACCGGAGATCACCGAGGCCACATCGAGCACCCTGCGCTGTTGAGCGGTGAGTTCTTCCAGAAGTTGAAGGAAGTGGCTGCGCGCCGCATCTGGAACCGGCAGATCTCGCAGTGATTCCGATTGTGAGGTCCATTCCCCATCCACAGGCGCGAGCGAATCTCTACTCCAGAGAGACCCGAGCAACTGGACCAGGATCAACGGAACACCGTTACTCTGGCGCTGCAGGGCCACGGCGAGTTCATCGGATAGAGGCAGATCGGGGATCAACATCGAACGCAGCAATTGGGAACTTTCATCGGCGACGAAAGGCCCCACGGGAATCGTCAAGAAACGGTCCTCCACCTCGATCTCGGCACGAAGCCTCGCCAGTGGCTTCAGTTTCTGGGTAGCGATGGGGCGTGCAGTGGTGATGACCAGAATCGGAAGATCGAGCGAGGCGATCGTCAGCCGGCGAAGCAACTCGATATCGAACTCGTCACAGTAGTGGAGATCCTCGAGAACAAGGCATCTCGGTTCCACCTCCGCATCGGTGGTGAGCACCTGGACCACCGATTCGAGCACGCGTTCCTGGATGATCTCTGGAGGTGAAGCCGTATCGACGACGGCGCAGCCCTCGATCCAGCCGTGGCCACACAGTCTCGGAAAGGCCCCGGCCAGATGTCCACCCCAGCGCCCGAGCGCTTCGCTGGCAGCTTCGGTTCCGCTGTTCCTGGCGATGTGTCCCAGCACCTGTTCCAGAAGCACTCGAAAGCCGGAGTGAGGTTCCCTGCCGTCGAAGGTGCCGTTGAAGTGCTGCAACTGCTCCTCGACCAGCGCTCGCGAGCGGAAATCACTGCGACTGACGAGCCATGTCTTGCCGTGTCCTCGTTCACCCTCGATGTGAACCCAGCGTCCCTCGCCGCGAGCGGCCAGGCGAGCGGCCTCCAGCATCGAATCACGAGCGCTCTGCCGGCCGGTGAAGGTGGGCATCGAACGGCGAGAGATCTCGACCGAAGGGGCATCGGAGGGTGTGTCCGAGATGGCGCTTCGAAGTAACGCTGCGGCATGGCTGGCGTCAGGTGGGCGCCGGTGAGGCTCGAACTCCATCAAGGTCGAGATCGCATCTTTCATCGCAACACTCATCCGGGGAAGCGGCTCCGGTGCCCTTCGAGACAGTGCATCACTGAGACGCTGGAAGGGGAGCCGACCGGCGAGGCCACGGTAGAGCAAGATCCCTACCGACCAGAGATCGCTGCGTTCATCGACGGAGGCGGGACTCTCGATCTGCTCCGGTGCCATGTACTGAGGAGTGCCGAGGGCACTCTGCGTCAGCGCAGAATCGACATCGGTTCGGGCGACCAGGCCGAGATCTGCGAGCAGCGCCCTGCCTGCGGTGAGGTGTTCCCAGTCGTCCACCGACGAGGCGCCATCCGCTGCGAATCGCAGCAGGATGTTACTCGGCTTCACATCGCGGTGAACGAGCCGTTGTTGATGCAGGTGGGCCAGTGCATCGAGCACCTCGCCGGCGCGTTCGATCAGCCACGGCCATCGTGCCTCGGGCAGGCCCTGCGGATGCGCGAGAAAAACATCCTCGAGCGAGATGGGGCCGACATATTCCATGACGTAGAAGAGGCTGTCTCCCTGCCAGCCGATATCGAGCAGCGGAACCACCGAGGGGTGGGTGATCTCCTGCAACACCCGAACTTCCCGTTCGAAGCGGCGCCGATCGACCTCGTCGAGCCCCTCCGGCATCAGTTTGATCGCCACCAGAGCACCATCTCGCGCCTCATCGTGGGCACGCCAGACATCTCCCATACCACCGCGTCCAATGCGGACATCGAGGCGGTATCGGTGATTGAGCAGCTGTTGGGGTGCGGCTCCAGGCACATATCCTCTTTCCGGGAGACAAAGTGGCCAGGATCTATCCACATAGTATCGTTCGCCGGGTGACAATGCCAGAGATGGTCAAACTCTATCCGGTCAGGAAATGGTCAGATATGGACGGGGCATGCCTCCGGAGGCAAGATCCGGGCATGAAGATGCTGATGCTCCATGTGAGCGATTTCTGGTACCGCACCCACTGTCGCAACCTCGAGACAGAAGAGGAGCGGCAGGAGGAAGCGACCGTTGCCGACGGTGCGGTGCTGGCGTGGATCCATGTCGAACCGCACGACCTCGATGATCGGGTGACAGCGGTGAGAAAGGCGATCAAGAATCTCAAGTGGCACGCGCGCAAGGTCGAGGTGGAGCAGGTGGTGTTGCACTCCTTTGCGCATCTGGCGGAGCAGACCGCCGAGCCGCAAGAGTCGCGGAGCATCATCGAGGAGGTGGGGGAGCGACTGGTGTCGGTCGGCTTCCAGGTCCATCACACCCCGTGGGGCTACTTCAACGAGTTCAAGATGCACGTCGAGGGCCCCGGCATCGCCAAGGTGTTCAAGAGTTTCTGATCATCCACTCCACAATGAAAGCAATCCCGCCTCGACCAGACCGACGACGAAACCAAGCACGCCACCGAGGAACTCGATGTGACGCAATTCCTTGCGAGCAACCCGCAGTACCAGTCGTTCCATCTGATCGAGTTCGAAGGCGAGGATGCGATCGCGCACCTTCTGCTTCAGATCGAGTTGCTCGCCGAGTGTGCCGTGCAGATCGGTTCCCAGTTCCTCGACAAAGGAGAACACCTCCACCTCGATGCGGTTGCGGATCTTATCGACCAGTTCGTTGGGCAAGAACGCTGCCACCATCGGCCCGAAACTTTGAATCTGTTCCTCGATCAACTGATCGATGCGACCCTTGAGTCGAGTTCGGACATCATCACTGGTGGCGAGTTTTTGAACCAGCTGAGCGATGTCATCGGCAGAGATCAGTTCCTCCTGAACGGTCTCTGCGATGCTCTCTGCGAGTGCTTCCTGGCGACGTGGAACCACACCCTGAATTTTCAAGGGGCCGATCCCCAGTGGCTGGTGGGGGCGAAACAGCATCTTCACCGCCAACCAGTTGGTGGCCCAGCCGATCAGAGCACCGACCAGCGGGAACACGACCCAGGGGAGCCACGGCTGCAACAGAGATCTCCTATCGAATGACGGACCAGCGTGTCGGGCGTTTTCCTCGGGCAGATTCGGGGGTCATCAGGATCACCAGGCCGAGACCGGCGAAGAAGCCGCCAATATGAGCCCACACCGCCACGTTGCCACCGGTATCGTTGAGACCCCTGAAGATATCGAGACCGATATAGATGCCCAGTAGCCAGCTGGCTCGCATCTGAAAGGTGCCGAACAGGATGAAGATCCAGTAGAAGACCGTGACCAACGAGTGGGGAAAGCAGAGCCAGTAGGCACCCAGTACTCCGAAAATCGCTCCACTGGCACCGATGGTCGGGATCATCGATTCAACATTCATCTGGGTATGAATCGCCGATGCGGCGACTCCGCAGATGATGTAGAAGAGCAGAAAGCGCAGGTGCCCCAGCCGCCCCTCGACATTGTCGCCAAAGATCCACAGGAACAACATGTTGCCGATGAGGTGGAGAAACCCGGCATGGAGAAACATCGACAAGAACAGTGGAAGCATCGCAGTCGAGAAGGAAATCTGGTGCTCACGGGAGGAGCGTTGCTGGATTCCGAATCGATCGGAGGCATCCACTGCCTCGGTCACCGTATCCACCCCTTCGACCCAACCGACGAGGATGGCGGGGCGAAGGCCGTAGCGGTCGATGAGATCGTCACCACTGCTCAGTTGAAGCAGGAATCCGAGGATATTCAGCACCATCAGCCCGATCGTCACATAGGGGGTGATGCCACTGGGCTCGCTGTCACGAATTGGAATCATCGGGTGATCTCCTCATCGCTCGATTCTCCGGCTTGCAGTTCCTCGAGCAGTTCCTGGTGGACCTCGATGTTGCCACGCACCATCGCATCGGCACTGAAGTTGTGCTTCTGGAACTGCTGCCCCGCTGCTGCGAGTTGTGCAGCAGTGGCCGGGTCATCGAGCAATTCATCGATCACCTCGGCGAGCTGGCGTGGATCTGCCGCAGCCACGAGGCGGCCGGTGACGCCATCTTCGATCACCTCGGGGATGCCGCCGACATCGCTGGCGACCACGGTTCGTCCCGCCTGGAGCGCATCGAGGATGCTGGTGCCGAGTCCTTCGTCGAGGCTGGGGTGAATGAAGAGATCGAGAGCATGCAGCCACGATGACACATCTTCCTCGAATCCGATGCGATGCACCCGATCGGCTACTCCCCGTTCGGTGGCGAGGGCATCGAGAGTCTGTGCCTCTTCGCCTTCGCCGATCAACACCAGTTGTGCTGCTGGATCTCGCGGACGAAGCAGCGCCATCGCCTCGATCAGATGGCGGTGTCCCTTGTGCCCGGTGAGCGCACCGATGGTCCCCAGCAGTGGCGCATCTCTGTCCAGTTGCCATCTGTCTCTCAGTTCATCCGTGCTTCGGACCGGCTCGGGCAGCGGCGGAACCCCCGAGTGAACGACACGGATGCGCTTCGGATCGATGTCGTCTCGTTGCAGCACCTCGGCGATCTTGTGCGAGATGGCGATGTACCTGTCGACGCCAAACTGGTACTTCAGTCGCGTCAACCCCGGTGTGCCACTTCGATGAATCGAGAAATCGACGCGGCGCTGGACGATGACGGCAGGCCGTGTGCCGAGTCCGAGGCGTGAGAGCAGGCCGGTGGAGTGGGCGTGTGCCGTATGGAGTTGAAGGATCTGGGGCTTCATTTCCAGGATCAACCGGCGCAGTTTCATCGCCGATGAAAGGTCCAGCTCTCCCCGCAGAGGGATCTCGTGAACTGGAATGCCACTCGCCTGAGCCCTCTGCGCCAGCGGAGATCCGGGCGGACAGACGACGGAGGGGGCGTGACCCTCGCGACGGAGACCCTCCAGCAGCAGCAGTGTTTGTCGCTCTCCGCCTCGCCAACTCCGCGCTGTATTGAGGTGGAGGGAGCAGATCGGTTCCATGGGCTCCTCGTCCCTCCCCTTCGATCGGCTCAGGGTACCCGAGATTGTTGTTCCTGGAAGGGGAGCCACTTCCCTTGCCGTCCCTCGCTGCTACTTGGACAATGCCAGCGGAAGGGGGGACGATGACCTGTCCTCTGGAACTGGTCCGCGATCGAGGGGGAAGCATCGGGCTCTTCGTGCTCGACGGCCTCGGTGGGCTTCCCCATCCCGATGGTGCCAAGACCGAACTGGAAGCGGCGAATACGCCGCATCTCGATGAGCTGGCGAAGATTTCATCGCTGGGAAGAGTTCAGTTGCTGCCGCCGGGAATCACGCCGGGCTCCGGTCCCGGGCATATGTCGCTCTTCGGGCATGATCCGATGCAACTGGATTTCGGTCGAGGACTGCTGGAAGCACTCGGCAGCGACTATCCGCTCGCTACAGGTGAGATCGCTGCTCGCGGCAACTTCTGTAGCATCGATGAGAAGGGGCTGGTCTCGGATCGTCGCGCCGGTCGTCCATCCGATGAGGAGTGCGACAGGATCTGCGAACTGCTGATGGAGCAGATTTCTCTCGATGGAGTTCAGGTGCGGCTGCTGGCGGGCAAGCAACATCGTTTCACCTGGGTGATCACCGGAGATGCCCTCGGTGCAGCGGTCACCGACAACGACCCCCAGGTGACGGGGCGAGAGCCACTGCCATTCGTGGGGCGCGGTACCAGTTCAGAGCGAACCGCATCGCTGGCCACCGAATGGATCAGCAGGGCGCGAGAAGTGCTGGCAACGGAACAGGTGGCTAACGGTGTGTTGCTGCGAGGCTTCTCGAGCAGACCCGATGTGCCCACCTTCGAGCAGTTGTACAACCTTCGAAGCGGTGCCATCGCGATCTATCCGATGTATCGGGGTGTCGCAAAGCTGGTAGGAATGGACGCCCTCGATGCCGGAAATGACCTGAAGGAGCAGGCCCAGTCGCTGTCGAGAGCGGTCAGTGACGGCTACCAGTTTCTGTTCATCCATCACAAGGATACCGACACGGCCGGGCACAGCGGCGATTTCGACGCCAAGGTGGCGGCCATCGAGACCTTCGATGCGGCACTTCCTTCCTTCCTCGAGGCGGGGCTCGATGTCGTCGCCATCACCGGGGATCACTCGACACCGACCTCGATGGCCGAGCACTCCTGGCATCCGGTGCCGTTGCTGGTTCATTCGAGGCGGGTGTTGCCGGTGGAGGGGGTCCCCTTCACCGAGCGCGGCTGCATCTACGGCGACATCGGCACCATCCGTGGCCAGGAATTGATGCCGCTTCTGCTTGCTCACGCCGATCGCCTCGACAAGTTCGGGGCGTGACCGGCGCGGGTACCTCGCTTACTGGCTGCGCATCTCGCTGATCACGCGCAACTGGGCAAACTGTCTGTGGCCGTCGCGACCGGAGTGATAGCCGTAGCCGGATTGTTTTGCGCCGACCCACGGTGTGCCGCTGGCTCCGCCGCAGCCCTTGTTGATGCCGACCATGCCGGCGGTCAACTGTCGCGCGATGTCGTGGGCTCGTTCCGAGCTGCCGAAGACAGCCGCGCCGAGACCGTACGGGGTATTGTTGGCGCGATCGATCGCCTCGGCATCGTCTGTCACCTTCAGGACACAGGCGACCGGGCCAAAGGTCTCTTCTCGGATGACATCCATCGATTCCTGACAATCGGAGAGCACCGTCAGCGGGAAGAAGTTGCCACCGAGATCCTCTCCCCGGAAGAGTACCTCGGCACCATCGGAGAGCGCCTTCTCGACCTGATCCTCGACATGTTTCTTCTGGCCACTGTCGATCATCGGTCCGATCTCGGTGCCATCGTCACAGCCATCGCCGACTTGCATCTGGCCCGCTGCTTCGCACAGCAGCTTCTGGAACTGATCGAGTACCGGTTCCTGAACGTAGATTCGTTCGGTGCTGACACAGACCTGACCGGCATTTCGAAAGGAGTTCGAGGCGGCGAACTTCGCCGCCGCTTCCAGATCGGCATCGTCGAGCACGATCAGTGGGTCCTTGCCGCCGAGTTCCAGGATCACTCTCTTGAGCCCGCCGCCGGCACTCTCCAGGATATGCGCCCCGGTGGCGCGCGAACCTGTGAAGGCGATCAGATCGACATCGGCAGCGACCAGAGCCTGGCCCTGGGTGCCATCGCCGTGAATCACCTGCAGGACACCTTCCGGCAGGTGGGACATCAACAGCTCGGCATAGGCCTGAGCGACCAGCGGCGTCTTTTCCGATGGCTTCAGCACCACCGAGTTGCCGGCCATCAGCGCCGGGATCACCGTCCAGTGCGGCATCGAGAGTGGAAAGTTCCACGGCGTGATGCCGGCGCAAACCCCGAGCGGATCAAACACCAGTGTCGATGAAACACTCTTGTCATCCATCGGCTCCGGAGTGAGGGCCTCGATCAACTCATCGAGAGTATTGCCCAGCGTGGAGCCGCAATGCTTCGTCTCGCCGATGCCCTCGGCGAGCGGTTTCCCCATCTCTCGTGTCAGCAGGGTGCCGAGTTCCTCTGCCGCAGAGACCAGAGCATCGCCAAAGGGACGCATCTGATCGGCGCGTTGCTGCAACGACAGCCGACCCCACGCAGGTTGAGCGGCACGGGCGGTGGCGACCACTGCGGCGATCTGATCGACAGGAGTGATGGGGAGCCGTCCCACTTCTTCACCGGTTGCGGGATTGAGTGAGATGAGAGTGTCCTGTTCGATTCGATTCATCGGGTGTCTCCAGCGGAAGTCTTGGCGGGCGGCTTTTTCTCGGTGGATTCAACGTCATCGGCTGGAAGGGATGGCGGTGCATTGTTATTGCCACAGGCCCACCAGATGGCGCCGTGCAGGTGCTTCATGAAGAGCGGTTCCGCAAAGGACTCATTGGTGTGTCCACCGACGGTGTAAAAACTGCGTCCCTTGTCGATCATGTGGCACCAGGCGGCCGGATGTTTGCCCTTCATCGTCGATCCCTCGTAACTGTCGGTATCGAGCCAGGCGAGGATCCGGACCTTTTCTGGCAACTTCTGGAAGTTGTACCACTCATCGGTTCGCTTCCAGCTCCTGGGAAGATGCATCATCGCCGGATGTTTCGGATAGACGACATTGACGGTCGCTTCCTGAACTCGCGGATGTCCTGAGAAATAGGCCCCGACCAGGTGACCGTAGAAGGCCCAGTCATATTCGGTGTCACTGGCGGAATGGATACCGACGTAGCCTCCACCGCCTCTGATCCAGCGCTCGAAGATCTGTTCCTGGGCAGGTTCGAGCACATCCTGGGTCGTGTTGAGAAACACCACCACCTGATGCTTTTCGAGTTCGGCGTCATTGAAGAGGGTCGGGTCTTCCGTCACCTGGACCCTGAAACCGTGTGCTTCTCCCAGTGCGGTGAGGGCTGCCTTGCCCGGCCCGATGCTGCCGTGGCGGAATCCAGAAGTGCGGCTGAAGACGAGAATCGACTTGAGGCTGACCACCGCTGGAGCCGGCTCGATGCCAGCCTCCAGATTCACGGGCTCGGTGGCGCCGAGGGATGTCATCAGGATCGCTGAAATGATGAGATGGGTCATCGCTACTCCAATCTGAGGATGCGGATGGTAAGGCTTGTCGGTGTCGGACGCTATCGGCCTCGGGGGGGGATCTACCAGGATATGGAATCGGTACCGGATGGGGCTCAGCGAGCGATCCACATCAGCGAGCGATCCACGTCTCCAGGTCGAGGGCTGCACTGGCGCTCTGCAGGTCGAGATCACCGTCTCCATCGACATCGAGCAGTTGTACCGAATCGTGGTATCCAGATGCGAGCCACTCGGCGCTGGAGAAGAATCCACCCAGATTCCACTGCACCCTCAATCCCGTCACCGCAGCAGTGACCAGATCGAGGTCGCCATCGAGATCGAGATCGCCGAGCGCAACCGCCAGCGATGCGCTGCCATCGGCATCTGGAGAGGTAGCCTCCGAGAAGTGACCGCTACCATCGTTGTGCCAGATGGCATCGGGGAATCCGATCGACCCGGCGCCTGTCATGCCGAGCACCAGGTCGGCATCCCCATCCTGATCGATGTCTCCGGAGGTGATACTGCGAACCTCCATGACTCCCAGAATCTGGCCCGAGTCAGAGAAGATTCCGCTGCCGTCATTGATCCACAGGCGGTTGTGGCGACCGGTGGAGTTGCCGCTGACCAGATCCAGGTCGCCATCTCCATCGAGATCGTCGAGGTGGATGGCATAGGTCACATCCGGCGGAAAGAGTTGTGACAGGGGCCCGAAGGATCCTGCACCGTCGCCGATCCAGATCCTGTTGAGTCCGTAACAGCCCTGCACCAGATCCTCGATTCCATCTCCATCGACATCGCCGCACTGCAGCGCATTGGTGACATCACCCTCGTGCCCACCCGGGAAATCGATCGTCAGGTATTGAGTGGGGGTCTGCTGGATCAACAGCAGATCGATGCCGTCGTGCACTCCCAGCACGATGTCCAGATCCCCGTCTCGCTCCACATCCACCAGTGCTGCCGAGCGAACATCGGCTCCTTCGACCAGTAGCAGCGCCACCGAGGGGTCACTTCCGGGCAGCAACCAGGTGGCGCGCAGTCCAGCGGACGATCCCGGACCGGCGACGACCCTGTCGAGGTATCCATCTTGCTGGATGTCGCCGGTCGCCAGCACCGATCGGATCTCGTGACCCGATCCGGGGTGAGGATCCAGCTGCAGGGAGACGCTTCCTATCACCGCTTCGAGACCATTGATCCCTTCGACGATGCCCGAGGCACCCGCAGCGATCACATCGAGGTCACCGTCTGCGTCCAGATCGGTGGTGCAAATGCTGCTGACGTTGTCCAGCGTCATCAGCATCGCAGCCCGCGACGAGAGTTCGACCCCATCGACAGGTAGTGCACCCCGCGAAGGATGGATGCGGATGCCATCGTTGCCTATCAGCAGCAGGTCATCGCCACCGTCCCGATCGAGGTCGGCGCCATCGATCGAATGAACCGATGTGAAGAGTCCGCTGATGAGATCGATCTCGAGACTGCCACCGATGGAATCGATGCGATGCAGGGTGTCATCGGCGGTGAGCCACACGAGGCTCTGCCAGCCATCGGCTCGATCGGTATCGATGGAGACGAGACCACTGCAGGGTGGATCGGGAAGGGGGGCGCCACTCCAGGGCGTCAGACCATTGGCATCGCCCTTCAGCAGTGCCGGCTCTGCGGTCGCAACATCGAGATAGCCATCTCGGTCGAGGTCGATCACCACGATCCCTGCGCTGCCGTCCACCGGCAGCATCTCACTGCTGACAAAGTTGCCTGATCCATCGCCAGCAAAGACCTCCACGCTACTCGCCGATCGGGCGACGAGAAGATCGTCGTCCCCATCTCGGTCAAGATCAGCGATGACGATTCGACTCGCTGCATTGGCGTCAAAGAGACTCAAGTTGAAGGATCCTGCGTCATTATTGAAGCCGAAGACTCCCTCCGCTCCCACCGCGATCAGGTCGAGATCCCCATCATCATCGATGTCGGAGGCCGCCACCGAGACCAGTCCCGAGCCACCGATCGTCTCGCTGGCCCAGTTGCCACTGCCATCGCGCTCGAGGCGCAACAATTGCCCCTCGGTGATGGCGACCAGTTCACTGCGTCCATCGGCATCGAGATCTGCGGCGATGACCTGGTTGGTGGGGAAGGTACCGACGATCCCCTGGCGCAGCCCCGGAAACAGATCGAGTGCAGGCGTGGTGGCCAGCGGCAGACCCGTGGTGAGATCCACCAGTTCGCCGGGAGTGCCATGACTGGGGATCGAGGTCAGCGGCGCTGAACTGGTCGCTCCCACCGCATCTGCCGCACCACGCGCTTCCAGCACGGCTCCTTCGCCGATGCTGATCAGAGTGGTCGTCGTCCCCGTCGCGATGGAGACGCTCCCGCTGCCGAGCGAACTCCCCGCTGACATCGTCAAGGTGTCGGCTCCACTGCTCGGTGCTTGTACCTCGGTGGTGGTCTCGATGTGGATGTGATCCCCGACTCCGAGCACTCCATCGCCGTCATCTACAAACAACAGCGGCGAAGTGATTCGAGGCAGTAACAGTGTCGTGACCTCGATGGAGAAACTCGCATCTCCGGCGTTGTTGGTGCCGGTGACGATTGCGGTGTAATTGCCGCTGCCGAAGAGTGCCAGCTGTCCCGTCAGCGTGTCGACGATGGCAGACAGTGGTGGGGCTCCGGGAGTTTCGACACTCCAGTTCTCGATCGGCCCCGATCCGGGCAGCAGTTCTGGATCGAGCAAGAGCTGATCTTGCTCGATCAGGTCGACGCTATCCTGCGGATAGATGAATGCCGGTGGCAGGGCCAGCACGATGATCGTCATCAGGAAGTCCTCGGTAGCATCGGGGAAGACGGCGGTGATGACATGTTCACTGGTGGTACCGCTGATCTCGGGAGTTCCCGAGATGGTTCCGGTAACCTCGTCGAGGGCCAGTCCTGCCGGCAGCGGCGGTGCGACCAGGTAGACACTCGGAAGGCACGAGATGCCATCGGGGGGCTGGGGAACCTGGGGTTCCATGGCGACAAACGGTAGCAACTCCAGCAACGCCAGCGGGTATCCGGGCGGGTAGGAGGGCAGTGGCGAATCGAGGCAAGGATCCTCGATCACCACGACCGATCCGTTGTCGCTGTAACTGCCACTTCTGTGGCAGGAAGGCAGCAGTGCGATGATGGCGATGACCAGCATCACCAACAACCGGGTGAAGGCGACCCCGGGTCGGCTTGAGCCGCTGCCAGATATGGAAATTTGGTGACGCATGGCTTCCCCCAATCCGAGGAAGAAACGGCGCCAGTTCCAGACTCCCCCGCCCAGGATCGACCTGGGTTCCCCCGCGAGAGCGGTCGCACGCCACGGCGACATGGTACCTGTCGAGACGCTGGCGAGAAACCTAGTCGGGTCACTCGATGGAAAAAGGTGCTGAGGTGTCGCAGTAGAGAGAGCCGCCGAGGCGACCGAGTGCCTTCATCTCGGCGGCGTCGGGCAATCCATCGCACAACAGGTCTTCCCTGAGATGGAACCGAACCACCTCGAGCAGGAACAGATCCACCGGACCGTTGCCCACTTCTCGATGGTGAATGCGTGTCGATTCGAGGGCGATGGCTGCATCCCGCAATCGGGGTGGGCTGACTACATCCGAGTCGACGATGGCCAGATCCAGCAGATCGATCTCGCTCTCGTCGGGGGGAAGGCCTTCACTGCTGGCGACCATGCTGGAACCATCGCGGTTCTCACAGATGTGGATCACCGCTTCCCCGCCCTCGAGCAGATTTCGGGCAGTGTCCTTGTGGCTGCCATCTTTTCGCCTGCCGATGCTCAGCACCACCGTCGGAGGATCGCTGCTGACTCCTCCGAAGAAACTGAAGGGAGCCAGATTCGAGATTCCGGAACTGCTGACGGTGGAGGTCCAGGCGATGGGGCGAGGCACGACGCTGGCGACCATCAGCAGGTAGCGTTGCTTGCGGTCGAGTTGTTCGGGATCGAGGCTTCTGTGACCGACAGTCATCCGGGTTCCTTTCCGCGCACTGCTTCGAAGGGGGCCATTGGCATGGCGCTGTGGCGATCCTGTTTCGGATTCGTGTGCGGTGCAAGTGCGTTCCCTTGACGATGGCGGTCGTTGCGTCGACCATCCCGCTGGAGGAACGATGATCTATCTCGACCATGCGGCGACGGCGCACCCGCGACACCCCGGTGTCGCCGAGGCGATGCAGTCGGCATTGCACCTGGCTGGAAGCGTCGGCAGGGGCAACCACGGGGGTGCCAGGGCTGCCGGGGATCTCGTCAGTGGCTGTCGTCGGCGTCTGGCACAACTGCTCGGTGTCGCTGACGAGAGCCGGATGGTGCTGTTTCCTTCCTCGACGCTGGCACTCTCGACCGTCATCTCCGATCTCTGTGGCCCAGCCGCAAACGAATCGGTGCTGTGGATCGGGGCTCTCGAACACAATGCAGTGTGGAGGCCCGCGGTCCGTGCACTCGGTGAGGAGCGGGTGCGAGCCTTGCCGGTCGATGCAGTTGGGCAGGTCGATCTCGAACAGCTGTCGCAGCTCGATCCGGGAGCTGCCCTGGGAGTCGTGTTGCAGCACGCCAGCAACGTGACGGGGATCATCCAGCCGATCGAAGAGGTGGGGGCGTGGTGCCAGCAACACTCGTTGCCGCTGGTGGTCGACGGCGCCCAATCCGCGGGGATCGTGCCGCTGCACCTGGCACGATGTCCAGGACTGGTTGCGTTCACGATGGCTGGCCACAAACACCTCGGTGGACCACCGGGTGTCGGTCCCTGCTACATGGCACCGGGTTATGAGCCAGAACCGCTGTGGATCGGTGGCAACGGAGTCGATAGCGCCCATCCGACGATTCCCGATGGGGGCCCCGGGCGATTCGAATCGGGCACGCCCAACCTGCCCGGCATCGCTGGACTGGAGGCCGCGTTACGCGATTTCGAAGAACATCCCGTGGCTCCTCGATTCGAGCAGTTGAGCCAGTTGCGTGAGGTCTGGCGCCAGGCGATCGCCGACATCGATGGAGTGGTCATGCGAGGGGAAAGTTGCGGGGCTGCTCGTACTCCCGTACTCGCGCTGGAGTTCCCCGGTCAGGCTCCCGAAGATGCTGCCGCGCAACTGGAAGCGATCTGCGGTGCACGCTGTCGTGCCGGCTTGCACTGTGCCCCGCTGGCTCACCGCCACATCGGGACGCTGGAAGTGGGGGGAACGCTGCGCATCTCGCCGGGCCTCGAGAACGATGATCGGCAACGGGACCTTGTCGTCGAGGCGCTGCGACAGATCGCCAGCGGGAGTGGTGGATGAGGAAGCGGATGCGCCTGGCTCTCGATGCGATCGAGGTGGAGAGGAGTGAGTCCTCCGAGTCGTTGGATGCCTCCATCGCTGCAGATTCTCGCGAGACTACCGATCTCAAGTGTGAACTGGCCGCGTTGATGTTCGAGTCCTATCAAGGCACCGTCGATGATGATGGAGAAACTCTCGAAGATGCGATGGCAGAGATCGACGGCACCTTTCGAGGTCGTTACGGGGCATTGATCGCCGGTGCTTCCTTCATCCGCCGATCACCGGAGGGAAGTGGTATCATTGCAGCGAGTCTCCTCACCCTGTACCAGGGCTTGCCGTTGCTGGCATTTTCCATGACTCATCCACGGTATCAGCGTCGAGGGCATGCCAGAGCGCTGATCACTGCAAGCATTGCGGCACTACAGGATCGGGGAGACACCGAGTTGCATCTCTCCGTGCATGAAGCCAATCAAGCGGCGATCGGGCTCTACCGGAGCATCGGTTTCTGCGAGTTCGATGCAGAAAACGAGTGACCCCTCCGCGGCATTGACACTTGGCCTCGCTCGGAGAGTGAAGAAGTATGGGCGAGGGGGGACTCGAACCCCCACCCCTCTCGGGACCAGAACCTAAATCTGGCGCGTCTGCCAGTTCCGCCACCCGCCCACCGGTTGAGACCTCGAACCTACTCCCGGCGCAGGATCCGGGCAACTCGACTGATCGAAGAGGTGCAGGATTTGCTGCAGATGTGCAGAATTTGCCGAAATGGCACCGATCTGACGATCTGCTCCAGAAATCGACGTCATCTGCCGAAGATATAGCATGGCCCTGCCCGTTGCCCGAAAGCGCGAGGAATGATGACAGAAGATCAACGGAAACCGAATCAGAGCGAGGATCTCGCCACCGAACTGTCCCAGATCCTGTCGCGAATTGCGGCCCTTCATGAGGAACTGGCCCAGGTCATGATCGACATCGATGAAAGCGAAATGATGGCTGATTACGAGCAGTTGATCACCTACCGGCAGCTGGAAGGTCGGTTGCTCTACCGACTCATCGATGAAGAGCGTCAGAGAGCCATCGTTTCCGAGGAACTCGGAGACGCGATCGGCATCGACAACCCCGCTTCCTTTTCCGTCGTCGAGGCGAGCGAGTTTCTGCCTTCAGAACTGGCACAACTGTTGACCACGCTGTGTGAGAGCATCGAACTGAAGGCGCGCGGCTTGCGTGCCCAGACCCGTCTCGGGGACTTGCTGGGGATGCAGACCTTCGAACATGTCGAGGTGTTCCTCAGCCCCGGAGCTCAGCAACTGGTCGAACAGGAACAGAGTCTGCCAGCTCCTGAACCGGGAGATGCATCCGATCGGCTCGATACCAGTTTCTGATCAGACCGCGAGTCGCCGAGCGTCTACCTCTGGAGCGTGCTCTCGAGCCGATCGAGACGGATCACGCGCCCCCCCGCATCGACCTCACCGAACTGCAGTACCGCTGTCGGGCACTCATGGATACAGGCACTGCACCGCACACACTGAGGATCCTCGACGGGGATACCGCGCTGTGCGAATCCCATCACATCGATACCCTGGTGGCATACAGAGGTGCAGACGTTACACGAGATGCACCGTTTCTTGTCGGAGATGATCCGGAAGCGAGAAAAGCGCGCATAGATGTTCATCAGGGCTGCCAGAGGACAGGCAAATCGACACCAGGTCCGTCCAGAAAAGTGCCAGTAGAGGCCGACTCCGAGGATTCCGGAGAAGAACAGGTCGACGGTCCACCGGTAACTCAGCAGCGGTATTCCGTTGAGGATGCCGCCGTAGATGCCGGTCGCCAGGCTTCCGATGGTGCTGTCGGGAGACCCCCACGACGCTAGCCGTGTCGCGAGCATGAGGAGGCACAGTACCAGCAGCAACTGGCCGAGGAAGTTGAGACGCATCGTCCATCGACCGTGGGGCATCTTGTGACGCTGGGTGTCGCCGAGTGTCTCGGCGAGCGCCCCGCAGGAGCAGATCCAGCCGCAGTAGACGCCCTTGCCCCAGCGACGGATCGCCAGCGGCAGCAACACGAAGGTCTGGACCAGCGAGATCACCAGCCATGTCGTCAGCGGTTCGGCGGTGAAAACATTCCAGAAGAAGAGCGGCCAGGCGAGGATCAAACCGAAGCAACGCCAGTACTCGCGGCCCGGTGCGTAGCCCTGCACCTCAGGAAACAAGGCGTCGGCCACCGCCTTGCCCCAGCCTGCATCGAAGCAGCCTAGATGTCCGAGCCAGGGCAGAAAAAGGTAGGGTAATAGAAACAGCGGCAACGCCTGGATCGAGATCAGGGTCCAGGTTTGCCACTTCACATATGCGGTTCGTCGTCGCCGGATCCTGCGGATGCCGAAGATCAGGATCACCAGGGTGTAGGCGAGGCTGTACCAGAATCCTGCTTCACCAACGCTGGTTGCGAGAGTCCCGGCCAGCGTCGTTACATCTGAAAATGCGCCTCCGAGACCAGCCCACCAGCGATCGACCCCCGCCGGAAAACCTCCTTGAGATCGCCACCAGTCAGCGACCGGAAACCAGTCGACTGCGCTCTTCCAGTGAAAGAGCAGCGTACAGAAGGTCAACACTGCGAGCAGGCTGATCCAGCTGCGGGCCGTCCACTCGCCGCGGATCCTGACACCGCAGCGCCGAAGGAACGCCAGAGGCGCCTCGCGGCCGATCATCGTGTAGACGGCGCTCGCAGAGACGGAGCGGATGCCAGCGGCGGTGCGCAGCTTCACCTGCTCTGCATCGATCTGGATCACCTCGGATGCTGCCTCGACCTGGATCTGTTTCTTGTCGCGGCGATCCTCGACGAGGTCGAGGATCTGCTGCACTGGTCTCACCAGCTGGTCACTGCGGTGCGACAGGGTGACCACTGCTCCCGCATCGGCGAGAGCGACAGCGGTCTCACAGGCAGTGTTGCCACCGCCGACCACCAGGACCGACTCGCCACGGTGGGCGCCTGGATCGTGCATGCGATGAGAGACATGGGCGAGTTCTTCTCCTTCTACGCCGAGCTGCCGGTGGTCACCGCCTCGACCGATCGCGATCACGACCCTCGTCGCCTCCAGATCCTCGCCTTGCTGGCAGATGACCTTCAGTGCTCCCTCGTGGCGAACGACCCTTTCGACACGCGCGCAGACCGGAGTGACTCCAGCTTCCCTGACCTGCTGATGGAGCGACTCCAGCAGCCCTTCCCGGTCGAGATCTCCCTCGGGGAACTGCAACTGTCCGGCCGGCTTCATCTCCGTGGGGCAGGTGAAGATCGGTTTGCCGACGGGAAAGTTCTCCAGGGTCTCGAGCACGCGACTGCACTCGAGCAGGCGATGTTCGATCCCCAGGCGTTTCGCCTCGATGGCTGCGGCGAGGCCGGAGACACCCGCACCGATGATGACGAGTGGTAGCCGACCATCCGCAGAGACGGACCGATCGCCATCCATCGATCGCACGACGCGGGTGCCCGAGTCGACGGCAAACTTGAGGTGTGGAGTGCCGGTCAGATCACCGACGATGAAGAGACCGGGAACATTGGTCGAGAAGTGTGAATCCACCTCGGGCACCGGCTCCACAACTCCTGCGGGCCACTGCAGGTGTAACCAGCGCGCAAACTCGGAGAGTGCCCCCAGCACCTGTGTCTACACTCCGTGGACCATCTCGACCTTGCGATCGAGAGCCGAGATCATCACGCTCGGGTCGAGTCCAGATCCCGTCGCATCCTCCAGCAGTTCCAGAGGTGTCCTGCGTCGCCCGGGTGTGTGCACCCGGGTACGCAGCCACTCAAGGATGGCATCGAATCGGCCTGCAGAGACCTCCTGGTCGATATTGATTTCACGACCGATCGCCTCGCAGAAGTGTGCCGAGTAGAGGGCCCCGAGCAGGTATGTCGGGAAATAGCCGAACAGGCCAAAACTCCAGTGGATGTCCTGAAGTACTCCATCGCGATCGGTCTCCGGCTGGATCCCCAGGTATTCCTGCATCTTTTCGCGCCATAAGCCGGGCAGGTCCGCGACCGAGATGGTGCCATCGAAGAGACCTTTTTCCAGTTCGAAGCGAAGTGCAATATGGAGGCCATAGGTGACTTCATCTGCTTCGACCCGGATCAACGAAGGACGCACGGGATTGACAGCAGCGGCCATCTCCCTTGGGCTCACACCTTCCAGCTTTCCCGGGAAGTACTGACTCATCTTGGGAAGGAAGTGACTCCAGAAAGCCTCTCCACGGGCGATTTCATTTTCCCAGAATAGACTTTGCGATTCGTGAATTCCGAGCGAGATGCTGTCGCAAAGAGGGGTGTGTTCCCAACTGGAGTCGAGTCCCTGCTCATACAGGGCATGACCCGTTTCGTGGATCACTCCGAATAGATTACTGGTGAAATCATCGGTGCTGACGCGGGTGGTGATCCGCACATCATGAGGCGCTGAAGGAGATGTACAGAAGGGATGCGCTGTCAGGTCCAGAGTTCCACGCTCGAAGTCGTAGCCGAGTTCAGCGGCCACCTCCCTGGAGAAGGCGAGTTGCTGGTCCTTGTCCCACGGCCCCTTCATGAAGGAAGGAGCATCGGAGGGGTTTTCCGTGGCGCGCTCGATGATCGTTCGAAGTCCGGGCACGACCTGCTGGCAGATCTTCTCGAACTGGTTGGCAGTCATGCCCCGTTCGTACAGGTTCATCAAGACGTCGTAGCGTTCGAACCCATCGTTCTGAAGAGCATCTGCGTAGTCGCCCTGCAACTCGACCTGCTTCGACAGTAGCGGTTCGAATAGTGAGAACTCGTCCTTTTCTCTTGCAACTCTCCATGCCGTCATCGCCTGCGAACTGGTTTCTGCGATCTCGGTGGCGAGGCTGGCCGGGATCCGTACCGACTGGTCGTAGTCGTAGCGGACTTCTCTGACGAGAGCCTGCAGGTCTGGGTCTCCCGAACTCCTGGCCATATCCTCGGCGCGGTCGATGCAATCCCCCAGCGCTGGATCCTGCGATCGTCTGTGCTTGATCCCGACAATCTCGCCCAGAGCAGCAGCGCGCGACTCAGCACCACCGGGTGGCATGTAGGTCTCCTGATCCCACTCCAGCAGCATGATGGAATGTTCGATCAATGAGATCCCGCGCAACTTCTCCTTCAACTCGGAAATGGCGTCGTCTTTCATGTCGTCAACTCGCTTTCAGCAATGTCTTCGTCGATCCCCTCGACACCATCGAGATTCAGCGCCTCCACATAGTGCAGTGAACACACCGGTTGAAAGGTCTCATCTCCTGCGACCTGTTGGCTGGGTCCATCGAGGAGCGCTACCCCATCGACGCACTTGAGATTGAAGATCGCCTTCCGGTTGCAGCGATGGCATGTGGTCTTCACTTCCTCGATGGAGTCTGCCAGTTCCATCAGGCGACGGCTGCCTTCAAACAACTTGCTTCGAAAGTCCGTTCTCAAGCCATAGCAGATCACCGGTACACCGACCTGATCGCAGATGTCCCGCAACTGGTCGATGTGAAGGGATGTCAGGAACTGAACCTCATCGACCAGCACACACTGAACATCGTCGAACATCGATCGGTCCAGGCGCCCCGATGCAGACAGGATGATGTGAGCCTCGCGGTGTAATCCAGCGCGAGAGGCGACTTCATTCGTGCCGTACCTGTCGTCAAAGCCGGGCTTGATGACGATGACTTTTTTGCCCTGGCGTTCATAGTTGTGAGCTACCGCCAGCAGATTCAGAGTCTTGGCACTGCCCACTGTCCCGTGCCTGAAGTAGAGTTTGGCCATCGATCTCCTCCTGAAGAGGGGTCCACCGACCCCGCTTCAGGGTAGCCGGGAGTCAGGCCTCGATCCATGCTAGCCGTCAGAGTCGGTCGCAGGATCTTGCTCGGGAACCGGGAGAGCATCTCCCTCCTCAGGCACGCCTGGATCCTGTGGCGGGTCCTGCGCTGCGCGAAGCGCATCGGCGCCCTTGAGCAGCGAATCCCTGATCCATTGTCTCACCATCACGGTCCGATGATCTCCCACCACACGAGCGGTGAATCCCTGTCCTCCGGTTGGAAGCTCTCTCTCCTGGCCGAACTGGATGGTGTGAATCGATCCATCGGAGAGTTCGACCTCGATGAAGGAGGATGCCGGGTCGAGCCCCAGCGCTGCCATATCGCTCGGATCGATGGGCCAGGCTGCCTGGACATTATTCAGAGACGAGATGATGCCCTTGACCGTGGTCTCGTCGGCAGGGAGTAGTTCACCATCGGTAGACGAGCGCACCATCCAGAGTGGATCCTCGCTTCCCGCCAGCAGAGGATTCTCATCTGCTTGAGGTACGGGCGGCTTTTCTGACGCTTTCCAGACCAACTGGGAGAGGCCCTCAGGGGTTTCGATGTGCATCCGGCGAACCACCGCGTCTGCCGGCAGCCGAAACAGCATCTTGTCGGTCCAGCGACCCGCTTCGAGGGTGGAGCCTGCAAAGGCGGCGCGCGCCCTGAGATTGGGAGATACGCTGTAGACCTCGTTCGACCCCGCGATGCGGATGAAGGAACGGCCGAAGCCATCCCGCTTACCGAGCACCAGATCTGTCATCGTTTGACCGGATGAGTCCTTGAGAGCGATCTTCAAACCGGCTTCATCGTTGACATCGAATGTCGAGTGGCTGGCCACTTTCGAGGCGCGTTGCTGAGCAGCGGCGATCGAGCGAATATCGGTGAGGAGCTGATTAATTTCCTGATGATCCGCAGCGTAATCCCACGCCGAAGGGACACTCCAGGAGTCTCCTTGCCTCTCCAGCACGACGGAGTGGGTCCCCTGCATCATCTCGACGCGCGCCACCTGCTGCACATCCAGTTGGGTGAAGGCTGCGATGGCGACGGGCACCTCGGTCGGCTCGGAATAGGGGTCCTTCTCGAAGTAGAAAAGCAGTCCGGCACCGATGATGATCGCCAGCAGCATACTCAAATTTCTGGGAGTCATGCAGAGACCTCTTCCGAGTGGATCTTGTTCTCATAAGCGTAGGATGCACCCGTTCGGCTCGCCGAATAGACCATGAAGATCAGCAGCAAGATCAGCGGTATTCCGACCATGTTGCCATAGGTTGCCAGATTCCTCTCGCCACGCTCGGTTTCTCGCAGCGCACTGGAGACCTGTACCTTGGCACGGATCATTGCCAGATCTGGATCGAGGGCCAGCGCTTCGATGGAACCGACGAGAAACCGAACATTCTGCTGGTAGAGGCTCAGCGATGCGTACTTGGCGATGTCGGCGGAACCGAGCAGCAGTACCCGACCCGGCCTGGAGGCGATGGCCGCCACCGTCGGACTTTCTGTATCGGTTTCCTCGGTGGGATCCCAGGGAGGAACCGGCGTTCCCTCCTCGAAGGTGGTCGGGAAGGTGCCTTCCAGTAGCAAGCCGAGATGGCGTACTGCCAGTGATCCCGGATCCTGTGGCTTGGAATCCATCTCTGCCGTGTATCCGGGGCTGAACCGGGCTAACCAGGAGCCACTCGATGAACTGGCGAGGGTCGAGATCTCGATTCCTGCCGCCGCAGCCATCTCCTGATTGATCGCAAAAGGTGTGGCGAAGGGAAAGACGATGGACCCGACCCCTCTGGTCAGAGGAGATGTTCCATCGAGACCATTTCCAGTAGCAATAGGGCAGAGATGGAATGGAGCGGCCTGGCGAAACTGGGATCCGAATGGACCCGGGCGCAGGATCTCGATCGAGCCACACTCGTTACTGGCCACGATGACATTTTCGACCGTCTCAACACCCCACATTCGAAGCGTCGGAGAGAGCCCAGGCGCAAGTGGTGTGAACTGAAGTCGCTGGTCAAGGGTGCCCGTCGTTGTCGAGGCCATCACGAATGCCGGTCGGCCAGACGCGATCGATCTTTCGATCTCGAAGCGTTGCCTCGGAGTCGTTGCGTTCGGTTCTGCGATGATCAGAAGTGCAGCCTCTTCAGGAATCAGCGAATCCCGGGTCAGGTCAATTCGCCTGACATCGAACCTGTCACTGAGAATGTCGTTGACGAAGGGGTCGAAATGACCGATCGGCTGAGGCAACGGAGTACCATTCGCTTCAGTGATGAGGTCCTCGGGTCTGCCGTGGAAGAAAGCGATCACGGGCTTGGATGTACTCGCCAGTTTTGCGATTCGGCTCACCAGCTCATATTCGAGACCCTCGAGGTTCGTGTGCACAGGAATCGCTTCCACATCTCGGTCGAGGTACTTGAGCACCAGCGCACTGTAGAAGGGCACGATCTCGAAACCATCATCCTTGAAGGATCGTCCCTGGAGCTCCGGGATCCCCTGTTGCGCCAGTTCCTTCTTGATCTCATCGGCAAAGGATGCGGATCCGCCGAGCAGCGCTTGCGTCGGATTCTGCTCGGGAGCATCCCCCGACTTCTCCTTCTCCTTGACGAAGTCCTCGATGATCCGGTTCGGATTCAGAACCTGGATCTTGAGATCGGCCCCGGAAGCCCTGGCGGAGCGCTGGAATTCATCCAGGTAATCGACGGTATCTCGGCGCAGATTCTGGAGGCCAGACGGCATCCTCTCACTGACCCAGTACTCGATGGTCAACTCCTCCGGGAGTTCAGAGAGGATTCGACCCGTCTCGGGGCTCACGGTGTGAATGCCGACCTTCGTCAGGTCTATGCGCTTGTCGAAGCGCAGTGCGATGGCATTGCAGATGACCAGTAGTACGGTCAGCAAGATCAGTGAAGAGACCCAGCGGGTCATGAAACTTGACAATCTTTGTTCCATCATTCCCCCTACTGTTTCTTCAGTTCGACCTGGAACACCGTCAGCGCCAGGAAGAAGCAGGAGCCGGACAGAAAATAAACGACATCGCTGATGGCGAGTACTCCGCGCTCGATCGATCGAAAGTGGGATTGAACACCCAGAGACTCGACGACTCTTGCAAGCGTCTCATTGGATCCAGAGATGAATGAGGCGAAATCGGGACTCAATGCAAGTACCAACACGATGCCAGCGGTGACTCCTACCAGCAGCGAGACCACCTGGTTGCGAGAGAGCGCAGAGACCCAGCACCCGAGCGCAAGAAACATCATTCCCGCCAGCATGGTGCCGATGTAGCCACCGATGATCGGACCCCAGTCGATGGGGCTGGCCGCCAGGTAGCTGATGGTTGCGGGAATCCCGAGGCTGCAGATCACGCTCGCCAGTAACACCACGACGGAGGCGAGCCACTTGCCAATTACCATGTTTCTCACCTTGACGGGCAGGGACAGGAGCACCTCCGTGCTGCCGGTTCTCAATTCCTCAGACCACAGGCGCATGGTGACTGCGGGTGCGAACACCATCAGGGTAAATGGCGTCAATCCAAACCAGACCCTCATGTCAGCACTCTCGATGATGAAGAAGGGAGAGTAGAGAAAGAAGAAGAAGGACAGGATTGCGATCTGGAGCGCGATGAAGATCCAGGCGATGGGCGTCTGGAAGTAGGCGCCGCATTCGCGACGAGCGACGATCAGTATCTCCTTCATGCTGGCACCTGCTCTCCGCCGGTCAGGCGCAGGTAAACCTGCTCCAGGCTCTCTCTCGAGCGACCTACATGCAGCAGTCTCGATCCAGATCGATAGATCTGGGTCGACAACTCACCGAGGTCAGGAGCCGATTCTCCGAGCCACCTGTGAACGGTTTCTCCCGTGCCCAGCACAACACCTGGGGCCAGCTGTAACTCGGGGCACTGTTCAGGATTCACACCGTTACCAGAGGTCACCACCTGCCATTCCTCGGAGGAGTCTCCCGCCAGTTCTTCTGGCGTGCCGTCTGCGATCAGATGGCCGGAGTGGATGACGATGATTCGAGTACAGATGGCGGCGATTTCCTGCAAGATGTGAGTGCTGAAGATGACCGCGCAATCGGTGGCCAGTTCACGAATCAAGGACCTGACCTCGATGATCTGACGAGGGTCGAGTCCGTTGGTGGGTTCGTCGAGAATCACTACCTCCGGACCGTGAATCAGAGCCTGGGCGAGGCCGACTCTCTGGCGGAATCCCTTGGAGAGAGTTCCGCAGCGACGGCGTAACATCGACATCAGGCCGAGGCGCATTGCGATGCGATCGATACTCTTCTCCAGCTCTGCTTTTCGGAGTCCCCGTGCGCTACCGACGAATCGGAGGTAATCGATGACCTCCATCTCGTCATATAGAGGAATACTCTCCGGTAAGTAGCCAAACTTTTTCTTGGCTGCGATCGGATCGGTCGCCATATCGATACCGCAGATCTTCGCCGAACCGTGATCGGGGGCGAGTAATCCGGTGATCATCCTCAGGGTGGTACTCTTGCCGGCTCCATTGGGGCCAAGAAAACCGAGGATCTCTCCGCGGCGAACCTCGAAGGATACATCTTGTGCAGCCCTCGTCTCGCCGAAGGAGCGACTCAATTTTCTGGCCTCGATGACGGTAGCCATCGGCGAAGCGGGGGGAGCAGCATCGTTCAGCTCTCCCGTTGTCTCCTCGGACATCCGTTTTCCGTCCTTTCCATCCGTGCGGGTCGCCGATCGGAAGTGCGACCGTGACCACACAGGATGAATAGGAGAGGGGTCTCAATTCAAGCGTTCTTGGAACTCCGCATCACGAGAGACTGCAACTCGCCGAGATTTCTGATGTCCCGGCCGTACAGCAGGGTGGTGGCTCCGACGCGGCGTGCTTCGCGAGTATTGGCGGGGGCATCGTCGATAAAAAGTACCTCATCGCTCCGAATTTTGACCCCGAGATCGGTTCGGATCTCCTCGAGAACCTCAAGAATCGCCTCTCCTTTCTCCATCAGGCCATATCGAGGATGGAAGAAAAGGTCACGAATTCCGAAGGTATCCAGCAATTCATTGCACACGGACTCATCCGCTCGGCAGGCCAACGAGCAGATTCCTCCGGTACGATGGATCGATCGCATCAGTTTTCGGGTCCCTCGACGCAGTCGCACGGTGGCCGTGTCACAACTGGCCAGATGCCTGCCACTGAGCTGAAAGGGGCCATGAAACGGGCAGACCTGCTGAAGATCTGCACACCAGAGAGTCTCATCGAGGTCGAAGACGTACAGTCGGTAGCCCATGCTCCGCTCCTCCCTGTTACCCATCGCCAAGGACGAACTCTGCATCGAGGCAGTTCCCACTGTTTCTTCAAGGGAGAGTCGGCGCCCGTTTCTGGATGGCGGTAGTGCGCCGAATCAGGGCCCTGAGCGTGCTCCGGTAAACGGTACTGGAAGTCCATCTTCTCCGAGGCCCCAGCCAGCGAGTGGATCGAAGGTGCCGCTCCTGGCTTGTCTCTCTCGTTTGATACGCTGGAGTTGATGAATCCTCGCTGCGATGTCGGCGATAGAATTGCGGTGCTCGCCCAGCATCTCATTCTCTTGCTCATCGAGAAAGGCATGCATCGCGCGCATCAGCAAGGTCGAGGAGATGGTCGGAGGGAGATGTCCGACCTGAGCCAGAGAGTGTGATAGTTGTCGTCTCGAAGGGGCCGGTCCGACCACGGCGTCGTCGAGATCCACGATGCCCAGTTGCCATGGTCCTTCGGGATCCCCGCTCACGAGTACATTGTGGGGAGCCAGATCTCGTGAACTGAAACCGAGTGCCGTCACCTGTTGTAGGCGAGCCCCGATCCAGCGCGCAAAACGGAATTGATCGCGAGGTGGCCAATCGCTCTGGCTACTGCGAGCAAACCAGTGATGAATCGGCTCCCCCGCAACCCAACTGCTGATCAGTACTGCTCGGGATCGGTTCGTGTCGAGAACCAGTGGCCGAGGAAGCGGCAGGTCCAGAGGCACTCCCAACAGCATCGCTTGCCACGACCGATGGGGTCTTGCCCAGCGCCAGCGACGTGGCAATCTCCTCGCCAACACTCGAATCGGTGTCGCCGATGTGGGCAGGTAGACCTTTCGAGCGTAGGGCGTTCCTTGCCATTCGATGCGCTCGAGTCGACCTCGACGGCCACTGGCGATGACCGAGAGCGCGGGAAGCTGGAGCAGCTCCTGGGCGAGATGTGGCGAACATCCCTCGCCGAGACGAATTCCAGCATCGATCGCATCCGCTTCCCGTGGCACCCTGCTACCCTCCAGTTCGATCGGTGATCGCAGCCCCATGAGCTGGATCCGCTGGATGGTAGCCCCCCGCTGCGCTTCGACAAGGAAAGCCGGGGCGCACAGATGAGGAGTGGCAGAAGATGTTCATCGAGGTCGATTCGCACCCACTACTCGATCCGGCGGCCATCCGCGTCGAACTGTCCACTCCCCAGGGCAACGAGAGTCCAGACTGGCTGCAGAAAATGCTGGAACCGGGGAACGGTCCCGAGGAGGTGGGCCAGGAGTCCAGGCAGGCAGTTCGATCCCTGCTTCGCCACGGTGGCTATCGTCCTGCAGGCCGTGGAAAGCCCTCGAGCGAGTGGCTGGTCAAGGCCGCAGCGCAGGGGCGCCTCGGGTCGATCCTGCCCCTGGTCGATGCAGGAAACGCGGCGTCGAGAGCCGAGGGGCTGCCGCTGAGCGTGGTCGATCTGGATCGTGTTCAGCCGCCGTTGACCATCTCGATGGGCCAGCCGGGCGAACGCTACATCTTCAATCGCTCCGATCAGCAGATCGATGTCGCAGGATTGATTTGCCTGTGCGATCGGGATGGACCCCTGGCCAATGCCGTCAAGGACTCCCAGAGGTGCAAGACTGACGACCAGACACGGATGGCGCTGATCCTCGTCTGGGGAACGGTGGAACTTCCTGGTGCGGCGACGCGACTGGTAAAGCGAGTCGAGGACCTGGTCATCCAACTCGGTGGTCACACCGAGGGGGTCGAATTCCGTCGAAGAGGAGACTAGGAATCACTCCTTTCCGGGCCGGTGAGCCACTAGAATGATCAGACCGCCTCGCATCAGAGGGGTCACCGTGTCCTGGAATGGAACCATCGCTAGGAGTTGCCTTGCCCTTCGCCAGCGCCGAAGAACTGATAATTGAGATCTCTCGTGGCGGCATGGTCATCCTCATCGATGATGCAAATCGCGAGAATGAGGGTGATCTTGTCGTGGCCGCTCAATCGATCACACCGGAGCAGGTCAATTTTCTCGCGACCCACGCTCGGGGGCTGATCTGCGCACCGCTGGCACAGCAGATCACCGATCGACTCGAGTTGTCTCTGATGAATGCAACGCCGTGCGATCCGATGGAGTGTGCCTTCACCATGTCTGTCGATGCCCGCGAGGGAAACTCGACCGGAATCAGCGCATTTGATCGAGCCAGGACCCTTCGCAAACTCGCCGCCCCAGGATCGACATCCGATGATTTCAAGAGACCGGGACATGTGTTCCCGTTGAAAGCAAACCCGGGTGGATTGTTGAGCCGAAGTGGCCACACGGAGGCCGCACTTCATCTGGTCGAGCGTGCAGGGCTTCAGCCTGCTGCGGTGATCTGTGAGGTGATGAATGAGGACGGATCGATGGCGAGGCTTCCCGATCTGATCGCATTTGCAAAGTTACATCAATTGCCGCTGGGGACGATAGATAGCCTCGTTCAGCAGCGTCAAGAGGAACAGCGTCATGAGCAGGCGAGTCCAGCACTGTCGGGTGACGCATCATCGCAATCTGCAGCAGCGCAACCCGCTGCCGGTGAGTCGCAGCCAACGGTAGAGCCGTCGCGCCATTCTGGAGCTCAACTGCCGACGCCGTACGGATTGTTCGAGATCGAGTCGTGGAGCGTGCCTTTCGGCACACCCATCACGGTACTTCGACAGGGCGATCTGGGCATGGGCCCGTCTGCCGAAGCTCCCATCGTGAGATTACACAGCGCCTGTTTCACGGGAGATGTCATCGGTTCGCTCCGATGTGATTGTGGCGCACAATTGCAGATGGCTCTCGAGGCCATCGGCTCTCGAGAACGGGGTGCGCTGCTCTATCTTCCGCAAGAGGGGCGAGGCATCGGATTGACCCGAAAAATCGAGGCCTACCACCTTCAGCAGAACGAGGGACTCGATACCGTCGAGGCGAACGAACGACTCGGGTTCGCACCCGATCTTCGCGACTACGGCGATGCGGCCAGTATTCTGAAGTCGCTGGGGGCGACCAGTGTTCGCTTGCTGACGAACAATCCGGCCAAGGTGTCCGGGCTCGAGTCGAACGGGATCGTGGTCGCAGAGAGGTTGGCCATCGAGCCGGAGCCTGGCCCTGTCAATCTTGGCTACCTTCGTGCCAAGAAGAACAAGATGGGCCACATCTTCGAGGCCATCTAGGACGTCTGTTCCGTGTACGCACAGGATGGAAGAAGAGTGGCATGGAAAACGGGCCCGCCAGGTGATACCTGGCGGGCCCGCTTCTATTTCAGATTCAGTCGAGTGCGCTGATCAACACCCCGAGGTGTCGTATGTGGCGCAATCGAGAGCATCGTCGGTCGGGTCGATTCCACAGTTGGTCGCTCCCGGCGCAGGGGGCTCGGTGCCGCCTGCAAAGATGTAGGTGAGGACCTTGATCGCATCCGAGATGTCGACAGTTCCATCGTCATTGGAATCGATGGCATCGAGGCACAGAGGCGGAACGGCCTGGAACAGGTAACTGAGAGTTCCGATGGCATCCGAGATGTCGACGCCGCTGTCACCGTTGACATCGCCGCGACGGAAACGCTCGGGGAGGCACGCCATGACGCAACTGGTCGAGGCAAGTGCCTCGCCGCAGCCGCCAGATCCACCGATTTCAAGGGTGAAGTCGACCAGTTCCAGTGGCAGCACATGGGTGGTCGTCGTGGAGGTTCCTGGCAGCGTACCGATCAGTGCTCCGTCGACGCTGAGAGTGAGTGCCTGGTACGCTGGATCGTTGTTGAGCCACGTCAGGGTCACGGTGCAGGTCTCGTGATCGATGGTGCAGTTGAGGTCAGAAGGACCGGCGGAAGGAGGAGTCTGAGCACAGGTTCCCGATCCGAGTCCAGCCGCAGATGCCTGAGCATTGCTGATTCCGACCACCTCGAAGCTGGAGGCGACACCATCAGTCAAGGCGATCGCCGTGCTCGTTGCGGTTCCGAGGTGTGTCGTGGTGATTCCGTCCTGGGTGACCTCGATGGAGTCGTAGAGACCTCCATTGGTCCAGCTGAGGGTACCGTCGCAGGTGCAGGGATCGTCTATCGTCACGGTCACGCCAGTGGGTGCCGGAGTTTCGACCAGCATCGATCCATGATCGAGAATCGGCTGCTGCGACACGCCCCCGACCGAGATCACGCAATTGACTGCGGGACTGCCGAGAGTGTTGACGAAGGTGAGACCGGTGGAGGTTCCAGGAAGGGCAGCAGCGTCGACCGAATACTGAATCAGTGCCACTTCGTGCAGTCCGACCGGAATCGATTCGAGCGGTGGAGACAGGCTCACGATCGCGCCCACGATGACTCCAGGTCCACCCACCGGTGCGAGTTCGAACAGGAAGTAATCGGCGCCACTTCCCGCGTTGGTGGTGGTGAGGCCTGAGCCCTCGGAAACCAGAACGGCAGTCAGCATCGAACTGTCATGAGTCATTCCGAACTGGAATCCCTGAGAGGGGCTGGGGGTTTCTAAATTAATGACTGCGGTGGCGGTTCCTCCGGGTAGGCCCGAAGTGGCTCCGGAATGGAGGGCATAATTCTGGCCCTGGAGCGCGGTCACGCAACTGAGGAGACAAAACGCCCCCAACAACATCTTCCAGTTCAGCATCTGAATGTTCCTTCCTCGCTGTGGATTCCGGGCCGGTAGCTCAGGCCCCGGAGAACAAAGACCTCCATCGAAGTTGAAAGTCGTGTACAAAGTCCATTCTAATGAACTAACAATGCTTTACTAGTGTATCTTTTTGTAAATCTGCCGAGTTGCGCCGCAGTTTCATTCCCCTCGGGCCAGAGGTCGTGAACAGGTCAAGAAAGACGTTGCTGAGTTTCATGTACCGATCCCGCAGTGGCGGGTCCGGCAAATAATGCCCGTATCTGCTCTGGAAGCAGTGATAGCGATACCGATCGGGATGATCGAATCACTGCGTCGAAGACGAGCGTGGCCGGCGGTTTTCCGGTGCCTGGATCGTTGCCGCAGGTCACATCAGCGGGGGATCACGATGGTGGTCCCGATCGCCATCGAGTGGATGTCAGCGATGATCGCCGGGTTCGCCGTCACGATGTCTCGCCATCGCTGGCCATTGCCATAGAAGCGGCTCGACAGCGACCACAGCGTGTCGCCCTGGCGTAGTCTGTAGGTCCGTGCCAGCGGATCGACGATGGGGAGGTCGGTATTCGAACTGACCTGTGCCGGTTCAGGTGGGATCGCTGCCGGATTGGTATCGACTGCAGTGGCATCCCATGGCGCGATGGGATCGAGATCTGCAAGGTCGGAAGGGCGCGAACTGCCGAGTGGAATCGGGATCACCATCAGCGGATAGAGGGTCCGCTCACCGTTCACTTCACGGTAGCGCCAGAAGGGGAAGAACCAGTTGCCATGACTTTCTTCACCTGCATCGGTGAGAGCACGACTTTCAGTCGTGCCTGCAATCCACAACGGACCGGCACTGATGCGTTCCCGTGCAACATCGATGCCTTCGACCTGATTGGTCGTTGTCATGTCGTAGGCGAGAAGACCACCAAGTACGGCCATCCCCTGCTGTTTTTCGGTGCGCATCTGCCATGTCCCTGCCGCCATCGCTGCGACATCTGCAGGGCCGATGGCAGTGCCGATCGCTTCTCCTCGTCCGACCGGGGCAGATGTACAGCCGGTGATGGTCACCACAAGAGAAAGAAAAAGTAGAGATGCCAACGCCAGAGGAGCAGTTGACCACTGCCCGTCACGAAGCTCCGTGCGGGAGGAACTGGATCGGAATGTAGATTTTTGCACGACAAGCCCTTCAGGCTGTGATCGCGCGGCGTGAAGGAAATGCTATGGAATTTGAGGTTTTCTGGCAAGAGCACCTGAGAGGAGCAGGATCGGAATCACCAGGATCGCGGCGGAGGCCCAGTAGGGTGCGGCGGGTCCGATCTTCCAGTACAGGATCGCAGCCGCCAGTGGGCCTATGGCACGAGCCAGGCTTCCCAGCGACCGAAAGCAGCCGAGAACCTCTCCCTGCTGGTCGGGACCGACGGCGAGGCTGACCAGGGTCGAGAGCATCGGCATCACCATCGCTGCGCCGACCGACAGTGGCAGCAATGCCAGCATCAATTGCCACTCCTGCAGTGCCAGAGCGATGCCGACGAGGCCAACGAATACGAGACAGAACCCGATCCGGGATGTGAGGTGTGGTCCCCATCGTCGTGACATCGGCCGGGAGAGTCCACCCTGGACCAGCGCCAGGATCAGCCCGATGGCAACGAACATGCCGGCGATCTGTTCGCTACCCCATTCGAAGCGTTGATGGACCAGGAACGCGAGCGTGAACTCCATGCCGCTGAAGCCGATGAGGTAGATCAGGTTGGCGAGCTGGATCCGAACGACATCCGCTCCCCAGCGACTCCCCAGCGACACCTGAATCCGGATGGGGCGAGGAGGGTATCCTTCGGGTCTGGTCTCCGGCAAGCAGCGCCAGACCCACAGGAGGTTGATCAGCGACAGCACGCAGACGCCGAGAGCCGCGGCGCTGAAGGGGTTGGTGCGAAACACGCCGGTCGATTGTGCCGCCTCCGCTGCAGGGGTGAGGTCGATGAGGCTCAGCCCCCCGCCGATGGCAGGCCCGAGGATGAATCCGAGTCCAAATGCGGCACCGATCAGTCCCATTCCACGGGCCCGATCGGTTCCAGGAGTCAAGTCAGCGACTGCTGCGGTGGCAGCGGAGATGTTTCCGCCAGCGATTCCTGCCAGCATTCGAGACAGCACCAGCAGCGCAAAAGAACCACTGAAGGCCCACAGCAAGGCGGCGAACAGATTGCCGGCGATGGTGATCATCAGAACCGGACGGCGTCCCACTCGATCGGAAAGACTGCCCCAGAGAGGGCTCACCAGGAACTGCAGGATCGAGTAGATGGAACCGAGTACGCCCCCGAAGAGTGTCACGAGACGCGCATCATTGATCTCGGGTGAGAGGGATCGAAGAGCGTCGAGGACGGCTTCGAGCCATGGATCGGCGCGGTAAGACTCCATGATGGCAGGAAACAGCGGAAAGATGATGGAGAACCCGACCAGATCGATGAAGAGGGTCAGCAGAATCGGCCCGAGACCTGGTCTGGGGGCGTCAGAGTGGTTTCCTGGCAGCGTTGCGGATGGGGGCAACGGGCTCTCCTCTTCCCTGCTGCTGTGAAACTTCGTAGTCCATCGACTCGAGCGATGGCACTGTCGATGGCACTGTCGATGGCACTGTGGGTCGCGATCGATTCGCTGACTCAAATGCTCGCCAGTGAATGAACCCCGGTCAAGGGTGCCCCCGGCTGCGGTACCGGGGCTGGTCGAGGTGGCACCTGCCGACTATCCTCTGGTCATCGCCGTCTGCGAGGGAGGCTAGCCGAATATGTCCGCAAGTGAGAGTGATGATGCGCCCAGGGTGCGGGAAACTGCGCCCGCAGCGGTCGGGTCCGAGGATCGGCTCACCGACGAGCAGATCCGGCCGAGCCAATTGAGCGAGTTCATCGGCCAGCAAGCGGTGGTCGGAAATATGCGAGTTTTTCTCGGCGCAGCGAAGGAACGGGGCGAGCCCCTCGACCATGTGCTGTTGTCGGGAATGCCAGGCCTGGGCAAGACGACCCTCGCTGGACTGGTCGCAGGCCACATGGAGGTGGGGTTTCGAGCCACCAGTGGCCCGGTCCTGGACAAGGCGAAGGATCTGGTCGGTCTGCTGACAGAACTGGATGAAGGGGACATCCTCTTCATCGACGAGGTCCATCGCATCAGTCGCGTCGTCGAGGAATATCTCTACACGGCGATGGAGGATTTTCAGATCGACATCATCATCGACTCGGGCCCCAACGCTCGATCGATGAGAATCCATCTACCTCGTTTCACATTGATCGCGGCGACCACCCGAGAAGGCAACCTGACCGCACCCTTTCGTGCTCGATTTGGCATTCAGGAAAAACTGGAACCCTATCGAGATGATGAGATCGTCGAGGTGTTGGTGCGCAGTGCACGCATCTTCGGTCTCGACCTGACCGAGGATGGAGCGGCTGCGCTCGCTTGCCGCTGCCGAGGGACTCCCCGGATCGCCAACCGATACCTTCGCAGGGTTCGCGATTTCGTGCAGGTCCAGGGCCACAAGGTGATCGATGGGGCAGCGGCCAGTGCGGGACTCGACAGGCTAGGAGTCGATCCGGACGGACTCGACGCTCTCGATCGAAGGATCCTGAGTACGGTGGCTCGCGCCGATGGGCAAGCGGTCGGCATCAAGACGATCGCGGTCACGGTCGGCGAGGAGGAACGCACCATCGAGGATGTGCACGAACCGTACCTGATCCGTGCCGGATTCCTGGCCAAGACGCCGCGCGGCAGGGTGCTCGGTCATCGCCTGCGCGATGACCTGCAGTCTCCGGCTGAAGCAGGAGATCAGGGATCCCTCGATCTCGAAGGCTCCTCATGAGGGCCTCGATGATGCTGCTGATCGGGATGCTGCTGATCGCTTCGGTTTCCCCTGCGAGCACACCGAAGGGTGTGCTGCCATCGACCTCCCCGGATCAGCGGACGCTGGCGGCGGGCAGCCCCATCATCCGAGTCCTGCTCGAACAGGGAACCCATCAACACCGGGCCAGCTGCGATGCTGGAAGATTCCAGGTGCGGACGGGCGACGATGTCGCCACGGTTTCTTCGCCTCTGGAGGTGGTGGCAGCGAAGGGATCGCTTCGCGTCGGCGATCAGGTTTTCACCGAGAGTGTCAGCATACGAGCGGTCAGTGGCGACATGCAAATCGGTGAGCGCCATCACGAGGGCTGGGTCGAGTGGACTCCCGAAGCCGGTGCTGGCGGCTGGCAGATGATCGAGCAGATCCCGCTGGAACGGTATCTGCTCGGTGTCGTCTCGCGTGAGATGTCGGCCAGTAGCTTTCCTCCGGCAGCACTCGAAGCTCAGGCCATCGCTGCCAGGACCTACGCCAATTTTCAGATACAGGCGCGTGGTCCCGGTCGCGGCTACCACCTCAGGGGCGACCCGAGAAGCCAGGCATACGGAGGAACCGCACGGATACCGCAGACGGTCAAGGATGCCGTGGAGGGTACCCGAGGTGTTCACTTGCTCGCAGAGGACAGGATCTTCGAGAGTTTTTACCATTCCACCTGTGGAGGCCAGACCTGTTCGGCGGCGCAGGGTTTCGGGATCGCCGGGATTGCCACGATGCCCAGCGTCAGGTGCGATGGCTGTGTCGGCAGCCGCTTCTTTCGCTGGCGACAGGCCGTTCCGGAGACGAAATTGCGTCAGGCGCTCGAACTGGTTTGCGCAGGATCAGAGATTCGGATCGGCAGGATCTCGGCCGTGACGCCGATCGAGACCACTGCATCGGGACATGTTCCCTACCTTCGCATCGACCATGGCCATGGATCCTTCGAGGTCGACACCACACGCTTACGATCGGCGCTGCGAAAGAGCGGCATCCGAGGGCTCCGCTCTCCCAGTTTCACCGTCAGGCCGACATCCGAGGGGTACCTGTTCGAGGGTAGGGGCTGGGGGCACGGCATCGGTATGTGCCAGGTCGGTGCCCAGGGATATGCGCGACGCGGAGCCAATCGAACCTGGATTCTCGAGCATTATTATCCCGGAGCAATGATCCGGACGCTGTGGTGAGCGATTCGATCGAAGCGCAGCACCCGATGCATCCAGGATTCTCGTTCCAGCTGGAGGCGGGTTCACAGGACGGGCCGAGAGCGGCGACCTTCTCGACTCCGCGAGGCGAGATCCGTACTCCTGCTTTCATGCCCGTGGGAACCCAGGGCACGGTGAAGGGGGTCAGCCCCGATCAACTGACAGCACTGGGTACCCAGGTCGTTCTTTCCAATACCTATCACCTCGCAGTGAGGCCCGGCGCCGAGATCGTACGAGAACTGGGAGGGTTGCATCAGATGATGGGCTGGGACGGCCCGATCCTGACCGATTCCGGCGGCTTTCAGGTCTTCTCCCTCGGCCATCTCAATCGCATCGATGAGCAGGGCGTGGAGTTCAGGAATCACATCGATGGAGACATGCTGTCGCTGACTCCCGAGACGGTCCTCGATGTGCAGGCGCAACTCGGTAGCACCATCGCGATGGTGCTCGACGAGTGCCCTCCCGCAGGAGTCGACAGGGATATCGCGGCCAGGGCGCTCGAACGGACCGAAAGATGGGCGTCTCGATCGGTGGAGCATCGCCACAGTCTGCAGCTTCACGAACCGATGGCACTCTTCGGGATCCTGCAAGGTGGAGTCGAAGAGGATCTGCGCCGAGAAGGTGCGCAGCGACTGCGTGAGCTCCCCTTCGACGGCTATGCGGTCGGCGGCGTCAGTGTTGGAGAACAGCGAGATGTGATGCTGGAGACGATTTCTGTCGCAGCCAGGCACCTGCCCATCGATAGGCCACGCTATCTGATGGGAGTGGGAGGGCTGGAGGAGTTCCTGGTCGCCGTCGAGAGCGGCATCGATCTCTTCGACTGCGTGATTCCCACCAGAAATGCACGCAATGCGACGCTGTTTCTCTCGGACGGCTCGATGCTCAACCTTCGAAATTCGAAACACAGGCGCGATCGCTCCCCGATTGAACCCGGCTGCGACTGTCCAGCCTGCCTCCGCTTCAGCAGAGGGACACTGCATCACCTCTACACTCGCAAGGAGTTGCTGGCCTACACCCTCGGATCTCTGCACAACTTGAGGGTCTTTCACGGGTTCCTCGAAAGAGCCCGTCAGGCGACCCTGGAAGGGTCCTGGGAGCAATTTCGCACCTCATTTCTGGAGCGATTCCAGGCCCGGTCCGGTTGAATCCGCGCAGGGGTGCCACTAAGATCCGCAACTCCCCCTGGGTTCGCAATTTGCGGGTACATCGGGGAGAGTCAGTCATTGAACAGAATCAATCGGGCCGCCACGTGGCCCCGGAGAGGAACGACCGATGTCGTCTGTCGTCGCCGTCGGATACAACTGGTTCGGCACTTCGCTGAGTTCACTCGCGATGCTGGTTCAGGACCCTGCCGCAACTGCCGCAACTGCCGCAGAAGTACCGGAGCAGGTTGGCTTCCTCGAAATGCTACCGATGTTCGCCCTGATGGGTGCGGTAGCATACTTCCTGCTCTTTAGACCCCAGCGCAAGCAGGCCAAGGAACACCAGCGATTGCTCGATGGGCTGGAGAAGCACGATCATGTTCGCACCATCGGGGGGATCGTCGGCAAGGTGGCCCAGGTGGATGCCGATCATGATCTGATCGTATTGACCATCGATGAATCAAAAAATGTTCGTATGCGGATAGCGCGCCAGTCAGTGGCCGCAGTTCTCTCGAGTGAGGATACCCCGCCCAAGATCAAGGAAGAGGACACTGCACGATGATCGATAAGAACATCCGCGGATTCATTCTGCTGATCCTACTCATCGCGGGCTGTGTGTATTCGCTTCAGGATTACCAGAATGGCATCAAGAAGGGCATTGACCTCGCAGGAGGCACTGAACTCCTGTACGAGATCCCGCTCGAAAATGTTCCGGCATCTCAGCGATCCAGCGTCGCTTCTGATGTGAAGGATGTGATCGCCCGTCGTTTCGACAGTTACGGCCTCAAGGAGATCAGCGTTGCCATCGCTGGATCGAACCGCCTGCAGATTCAATTGCCTGGCTTCGACAACGAGGAACTCAAACGAATCAAGAAACAGATCGAGCAGGCTGGACAGCTGAACATCCACCTCGCGAGTGCTGCAGAGTACTCCGGACAGGATGTCATCGTCGAGATCGAGCAGGCGATGTCCCGTCGCGATCAGGCGATTCTCGCCTACAACGCGCTGCCCGCAGAACAGCAGACGGAGGAGAATCTTCCTCCAGAACTCGATCGAATCGTCACCTACGGCCGTACCGGTCCCGATGGGCTTCGAGGTGCTCCAGTTGTGGTTGAAAATGGCCCCGCCATGAAGGTCTCCGGGTCCTTCATCCAGCAAGCGGGAAGCACTTTCGACCAGACCGGTGGCCCCGCCGTTGGATTCACCTTTGGAGGTGCCGGGAGCACCTTGTTTGGAAATTTGACCGGGGAAAACATCGGTCGAAGTCTCGCGATCGTGCTCGATGGCGTGGCCGTGAGTGTGGCAACGATCAACGATGCGATCTTCGGCGCAGGGATCATCTCCGGAACCTTTACGCAGAAGGAAGTCGACGACATCGTCACCTTGCTGAGGGCGGGGTCGTTGCCGACGAGACCTGTCCCCATCAGTCAGCAGACGGTGGGATCGGTCCTCGGTAAGGAATCCATCGACCGAGGAACCCAGGCGATGGTCATCGGTTTCTTGCTCGTGATCGTGTTCATGGTCCTGTATTACCGCGCAGCGGGCCTGGTGGCGAACCTGTCGTTGCTGTTCAACTTGATGCTGGTCCTGACGCTCCTGGTGGTCTTCCGCAACACTCTCACCTTTCCTGGAATGGCGGGGCTGCTGCTGACGGTGGGTATGGCGGTGGATGCCAACATCCTCATCTTCGAGCGGATTCGCGAGGAGAGGGATCGTGGCAAGGAACTTCCAGCGGCATTCAAAGCCGGTTTCCAGCGTGCCTTCTGGACCATCTTTGACGCGAACCTGACCACCTTGATCACCGCATTCGTGTTGTTCCAGTTCGGTACCGGAGCGGTCAAGGGGTTTGCTATTGTCCTCTCGATCGGGATTTTCACCTCCTTCTTCTGCTCCATCTTTGTCAGCCGTCTTCTGCTCTCGTCCCTGATCAACTCGGGGATCGTCAAGGAACTGAAGATGGTCAGGTTGGTCTCGAAGACCAACATCCAGTTCATGTCGATGCGTGGTCCTACTCGAATTCTCTCGATCGTACTCGTTGTCGCCGGGGTGGTTTTCCTCATCTGGCGAGGACCTCAGGCGATGGGAATCGACTTCACGGGCGGGACCAAACTGTCTGTCAACCTCACTCGCCCCGTATCCGAGGCGCAACTACGGAACACTCTTGCTGGGTTGAGTTCAGCCGATGACAGTGTCAAATTCGAGGACTTGCAGTTGCAAGCTCTCGGGGCGCAGGGTGTCGAGGAAGCCCGGAGGTATTCGTTGAAAACGAAGACCCTGGGGGCAAACAGTGACGAGACGGAAGCATTCAAGGCAGCCATCGAAACGTTGCTAACGGAAGAAGGCCTGCTGGCCCCCAACGCCATCGAAGATGTTCGAGTCGAGGCGGTCGCTGGTGTCGATGGCGCTGCAGACACGCATCTTTTCAAGGCACGGTTGAACGCCCTTCGAGTCGTCGGCGACTCCCTGGAAGTGGGTGTGACCGCAAGCATGATCGAGGATGCGATTCTCGAGAGCGGGTTCCCGATCGCCTCGGTGACCGAATCGGTCGCAGACTACCAGGACGCTGAGGTGGTTTCCTTCGAGATCACGAGCGAGGCGCAGGCCGATAGCACGGCGGCACTGGCACTGATGAGTGATCTGACGAAAAACTTGAAGTCGTTCAAGAATATCAGCTTCTCGGAACCCTTCCCCGAGTTCAGCAGCATCGGGGGAAAGGTCGCCCAGGACATGCAGGGAAAGACCTTCGTGGCCCTGATGATCAGTTTCCTGGCCATCATCTTCTACATCAGTCTGCGATTTGAACTCCGCTTCGGCCTGGCTGCGATCGTGGCGCTGGTTCACGACATCCTGTTCACGCTCGGAGCGATGGCGGTGGGGGACTTCCTGCTCGGCGACTTCCTGAGTCTGAAGATCAACCTGCCGGTGGTGGCGGCGCTTCTGACGGTGGTGGGATATTCGCTCAACGACACCATCGTGATCTTTGACAGGATTCGAGAGAATCTGGTCGATACCCGAAGAGATGTTAACTACATTGAAGTTGTAAATAAATCGGTCAATCAGACGCTGAGTCGCACGCTTCTCACCTCTCTGACCACTTTCCTGGTCGTGTTGATCTTGCTTGTATACGGCGGCGAAGGACTTCACGCCTTTGCCTTTGCGCTCTGCATCGGAGTCATGGTTGGTACCTATTCCTCCATCTTTGTTGCGAGCCCGGCGCTGATTCACTTGCAGGAGAAGGCTCGAATGCGCCGTGAGGCGGTGATCGCCGAGGCCTCGATGAAGAAGTGAGACAGTTCGAGGGATTTGGAATGCAGCAGGGCGAGTCGGTTCCCGGAATCGACTCGCCCTGTTGCCATCTCCAGGAGCAGTATCGCTGGAGATCTGACACGAAGCCGGGGTGCTGCTGGATACGAGTGCGTCCACCGGGTATCTTGCTGGCGATCAGTTGCGAGGGAAGCCCCTCGCCTACAATGCGAACCCACCTCGGGGAAGCGAGTGCCATCGGCCTCGCGAGGGAATGGGGGACTCCATGGGTACGGGTACAAAGATCGGCATCATTCTCATCTTGGTGATGGTTGTCGTCGTCATTGCAAATCTACTCAACAGTGAAGTTCAACGCGGGCCCACTGCAGAGCAGCAGGTGACCGGCACCGTTCCTGAGGCCACTGCATCTCTCCAGGGAACGAACCAGTCCGGGGCAGTAGTGGGTACCTCCGGTCAACGGAATGCCGTGGAGCGTGCTGCACAAGGTCAGCCTGCAGTCGACTCGAAGACCACCGCAGTTTCTCAACCAGCAGTGGAAGGGCCCATCGATGCGCCCCTGGTCGACACTGTTGCTGTGAAGCCTGCACTGGCAAGGACAGATCAGGTCGGCCTGACTCCTGCAGCCGGTGTCATCCGCGATGATCAGGGTATCGACCCTGTTGTTGTGAATCGGCAAGGTCCCGACCGGGCTACTGCATCCAGAGTCACTCCAGCGACGAAGCCCGTGGTGCCCGTGACGACCCAGATCGTGGTGCAGCAAGGCGATAGCCTGTGGGCGATCGCCAGCAGAGAACTCGGCGGCGGCAAACACTGGCCCGAGTTGCTCAAGGTCAATCCGGGTCTCACGGAGGACACGACTCTGCAGCCGGGACGGATGCTGACGATCCCCGGCAGAGATCGCTCCCCGACGGTCGGGGCAGTGACCGCCACCAGACCGACCGTCTCTGCTCGTGAAGGAGTTCGTCTCTACCAGATTCGCGATGGGGACACCCTCTATGACATCGCTCAAGATGAACTGGGTAACGGGGGACGCTGGATGGAGATCATGAAATTGAATGACGGTCTCGATCCAAACGCGCTTCCCATCGGCAGAAAGATTTTTGTGCCCCGCTAAGCGCTTCGGAATGTTTGGTATCGGGTACTCAAGCCGGGCGGATGGGTGATGATCGAGACCCCCAACGGCCAGTGCCGAAAGGTCGAGCGGCGAGGCCCCAGCTACTGGCGATTCTGGCATGCCGGTTCACGACCCGCTTCTCTTACCCTGAAACAGCCATGATTCTGTTGCGATCCGCAAGGACCCTTCTACTGGCCCTTCTACTGGTCCTGCTCTGCACTTCCTCGCTCCCGGCCCAGCATGACCGTGAGCGGAATGCCGTGCGGCATATCGCCAGCGGAGACGTCGACAAGGCATTGGCGGAACTGGAAAAGGCAGAAGCGGCCAGCTCCGAAACACACTTCGTCCGCATGCTGGCGGCCCTGGAAGCAAAGAAAACCGACCAGGCCGTAGTGCACGCGCGTGCTGCACTCGATGCCGGGCTCCCCTTCGGACGCCTGGTGGCCGGACCCCGCGACCGGCTGGCCCCGCTATACGCTACCGATCAATATCGCCAGTGGGCGCGGCAGAACGACTCGCTCCAGCTGCTGCACGGCCCGATGCTCGGCGCGATCAGCAGTGACTCCGCCTCGCTCTGGCTGCGGACAGCGAAAAAGGGATCCGTCCAGGTCCGGGTCCTGGATGCCGGCAGCGGGAAGCTCATCAGCACGTCCGAACAGGTGGCTGCCACTGAGCACACTGACTTTACCGCCGTGGCACGGCTGACCGGCCTGGAAGCAGATCACTCCTATCGCTATGAAATTGAGGTCGACGGCATGCAGGTACCGGTCGAGAACGGCCAGTTCCAGACCTTTCCGCAGCAGGGAACCGCTGCCAGTTTTCGGGTCGGCTTTGGCGGCGGAGCGGGGTTTGTACCGAAGTGGGAGTACATGTGGGACACGGTGCTCGAATCCCGTCCAGTTGCTTTCCTGATGCTCGGAGACAACGTCTACATCGAT
>JAYZBV010000033.1:0-56893 GCA_036338595.1 Planctomycetota bacterium | reverse complement strand
CGGTGACACCATCCGCGTTTCTCTGACTCTTCCCAATGAACTCAAGTACCAGGAGGTCGATACAGGACATCAGATCCTGAAGGACATCGCAGCCGGCCGCGTTCGCAGCGTTGTTCAATACCAGCGCTCCGGCCCCAACATCATCTCCTGTCCCTCCTGTTCTCGGGTCGAGAACGAGGCCTTCGTCGATCTCGCTCAAGATGTGAAGCAACTCTCCGAGCAGTACTCCACTCACGATATCACCATCGCAGTGATGGGATGTCGTGTGAATGGCCCCGGAGAAACCGACGATGCGGATCTCGGGCTGTGGTGCGCACCCAGTTTCGTCAATCTCAAGCGAGGTAGCCTGAGCCTGGGATCGTTTCCCTACGATCAGATCCTTGAACGTCTTCGGCTGGAGATTGAAGACTTCATCGATGCGCCCGATCCCGGCAGTTGATTCAAATCTTTCAACGATCGGTCCATCGCACCACGCCTACATGAAAGAGGCCCCCGTGACCAGGGTCACGGGGGCCTCTTTCGTCAATACATCCAGTTGCTGATCATGGGCAAGATGAGAAGGCATCGCAGGCAAGAGTGGTTCCCCCTGGGTCCTGACCACATGCCGGGAAGGGTGCCGCTGGACTCGCTCCTCCTGCAAACAGGTAACTGAGCAAGAAAACTGTATCCGCAACATTTACGCTCTCATCATTATTGACATCGACGGTCGCCACGCAGGACACCGTTCCTGATCCGAACAGGTAGTTGAGGCTGGCCACGGCATCGCTGATGTCGTGAGCACCATCCGCATTGATGTCACCGCGTACCCAGTCCTGAACTGCACACTCATCCGGTTCGCCATCCGAGTTGTTGTCGCTGCTGTTTCCGCTGGCAATGTCGCAGGAATCCGGGATTGAATTCAGATTGCAATCGGCAACGGCTCCCGAAGCGATCTCGCATGCATCCAGAGCGCCGCTCGTATCGCAATCGAGACTTCGGTCCGCTGCGATCTCGCAGCTATCTGGGGTCGAATCTCCATCGCAATCCGTTGCCAGCCCGCCAGCAATGTCGCACGAATCCAGCGTTCCACTGGTGTCGCAATCGAGTGCGGCGTCTGCTGCAATCTCACAACTGTCAGGAGTCAAATTCCCGTTGCAATCGGTAGCCAGACCACCAGCGATATCACAGGTATCGAGTGTTCCCGTCGAATCGCAGTCTGTATTCGGGTCAGCAGCCATCTGACAGCTATCGAGTTGACCGTTCAGGTCGCAATCGACCGCACCGGAAGCGATATCACAGGAATCGATCTGGCCATTCGAGTCACAGTCAGACCCTGCAGTCTGATCGATGTCACAATCATTGGGAATCCCATCGCCGTCGATATCGGAATCGCAATCATCGATCTGGCCATCATTGTCGGTATCTACTTCACAGGTATCTGGCACTCCATCCTGATCACAGTCTTCAGCCCCTGACGCCACATCGCAGATGTCAGGAATACTGTTGCCATTGCAGTCAGGCACGGAGCCATCCCCGGTCGTACACTCATCGGGAATGCCGTCGACATCGCAGTCGGCACTGGTTCCGGAACCAATATCCTGGTCATCCGGAACTCCGTTCTGGTTGCAATCGGTGATCCCGGAACAGTCCACATCTTCAAATCTGAAGTCGTCGATACCCGCTTCGACGATCGATCCTGAAGCGAGGTCACTGGCGGTGAACCTCACTCTGACGTTACTGGTCAGCAGCACGAAATCTGCGGCGTTGAAACTGTGTTCAAGCCAACCTCCCGAGGTTCCGGTTCCGGTAGGGCCGACCGTCTCGACATTGATCCATGTCGCCAGATCGTCCGAGATCTCGACGACAAAAATATCAGCCCCAGGCGACGCACCGCTGTCATTGGAGTACCAGCGGAAGTAACTGATCAGCGGATTGGTGGTGGTAGAGAGGTCCATGATGGGCGTGTACAGCGTGGTCGATCCACCGTCGACATCATTGGCGCCCAGCGATCCACCGACAGCGCCTTGCCCCGTGAACCAGCACAATGTACCTGGATCACTATGATCGTCTTCCGGCTGGGCGAGCGTTCCGATCGGATCTCCGCGGGTCCAGTTGCCGGTCGTGGCATCGTTCGGTGCCCCGACGGACCAGCCAGCGGCAGTCTCGAAATCGGTGATCTCCTCGGTCAATCCGAACGCGGACAGTCCCGGTGCCGGGGCCGTGGAGCCTCCATCGGGGTAGGTCACCAGCTGTCCCGCTGCACTTTGCGCCTCGATCCACCAGCCAAACTCGGTGCCACAGGTCACTGCCGGGAAGGTCATCTGGTACGAGAGCCCCCCGACGAAGACGAGCGGAATCGTTTGAACTCCAGCTGGCGTCTGAATCTGGAGTACCTCCGTGCCAGCCTGGACCGAGGATCCTGCCGTCGGGGTGATCACCACATCGAATGTGTCTCCCCCGAGCGGATAAAAGACCGTTGGATCGCCTCCGACGACCGAGATGGTCAACGCCGTGGCAACGGTGATCTGGCACGCAACCACTCCGGAAGGCACACCTGCTGCGCTTGCATTGACACCGTACTCGTGAAGACCAGGTGTAGTGCTCGCGTCGGTGTACGATGTCAACGATCCAGCCATCGTGGCGATGACCTGACCATCTCGAGTGACCTCGATGGAATCGTACACTTCGCCGTTGGTCCAGTTGAGTTCCACCTGCTCGCCGACCTGAGTACAACTCAGCGCCGAGACGGGAATCGTGAAATCACCGCTGGGAGCCAGGATCTGGAGGGAAGAAGACCCACCGCCAGAAAAATGACCCAGCGTGGCAGTCACCACGGTCGGAGGTGCATTGGCGATGAAGCGGAAATTGTGAAGCGCACTCCAGCGGATTGCGTTCGCATTCACATCCTGAGTGACCGTCTGCGTTGCCCACTCGATCACCCCCGCCGATTGAGAAGCGGACCATGGGGTGGAACTGTAGGGTTCACCGCTGTGGTAAGCGGGGTGGTGGGATTCGATGGAGTTGAGCGTCACTCCACCAGCGAGCGGCATCTGGAACGAGGCCACCGAGCGGGTCGAGTTCATGTTGAAGATGGCGTACTCGTAGGAATGTTGGCCGCCGCCGATGTCCGTCACCTTGTAACCCACGATGACGAGGCCATTATCCGCATCGATCGCCTCGACGAGGGTCACCGATGGGTCGGAGTCCTGCCACGCCTGGATCCCTGGCTGCTGTCGCTGTGTCGTACCGGTAAGAGTCATGGCTCGGCTGGCGTTGGTCGAGAAGGTCACGGATCTGTAGGAACAATTGTTGTGAGCGTTTCCTGCAGCAGCATCGTCGGGCGTCACATAGTGTCCCTCGACAAAGTATGTCGCCCCGGCATTCAAGGCCGGATCGTTGTCGCTTTCATTGACCCGCAATCGCTTCGCTGTCAGATCGGTGTTCGGCGGGTTCAGATTGATCGGGTACTGGTATCCACCGTTGGCTGGATCGGTCACCTCCGACCGAGGACCCAGACCTGACTGCTGTCCGTTGAGACCGGAGGAATATGGATCGGAGCAACCGATCCCCAGCAGAGCCCCGTTACCAGGGTTGTTGCAGCCACAGCCGCAAGAATTCTGAGCGAGAGCGAGGAAGCCATGCTTGAGCCAACTCATTCCAATCTGCTCGAATCTTCCGTTGTTGTGGCGGTAGAGGTTCTGTCCGATGACAGGGTGCTGGTTGGTGTTGGCGATCCACAACAAGGTATCCGTTCCGATGTTGCATGAGGTGGTTCCTACAGAATAGGCATAGTGTCCACTCGCCAGGCCATAACTCTGGGTGCCGGTCAACACTCCGACCATCACATCCGGGCCGGTTCCACCCATCCCTCCACCGGGATCACACTGCTGTGCGATGGCAATCTCGGTCACAGCAAGCGGTGACAGCAGCATTATTGTGGCAACAGTTGTTCGAACGAACCTTGAAATGATCATCGTGATCCTCCTGGAGATGCAACACCAGAAAACTGGAGACGATTCCCCACTGAACAGGAGCGGACTGTCAGAGTACAAACTGGCAATCTATTCCACCGCGATACAGGGGAAACAGACTGTCTCCATCTTATCACCACAAGGTGCGAGGCATAGAGTGTGGGTAGGTGCTGGAGACGGGGCAGGATGTGCAACTGAGTGGCCCTCAAGCGGGTCTGCCGACCCTCTTGGGGCTCTCGGGACGGTGCGACGTCGAGGCCCATCCCCGGCAACATCGAAGTATCGCCATGGTTCCAAATGATGGTTCCAGGTGGCACAAACCTCACGGAGATCCCGCGAAGATCACGGCCAACCGAGACGGGCACGAAAAAGCGGCCGACGAAGATCGCCGGCCGCTCTCTGAATTTTGGTAGCGGGGGCAGGACTCGAACCTGCGACCTTCGGGTTATGAGCCCGACGAGCTGCCAACTGCTCCACCCCGCGCTTGTGCAAACCTATCACCCCAGAACCTAAGCAATCGGACCGGCAAGGTCAAGAACACTCGAACCAATTCCAATCCCGGGGAGTGCCCGACAGATCGGGTATTTCGATCTGGATGCCCTTGTTCTGACCCATCTACAGCATTCGATGGTCCGGATCGATCCCCTCTCGGACCATCTGCTTGGCGGCACTTTATCGATCCCCGAGTGGTCGCCCACCCGATGGATCAGGACGCTGCGACGAAGTTGTCGATGAGTCCGAGCAACTCTTTCGTGTCATCGATGGTCACTGCGCCCATATGTCCGATCCTGAATGTCTTTTCCTTCAGATTGCCGTAGCCATTGGAGAGAAACATGTCCTGTTCTCGCAATTTTCCATTCAGGTCGGCTATCGAGATGCCACGGTTGTTCTGGATGCAGGTCAAGGAAACCGATTCGAAACCAGATTCTGCAAAGATCTCGAAGCGATCCCTGGCCCATTCTCGCGTCAACTCGGCGCGCTCCAGATGTCCACCATACCAACGATCCTCATCTGCAAGAATCATGGCAAGGCGATCCTTCAGCGCCTGCATCAGCGCAATCGTCGGCGTGCTGGGCGTTTGATTCTTCTGCCACGACTTGTGCATCTCCAGAACATCGAAATACAGACCCCGGTTCTCGATGCTGGCCGCCCGTTCCAGTGCCCGCTCGGAAACCGCAAGCAGTGCAAGACCTGGCGGCAATGCCAGCGCCTTCTGGCTTCCTGTCGTGAGGTAATCGATGGGTGCCATGTCTGCCAGGTGAATCGGCACCGCAGCAGCACTTGTGATGGCATCGACAAGCAGGAAGACATCATCAAATTCGGAGACCACCTCGGCGATATCAGCCAGTGGACTCATGACACCGGTACTGGTTTCGTTGTGAACGATGGTCACAGCATCGAAACTCCCCCGTGACAGTTCATCTCTCACTCTGTCTGGTTTGACCGCTTCTCCCCAGGGAATCTCGACCCGGGTCGCGTCCTTGCCATTCGACACGCAGACCTTGTAGAACCGTTCACTGAATGCTCCGTTGATGAAGCAGAGGACCTTCTCCTTGACACCATTTCTGACTGCGGTTTCCATACCCCCCGTGCCCGAGGATGTGAGGATATAGACCGGATTTTCCGTGCGGAAAAACCTCTGAGAATTGCGGTGGAGTTCTTCTCCTAGCACCGAAAACTCCGGCGCTCGATGTCCAATCATGGGACGAGTCATCGCCTGGAGGATCTCCTCCTCCACCTCGACAGGTCCCGGAATGAACAGGCGCGGAACATTCCGGCACACTGGATGATCGTCTACGGCTCTCATGATGGCTCCTGTTCGTCGATAAATCGGATGACTACTCCGTTGGAAATCTTGGGTTCAAAGAATGTGGTCTTCGGAGGAAAGATCTCGCCCGCCAGTACCCGGGTCCAGAACTCGTCTCGACTGACAGGTGGCAAGATGCAGAACACACCCTGCTCCGCTTCAGTCAGTAGCTGTTGTCCAGCCATGATCTCGTGAGGTGTTGCGGGAGCCCCCATGCCGCCAATCTCCTCGACAACATCTGCGAGTCGGCGAGCCAGGGTCGGTCGAGTTGCATCCTGACGGCAGTTCAGGGTCACCGAGTCACCGCCCGGAATCTCGATACACCACTGATCGCCGTCACCGTCATCGAGTGCTTCGACCAGGCGATCTCGAACTTGCCGCGAGTCATTCTTCCCATTCTCCCAGGTCCAGACCCTGTGGGTCGGGCGGATGCGCAAGCCTGGCTGATGGAGATCGCAGAGGAATGCCATCACCAGGCCAGCTCCAGGAAAGTCAGCATCTGAACTGAGGGTCTGGGCGGTGGTGTATCGATGATGCCCATCCGCCACTGCGGATGGCATCGGGGCCAGTGTCGCCTCCATCGCTGCCACCTGTTCAGGATCATCGATCCGGCGCAGGGTATGGGTATCACCGTTCCAGTCCTGGCTCTCGAAAACCAGATCCCCCGCCTCTCGAGAACTGCCGACCGCCTCGAGTGCTTCCTCGAGGCCCTCACAGGTCAGCATCACGACACCCGGATCGATCCCGGTGGCGCGGGCCTGCTTGACGAGCCGCTCCACGGTGTGGGGACGGATCTCCTCGTGGCGAAGCACGCCGTCACCCCATGGAAGTGCCTCCACTGCGGCCAGCACGCCATCGAGTTGATGCTGATCTCCAGAATCACTGCGGTATTGGATGGTGTAACGGTAGAAGCAACGATTCTGCTCGCGCTCCAGCTTTCCCTCGTCGTAGGCACTCCTGAGAGCGGCACTGCAACTGTGAAAGACATCCTCGCCGACCGTCTCGGAGGGGTCATCTCCCAGGATCCAGCGCACTGCATTGTCAGGTGAATGGTCGAGGAGTTTCTGATGAAGGTCCGGGGCTATCACATCATAAGGAGGACAGATCACTTCCCCCGGGTCGACTACTTCAAGTTTGGCCCGCAAACCTCGAACCGCTTTCATCTTTGGCACGTACTTATTCCTCCATCGTCTGGTAGCAGATATTGAGCGCTTGTAATGCGTAGGAAGTGGCGAGTACGGGATCCCCTTCCCACCACCGATCGATCTCATTTGACCAGGAACCATCGTTACGCTGGCGCTCGATCAGGGCCGTGGCAATCTCCTGCGCCCAATTGTGTTCCTGTCCATCATCATCGGTCAGAGTTGTGACTTCGAGCACCTGCAAGGCGCGAGCCATCACTGCAAGATAGTAGTAGTAGCCCATCTGGCCACGAGTCGGGTTCTCGGGAGTCGACATGCCGGGATTCTCGGTGACGCTCCAGTGCGTCCGGATCCACTCCACTGCGGCCTTGAGTCGCGGATCGTCCCGTTGCAGTCCGGCATAGATCATCGACTTCACTGCAGCGTACGTCATCGACCCATACGATGAAAAAGACTGGCTTCCATCTTCATTGGTGACTGTCCCCGCCTTGGATTCATCCGGATGGTAATAAAACCCGCCGTCCTCGGTCGAAGTTCTACGGACACCATCGAGTGCATCGTTGCTGGTTTTCTTGTTCTGGCAGCGAGAGATGAATCGTGCCGCTCGGCGCCAGACCTCCGAATCCTCTGACAGTCCAGCAGCCTCAAGGGCTTCCAGTGCCAGCTGTGTGTTGCTCAGATCGGGGCGACGATCGCTGCCGTATCCGATCCCACCGTAGGAACTGACATGAGTCTTGGGGTCATACCCCACCGGCGTGGACTGTTCGGAACATTGAATGCCTGCAATGTAGTCGCGCATTCGCGCTACCTCGGCGAGGTAGCGTGGCTTCTTTCGTCCGGCATCGAGGGCGGTCAGGGCCAGCACCGTCACCGAGGTCTTGTAATTCATCAATCCCTGGTCAGGAACATACACGCCGCCATCGGGTTGTTGATGGGAGAGCAGATACTTGATCGCCGCACTGATGAAGGGACCATCCTCCTCGCGATAGGCTCTTGGCGTATCCACCAGAGATTTCAGCGCCATCGCAGTGATACCCGGGTCGCCTGCGAAGGATCCCCAGGAACCATCGGGGCGCTGGTGATCAATGATCCAGTTGGCACCGCGGTCTATCACATCCTTCAGTGCCGCTCGGTCGAGCGTCTTCTCGGCAGCAGAATCCTGTCGGGCCAGCAAGTTCGAAGGAACCCAGGCCCACCCGATAAGCAGGGCGATCGCCAGGAGCATCGATGAAATCGCGCGTATCGCGCCGCTGGATGTGGCGAGTGTCGTCATCTTCGTCCGCCTTCCCCTTCCGGTTTTTTTTCTTCATCTGCAACGGTCTTGTCCCTGGGCGGAAGTTCCATCCGGACCGCATCAGGATCCACGTCACCGTTCGCAACCCGCCGGATCAACATCGTGACCGGCGGTGGGTCATCTCTGCGAGACGCAGGAAGTACCTCTGCGTATGCGAAATAGTCGCCGTCCGGGTAGGGTAACGCTAGCGGATTGTCCAGGATCGCCCAGGGTCTGTGGCACAGGGATACGATCTCTCCGGTCACACGCGACATGAAATGCTCTTGCGGCTCACTTCCTTCGGGCGCCCCAGGCGGTGGATCCAGCATCTCGAACGAGGACCCGGTGAAGCAAAAACCGCAACGAACCATCTCTCGCTCCATCGGTGCATTGATCAGGCAATTTTCGGCCCGAATTGTCCGAACCCACTCTCGTCCTTCGCCGTCCTGAACCCTGAATCTGAGTGAAATGACGACCCTGTCCCCTCCCACGAGCGGCGCCAGATCCATCTCTGATCGGGGGCTTCGGGATGGTTCGAGCCCCAGCAGAAGCAACGCACCCTGGAGATCTGCAGGGTCGCAATCGAGCGCAACCAGCGTCTCGTGAGCTTTGACTCCGGGAAGACAGGCGAGGTACTCGACAAAACCGCTGTTGAGATTGAAATAACCCTCGGCCTCGACCTGGCCCGATTCGGGGGAATAGAACACCGATCCGAGAGGAATGGCCCCCTGTCGGGAGGGCTCGCTACCGGGAATCACATCCACGGCAAGGCCATGAATCGAGGCCAGCAGCACGACGAGAACACAACTGGAAGCCATGAGAAACTCCAACAGCAGGATCATCCCATGTCGGGGTCCCCAAGTCCAACGGACCCGATCCATCGGTCTCGATGAAACGCTGAACCGAGGACCATCGATCCAGGTCGGGCACCGGGAGTTCCTGGCACCTGAAGTAACGATCTGGGCTCGATCCAGGTTCCGGCAACAAATCCCGGAACCAGCGCCCGGCTGCGGGTGCCGGAATCGGGCACGATCACGCGTCTCCTTGCGGAAATCGGTAGATCCCGATAGCCTTCTTTGCTGCCACGATTCTTTTTTGCCGTGCTTCTTCGCTGCCTTCGCGTTGTGGCAGGACCCTATCGTGGCTCGATGATCCAGTTGCCCAGATCCCGCCGGACCAGATCGGAAACCGAATTGCCGGACCCAAACCCCCAGAGCCTGTCCAACGGTCCCGGACGCTGGAGCGTCGTGGCAGAACTGGAAGCGGGAATCCTGAGATTGCCCGTCGCTCGCATCGATGAGCGAGAGGTGTTGCTGGAGCCATCGATTCGACTACGCGAGGGTGACCGCTTCGAGTTGATCGTCGAGCGACCCGATGGACACGCCGAGTTGATCCACGCCGAGGTGTTCCAGCGAACATCCGCCGGCATTCTGATGCGGTGGAAGCCAGCACATCCTCGAGAACTGGATGCGCTGGAACGACTCTTCTCCGGCAGCACTTCTCTCGATAGTCATCCCGATCTCGAATCTGCACTTCGGTCGCGGTCGAGGCTGGTCCGCACCTCGGCCATCGCTGCTCAGCGAGACAGCGTCCGGGTCCTCAATCTTTCTGCGATCAAGGATCTGATCCAGGACGCCGTCGAGGATGCGCTGCGCGAGAGCGATCGCTCCCTCGACGAGAAGGAAACCCAGTTGCTCATCGAGCAGTCTGAACAGCGCTTTCGCGAAAAACTGAGCGAGTTCGAGAACGAGAAGGCGGATCTTCAATCGCTCGTGCAAGGCCTCTCTGGAAGACTGGACCGCGCCCAGGAGTTACTGGGTCGAGAAAAAAATCGTGAGGTGGAGCGAGAGCAGTTCACCCTCTCGGAAACTGCGATGATCGACCTGGAGGCTTCTCTCGGGTCGATGATCGATGCGGCTGTTGACTCGGGGAAGGTCGCGCCCGCACTGGAGGCGGAACTGAGAGAGGCGATGGAGCGTTCTCTTGATTCGGAGCGAGAACGCATCCGGATCCAGGAAGAACAGGCCCGGACTGAAAATATCCAGTTGCTCGAACGGAAGGTTGGCCGCCTCGCCAGAAGCCTGGACGAAGCCCGGCAAGAGCGAGATCATGCCCGGGAAAGCGTCCGGAGAGCAGAATCGCGCGATTCCGCTGGATTTTCCCGCGCGTCGGACGGCAAGATCATCGAGGCCAGTGACGGAGACGATCCTCACCACGGCCGCCGCCGTGCGCTACTGCTGGAACTGATGCAAGATAACCAGGCACTCAGGAGAGAGATCTCCTCCAGAAAGAAGAACTCACAGATCACCGAAAGGGACCTCGCCTGAACGGCAGGTTCACTTGAGGGAGAGGAAGCAGAATGAGCGAAGTCGTTTTCATCGGGATGGATCTCGGCACCAGTCGTACCTCCATCACCACCTCGACAGGTGTCCGGACCACCGTCTGGTCCTATGTCGGTTACGCCCAGGACCATGTCAGCCGTAAACTTCTCGGCGGACGAGAAAAGGTTTTCGGGGAAGAAGCGGTGCAAAATCGCATGGCAGTGGATCTGGTGCGTCCGCTCGACAAGGGAGTCATCTGCGACGATGAGAAATCTAAACAAGCTGTGCATGACCTGCTCGAGTATGTCATCGAACAGGCAGAGATCCCCACTGGAAGCACCATCTACGGCGTGATCGGCGCACCAGCAGAGGCCAGTGTCGACTCCAAGGCTCACATTCTCGGTGCCGCCTCGGAGTTCATGGACAGCATCGTCGTCTGTTCAGAGCCATTTGCCGTTGCCTATGGACTCGACTTCCTCGCCGACACGCTGGTCGTGGATATCGGTGCAGGCACGGTCGATCTATGTCGTGTTCACGGCACGATGCCCAAGCCCGAGGATCAAAGAACACACCACTTCGCCGGAGATGCCATCGACAACAAACTCGTCGAGTTGCTGACCAAGAACCATCCGGAGGCAGATTTCTCCACCAACATGGTGCGAGAGATCAAGGAGTTCCACGCCTGTGTTGGATCACACATGGATCCGGTCGAGGTCACATTTCCCGTGCAGGGCAAGCCCACCGAGTTCGACATCACCGCAGAGGTGAGCGAAGCTTGCGCCGCCATCGTCACTCCCACCGTCGAAGCGTTGCAGGATCTGATCGCCACCTTTGACCCGGAGTTTCAGCAGAAGATGCGCAATCATATCCTGCTCGGCGGCGGAGGTAGCCAGATCACGGGACTCTCTCGAGCCTTCGAGGAGGCCCTCGTCGAGTACGGCGGAGGCAAGGTGAGAACGGTCGAGGAGCCTCAGTACGCCGGTTCCAATGGTGCGCTCAAGATTGCGCTCGATATGCCGGAAGACTTCTGGCAGGAGTTCATCGAGGAGCAGAGCCAGGAAGCATGATCCAGGCGGCAGATGGCTGCGGATCGAGATGAGATGGAACGCGGGCCTGCAGGGTTACCCTGCAGGCCCGTTTTCTTTCGTGGCTTCGAGCAGCGACGATCAGGAGAGGATCAGAGAGGAACCGCGCCGCCCTCGAGCCACGCTCGTACCTGGGCTGCCTGACGCACTCTCACGGAAGGCTCTGCGGATGCATCGAACAGCAGATGACCGGGAGGACGAGTTCGACGCGACAATCCACCCCATGCAGCTTTTCTCACCTCTTCATCGGCATCATCCAGGACCACTCCGAGGAACGGTAGAGATGATGACCGGGCATCCTGGACGAGACCACAGACGCACAAGAACCTGACCTCGGAATCTCGTTCCAGGGTCAAACGCGCCCGTAACGCATCATATGCGAATGGCCCACCGATCCCGAGTAAGATCCCCGCTGCATTTCTCCGGGCGATCTCCCCGCCCTCTGCAAGCACCGTCGCGATCCGCGGCACAGCCCTGTCTCCGAAGTTGAGCAAGGCGGTCTCGAGCAGATCGTCTTGCGCCACGGAACCTTCAGCGAGCATTCCAGTCAGCGGTGAAAGCGCCCTGAGATCCCCCTCCTCGGCGAGGATGGTGCAGATCACACGCTTGGTCCTGGCACTCACCAGTGAGTCATCGAGTGCTGCGACCAGCAGGTTCTTGGTGATCTCGGGAGCCTTCTCCAGACTCATCAAGATGCGCTCAACCGACTTCTTTCTGACCGATTCATCGTACGATCCGAGATTGGGGATCACGGTCGTGTTTCGAATATCCTGTAGCACATCCGCTTCTTCAGTGCGCTGGTCGGGAGTCTGACACCCTACCATCGCCACCAGTACCACGATCAGCAAGGAACTCAGCAGGCCGCCGGCGATGGGAATACACCTGGTTGTCATCGATTTCATCACAGGCCTCTCACGGGTCGTAATGGAGAACTATTCAGAAATTCCCACCGCTCATCGAGTGTCTGCAAGCGATCTCCCAGTTCGTCGAGAGTCACCGTCCGATTCTTGAAGGCCTCGAGGTCATCTTCGAGTACGCCCAGCGCGATCTCACCATCTGAAACTGCAGCCTGGAGTCGGAGCGTCAGATAGGTCGCAATGGAGATGAAATTGATTCCCCTGCCGTCGAGATCGTGGATCAGTTCGTAGTAATCCAGTTGCGAAGCATCACCAGCATCCGGGAACAGCGCCAGCCGCTGTTGTTCCAGCAATCTGCGGAAATCATGATGTTGCTCCTCGGTGCGCCCCTGCAATTCCAGGAATGTTGCAAACTCTGCCAGCGAGCGCTTCAAAAGCTCACGCATCGCCTCGATCGTCTGCTCTGACAGATGGGTCTCGCCGCGGAACACGACGATGTCTCCCTTTTCATAAAAGGTCTTCAACTTGTCGAAGGAAAGGCTGACATGGTACGGGCTCGTCGGCACGACGATTTCCCTGCGAGGAGAGACCACATCATCGTATGTCAGGCCTGGATTGAGGCTCTTGATGTTCTCGACCAGGATCGCAGCAGCCTGGAAGAAGAGTTGACGTTCCTCCACGCTCCAGGTCTGGATCGACTTCTCCGGATGCTTCTTCTTGAAGAAACTCAATTTTGCGGCAGCTTCAGGCAGGTAGTCGTCAAAAATCTTCAATCGACTGACCAGTTCGCGCTTCTTGACGATGTTCAACAGCGTCAGATCCACCACCTCAATCCGGGTGAAGCCCTCCACCGGGGATCTGCTGATCGGATCGAGTCCGACCAGATCCCTGCCCTTGAGGATGTACCGGTCATTGAAGAGCACACTGTTGTAGGTATCGAAGTGTCGGCTCTCCTTGGGTGTGGAGATCGGATCGATACCGTCTTCACTCAGGATGTGTGGAGTGAGCACGATGATGATCTCTGATCGAATCTGCTGCGAGTTCTTGCGGCCAAACAGTTCTCCAATGAATGGAATACTCCCCAGCCCAGGAATCTTGTTTCTGGTTTCGAACTCGCTCTCCTTGATCAGCCCCCCGAGGATCAGCGGACGGTGGTTTTTCACTCGTGCCTGGCCACGGAAATTACGTGTAGCCACCTCGGGAATTCCGAGCAGATCTTCGGCAAAAACACGCTGCCGGCCCTGAAGGTTGTTGACGGTGATGTCGATGAGCATCGACACCTCGTTCTCGTCAGGACCGCTGATGCGCGGCTTGACGACCAGAGTGGTACCGATGTGCTCGGTTCCCACCTTGTTGATGTTTGCGAGGTAGGTGTTGCCCACGTCGGTCTGGGTCACCTCGGTAGAGATGAAGGTGGGTATCTTCTCTCCCAGGTGCAACTGGCTCTGGCGATCGTCCAGCGCATACAGTTTTGGCCTCGCCTTGATGATGGCGTCGCCCTTGCGGACCAGAGCGTGTACTCCTGCCAGGAACTGGGCAGAAAGCCTCTCGGTGGTGTCATCGAAGAGGAAGGAAAGGCCCGCCTGCTCGATGGGATTGAAGTTGCTGCCGGGCTGTGGGATCTCTTCCCCGGGCATCGGGGACGCAAAATCGATCACGGCATGGCGCTTCTCGTAGGCAAGCATATCGATGCCGAGATCTGACAGGGCATCGGCTTCCAGTTCGATGATCTGGACCTCGATCATGATCTGGCGCGCAGGAACATCGATCTGATCGATGAAGAGCTGGATCTTCTCGATATCCTGCTCTGTTCCCACCACCAGCAGTCGGTTTCGTGCTTCCGTCGATGGCGAATCTTTGAAGGTCAGTGACAATGCGGCAGCATCGATGCCACTGCCCAGATTCACAGGTGGCAACTCGACCGGATCGACATGAGGGATCTCAAGGATGTAGGGATATTCCGGTAGATTCCACGATGGCAAGAGGGTGTCACTGGCCGCTTCATATCGGGAGTACAGTGCCTTCTTGTAGGTATGTGTGATGGTTCGATTCCCCTGCTTGGTCGAGTCGTTGGTGACCTCCTCGGTGCGGTGAAAAACCTGACACACCTTGGCGGCAGCGAGCGACTCCAGTACCACCTGGATACTGGCATACCGGATGGAGATCGCCTTCTGCACCAGGCGATCGCGAACCTCGAGGTTCTCGAACTCCCGGATGGTCCTCACCAGTGCTTCGGTGGTCGGCGGATCGGCGCTCACGAGCAGTGACTGGGGTCTGTTGGCGATCAGCTGGATCGTCCCGTTCTCGACGATTGCCTCGAGTTCGGGGATCCCGCGCAGGAACTGGATCACCTCCTCCGCATCGACATGAAACAACTCGACGAAGGTCAGATTCGGCACCTGGCCGAACAATCGACCTGCGCCTCGATCATCGAGGACGATTCCCGGCCCCGGGCTGAGCACCAGCACGATCAAGAATAGAATCTGAAACCAGAGGTTCCTGGCTCGGTGATCGATAGCAATACCTCTCATTTGCCGCTCCCGGGCAATCCTCGTCCCGGGAAAACTCCCGGGAGTAAGCGTTCAAAGCCGGTGCCCGGTTCCCAAATCAGGAACCCGGCACGGAATTTCTCCCTCGATCCGTAACTTTCATCTGGCTCCCGCCTGCCCGATACCGAGGCATCGGTGTGCGAAGGAGGAGCGGACGCACAATCCAGGATTATCGGCACTTCACCAGCCATTCTCAACCAGAACCCAACCACTCCAGGCAGATGGATCCCGATCCCTGGGATCCGCTCTGCGATCGCTACATGCTTCCCTGAGTACTTCTGCAGGCCCTTTGAGGCCATCTGTGGCCTCTACCAGCGATGCCACCAGTCTGCCTGCTGAGGAATCTTCTACGGGCCAGAGTGTGCCCAGGATCGCCGGACACCCCGCCTCGAATGCGGCGCGCGGGAATCCCGCCAGATCATCGGCGCCGGCAGCCGAGCCGATGGCGGTCTCGCAGCCGGTCAGTGCCAGCATCCGGCAGTTCGAAAGATCTTGCCGCGCCAGTTCTGCCGCGGTGAAGGTGCCGTCAGAACCATCCTCCGGAGTCAGCAACAATTGAGATGAAGTCGGCTGGTAGGGGTGAAACTCACCATGGCATGCGATGTGAAGTACCTTTGCTTCGTGCGTGGCATCGATGACCGCAGTTGGGGTCACCTCCGCTCCTACCTTGAGCACCGCCTGCGGAAGGCGATCCACGACACGCTGGCCCTCCACCCTGGATCCTTTCAACGCAGGCTGCTGTGGAACCACCGGATCCACCAGCGTCCACCACCCTTCACGCGGAAGCGGACCCAGCGCGCGCCTGGCCGCACTCACACTCGGTAAAAGACTCCAGCTGCAGCGATCGACGAGTGTCGATCCATCGATGTTCAGAATCCCCCATGGGATTCGTCTCATGCCTCCGATGGGAGCCAGCAGAAGCCGATCACAGGAAGGGAATTCAGTGCCAAAGATCTTCCGGGAAAGCCATTTCACGGCCGTTGGATCACTGCCGCGAGAGCGATGAAGGTCGAGGCCTCGCCTCGTCGCCTCACCCGGGTTCTGATCCACTCGACGCAGTTCCCATGCACCGTTACGAGAGGTCCAGACCAGCAGCACGTCCCCGGCATCGAGAGTGACGATCACCATCGCCAGTCCCTGGGCCTTTCGAGCCACCTCCTCGAGGTCGGCCCTCTCGGGAGCAGTTTCCCCCGAGCCCCGCACGCGGATGTGCTCCGCAGCCAGCAACGATGCGAGCGCATCTCCTCGCCGAGACTCGATATCTGCCAGCAACAATGCAGGATCTCGTCTGGGCGACAACGCTGCCGCGTCATCTTCACGATGTTGGCGTATTCGTTCCACGGTGGCCAGCGCCTCGCTGGCCTCGATCCTCGCCAGATCCAATTTTCCCGAGATCATCAGGACCCGAGCCCGGGCCACGGCACACTTCCAGGACGTATCAGGGTCTCCTACCAGATCGAGCGCAGCCGCTGTTGCCGTTCGGGTCTCCTGAACCCAGCCCCGGTACGACGCTGCCGATGCAATCTCGACCAGTGCCGCTGCAGCATTGCTTCGATCTCCTCTGGCCTTCGCCTGAGCGAGGGCAGATCTTGCACGGGCCAGTGCGGTGGTCAGTTCTGTTCGCCACTCCTCGCGATCTGCAGAGTAGCTGGCATTGCGAATACTCTGAGTTGCTTGATCGATGAGTACACGTTCCCGCGCAGAGGACTGATCGGGTGCGCGACTGGCCGCCTCTTCCAGAAACTGTTCTGCTGTGCGTGCGTGAATTGAACTGACATTGGAATACGCGTGCTGAACCGAGGCCGTCAATCGCATCCATTCCGATGACAATGCTGGCTCCATCTTCTGACCACGAAGCAACTCGAGTTCAGTTGCAGCATCCGTGGTCAGGCCCTCTCGCAACTTTATCGCAGCACGCTCGAGGACATCTTCTGGAGTGCCCCCCGCTGGATACCATGGAGCCAGATCGATCACCGAGGCGATGCTCGAGCGAAGCGTCTCCTGCCCCTGTTCCATCACCGAGACCAGCAGGTCCCCTTCCAGCAATCGAGTGGGATCGGGGCCGAACAGTTCCGCATCCGAGAGCAGTATTCGGGCTTCCCCTGCGTCCACTTCGACAGCCGTCAATGGAATCTTCACCGAGCCACTGACGAGCGCCAACTCCATTCGTCTCCAGCCTTGCGAGGCAGGCAAGGAGATCGCCAGCACATCGGTTTGCTGCAGTGGTCGGGTGATCGACCACTTTCCATCGGGAAGAGTGAGCTCAAGATCGCTGGCCAGGGCTGTTTCAGAGATGAAGCCACAACAGCAACCGAGCAGATAAACGAGTATCCAGAGGGGAGAAGATGAGGAACCGAAGGATGCCGCTGGCGGGCACCGGGGATCCAACCCCGAGGCGGCAAGGGTAGCCGACCGCTGACTACAGCTCACGACACTGATCAATGATGACTCCGGACCCGGATCCCGGAGCGGCAGACCGGGACACACGAACTATGCCGGATCTGCACAAAAACTTCAATCCTCGAGTTGTAGGCACCCATCATCGTCCCAGGTCATAGGCTCTCTCGGAATGGTGGAGAGATCGAATCGACCCACAAGATCTTGCGGTCGACAGGGTGTGCCGTCGGTAACCCAACCGAGGCTACTGGCGAGGGCCCCGATGATCGCCTCCGGCGCCACTCCCTGGCGTCGATAGCGAGCGAGGCTGGTGTCCCCATGGCGTTTCGCAAGTCGCCGCTGATCCGGCCCGACAACCAGAGGGACATGCACGAAATCGGGAGCGACCGCTCCCAGATGCCGGTACAGCAGCAATTGACGCGGCGTGGAAGGCAACAGGTCGTCGGCACGCAGCACCTCCGTCACCCCGGAATCTGCATCATCGACGACCACCGCCAGCTGGTATGAGGGGGTTCCATCGCGTTTTCGAATCACGAAGTCACCACCGATGACACCCGAACAGGGTCCGACGAAGAGATCATCGAAGGGGACCGCTTCCTCACTCACGGCCATCCGGATGGCGCTGTCTCTGCCCGTCTCCTCACTCGCCTGCTGCTCGCTGCTGAAACGACCTCGGCAGGTACCGGGATAGACTGGAATGTCTCCGACGGAGCTCTCATGGGGAGCGCTCGCCGCCTCTCCCACCTCTTTTCGGGTACAGACGCATGGATACGCGAGACCTGCACCGATCAGGTCTGCCAGCACCTGATCATGGCGAGCCCTTTGAAGGCTCTGGAGTTGTATCTCGCCATCCCAGTCGAGTCCGAGCCACTGAAGATCCTCGATGCTGCTCTCGATGGCACCGCTTCGAACTCGAGGTCCATCGATATCCTCGATGCGAAGCAGCAACCTGCCGCCTCGACTACGGATCGATAACCAGGCGAGCAGAAATGAGCGTGCGTTTCCCAGGTGCAGTACTCCGGTCGGGCTGGGTGCAAGCCTTCCGATCAGCGCACGCACCTGCCCCATCGTTACCTCCTCTGATCGACAAACCGTCATCGGGTGGCGTGATATCACCGAATTTCAGGGCATTCCTGCTCGATCGAGAGCGACCATTCCCAGTTGGCCACGAAGCGGTAGAATGGTAGCACAGCAGCCGACCAACGCGTCGGCCTCCACATTGACAACGATTTTCCGATGCGACGTCGTCGGATCCTGTTTGATCGTTCCGGTGGGACGCCGCCGGATGGGACGGTTTCCCGGTTGCGGGTGCCATGTCCGCATGATGCCGGGTGCTCTACCCGGAAAGGAGGTGATCCATTGATGAAGTTTAGTGGCTCTGCTGGGGGGTGGGTGCGGTAGCACGCTCCCTGACGGGGAAGGCGGCCCGATCCGCCCAACTTGCCCAGCAGATGACGGGGCCCGGAAGGAGTTTCTCCTTCCGGGCCCTTCTTCAATTCCTGTAGCAACAGCCCCTCACCCGCTTCCGATGGCCTCATCGACCCCCCGCACGGCAAAAAACTGCTCTCATCTGGCGAAACTTGGTCGCGGCGCAACGGGTCCACTTGGCCCGGAGCCGTCTCGGCGGCACCATGGGGACCGAAATCAAGTCCAGTACCCAGACTGAAATGGCACAAAATCGTGAACGCCGAGGTCAACTCCAGACTACACAGCGTCAAGGATCTGCTCGACAGGATCCGCGATGCGACCTGTCACGATCAACAGCGCGAGCGGCTGACGATACTGGAGGAGCAGCTGTCCTCCTCCGATTTCTGGGATGACCGCGACAATGCCGAACGCACCATCGCAGAACTCAAAAGGGTCAAGGAATCGGTCCAGAGCATCGAGGGCCTCTCGAGTGAGGTCGAAGATGCCCTGTCGATGCTCGAACTCGCCGTGGCTGATCAGGACTCGGAAGCGATGGATGAAGTCGAGCAAGATAGCCTGCAACTGCTCGCACGAGCGGAGGGGCTCGAACTGAAGACTCTGCTGCGCGGTAAATACGATGCAGCCAACGCCTACCTCGAAATCCAGGCAGGTGCCGGCGGTACCGATGCCTGCGACTGGACACTGATGGTTCAGCGCATGTTTCTTCGCTGGGCAGAACAGCAGGGGTACCGCACCACCATCATCGATGAACAACCCGCAGAGGAAGCCGGATTGAAGTCCTCGACGATTCACCTCGTCGGTGATTATGCCTATGGCTACCTGCGGGCTGAATCGGGAGTGCACCGTATCGTCAGGATTTCTCCCTTCGATGCACAGGCAAGACGACAGACTGCGTTCGCATCCGTACGGGTGATACCTGAAACGGATGTAGTCGATGACATCGAGATCGCAGAAGTCGATCTCAGGGTGGACACCTATCGAGCCAGTGGAGCTGGAGGGCAGCACGTCAATACCACCGACTCTGCAGTCAGGATCACTCACCTGCCCACCGGAATCGTCGTGCAGTGCCAGAACGAACGCTCCCAGCACGCCAACAGGGCTCAGGCGATGCGGGTCCTCAAGGCTCGTATCCTCGAGGCCCAGGAGCGGGAGCGCCGCGAGGAGATGAACAGGATCCAGGGCACCAAGAGCGAGATCGCCTTCGGCAGTCAGATCCGATCCTACGTGCTGCACCCCTACAAGATGGTCAAGGATCACCGCACTGACCACGAAACAGCAAATACAGATTCGGTTCTCGATGGTGATTTGCAGCCATTCATCGAGAGTTGGCTGCGACAACAATCACGTACGGATCAATCGACCGGATAAGGAGCAACAGGTGGTAGCCATCCAGCAAACGGACCCAGAGATCGCCGACATCATCGTCCGGGAAGAGGCTCGCCAGAAGGGCGAGGTCAACCTGATCGCAAGCGAGAATATCGTCAGCGATGCGGTTCTGGCAGCACAGGGTTCAGTATTGACCAACAAGTATGCCGAAGGATACCCCGGACGACGCTACTACGGTGGCTGCGAGGTGGTGGACGAGGCGGAGGAGTTTGCACGCTCTCGCGCCGTGGAGTTGTTCGGAGCCGATCACGCCAATGTCCAGGCGCACTCGGGAACCCAGGCCAATGTCGCTGCATACTCCGCACTGCTCTCTCCCGGCGACACCGTACTTGCCATGGATCTATCTCATGGTGGACATCTCTCTCACGGTGCCAAGGTGAGCCTCACTGGCAAGATCTACAACTTTCACCACTACCCCGTGTCGAGCGAGAGCGAATTGATCGACCTCGACCAGGTCAGGAAGATGGCGAAAGAAGTGCGTCCCTCACTGATCGTCGCTGGAGCCAGCGCATACCCGAGAATCATCGATTTCGAGGGCTTCCGGAGCATCGCAGAAGAGGTGGACGCGAGGTTGATGGTCGATATGGCGCACATCGCTGGCCTGGTCGCCGCAGGGGTTCATCCGAGTCCCATCCCGCATGCCGATGTGGTCACGACCACGACACACAAGACTCTCAGGGGGCCAAGAAGCGGCCTGATCCTGTGCCGAAAGAAGTGGCGCAAGAAAATTGACTCTGCTGTTTTCCCCGGCGGTCAGGGCGGTCCGCTGATGCATCAGGTCGCTGCGCGTGCCGTTTGCTTTCGCGAGGCGTTGACCGACCAGTTTCGCGATTACGCGCGCCAGGTCGTCGACAACTCGATTCAGCTGGGTCAGATCCTCTCCGATGGAGGATTGAGACTGGTCTCGGGTGGAACCGACAATCACATGATCCTCGCTGACCTGAGGTCGATGGACCTGACCGGAGACATCGCAGAAGCGGCACTGGGACGCGCCGGCATCGTCGTCAACATGAACATGATCCCCTACGACCCGGCGCCACCGCGTCGACCCAGCGGCATGCGCATCGGCACACCGACCATCACAAGTCGCGGTATGGGCGCTGAAGAGGTCCGTCGCATCGGTGGCATGATTCTAGAGGTGCTGAAGAACCCGGATGACGAGAACAGCATCGAAGGGATCCGGGCGAGGGTGCGAGAGATGTGCGATGGATATCCGACGCGGATCCAGGGTTGAAACGATCCAGTTTCTTCTCTGATGTGGCTGCTCTAGAGGATCGTTCTCGGACTGACACCCACCGCTGATCGCACAGCATCCATGGTGGACTCCACGACGGGTCGCACCCGACTGGCCCCATGGCGAAGGATCTCCTCCACCTGAGACGGATTATCTGCCAGTTGCTGCCTGCGAGTGCGTGCATCGGAGAAATACTCGAGTATCGCATCGTGAAGTTCCTGCTTGGCGTGACCGTATCCGTAACCGACACCGCTCGATCTCAATTTGTCCGCCATCTCCTCGACCTGATCGCTGGATGCGACCAGTTTGTAGAGTTCGAAGATGGTGTTTCCATCCGGTTCTTTGGCTTCTTCGACCCCCTTCGAGTCGGTCACGATCGACATCACCTTCTTGCGCAGTTTTTTCTCGGTATCGAAGATACACAGATCATTGCCATACGACTTACTCATCTTCTGGCCATCGATCCCCGGAACCTTTGCAGCATTCCCCTCGATGATGAGCGGTTCAGGGATCGGGAACACCTCACTGAATGTCTGGTTGAACTTGCCGGCGATATCCCGGGTCACCTCGACATGCTGCTTCTGATCGTTACCGACAGGAACCCTGTTCGATCTCACGATCAAGATGTCAGCGGCCATCAGAACTGGATACGCAAACAGTCCATGATCTGCAGATATTCCTCGCGAGACCTTGTCCTTGTATGCGTGGCATCTCTCGAGCAAGCCCATCGGAGTCAGTGTCGAGAGGATCCACGAGAGTTCGCACACCTCGGGCACATCTTCTTGGCGGTAGATCACTGCCACCTCTGGATCCAACCCGAGAGCCAGGTAATCCATCGCCACCGATGTGATGTTGGAAGCCAACAATTCAGGTTTCCTGACCGTCGTCAGGGCATGGTATGAGGCGATGAAGTAGTGAGCCCCACCCGCTTGCTGAAGATCGATCCACTGTCGGATGGCACCGAAGTAATTCCCCAGATGGATGCCGGAACTGCTCGGCGTGAGGCCAGATAATGTGATGAGGCTCATTGCGTCGCTCCCCCCTGCCCCTCGACTGGACTGCTGACAGGGTACCGAAACCGATCCTCATCTCCAGACGGACTGCAGAACTTGTCGAGGTGGAGATTTCTGGCCAGAATGGCTGCCATCGACATGGAACGAGCCCTTCTGATACGGGTCGTGCCTGATACCCTGTTACCCTGCCAGCGGTCGTTGCTACAACATCGGGGGATTTTTGACCAGATCGAAGAAGAAGAAAAAGAAGCGTGGTGGGCTGAGCAGGGCATTCCTGACCGGCCTCGCAACATTACTTCCCACCGTACTGACGATTTTGATCCTGACCATCGCTTACAACTTCCTCAACGAGAAGATCGCCGTTCCACTCAATAACCTGATCCACAAGAGTCTGTCCTCTCAGCTGGCAAAGGACCAGTTGTGGCAGGGTGTGCTGGGGATGCCCGACTGGCAACTCGACGAGGTGATCGACACCAGCGGGCTGCCAGAGCGAGCAGGTGACATCCCCTTCACGGCTTATGTCGAAGGGATCGCTCCTCACTGGCTTGGTTTCTTGCTCGCACTTGCCCTGGTTTTTACAGTGGGCATCCTCTTCAGGGGCTACCTCGGTAGGCAGGTCTTGAAAGGCCTCGAGTCTCTCATCCAGCAGATCCCATTGATCAAGGTCATCTACCCCTATGCAAAACAGGTCACCGAGTTCTTCTTCGAGGAAAAGAACAAGATCGAATACGAAACTGCAGTGGCTGTTGAATACCCTCGAATGGGCATCTGGTCCCTCGGGTTCGTCACCAGTTCTGGATTCAAGACGGTGAGCGAGATAGCGGGCGAGGAGGTGGTCGCGATCTTCATCCCGTCGAGCCCGACGCCCATCACCGGATACACGATCCTGGTTCCCAGAAAAACCGTGATCCCTCTCGACCTGAGCGTCGACGAGGTGCTTCGCTTCACCATCTCCGCAGGTGTGATCCTTCCCCCGAATCAGATCCCCGATGCGGCGGCGATCCAGCGACAGATCCCCGCTGGCGATGAATCCGCCCAAGAAGTACACGATGAAGCAGATCCGAGGCCTTGACGGGGCCAACGCTCCGACTAGCATCGGACCCCTTGCAAGAAACACGACTAGAGGTCGGGCCGTAGCACAGTTTGGTAGTGCGCCACGCTGGGGGTGTGGAGGTCGGTGGTTCGAATCCACTCGGTCCGACCATTTTTTCGCCCCGTCGGGTCCAGCAGCACGAGGGACGCCATGATCCCGAACCCGATTCCAGTTCCTTCCTCCCGGATCCCTGAAGATCGCTCGCGCCCCTCTTCGCCGCTTCATATCAGCTCCGGCACCAGAGAGGTGTGGTTTTCCAGTCGAGACCAGCAGGTCGTGGAGGACTGTGGATTTGTCACCGGCACCGCAACCGTACATCCGGAGAGTCACCGTACCGGTCGAGGTCAGCACCCGGTGTACCTCGGTAGCGATGGCACGCTGTTGCTGTGGAAAAGATGCCTGCGTGGCGGCTGGTTCGGGACGCTGGTGCACGATCGTCACTGGAGTGTTCAGCGATTTCTGCGTGAGATGGAATTGACGGCCAGAGCAAGATCTCTGGGGATTGCTACATCTGACGTGATCGCCATCGCAGCGACTCCCGCAGGAATTGGCCATCGGGTCGAGATGCTGGTGCGACTCGAGAATGAAGTCGAGACCTTGCTCGAAACCCTCGCCGATGAAACTCGATCCGATCTGAACAGACGCCAGGTGCTCAAGGCGGTCGCCGACACCATCCGGGATTTTCACGAAGCGGGATTTCTGCATGGCGATCTGAATCTGATGAACATCCTCGTCCAGCAGATCCCGGAAACTCCGCCACGAGCGATCCTGGTCGACCTCGATCCCGGTGGCCTGGGCCCCGCAGCAGACCGACTCGGCAATCTGAAGCGACTGGTACGCTCCTACCGCAAATCGATCCGGGGCCGCATCCCCCCCCTTCGCCACGGCGAAGGGATCCGCTTCCTGCACCAGGTCACGGGCGCGGATCCAGCGCTACTGCGCAGGGTTGTTCGCGCCAGCCAGGACCTGCTTCCACAATCCGAGTGGAGGCGGTGATGGTTCGAGTTGGCGCCATCGATTTTCTCAACGCGGCCCCCCTCTGTAGCCAACTTCCACGCGACCACGAACGGTGGCAAATCGTCGAAGGAATGCCGAGTGAACTGGCCAGCGCTCTTCGATGCGGTGAGATCGATGTGGGTCTGGTTCCGCAGGTCGAGGCTTGCTTCGATGCGGACTACCGCATCGTCGATGGTCATTGCATCTCCTGCGACGGCGAAGTGGGCTCGATCCTTCTCTTCGAGCGAAAGCCATGGCAACAACTCGAAAGGGTCGCTGCGGATCGGGCCAGCAACTCCTCCATCGCTCTGCTTCAGGTGCTCAGACACCTCGATGGCCTGGCACCTCTGGAGATCGTCGAGAGCCGCTCGGATCTGTCTCTACTTGAAAAATCCACCACCCTCGACGCGGTGCTGCTGATCGGAGATGCAGCACTGAAACACAGGAAAATTTCGTCGCTCGAACGCACCGACCTCGGCATGGCCTGGAAACAGAGGACCGACCTTCCGTTCGTTTTTGCCATCTGGCTGGCACGGTCGGGCCTTCCACCCTGGGTCAGTGCAGAACTCGCCTCCGCTGCGCGCTCCGGAATCTCGGAGGTGGAGCGGATCGCTGATCAATATTCCAGCATGAATCCCGATGTACTCGATATTGCCGAGGCGAGGGACTACCTGAGTCGCTGCATCCGATACGATCTTGGAGAGGCAGAGAAGCAGTCGATGACGCTCTTTCACCGCTTCAGGGCAGAACTCGATCGAGACATCGATCGGTCGTGGCAACCGCGCTATCTGGAGGTGAACCGATGATCGGCTCCAGAGCCATCGAACTGACGGCAACGGTGATCACCTTCAACGAGGAGGCGAACATCCGCGACTGCCTCGAATCCCTCCGATGGGTTTCTCATATCGTGGTCGTGGATTCAGGATCCACCGACCGGACCGTCGAGATCGCCAGGGAGTTCACCGAACACGTCCATGTCACCGACTGGCCCGGACACATCGAGCAGAAGAATCGAGCCGTCGATCTGGCACCCACGGACTGGGTGATTTCACTGGATGCCGATGAGAGGGTGACGCCCAGACTCCAGCAGCAGATCCAGGAACAACTGAAGGGAACCCCCTCTCACCCTGGATTCTCGATGCCGCGCCTTACCTGGCATCTGGGACGCTGGATCCGCCATGGCGGCTGGTATCCCGACCGAAAGATTCGTGTCTTCGACCGCCAAAGAGCGCGCTGGGCAGGAGTCAACCCACATGACCACATCGATCTCGCCGGAGAGGCACTGGCGCTCGACGGTGAAATCTTGCACTACTCCTTTCGCAATCTTCACCACCACATCGAAACCATCGATTCATTCACCAGTATCGCAGCTCGCGAGATGGATGAGCGCGGGCAGGGGAGCCCGCTCGCCGGCATGTTACTGAGAGCTCCCTGGAAGTTCATCCGGATGCTGCTGTTCAAGCGAGGATACCGAGATGGCTTCGCCGGATTCATCCTGGCAGGGATTAGCAGTATCTATGTATTCCTCAAGTACGCAGTGTTGTGGGAACGCAGAGCACTGAGAGCCAGAGGTCTCGACCCCGATTCCTTACCGCGCCACCACAGGGGACCGGAATGGCGGCCACGGAGAGCGACCGGGGAAGTGACAGAGAACGACTCATGAAGATCTTTCACCTGTTTGCCAATCACAAGTTCACCGGTCCTGCAGATGTGGCGCTGGTGCTGGCGAGTGGCCAGCAACGCGCAGGTGCGGAAGTCAGTTTCATCTCCAGTACACACCCGAGGATCGAGAACACCGTCGAGCAAATGGCTACCCGCAGGGGACTGAAGACCCGGTCAGGACTTCGCCTCGGCAAGCACCTGCAACCATTCAGCCTCTATTTCGATGTGAACCGGCTGAGGCGCTGGATCGACGAGGAGAAACCCGATTTTCTTCACTGCCACCTCGACGGCGATCACCTGCTCGCTTGCATCTGCGCCCGCAGGACCCCGGTCAGGGTGATTCGCAGCAGTTACCAGCTCGATCCTCCGACCGGTTGGCGCGGCAGCTGGCTTGCGCGTCACACCCACCTCTGGCTGCCCCCCACCAGGGAAGCCGAGCGGTGCCTGATCGCCCGGCACCCGGCGGTCGAGGGCAAAACACGTGTCACTGCCCCCGCTGTCGATCTGGAGCGATTTCAACCGGCTGCTGTCGAAACGGATCGTGGCCACGATCCGCCGATCGTGATCGGCGTCGTGGCCCGCATGCAGAGACACCGCCGCTTCCCTGAACTGATCGAGGCGTTCGCCGCAGCAGCGGCACGGGAACCGCGGTTACGCCTCGAAATTCTCGGCCGCGGTACCCATCAAGATGAGGTGGCTCGCGATCCTGCGGCTCGGACCGGGCTCGGCGACAGGATTCATTTTGCCGGTTACGTCGATCCGGACCGCTACCCGCAGCATCTGAGCCGTTTCGATATGCTGGTATTCCTCGTGCCCGGATCCGATGGCACCTGCCGTGCGGCCAGGGAAGCCCTCAGCTGTGGTGTTCCCGTCATCGCCAGTCGGCGCGGATTGCTGCCAGAATTGATTCCGGAAAATTCCGGCATACTGCTTCAAAACGAGGCAACTGAGACTCTCAGCGAAGCGATGCTCAGCCTCGCCCGGGATCCCCACCGTCGTCAGCAGATGGCCAGAAACGCACGGGAACACGCCATCCAGACTTTTGACGCGGGATCCCTGGCGACCACCCTGGTCTCCGAGCTGACCGATGTTATCGGGCCTGGGGACGGGCCAATTCTTCAAAATCGGTAAAGATTCCCACCACCACTGACGAAGAAGACCTTGGGCCTGGGCGTTCCGGGCCATGAGCCAAGCCGGCCACTCTTTGAAGCTTCGCGCCGGCAACAAGAGAAAGGTCTGGCAATGAACGCCAACAACAACTGCAGCACTGACTGCAACATCGTCAACTACCCGACTGCTCGGGTCATCACGGGTGTCCTGGGCTTCTTCGCCCTCTGCACCATCGCCACCAATTACGCGATCAACACCATGTTTGATCTCAACGTGTTTGCATCGATCATCGCCACCGCGCTGGTCACCTGCTTCGCAGTCTGCACCACCGACATGTGGAAGAGTGGCTACCAGGTCTTCACCGGCCAGGTCGACAACGCTTACAATGCAGCATGCTACTGGAACACCGCTTCCTACGGTTTCCTGGTCGCCTGTGCGATCTTCTGTGGAGGCGCTTTCTTCGCCGCCGCCGCCACCAGCACCGTCGCCGTTGCGGTGACTGCCATGGTGTTCCCCTTCATCGTCAGCATCTGTGGCTATTGGGTGTGCAAGGCCTTCGCCAACGCCTGTGCCTATTGCGTGCTCGAGAATGCCAATGTCAATGTTGCCAACTGGGCGACGGATGTGAACACTAGCGCACCTGTCCAGAATGTCACGAATGACTGTACCGTCACGAATGCCGAGACTGTCAGTTCCTGAACATGTGCTAGTGCTGGCCGTTACAATGCAATGAATGCAGAGGAGATGCCCGATGCGGGCATCTCCTCATTTTTTGTTTTGAATCGCCCCCTTCCGATCATTGGCGATACCTGCCCAGTACTGACCTCTCCAGCACTGATAGAACCATCTAGTGCTTGTGGGGAATGCCCTCAGATCATATCTTTGGAGTGCAACCAGGGGTCTCTATGGTGGGACCTGAGGACTATTCAGAATTCAGTCTGAGTGTGTTTGTACTATTCACTCGGATCGTGTCGTCTATCTAAAATGGGAGTTGTGTTATGTCCCCGCGTATATTGACTGTTGTCACAGTCTATCTGACAATTGCCGCTCTAATCCTTACACCTGATGCAGCTCTGACCTCCGATCAGGTTTTCATCGATACAGCACAGTTGAAGATCCTCGGTGGTCACGCTGAGGACCACCTCGGTGCCTCCACCTCCGGTGCAGGAGATGTCAACGGCGATGGCTTCCCGGATTTCATCGCGGGAGCACCTGGCTCGTATAACTACTCCAACAACTCCGGCGGAGCCGCATACATCATCCTCGGCTCTGGATCCCCCCCTACCCAACTGGATCTGAAATTTTCACATCCAGGCTCGGTGATCGTGATCCACGGAGCTCCGGCAGGGTCGATGCTGGGCTCCTCGGTATCCAATGCAGGAGATGTCAACGGTGACAATATCGATGATGTCATCATCGGTGCACCCAGTGCCTCCAGTAGTCACCCGGACGAGGAAGAAGCGGGTCGCGCTTACATCATCTTCGGTTCTGAAAATCTTCCTTCAATGATCGATGTATCGAACCTGGGAAGTATGGGTGTCGAGATCATCGGTGCTCGTGAGGACGGTCACTTCGGAGCTTCTGTATCTGGCGCACGTGATTTCGACGGAGACGGGTTCTCCGATGTTCTGGTCGGCGCCCCCGAGGACTCGAATGATGCTCTCGAAGTCTGCGGTAGCGCATTCCTGATCCGAGGAGGGTCTTCACTGCCCCAGACGATGGACCTCAAACAATCCCACGCCAATGTGACGATCTTCCGCTCCGGTGGCCCCAATCAGGAGGTCGGCTCCTGTGTCACCGATCTGGAAGATTTCAATGGTGACGGGCATTCCGACATCGCCATCGCCTCGATGCGCCATTCAGACGGATCCTCGGCAAATGCCGGGCGAGTCTGGGTCATCTACGGTGGCAGCGCTCCTCCCGCAGAAGTCGCTCTCAATGATATTGGAGCCAGTGGCCTCGCCAGCACCACGGTGAGAGTCCCGCATGCCAACCATGAACTGGGTCAGTCGATCGGCTGTGCAGGGGATGCCGATTCCGATGGAGACAGTGAACTTCTGGTGAGCCGCTCCCTGCACGACCACAACCCGGAAACGATCGCCAATGTCGCGTATCTGGTCCGTGGTGGTATCAGTCCGGGTGCGATCATCAACCTCGCAAACCCTGCGCCGTGGATCACCCGGTACATGAGTTTCTACGACAACGATGAAGAGGGTCAGTCTGTACACACCACCCTCGACTTCAGTGGAGATGGTATCGATGACCACATCGTGGGAATCGCGCGATCGATCCTGCTCGATGTCGAAAAAGGAATGGCGCACCGAGTCGATGGTGGCCAGTACCTCGGAGAAGCCCAGTTGCTCGACCTGTTCCAGCATGAGGGTCGGGGATACCTCGGACTTCAGGAAAATCAGATGGTCGGCGCTTCCGTCGGATCGGTCGGGGACTTCAACGATGACCGTGGAAATGATGCCCTCATCGGAGCGCCTGGATCGAAACCCTACGGACGAGAAGAGGCTGGAGCCGTATATCTCTTCATGGGCCAGAAACTACGCTCGCCCAATAATGTAGAAACGGAAGCTCTGGGTCAGACGGTGACCATCACCTGGAACAACCGCGCCTTCTACGACGAGGTCGACCTGTTCCGCGATGGCTCGCTGCTGGCCACCTTGCCGGGCCAGACCGAGATGTACATCGATACCAATGTCGCCTACGGCGATCACAACTACTCTGTCCGGGGTCGGCGCCGCGACATCAACACGGTCAAGCGAGGCAGCGACATCCGTGTACTGGTGCCGATCGCGGCCCTCGATTGCACATCACAGCACCGGGATGTTTCCATCTCCTGGACCAACAGCGACAGTTACGATCACATCGATCTCTATCGCGATGGAGGGCTCCTGGCATCACTTCCAGGCGGTAGCACTTCCTATCACGACAACGATGTCTCCTCGGGAATTCACTCCTACAGCGTCGTGGAACGCGGTGACCGCACAACGACACTCTCGACCAGTTGCGACATCACCGCGCTGATGCCTCCCTACAACGCATCCTGTAGCGCCGCTCCGAACGCCCAGAACCAGATCATCGCCACCATCAACTGGAACCTGATGCCGAACCCGAACGGGTTCGATCTGATCAACATCTATCGCGATGGTGCCCACATCCAGACTCTCGCCGGAGATGCGATGACGACCCAGGACACCATCTCGGCTGGTCGTTTCCTGTACGAGATCGAGGGGGTCTCCGATGGCGGACGAAGCATCAGTGCTCGTGCCACCTGCGAGATCTTCGATCCGATTTCCGTCAAAGAAATCGACTGCGCCTCGGATGTGGACATCGCTACCATCACATGGATCAACACCGATGCGTATGACTACATCATCGTCGAGTTCGGTCCGGGAGATGGATCCACACCTCCGGTCGAAATCGATCAGATCCTCGGCAACAGCCAGAGTTACACCACCACGATTGCCGATGGCCCCGGTGATTACAGCGTTTGCATCCGTGGTGTCAGGTTCAATGGAGAGAGCGGCCGTACCTGTTGCACTCTCACCGTACCCGAGCCGCTCGGACCACTCGGTTGCTCGGCAACGGGAACATCGGTGTTCCTCATGTGGGCCAACGGGGGTACCTACGACAGCATCGCCATCCGTCGCGATGGTAATCTGATCGACACCATTTCTGGAAATAGCACCAGTTACACCGACGAAGGCTCGCCCTTCGGTGCCCACACTTACTCCATCACGGCACAGCGCCGTCAGGGTCTCAGTGCTGCAGAATCGTGCTCGCTGACGGTCCTGCGCAGACCCGAATCGCTCACATGCCGCGGTGAAGCCGATCAGGTGCGACTCAACTGGAGCAACCCTGCTCCCGCCTATGACTCCGTTGAAGTGATGCGTGGCTCCACCGTGATCGCTTCGGTCGCAGGTACCTCCACCGAATACATCGATACTCCACTCAGCCCTGGTGATTACTCCTACTCGATTCGTGGAGTCAAGGGATCGAGTGAGAGTAATGCGACCCATTGCACATCCGTGATCCCCGAGCCGGTCAACGGCCTCGGCACCGGACTGCTCGAGGGTGAAAATGTACTGCTGACCTGGGCGCCCACGGAAGACGCCACCACCGTGCGGATTTTCCGTGATGGAATCGTCATCGCGACCATCCCTGCCGGGGCCACTTCCTACATCGATCCTTCTCAGGATCCAGGCAACTACGAGTACTGCCTGCGTGCTCGCATCGGCAACAACTACAGCAGTGATTCCTGCGCCGGTGCAATTGTCCCGGCTGCCCCTGCTGACATCATGTGCGGAGTCGATTCCTCGATTGCGACCATTTCCTGGACCAACATGGATGCCTACGACAATGTCATCCTGAAGCGAGACGGTGGCACCATCCTGGAAGATCTGGGCGGCACCACCACCGAGTACATCGATAACATGGCCGGACCTGGACCTCACATCTACGAGGTCAGTGGTCGAATCGGCAACTACGAATCCAAATTCATCTGGTGCGAAGTGACCGTGCCTTACCCGCCCGCCGACCTCAGTTGTTCGGTGGCCGGTGGCATCGATTCGGTGCTGACATGGGTCAACACCCAGCCATCCACCAGCATCATGGTGCTCAGGGACGGGGTCGAAATTGCAGATCTGCCCCCGACCAGCTCCGGCTACACCGATGCGGGTGTGGCACCTGCGACCTACGAGTACTGCGTGATCAATATCTTCGGACCCAAGACCAGTGCTTCCACCTGCTGCACCCTGCTGGTTCCAGCACCCCCGACCGGGTTCTCCTGCCTCGCCACTGCAGGCGATGTAGACATGAGTTGGACCAATAACGAAGAATACGACGACGTGACGCTGCAGCGAGATGGCGCCGTGATCGCAGTTCTGCCCGGCGCAACAACCACCTACACCGATGTCGCGCCGACTCCTGGCAGCCATACCTACACCCTCAGCGGTGCCAAGGATGGCAACAGTTCAGCCACTATCGATTGCAACGAAGCAGTCCCGGCAGCCGCCACGGATCTGGCAGCCAGTGCCCTCGCCTCGACCGTTTCCTTGACCTGGAGCCATTCAGGTCCTGGAGATACCGCAGATCTGTACCGAAACGGGGCGCTCATCGAGTCGCTTCCCGCTTCTACCCAGTCGTATGACGATTCGGGATTGGCTTCTGGCGACTACGAATACTGCCTCACGATGCGAATCGGAGACGGTACCAGTGCCACCATCTGCGCATCGATTCATGTGCTGGCGGATCCGAGCGACTTCAGCTGCTCGACCGTCTCGGGCAATGTCGAGATCTCCTGGACCAACAACGACAGCTACAGCACTCTCACTCTCAATCGTGACGGCCAGCTGCTGGCGATCCTCTCGGGAGGCGACTCCTCCTACCAGGATGCAATGCCGGCGCACGGTGCTCACAGTTACGATCTGACCGCCCACGGTGGCCCGTCCAGCACCAGTGCCACGGCCGACTGTTCGGTGGATGTCCCCTCGACCCCCACCGACATGGCCTGCTCGGCACTCGGCTCGACCGCGTCCCTCAGCTGGACTCTGCCAGCACCCGGCGACATCATCGAGGTGAAGCGAAATGGTATGGTGATTGCAAACATCGGTGGTGGCGCAACTTCCTACGAAGATGTCGGTGCTCCGGTGGGAACCCACGATTACTGCATCACCAACAAGATCGGTAGTGGTACCAGTGCCACCACTTGTTGCACGGCACGCGTACTGGCTTCCCCGACCGGCTTCGCCTGCGCAGTGGTCTCGGGAGAGGTCGATATCACATGGACCAACAACGACACCTACGACACCATCACACTCAACCGCGATGGTCAGTTGCTGGCGATCCTCCCGGGGGGTGACAACTCCTATCATGATGACACTGCCGGTCACGGACTCCACAGTTACGACATGACTGCTGACGCCGGAGCTCTTAGCGTCAGTGATACCGTGGATTGCACCGTCGATGTGCCCTCGACTCCCACCGACATGGCCTGTTCGGCACTCGGATCGACCGCTTCCCTCTCCTGGACCCTGCCGGCCCCGGGCGAAACCATCGTACTGAGCCGAAATGGCACCGTCATCGCCATGCTCGCAGGAGATGCCACCTCACATGAGGATGTGGGAGCGCCTGTGGGTACCAACGAATACTGCATCGTCAACATGATCGGAAATGGCACCAGTGCCACCACATGTTGCAGTGCCAGGGTACTCGCTGCCCCGAGCGGATTCGCCTGTGCTGCCAATGGCGGCGAGGTCGATATCAGTTGGACCAACAATGATGTCTACGACACCATCACTCTCAATCGAGATGGCCAACTGCTGGCGATCCTCTCGGGAAGCGATAGCTCTTACCACGACGCTACTGCGGGAGCCGGGGCACATAGTTACGACATGACTGCTGACGCCGGAGCTTCCAGCATCAGCGACACCGTCGATTGCACCGTCGATGTGCCTTCTACACCGACCGACATGGCTTGCTCTGCTCTGGACTCGACCGTCTCGCTTTCCTGGACCTTGCCAACAGACGGCACGACCGTCGAGGTGAGCCGTGATGGCCTTGTGATCGCGACCCTCGGTGGCAGCGCCACCTCATACGACGATGTCGGCGCCGGGGTTGGCACTCACGAGTACTGCATCGTCAACCAGATCGGAACTGGCACCAGCGCAGAGACCTGCTGCTCGGCTCGAGTGATCTCCGCTCCGACCGGCTTCGGCTGCGTGTCGGCTTCGGGAGATGTGGTGCTGAGTTGGACCAACACCGATGACTACGACACCTTGACGCTGACTCGTGACGGCGCCCTGCTGGCATTACTGCCGGGGACCACCGAGAGTTACACGGATCCGTCGCAACCGCACGGTTCTCACAGTTACGAATTGACGGCAAGCCTGGGCGACCAGAGTACTTCCGCCACCGCTTCCTGCACGGAAGAGGTCCCCTCGACACCGCAGAACATGGCTTGCAGCCTCTCCGGCGGGTCCGAGGTTCAGATCTCCTGGGATCTCCCCGCCAGTGGCGATTTCATCAGCCTGCTGCGCAACGGCTCCCCCATCGGTTCCCTGGCTGGCTCTGCCACAGGTACTACCGATAGCCCGGGACCCGGCACCTATCAGTACTGCTTGATCGTCAACATCGGCAATGGGACCGGTGCCACCGTTTGCTGTGACATCGTGGTTCCGCAACCGATGTCGGGAATCGCCTGTAGCACCATCGGAGATGGAAACACCCTCAGCTGGAGTAACGGTGAGGCCTATGACCTGATCCAGATCTCTCGCGACGGCATGGTGGTTGGGCTCGTCGATGGAACTGAAGAGAGTTTCACTGACTTCTCCCTCGGTGCAGGTACCTACTCCTACGAGATCATTGCAACTCTGGCAGGATCTCAGACGGCGCCGATCAATTGCTCCGTCACCATCTTGCCAGCACCGATCAATCTGGCGTGTACCTTCTTCGGTGCTCCAGTACATCTCGACTGGGAAAACACTGCCGCTTACACGACGATTCATATCGAGCGAAACGGTGTGTTGATCTCTTCGATCCCGGGAGCAGCAACCAGTTCCATCAATGTGGTTCCAGCCGAGGGTACCTACACCTACCGGATCTGGGCTCAACATGCCGATGGAATCACCACTTCCACCACCTGTTCAGGAAATGTCAAAGCGTTCCTGCGCGGAGATGCAAACAGTGATACGAACTGTGACATCGCTGACGGCATCTGGGTGCTGAACTGGCTCTTCATCGGCGGTCAAGAACCAACATGTTTCGATTCTGCAGATTTCGACGACAACGGGATCGTGACCATCGGAGATGCGATGTTGATGATCTTCTACTACTTGCATGCGGATGGAACGCCATTGGTTCCGCCCGCGTCGCCATATCCCGATGCGGGACTCGATCCGTCCGACGATATGCTCGATTGCATCGATTCTCCGTACTAGAAAGTCGAAACAGCACTAATTTGCAGCACCGAACGGGTTTCGGGAAACAAGTTGTTTCCCGAAACCCGCATTTTTTTACCGATATTGCTCTGCAAACCTCGGGGATGTCGAAGTCCCCATCGTGGTGTATGCTTGAGTAGGTACCCCGCTTCTCGAAAGGCAGTAGCGAGTTGAAAGGTTAGACGATGTCTGCGGTCGGCAACTCGAATGGTTTTTCTGCCAGCAATGGTGGCCCGAACAGGAATGGCCACAACCTCGATGGCAATCGCCTCAATGGCAAGAACCTCGATGGCAAAAACCTCAATGGCAAAGACCTCAATGGCAAAGACCTCAATGGCCACCACCACAACGGCCAGCGACCTGGTGATACTCAATTCGCTCCAGGTTCATACGGACCCTACTGTTCCCGTTGTCCCGCGCGATCCCGATGCAGCAGGATTTGTGATCTGGTCGATCAGCTGATCCCCAGCATGGAGCGTGGGCGAGTCGACTCGGAAGATCTGCCGCGCCTCTTCATGGGACTTCGAAGCGTCAACGTGTTGCTCGACAATATCCAGATCCTGACCCCGAGGCAGCAAGAGGTGGTCCGTCTTTACTACCGGGAATCGCTGATGCAGCAGGAGATCGCTCAGAGATTGCAGGTCACCCAGCAAGCCGTCGCAGATTCGCTGGTGCGCGCCCGCCGCGCCATCGGGCGTCATTTTGGAGCACGAGACGTCGCTGGTAACTCCGGTCAACAGTCCTCCTCGGGCCAATAAACCGGAAATCTTTTCCGTTCCATCGCTCGCCCACCTGCCCCGATTGACACGCACTCTCTCCCGGATAGAATTCGAATTGGAGATGCTCCTCTGCGGGACCCATTAAATGGTCACAACGACCATTCATCCCGTCTCCTGGCAGTGCCTCCAACGATCGGATTGGACCCCGGATGGGGCAAAGGATCGGTGTCATTTACTACTGTTCTGGCCCCGAGGATGCGACAGGGTCGCCATGATCCTGTTCCATCTGGCTACGCCACAGGAAGAACCTTACCGGCTTCTGAATCGAGGACCCGGTAGCACTGAAAGACGGACCATGTCCTATCCATCTGCAACGAAGAGGGATTCGCATCGAATCACACACCTGTGGGCTTCCCACTGGCTGCTCGCCATCGTGTTGCTCTTCTCGGCAGCCACTTTCATCGAAGCTCAGGTGCCCTGTCCGTCGACCAATCCTCCCTTCGGCACCTGTTTCATGCAGACCGGTTCCTACCCTGGTGAGTTGCCCTACGCAGCAACGGTGATCGATGGAGAATCGGTTGTTCTCGTCTCCGATTACCTGAGCGGCCTCTTCTACAAGTTCGATGTCGGCTCGCTCGCCAATTCGTCGCAATTCTCCTGCCCCCTCGGACCCGCAACCTACCTCGGCGTAGCGTGGGATACTGACCAGGATCTTCTCTACTGGCTGGTCAATGATCAGGGTGCGCTGATCCTTGCGTCCTCGAGTTCCGGAGGAAATCTGATCGGTACTCCGGTAGTTCTCGATCTTCCCGTCGGCACCACCACGGTGACAGGCCTCGAGTGGCACCCCGGAACGGGAAATCTCTGGACCAATGATCTGCAGGGCGATGCCTACCTCGAGTTGTCGCCTGACGGCAGCTTCTCTGGTAACTCCTTCCCGAATCCGGAAGCGACCTCACCAGGAGCTGGCGCATTCGGACTCGGCTTATCGATCATGCTCGATCAGAACACTGGCTATTACCTGTTCGATATTCCGGTCGGACCACCGTCTGCTCAGCGTGCCAACCAGGTCGTGAGGGTGGATGAGACCGGTGCCGAGCAGGGCCTCTTCTACCCCCTCGCCAGCATCAACGCCCTGACAGGGTGGGTGACCGGCATCGGATGGACCGAGTTTGGCAGCTGGGGTGGACCCAGCGAGTTCGTGGTCGACCTCTCCAATGAAATCATCGTCGAGGTGGCGGTTCCCAACCCGAATGCACCCTCGATCTCGACTTTCAGTTGCATCGCCGATGGCGACAACAATGTCACCCTCGAGTGGATCAACCCCATCAACTACTCCAGCATCATTCTCTCACGAGACAATGTCGAGATTGCCACCATCGGCACCGGAATAGATACCTACACCGATGCCGACCTCGACTCGGGATCCTATCTCTACACCCTCAAGCCGGTTCCGGCGAGCGGGGTCAATCTTCCGGAAGCCGCTTGTAGCGTTGTCGTCGGATTCGGTCGTCTGCTCGGTCAGGTTCCTCATGGCGGCAGCAATCCCGGACCGACCACGGTCATCGAAAGTTCAGGACAGCTGGTCGTCGCAGATTCTTCGGGACTGACCGCCTGGCTCTACTCGAAAGATCTCTCACCGACAGGCAGCATCCCTGGTCCCTTCGCTTCGGCAGTGGATCTGATCGGGATCGCCTGGAACTCGTCGAATGACACCCTCACATGGTTGACTTCAACCGGCGAACTCCTCACCACCGACCTGCAAGGTGTTTCGATCTCCAGTGCGACCCTGACTTCTCCAGGAATGGGACAACTCGGAGAGATCACCTGGTCCTCCTCTGCTGGCCGCTTCCTTGGAATTGATCGTTCCGAGGCTTCCACCTTCGAGTTTGACCCGGATGGAACCACGGGCGTTCGGCTGATGCCCATCCCCCCGACACCCACTGGAGAGTCGGTGTTCATCGGCGGAATCACCTCGAGGGATTCAGGTCAGACCAGTGTCTGTGACTTTGCCGTCGGTTCGCTCAACGATGGTGGCATCAGCCGCATCGAGCGCGCCGTCGACGGTACGGCCAGCGGAATCGGCTTCGATATCACTCCGTCTGCCAACACAGGAGATGTCACAGGGATCTCATCCACAGAAACAGGACCTTTTGGAACACCCGTCACCTATCTCATCGGAGGCGATACTGCGACCATCTACATGCTCTCCGGTGACCTCTCGGGAACCGGATCCGACTTTATTCGTGGCGACCTTGCCCCGGATGGAACCCGTAACCTGGTCGATGTAACGGTGCTGTTGATCAACATGTTTGACCCGTCTCAGTCTCCTTCCACTTGCCTGGATGCTGCAGATATCAACGACGATGGAGCGGTGGACATCTCCGACGCGATCTCGCTCCTGGAGTTCCTGTTCCAGGGTGGGTCGGTTCCTCCTGCCCCCTCCGATGGTTGCGGGCCGGACGATTCCATCGACAACCTGACCTGTCAGGAGTTTGAAGGCTGCTAGACCAGAATCTCTGGAAACAAACCTCCAAGAAAAAGGCTCCCACCGTCGATACGGTGGGAGCCTTTTTCGATGACCCCAGCGCTGCAGGCGATCCATCAGGGAGAGAGTGCCTCGGCAAGCCGTGGTAAGGACTCGTCGAGCCTGTAATCGACGGAGGAATGGTCGTCATCAAATTCCTCATGGATGTGAGTGATCGATAATTCTCGCAATCTCTTGGCCAGCATCCGGGCACCATGGTGAAGCCGAAACTGATCGCGGTATCCACAGTCGATAAATAGTAACTTCATCGACTTCAATGCATCTGCATGTCGGTCGACCATCTGAACCGGATCGTGTTCGAGCCAGCATTGCCACCTCTCGGAGATGATCTCTCCGGTTTCGAGATCGAACGGCAGGTGGTATTCCCCCGGTTTCTCCCGATCGGGATCATAGAACGCAGCCATGGCCAGAATCATCAGCGTCATCACATCCGCATGCTTGGGCTTCACCTTGGCACGGAACTTCTCAAGGAAGGCCTCCTTGCCTCCCGTTCTTCGCAGGACATCCAGAGCCACGGGAAAATCGGGCAGGTAACCATATGGAAAGTACATGTCGCCACTGTGACAGGCGATGGCACCCCATGTATCGGAGTGCAACATGCCGTGAACGATGGCTCCGTAACCTCCAGAGGATTTCCCGAACACACCCCGATGATCTCGCCCGGGGATGGTTCGCCACTTCGAATCGATGAAGGGCACCAGTTCCTCGACCAGATAACTGGCCCATGGCCCCACCGCAGGGGAATCGATGTACTGGTTGCCGCCAAGAGACGTGTATCCATCGGGCATGGCAACGATGCACGGTTTCATCTGGCCGGTTCCGACGAGCCGATCGAGGCGTTCGGGCAGGTTCTCGGTGAAAGCCGTCCAGCCCAGATGTTTCAATCCACTGCCGGTGAATCCGGCCAGATCGACCAGCAACGGATAGCGCTGATCGGTGCCATCGTGATAGCCCGGAGGTGTCCAGATGGCGACCTGTCGCACTGGAGAATCGCCCAGCGGGTTGTTCATCAGCAGTTCGGAGCGATGTTCGACCACCTCGACGGTACCAGGTTGCCCCTCATATCTTCTCAATTGGCCCACTCCGTTTCTGCAGGTCTCGGTGATTCCACTGCTCTCAGCGGTTAGAATCCACCTCCTGACTGCTCAGGGCAACCGCCGATTCGTCCCCAGAAAGGGAAAATCACAGATGCAAAAAACAGCGTTTCCGCGCCGATTCCTCGCCGAGGATTTCACTGCCAGCAGCCTCGAATCGATCGAGGCGATCTACCTCGAACTGCTCGATCGAGACATCGAGGACCAGGAATCTCTGCTCAACTGGTGCAGAGAGTGGAGTGAAGTCGACGCCGTGCTGGCGGAGGAGGGTGCGCGCAGGTACGTCGACCACACCTGCTACACCACTGACGAGGCGATCACTGCCCGCTACATGGAATGGATCGAGAAGATCCGTCCAGGGCTCAAGAAGATCATGTTCGACATGGATCGAAAATTCATCGCATCCGGAGCACTCGATTCCCTTCCGACCGAAGAATTCGGTACATGGGTCAAATCGGTTCGCAATAGCGTGGAGTTGTTCCGCGAGGAAAATATCCCACTGCAGACCGAGGAAGCAAAGCTAGACGCCGAGTACGACAAGGTAGTCGGTGCCATGACCATCGAGTTCGACGGAGAGACGCGCACCATCCCCTTCATGGGCAGAATCCTGGAAGAAACGGACCGAGATCGGCGTGAAGCAGCATTTCGCGCCATCTGGGACCGATTCGGCCAGGACAACGAAGCGATGCAGGACATCTTTGACAAGCAACTGGAACTTCGCCATCAGATGGCGCTCAACGCCGGCATGGACAACTACAGAACATTACGTTTTCGTCAGCTCGAACGATTCGATTACGGCCCTCCGGAGTGCATGCAATTTCACGACTCCATCGAGAAGGTGATCTTACCTTTTGTCCAGGAACGAGCCGCAAGGCGTCGCGAGACTCTCGGAGTAGATCGACTGAGGCCCTGGGATTCATCTGTCGACCCGAAGGGAAGGCCACCGCTTCGCCCTCTCGAGGGGGATACGAACCTGATCGATGGCTGCAGCCAGATCTTCGGCGAGGTTCATCCCGATCTTCAGAAGATGTTCAGCCTGCTGATCGACGGCGAACTGCTCGATCTCGATTCCCGCAAGAACAAGGCACCCGGCGGCTACCAGTACAACTTCGAGGAGATCCGGGTTCCCTTCATCTTCATGAACGCTGCCGGAAAACAGGGTGATGTCGAGACGCTCCTCCACGAGGGTGGGCACGCTTTCCACAGCATCGAATCCCGCCACCACGAACTGATTGCCAACCGTGGCGCCCCGATCGAGTTCTGCGAGGTCGCCTCGATGGCGATGGAACTGCTGGGTGCGCCTCACCTCGATGTCTTCTACAAGGATCCGGATCAGATCACACGCGCTCGCATCGAACACCTCGAAGGTGTCGTCAGCCTGTTCCCATGGGTGGCGATGATCGACTCCTTCCAGCACTGGCTCTACACCAACCCGGGCCACTCCAGGGAAGACCGAGCCCAGACATGGCTCGGCATCATGGACCGATTCAGTACCAAGGAGATGGACTGGAGCGGCTTCGAGCATGTCAGAGAGAACCGCTGGTTGCGTCAGTCGCACCTGTTCGGTGTTCCTTTCTACTACATCGAGTACGCGATCGCTCAACTGGGAGCACTGCAGGTGTGGAGAAATCATCGCAAGGACACGGATGGTGCGATTCAGAGTTATCGTGCCGGCCTGGCACTTGGAAACACCCGCTCACTCCCAGAACTATACGCGGGTGCTGGAATCAAATTCGACTTTTCACAGGAGATGCTCGAGGACCTGATCGGAATGGTCCGCGAAGAGATCGAAATGCTGGAAAACTCCAGTTCGTAATACTGATTAGAAGAGACAAGGAGATCGAGATGAAGAAGATGATCATCAGTGGACTGTGTTTCACTGCGCTGCTCCTGGCAGTGCAGGTTCCTGCCCTTTCCTTTGCCACAGGAGATGAAGAGAAGAGCAAGGACCCGGTAATTGTGAAGATGCAGACCTTCATTGCCGAGCAAACCAGTTCTGGAGCTCTCCAGAAGGATACAACGGGTTGGAAATCCCGCCTGCCCAAGTTTCCGGCGGTCCAGTTCCCTGCGACCAGTACCTATATCTGGAAACTGAAGACAACCAAGGGAGAGATCGAGATCGAGTTCCTCCCCGATGTGGCGCCAAATCATGTCGCCAACTTCATCTACCTGACGGAACTGGGATTCTTCGACGATCTCAACTTCCATCGGGTCATTCCTGGCTTCATGGCGCAGGGCGGTTGCCCACAGGGAAGCGGTCGTGGCAATCCAGGATATCGCTTCGCCGGCGAGTTTGATTCGCAGGTAAGGCACACTCGGGGCGGCCTGCTCTCGATGGCCAACTCGGGGCCAAATACCGATGGCAGCCAGTTCTTCATCACCTTCAAAGAGACACCGTGGCTCGACGGAAAACACACCATCTTCGGCAAGGTGCGTGCTGGCGAACCCACCCTCAAGTCGATCGAGAAGGTCGGGTCCAGAGCGGGGCGCACCACGGAATCTGTGAAGATCGAAAAAGCGACGGTGGCGATCGAAACCAAAGGTGCCTCGAAGAAGAAGAAAGTCGAAAAGAAAGTCGAAAAGAAAGAACCGGCCAAGAAGGAACCGACCCAGAAGGAGAACCGATGAGTAACGACAGCATCGATGCGATGAAGGAAGCCGTTGCAGCGCTCAAGGAAGCTGGCGAGATCGACACATCGTCGGCAAGCTGGAGAACTGCCCTGCCTCGCTTCCCCGAGACCACCCTCTCTGCTGAGGATGAGATCTACTGGGTGATCGAGACCAACCACGGCACCATGAAGGCGCGTCTACTGCCCGATGTGGCTCCCGATCATGTCCGCAACACGATGTACCTGACCGAGTTGGGATTTTACAACGACCTCAACTTCCATCGGGTCATCACCGGATTCATGGCACAGGGCGGATGTCCCGAGGGAACCGGCATGGGCGGTCCCGGCTATAAGTTCGAGGGAGAGTTCTCATCCGAAGCGCGTCATGACCGTCGCGGCTTGCTCTCGATGGCCAACGCAGGCCCCGGCACCGACGGCAGCCAGTTCTTCATCACCTTCACTCCGACTCCGCATCTCGATGACAAACACACCGTCTACGGGGAAGTGATCGAGGGGCAGCCGGTGCTCGAAGCACTGGAAAAGCGCGGCTCCGGTAACGGTGCCACCTCGGAACCCTTGATGATGATCCAGTCGACGATCGAGTCTGCCTGAAGATTCTGGTCCCGCCCGCCATCACTCAGATCCAGGAGCCTCCGGATCCGGTCAGTTCAAGCCCGGATCCGGGGGCATCCAGGACCAGAGTGTCTGCTCTCCACCCATCTCCCCGAGCAGCCTGGCCCACATCTGATCGGCAGGCGTCTGGAACAGTCCGACCTGCGCACCCTTCGAGAGCACCCACGATTGATCCCGGACCTCCTGCTCCAGCTGGCCTGCCCCCCAACCCGAGTAGCCGAGAAAGAACAGGTAGTGCTCGACAGACTCGGAACCGGATCGGATTCTTTCGATCGATCGGGTGAGATCTTCCGGCAAGTAGATGCCGCTGCCGACCTCGCGATCCTGCTGCGAGTGACCCTGTCCATGGACCAGTGCAAACACCTTGTCGCTCTCGACGGGTCCACCGAACTGGACGCAAGTACTCGAGGTTCCTTCGGCATCCATCGCTTCCAGCACACGATCGACAGGGATCTGGGTCGGCCGATTGATCACCAGCCCGAAGGAACCCTCCAGGTCATGATCACAGATGAGAATCACCGTTCGATGAAAGTTGGGGTCGCTCAGCATCGGCGTCGCGATCAACAGATCGCCCGCTTCGATCTCAAGGTCGGTGAGCGAATCGAAATCTTCGAACATGGTGGCGGCTCCAGCGGTGATCTTACAGGTCGTCTGGTGGGAGCCTCTGTAACTCCCTCTATCGATCGATTGTCACCCCTTGCAGGGCGATTCTCAATGCCACCAGCGAGATCAGATCTCGGCGGTTGTGTTCGAACACCGGCTCGATCACCGATACCGGGGCACCTTCGCGCAGATCCTGGAATCGAAGCGGCGCCTCGCTTCCGGGCACATCGTCACCCTGACGGGGAGTGGCCAGCAATCGCTCCTCTGCCGTCGTCAGGCGACAATCGGGCCACTGCTTGCGGTACCGTTTCCTCACCTCGACCAGCAGATCTTCCGATTCGAGGGCACCGGTGATGCCACTCAGGCGATGCCAGCGCCATCGGGTGCGCAAGAAGGGCAGATCGAAGCCATTGCCGTTATAGGTCACCACCCGATCGAATCGTTCCAGCAATCGATGCAGCCGCTCCAGTTGCCGACGCTCCATCCGAACATCTCCGCTGTACCACTGCTGCAGTCGCAGCGAGTCCTGTTCCCGATGGAGGAACCCGATCATCGATGCCAGCGACCGGTCCGCTCGCAAACCGGTCGTCTCGAGATCGAGAAATAACGCATCGTGGGGAGTCTGTTCGATGATGTCGCTGTCGACGCGATGATCGACGATGGCATCGAAATCTTCGGGAATCGTCGGGGATCTGCCGGTATCCACCGAAGTGGATCGCCCAGTAGATAACCCAGTCGATCGCTGTGCTGCTCGACGAGATGCCTCTTGCGATGATCTTCGCAAAGATCGCCGCAGGCGTTCCTGCGAGTCCCGCTTCACGAACGCCCCCCCTTTCGCTTCCAGCGGGCGACCTTTCTGACCTTGCGCTCGGTGCGGTCATCGAGCAGCGGCTCCGGTGGCTTCGGGGCAGCTGGCACGGTGGCCACCACCCCGGTGAGATCGGGCTGGTATTCCTTCCTTCCGGTGAGCCGGTGAATCAGCCATCGGGTCGCCTCCTTCGGATAGGGATACTCCATCACCTCCTTTTCCAGCACCGACTCGACCCTCGACGATCCGGGCAACACGCAGGAAGGACAACCCGCAGCGCAGTCGCACTCCACCACCGCTTCCAGTACATCTTCGAGCACCTCCGCGTGCTTTTCATGACCCAGTTCCGAGTAACCGATTCCGCCAGGGTACAGGTCGTAGATATTCATCCGATCCGCATCGACATGGTGGTCGAGATCGGTCGGATCACACATGGCGCGGATCGCCAGCAGATCCCTGAACAGTCGCGCCACGCCGTGCATCGCAGATCTCAGGAATCCGGTACCGAAGCGCTCGGCGGCCTGCACCGTTTCTCGATCGAGTTGGATCTGATGGCTGACGGTATCGAGTTCCAGTGGCGGAAGATCGACCTCGCCGTAGCCGATGTTCTCGATCGAATGAAAGCGGACCTTCTTGAAACCGGTGATCCTCGTCCGCACCTCCACCTCGGCCAGCCGAAGAATGGCTCCGGGTTCCTCTCGTTTCGACCATTCCTCTGTCAAGGTGACCCGCTTCTGTGTCAGTGCCTGGGTGTAGTAGCCGGTATCGGTACGCCGGATCTTGACCAGACAATTGACATGATCCATCTGCTCGACGATGAAGGTCTCGGTGCGATGGATGTAGATCGCTCCCTCGTACAGGCTGACCATGGCGGCCACATAATCGAGTTCGCCCACGATGCGGTCGGGCCCCATCTCCAGGATCGTGAAGTTCTCCTCGCTGGTGGTCCGCAACCTGACCGACGCGGCGGGATATTCATCGCTGCTGAGATACCAGTGCCCCCCCTCCTCGCGCAGCCGATTCTCTTCCTGCAGAACGGTACACATCCCCAGCACATCCGGTCCCATCAGGTCGGCGTCGGCGCCCGACAGGGGCAGTTCGTAGGCCGCACAGATCAGATGGCGAGCCACGATGTAAGGGTTGTCGGTCTCGATCACGGCATTCTCGGGGCTACTCCCGAACAGGGTATCCGGGTGACGGATGAACCACTGATCGATGGGATCCTGGCCCGCGATCAGAAACACCAGCGACTCGCCGTGGGATCGCCCCGCCCGACCCGACTGTTGCATGAAGGAGCAGACGCTTCCGGGCCAGCCGACCACGATGCAGCCGTCGAGTCCTCCGACATCGATCCCCACCTCGAGCGCATTGGTGGTCACCACTGCGCCCAGATCTCCGCCAAACAGTTTCGATTCGATGCGTCGCCGCTCGCTCGGCAGGTATCCACCGCGGTAGGCATCGATGCGAGAAGCGACCTGTTGTCGGTCGCGTGCGCCACGAGCGCGTTCGCGGATGTAACGCAGGATCAGTTCGACACTGTTGCGTGTGCGGGCAAAGCAGATGGTCCGCATGCCTCGGCGCACCAGTTCTGGCAGCAGTCGTACCGCCACCGACAGCGGACCCCGCCTCGATGTGGTGCCGTCGTCGCGCTGAATCAGCGGAGGATTCCACAATGCGATGTGCTTTCGGCCTCGTGGCGCCCCATCCTCGGTGATGGTGCGCACCGGCTCCCCGATCAATCTCTCGACATGCTCACCTGGGTTTGCGATGGTGGCGCTGGCGGCGATGAAGACGGGATCGGAACCGTGAAAGCGACAGATACGGCGCAGCCGCCGGATCACGCTCGCCACATGAGATCCGAAGATGCCGCGCAGGGTGTGGACCTCATCGATGACAACGTAGCGCAGATTTGCAAAGAGGGCCGCCCAGCCGCCGTGGTTGGGCAAGATCGAGGCGTGCAACATGTCCGGATTGCTCAGGATGATGCGTCCCGATCTGCGTAACTTGCGCCGCGTCACCGGTTCGGTATCGCCGTCGTAGATCCCCGTCTCCAGCCTCAAACCGATGCCATCGATCATGTCGCGCAGGTGACGGTGCTGATCCTGGCTCAGCGCCTTGGTCGGATACAGAAACAATGCATGGGCGCCCGGATCCCGGATCATCGCATCGAGCACTGGCACCGTGCTGCACAGCGTCTTGCCGCTGGCGGTCGATGACGCGACGACGATGTGCTCTCCATCGAGAACCGCTTTCATCGCCTCCGCCTGATGGCTGTAAAGGGGCCAGATCTGGCGCGACTTCAGGTGGTCGATCAGGCGCTGCTCGAGCGCTGGAATCTCGGTCGCGGCCACGGCAGGGCGCGCCTCGATGGTTCGAATTGCCACCAGTTCATCGGCCGATGCGATGCGCGAACGGACCCCTTCGAGGATCTCCATCGTGGCGCTGCGGGTTGTCGTTTCGAGGTTCGCCCGCTGCTTTGAACCCGAGGCAGCGGCGCCATCGACGGGTCGATCTCGGTCGGCGGATGAGGTGGCAGGAAGCGGATCGATGCCCCCCCCTTTCCCGGTCGCAAGCTGGCGCGAGGATCGCTGGCGGCCAACCCTAACAAAACCCTTACATCAAGTCCAGCCCTAGATGTTTGGTTCCTGAGTGCAGTTCCGGTATGCTGCGCCTGCGGGCATCTTCCCGCGGGGGAAGACCGGTGCGGCGTTGCCAGAGTGCGAGCCAACAATGACGGGGATGGGGGCCCATCCGCTGCTTTCGGCAGCGATGCGGCCAGTGATGAGGCGATTCTCGCTACTCATCTCGGTGCTGATCATCAGTGGTTGTGGCCAAACGCCACCCCCTCGCACCACATCCGTCATGCCCGCTGCACTGGTCCAGGCTCAAAGCGCTCTCGAAGCGGGTGACATCGAGCGGGCGCGAAGCATCTTTGCCTCCTGGGAGAGTCCAGAAAAAGCCGCCAGCGTTCGGGGCATCGCTCGCACCGGGCTCGGTCGCTGCGCCCTCGCCAGTGGTCAGATCGAGGCCGCGATCCGCCACCTCGAAATGGCCAGAAGACTGCTCGGACCGGGAGCCCATCTGGCTCGCGCTCATCTCTACCTGGGAGAAGCACTGCTGAGATCGGGCTCGACCAACAGTGGACTCAATCAACTCGAGAAAGCCTACCCGGCTCTCCTCGAAGCCGAAGAGCGCCGTCGTGCTGCTTACCTCATCACACGCACACTCGATCAGCTGGGAGAAGCAGTGCCTGCGCTCTATCGAAATGCAGCTGGCAACGGCAGCTTCCCTGAATACACATCGATCTGGGTGCGCGATGTCACTCCCGGCCCGACCGTCGTCGCGAGACCGCCGACGGGGGTGCCCCGGGTGACGGTGCCGAAAACTCCGCAGCGAATCCAGCTCCACAAGCGAAGCAGTTGGCAAGCCCGACCACCCCGAACTCGCCGCATCGTTGCGATGACACGACCGAGTCGCATCACCGTCCATCACACCGCCGACCAGCCCGCCATCGCATCGCTGGGCGTCAGCGATCCCGAACAGTACCTGCGCCGCATCCAGGACTACTGCACCGGCAGTCTCCAGTGGGGCGACATCGGCTATCACTACCTGATCAGTGCCGACGGCCGCATCTGGGAGGGCCGATCGATCCAGTACCAGGGCGCACACGCCGGCAACAACACGCTCAATCGCGGCAATATCGGCATCGCACTGATCGGCAATTTTGATCGAGATCGCCCCACCTCGTCGCAAGTGGAGAGTCTCGGCTCATTGCTGGGGACACTCGCTGCCGTGCACGAGATTCGCCCCTCGCGCATCTATGGCCACAAGGATCTGCGAGATACAGGCTGTCCCGGCAAGCACCTGCAGTCGATCCTCGCCAGATTGGTCGATAGACTGAACCGATCGGACCAGGCGCGCAGAGCCCGCTGAGGAGCTCATCCTGCGGCAGATGGCGTGGGGGCTTTCCAGATCGCAGACAAATGGTTAGTTTCTTCGAAGAGGGAGGCACTCCTTGATCTTCGGATTTTTCGGCAAGAAAAAGCAGCAGAAGCGCCAGGAACTGTCTCGAAAGCGCGCGGACCTGGAATCAGAGCGAGAAGGCCTCGTCACCGAGCTGGAACTGCTCGAAAAGAAACTCAATATCGGCATGGGGTCTGACGAGACCGATCGCACCACCACCCTCAGTCGCTATCCCAAGCGCATCGTCGAGCTCCGCATCCAGATCGATGCCATCGACCGCAAGTTGAGCGCCATCGCCGAGGATTGATCGACCGCTAGGCAAACGCATCGTCATCGATCTCCCCCGCTGCATCGCCACCCCCCGTTTCCTGATCGCCAGAACCAGCCCCGTGGTGATTCTTCTGGCGCTCGCCAGCAGTGACCTGCTCGCGGTAGGTGGCGCGCAGTTGCTCGTACTCCTCGGCACTGATCTCGAGCGGATCGGGACCATCGGCGCGCTCATCCGAATCCATCACCTCGGCGTGGATTCTCATCAGGAAGGGGATACACCAGCCACAGCCGGTACCTGCCCCGAAACACTCCGACAGTTGCGAAGGACGGCTCGGCTGCGTCTGGCGCGTGAAGTTGAGCAATTTCCTGCGGGTCACGCGAAAGCAGTAGCAAACCCTGTCATCGAGTTCCATCGCACGCCTCCCGGCTGGTCCCCTGGTACCCGCCCCAAGAGTCCACTGCCGACGGCTCCGGTACAACCCCACGCCGAGGTGAGTCCCGGGAACACTTCCTGTCGGAGCCGTTTCGTGGTGTCATCGCCTCGTCATTGACCGCTACCAGGAGGAACCATGGACCGGGTCGACCTCAGATCGGACACCGTCACCCACCCGACCGAGCAGATGTACCGCCAGATGGTGGCTGCACCGCTGGGCGACGACGTTTTCGGTGACGATCCGACCGTCATCAGGCTCGAGCAGGAGAGTGCTGCCCGCCTCGGCAAGGAAGCGGCGCTGTTTGTTCCGACCGGCACGATGGCCAACACCATCGCCATCGGCACGCTGACGAATCCTGGCGACGAGATGATCCTGATGGAAGATAGCCACATCTACCTGTACGAGGCGGGCGGTTCGGCACGACTGTGGGGAGTCCATCCGCATCCGTTGCCATCGGTCGACGGTTGCCTCGATGCGGCATCGGTCCGTAGCAGCATCCGACCCGACGATGACCACCAGCCGCGCACATCGCTGATCTGTCTCGAGAACACCCACAACATGTGTGGCGGGCGCGTGATCGGTACCGAACAGATCGCCGGTATCGCCGCCGTCGCCGCCGAGCACGATTTCAAGATGCATCTCGATGGTGCGAGACTGTTTCACGCCGAGGTCGCCCTCGGCATCGCCGCTGCCGAGCTGGCCGCTCCCTTCGACACCGTCTCCTTCTGTCTCTCGAAGGGACTCTCCTGCCCCATCGGTTCGCTGCTGTGTGGCTCCACCGATCACATCGCCGAGGCGAGGCGCTTGAGAAAACTGCTCGGCGGTGGCATGCGCCAGGTCGGCGTCATCGCCGCAGCGGGACTGGTCGCACTCACCGATGGCATCGAGCGACTCGCCGATGACCACCGCCGCTGTCAGCAACTCGCCGAGGGGCTCGCCGATCTACCGGGTGCCCGCCTCGAACCGAACCCGCCACAGTCAAATATCCTGTTCGTCCGTTTTGACGATCTGGATGTCGCCGGTCATCAGCAACTCGAGGCCGATCTCGATGCCCGGGGGGTGCGGGTGCTGGCGGTCGGAGATCGCGGCCTGCGCGCCGTGTTCCACCGTCAAATCGACGATACTGGCCTTCAACAGGCTCTGGAGGGCTTTCGAGCCATCCGCTCCATTTGAGGCAAATGGCTTCCGAATCGCCCCTGCACTGCGGTACTTCCAGTCAGCAGCGAGGCTCTGATCCGGGGTGGTCCCGGCTCATGTTATACTGCTCAGGAAGGTGATCCTGGCCCGATTTCAGGGCCCGGCGCCCCGTCCGCGAGAGAGGATTCCTGATCCTCTCACTGCACCCCTCCCGACCCGGAGATCCCGCATGTGCCCCCCTCCAGGTGACCGACCCGAGCAGCCGAAGGAGCGAGCATCGATGGCTCCCGAGGATCTCGAAGATGTCGAACTCGTGCAACTCGCCGCCAGCGGCGATGAGGCCGCGTTCGGCGTCCTGATCGATCGCTTCGGAGGATTGGTGCTGGGTCTGGCCCGACGCAAGGTCGGTCGTGAGGACGCGGACGATGTCGCCCAGGATGCCCTCTTTCACATCTGGCGCTCCTTGCCCTCGCTCAGGGAGCCACGCGCCTTCATCGGTTGGCTTTCACGATTGGTCCAGAACAGGGCCCATCGCTGGATCCAGCAGAAACAACGCAAGCGGGTCGTGCTGCAACAAGCGCGCACCGAGTTGCTGGCCCGGGCCCAGCACCGTTCGAAGGAATCGAGTTCGATCGAGACCGACGAACTGGTGCAACGCCTTCCCGATGAGATGCGACTGGCGCTGCAATGGAAGTACATCGAGGGGCGCTCCTACGACGAGATCGGGGATCGCCTTGGCATGTCCTTCCACCAGGTGGACTACCTGATGCGCCGCGCACGTGCGGCGTTACGCAAGGAGCTGGAACGCTCCGAATCAGCGAAGGGGGGCAGCGCATGAGCGATCGCCCGATGATCCCACTCGATAATTGTGATGGTGTGCGAAGCGTTCTTCCGAGATTTCTCGACGGCGAGTCGGGTCCGCTCGAAGAAACGCGCATCGCCCAGCACCTCTCCTCGTGCCCCGGTTGTCGTGAAGTTCACGACCGCTGTCGCGACGAGTTGCTGATGACGATCGAGGCTCTGACCGGCGTCAGTTCCGCCGATGTGGCAGCGCTTTCGCGCGCGACCCGGCACCAGATCGCCATCGAGTCGAGCCGTGGCAGTGACACCGCCCGGCGCCTCGCCGATGGGCAAGATTCGCCACCCGTGTCGCCACCTGCAGGCCGCTGGTGGAGCAGTGCTGCGGCATTGCTGGTCGGCTGGGTGTTGCTGTCGGGAATCCCGACCAGCATCACCGTTCCGCAGCTCGACACCCCCGCCGTCGCCTCGATGACGCTGATCCGCGGCGATGTCGATGCCAATGGCCGCCTCGACTGGGCCGATTTCCAGGAACTGATCAGCTGGCTGCGCGAATCCGGTCCCGAACCTCGCTGCCTCGCCGCCGGAGATCTCGATGACGATGGAACCGTCACCATCGAGGATTCGGTACTGGCACTGGCGCGACTCGCCGCCGGCACCGGACTCGAAGCGACACTCTTGTATCCCCGTGGTTCGGCAGGTGCACTGCCATGCCTGGATGTGTGCCCCTGAGGGGGGCAAAGGGAGTGAAGTTGAAGTACCCGTTGTTACTGCTGCTGTGTGCACCGCTGATCCTGTCATCGCTGACAGGAAACGGCGAAGGTCGTGCCTCGGCCGCCGCCACCGCCAACGACGAGGAAAAACCGTTCGTGCTGCTGACGACGGTTCACAACTACGGCTACATCGAACCGTGTGGCTGACCGAAGAGAAAGATCAAGCTCGGCAGTCTGTCGAGACGGATGACCTACCTGAACTCGCTGGAATCCGAGGGCATCGAACCGTTCCTCGTCGATGGCGGCGACTGGCTCTTCTCGCTCGGGCGACTGCATCCAAATCCATTGCTGCAGCAACAGATGTTGCAGAAGGCGCTGCTGCTGATCGATGCCTACAACCTGTTTGGCACCCGGGCCGTTGCCCTGGGCGAGCACGATCTGGCACTCGGTCTCGACCGCCTCGTCGAGTTCCAGAAGCGCATGAAGTTTCCGGTGCTGTGCGCCAACTTCAAGGACGCCAGTGGCGAGTCCCCCTTCGCCGCCTCGACCATCGTCACCAGCCAGGGACGAAAGGTGCTGATCGTCGGCGCCATGCGCGTGCCACCGCAGCGCTTCATCGACAAGCACTGTGCCGGATCGAGTTTTTCCGACCCCTACCCGGCCATCCTCGAGCAGATCGAGGCCCATATCGATGAGGTCGATCTGTGTGTCGTGCTGGGCCACATCGACCGTGCCGATGTCGACCGCCTCGCAACCGAGGTCACCGGCGTCGATGTGGTGGTCGAACCCAACTCCAGCAACGGCTCCGAGAACACCTGGATCAACGACAAGATCAAGACGACGCTGCACTCCGGCACGGTGCTGCTGAAGCCGAGTGGCCAGGGGTCGGAACTATCCCGCGCCGATCTGTGGTTTCGCGACAAGGCGAAGCCGTGGTTCAGCATCTGGGATGAAGATGCCCCCGCCGGCTCCAACATAGCGGATCTCTCGACGGTCGGACTGGCACCGCACATCGGCAGACACCCGGCGATGGAAAAGATCGTTGCGGAGTTCATGGCCACGACCCGCTACAAGAACCCGATCGATGCCGACGAGATGCAGTTCGAGCCATCGACACACTTCCTCGGCTCCGTCACCTGCACCGTCTGTCACCCGCAGCAGGCTGCGTTCTGGAAACAGACCGCCCACGGCCGTGCCTATGCGACGCTGGAAACATCCGGCGATCAGTTCCGCTACGACTGCATGCCATGCCATGTCACCGGTTACGGCGAGACCTTCGTCGATGCCCACGAGCCGGGACGCTGGAAGGATGTCCAGTGCGAGAGCTGTCACGGCCTGAATCCACGCCACCCGAGCAAACCCGAGGCCTTCCCGTGGCCCGCAGTGAAAGACACCCCCTGCTGGTCGTGTCATAATCCGAGCGAGACCAAGGTTCCCTTCGATCCGGTGCAAGCGATGCCCCGGATCGCCTGTCCACTCCTGAAACGTCGCGAAGGAAAGTAACTTCTCATGAAGCGATCGGCTCCTCAGATCATCACCGTGGCCATCTTGTTGATGATGGTCTATCCCGCGCTGGTCGGTAACCGCCATCAGGCGAGTGCCGAACTCGGCTCCACCCCGGCTCCCATGAAGCAGCTGCAAGATGCGAGCAAGAACCTGTTTCTGGTCTTCTCCATCAACAACATCGGCTACATCGATGTGTGTGGTTGCAAGCGCAAGAAGGTGCGTCAGGGTTCCATCACCCGTCGTGCCGCCTACATCGGCCAGGCGCGCTATCACCACGAGAACCTGCTGCTGATCGACGGTGGCAACACGCTGTTCGGTCCCGACGATGGCAAGAAGAAGGACTTCGAGAAGAAGCAACTGCTGTCGAAGGCGAAGCTGATCATCGAGTCCTACAACCGCATGGGTTACGAGGCGATGCTGGTCGGCCACCACGATCTGACGCTGGGACTCTCAGCCCTGCTGGAGTTCCAGAAGCAGGCCAGCTTTCCATTGCTCTCCGCCAACCTGGTCTACGCCGACGATCGGAAACCGGTGTTTCCCGGCACTGCCATCATCGAATCGGGAGGGCTCAAGATCGGTGTGCTCGGTCTGACCATCGACACCATCCCGTCCTACTTCCTCGAGCGGGCCAATCCCGAGCGTCCCCTGGCACTGCTCAACTCCATCGAGACCGCCAAGCGGCTGGTCCCCGAGTTGCGCCAGCAGTGCGACATGGTCGTGCTGCTGTCGGCCAACCACCTCGACACCAACCGTCAGCTCGCCGCCGAGGTCGATGGCATCGACCTGATGCTCGATCCGATGATCGAACTGGGCAATCACAAGATCTGGATCGATGAGGAGGACAGCCTCGAGACGATCAACAACACGTTGCTGGCGCGCACCGATAGCCAGGGGGCACGCCTCGGCACCCTCGACATCGACTGGATCGAGGGCGGTGGCCCGATGGTGACGCTGTCGGTCGAAGAGGCACCCCCCGCCGGCCGATCGACCTACTGGTACGAGCGCGCCTCGATGGAGCCGCACCTGCTGGAAGATCCCGAGATCCTCCAGATGGTCGAGGCGTTTCGTCGCAACGCCGAGTTCCTCGACATCGAGAAGTTGCCGCCGTTGCACGACAAGGACAAGTACCTGACCGCGACCACCTGCTCGGTGTGTCACGTCGAGCAGACCGAGTTCTGGCAGAAGACCAAGCACGCGACCGCCTTCGCCAGTCTCGTGGAGACCGGCGATCAGTGGCGCCAGGATTGCATCGCCTGTCATGTACTCGGCTACGGCCAGGCGTTCATCGCGCCGGAAGATGCCGAACCGTACAAGAATGTTCAGTGCGAGAACTGCCACGGTCTCAACCCCGATCACCCGCGCGATCCGGTCAACCACCAGTGGCCATCGGTCAAGGAGACCGCCTGCCTCGTCTGTCACAACAAGAACCAGACCCTCGAGGACTTCGTCTTCATCCGCAAGCGTCCGCAGGTGGCGTGTCCGCTGATGCCGCGCAACTAGCCGCAACGGCAGGCACACCTTGCCTGTGCCGCTTCGATGAGACATCATCAGGCGTGGCTCCCCATCGGAGTCACGCCTGTTTTCCATCGAGCCCGCCCGAATACTGCAGCTAGGAGTCCCCGATGTTTCGATCGTTGATCTGTTTCTCTCTCGTTTCCCTGCTGATCCTCTCCACCGTCAGTTGTGTCAGCGTCTCCGGCGGTAGCGAGCGCTACAAGGAGATGAATGTCCAGGCGCAGTGGGTCGATGGCGTGCCCGAGTTCATCGGCGATCGCCCCGGCGGCGACGACCGCCGCGTCACCATCCAGGTCAGAAACCCCTCCGGACTCGATCTCAACACCCGCAAGCTGCGCGCCATGCTCGTCGCCAGCATGGAGGAGGAAGGCTGGACCGTCACCAAGGACCCCGCCGAGGCGCTCTACGACATCACCGCCGTCATCAAGTTCTGGGGCCGTAACGAGAACCTGCCCGACGATTCCTCCTCGATGGGCAAGTTGCTCGGCACCGTCGCCGGCGGCGCCATCGGCAATAACCAGGCGCGCAACAACAGTCGCAGCACCCGTAAGAATGCCACCATCGCCGGCGCCTTCATCGGATCCGCCGTCGGCGACATGATCGACCGCAAGAGCCGCAGCGAGGCGTGGACGATGATCATCGAGACGCGCATCGACGAGGCGGTCGGCGGCATCGTCAAGACCGAACTCGATGACCGCTCCAAGAAGGGTTCCGTCGCCGGTTCCGTCACCGCCATCGGCGGCTCCGGCATCGTCGCCGGCGCCGAGGGCAACCGCACCCGCCGCAACCAGGTCTACGCCGCCGAACGCACCAAGGTGCGCATCAAGAACACGCTGGTGATCACGGCAAGACAGATTCAGTTGACCGAAGCGGATGCGCTGCCCGCCATCGAGGAAAGACTCGAAAGAATCATCCCCGAGATCCTGCCGTAACGAGTAACGGTCGCGGCAGCATTAAAAAGCAGGCTCCGGAGCGTACAAACGCGCCGGAGCCTACTTTTGTAACGCTCTCACCACTACCAAACCCCCTCCTCCAGATGGATAATCGACAGAGTGTTCCAGGAGGTGTCTTCATGATGAGATTGCTGATCTTGCTCACCGTATTCATCGTTCCGCAGGCGCTGTTGGCGCAATGCAACGGATGGCTGGATGACGACGGTCAGTTGCTCGGCACTGCAGGGCTCTCCTACACCGGGACGATCACCCTCGGTGACGTCGATCAGGATGGTGATCTTGATCTGGTGGTGGGCAATAGCGGTCAACCCAACTCCATCTATCTCAACGATGGCAATGGCATCTACACCGACAGCGGTCAGGCGCTCGGTCCGCCGGGCACCGGCGATACCACTGCCCTGGTGCTGGCGGATTTTAACATGGACGGGGCCCTCGACCTGGTGATGGGCGAGTTCAACAGCCAGCCCAACCGTGTCCTCCTCAACGACAACGACCTCACCGGCAACTTCACCGATACCAACCAGGCGATCGGAACGTGGGAGACGGAATCGATCGCTGTCGGCGACATCGATGACGACGGAGATCTCGATTTCGTCGAGGGCAACGGGTCGCAGCCGAATCTGGTCTATCGAAACGACGGCAGCGGCATCTTCACCCAGGATCCCGGCCAGCAGCTGGGCAACAGCGAGAGCGCGGCGATGGCGCTGATCGATGTCGATAACGACACCGATCTCGACCTGGTGGTGGTCAATCGCTTCGAGGCGAACCAGGTCTACTTCAATGACGGTGATGGGCTCTTCACCGCCAGCAGCCAGACCTTCGGCTCGGGGCCCGACGAATCCCTGAAGTTGGTAGTGGGCGACATCGATGGCGATGGCGATCCCGATGTGGTGGAGGGCAACAATGGTTTTCCCAACATCGCCTACGTGAACGATGGCATCGGTAATTTCAGTGCCATCCTGGAGATCGGCGGTGACGAGCCGACCACCGCACTGGCACTGGGCGATCTCGATGGCGACAGCGATCTCGACCTGGTCGTCGGCAACTGGCAGCAGCCGGATCTGGTCTACTTCAACGGAGGCAACGGCACCTTCATCGACAATTTACAGAGTCTCGGTGGCAATCTGGACACCACGTCCCTGGCCCTCGGAGACATCGACTCCGACAACGACCTCGACCTGGTGGTGGGCTACTGGCAAGGGTGGCAGGACCGCATCTTCCGCAACGAGCCGGGATTCTGCGATTGCAACCTCAACGGCATCGATGATGCCTTTGATATCGCATCGGGCACCTCGGCTGACTGTGACGGCAACGGCGTTCCGGATGAGTGCGAGGACTGCG